>NZ_JABMIV010000007.1:0-310023 GCF_013332445.1 Brevibacillus sp. HB1.1 | reverse complement strand
TTTCAGAGGTGGACGCTTAAGAGCGTGTTTCGCTTTTTGCATTGCGTCTCGGTCGGTGTCCCTAAGATCTTCGCTTATTTCTCCTGTTTCCTCTACGATCTTTCCATGTGATCCGCTTTTTTAAATCCTTCAAAGAATGAAATACCTCATCTGTTACGACAGAGAAGAATATTTCCAGGCGTAGCGACTTGTGGAGTCCTACCGAGCGGAGAAGGGATTTGCGGGCAAAAGAAACGCAACGTGCCCGTGCTACGAAGCGGCTACCACTTTTGCGTTTCCCCGCAAATCCCTTCGGAGCGGACATTCTTATCCCCCAGCAGGACGGAGCCTGGAGCCTAGCCTGGAAATATTCTTCTCTCCACTACAGCGACATATACAGTAAGCACTTAAACAAACTTTCCTAAACTAAAAAAAGGCGTGCATTCCGGATCACCGGTGCACGCCTTTTCTATTGCAAACAATTAAGAGAAGAAGAACTTCTTCACTGCATGTTTGGTTGTTTCTTTGTTCATGTGAGCGATCGAAGTTGTGAGCGGAATACCTTTTGGACATGCTTGTACGCAGTTTTGCGAGTTACCGCAATCACCGATACCGCCATCTTCCATCAGGGCTTCCAGACGCTCATGCTTGTTCATCATACCCGTTGGATGCTGGTTGAACAAACGAACCTGCGAAATCGCGAACGGACCGATGAACTCAGCCTTCGCATTCACGTTCGGGCAAGCTTCCAAGCAAACACCGCACGTCATGCACTTCGAAAGCTCGTACGCCCATTGACGCTCAACTTCCGGCATGCGAGGACCTGGTCCCAGATCATGCGTACCATCGATTGGAACCCACGCTTTTACGCGTTTCAGCGCATCGAACATGCGGCTGCGGTCAATCGACAAGTCACGTTGTACAGGGAAGGTGCTCATTGGCTCAAGACGAATCGGCTGTTCCAGCTTATCTACCAGTGCCGAGCAAGCTTGGCGCGGTCTTCCGTTAATAACCATCGAGCACGCACCGCATACTTCTTCCAAGCAGTTCGATTCCCAGTTTACTGGAGACGTTTTTTGACCTTGTGCGTTGAGTGGATTACGTTGAATCTCCATCAAAGCACTGATCACGTTCATACCAGGACGGTAAGGAATCTTGAACTCTTCCTTGTACGGAGTGCTGTCAGGGCTATCTTGACGAGTGATAATCAAATGAATCAATTTTTCTGCCATGATCAGTTTCCTCCTCTCTTATTTCTTGTCAGACGTATAGTCACGCTTACGTGGTGCGATCAGGGATACGTCGATGTCTTCATAGTAGATTTCAGGCGCAGTCGTTTCAGCATTGTACTTCGCCATTGTCGTCTTCATGAAGTTCTCGTCATCACGCTCTGGGAAATCAGGCTTGTAGTGAGCACCGCGGCTCTCGTCGCGCTTGAGCGCACCGATCGTGATCGCACGGGACAGTGCGAGCATGTTCCACAGATGACGGGTAAACGCCGCACCGGAGTTGCTCCATTTATTCGTATCGTTGATGTTGATTTTCTTGTAGCGTTCCATCAGTTCAACGATCTTATCATCCGTTTTTTGCAGACGGTCGTTGTAACGTACTACCGTTACGTTGTCAGTCATCCACTCACCCAGTTCCTTGTGGATCAGGTAAGCATTTTCTGTTCCGTCCATTTTCAGGATGCTGTCGTATTTCGCTTGCTCTTGGCTAGCAAAACCGTCGAAGAGCGTGGAAGACAGATCATCAGAGGATTTGTTCAAGCCTTTGATGTACTCGATTGCTTTTGGACCTGCTACCATACCGCCATAGATAGCGGACAGGAGGGAGTTCGCACCCAAACGGTTTGCACCGTGCTGAGAGTAATCGCACTCACCTGCTGCAAACAAACCAGGGATATTGGTCATTTGATTGTAGTCTACCCACATACCGCCCATGGAGTAGTGAACCGCAGGGAAAATCTTCATTGGAACTTTACGTGGGTCATCCCCAACGAATTTTTCGTAAATCTCGATAATACCGCCCAATTTTACATCCAGTTCTTTTGGATCTTTGTGGGACAGGTCGAGGTATACCATGTTTTCGCCGTTGATACCCAGCTTCATATCTACGCAAACGGAGAAGATTTCGCGAGTCGCGATGTCACGCGGAACCAGGTTTCCGTATGCAGGGTATTTATCTTCCAGGAAGTACCAAGGCTTACCGTCTCTGTACGTCCATACACGGCCACCCTCACCACGAGCAGACTCGGACATCAGACGCAGCTTGTCGTCTCCAGGGATTGCAGTTGGGTGAATTTGGATCATCTCACCATTGGAGTAAATAACCCCTTGTTGATACGCCGCAGACGCTGCTGTACCTGTATTGATAATCGAGTTCGTCGATTTACCGAAGATGATACCAGGTCCGCCTGTTGCCAAAATAACGGCATCCGCACGGAAGGATTGAATTTCACCGGAACGCATGTTTTGCGCAGTAATCCCGCGACAGGTTCCTGTATCGTCCAAAACGGCTCCGAGGAAATCCCAATATTCGTACTTGGTTACCAGACCTTCAGCTTCATAACGGCGTACTTGTTCGTCCAATGCGTACAAGAGCTGTTGTCCAGTTGTCGCACCCGCAAAAGCGGTACGGTGATGTTTGGTTCCTCCGAAACGACGGAAGTCCAACAAACCTTCTGGCGTACGGTTAAACATAACACCCATACGGTCCAACATATAGATAATGCCAGGTGCTGCATCGCACATTGCTTTAACTGGCGGTTGGTTTGCCAAGAAGTCTCCGCCATATACTGTATCGTCGAAGTGCTCCCATGTGGAGTCGCCTTCCCCTTTGGTATTTACCGCACCGTTAATACCGCCCTGCGCACAGACAGAGTGGGAACGTTTTACCGGAACCAGGGAGAACAGCTGAACAGGAACGCCTTTTTCTGCTGCTTTGATGGTAGCCATCAAGCCGGCCAAACCTCCACCGACAATGATCAGTTTACCTTTTGCCATGAGTTTAGTCCCCCTATCCCTACAAAATGAAAGCCGACATCGCACGCAAGCCGATGAAGGTTACAATTACGAATACGCCCAAAGTCAGGAATGTTGCAATGCGTTGGGAACGCGGCCCAACTGTAATTCCCCAGTGAACCAGGAACGACCACAGTCCGTTGGAGAAGTGGAAAGTCGTGCTAATAATCCCGATTGTGTAGAATACGATCATTGCAGGACTGCTCAAAATGTTTGCCATCATGTCATAATCCACGTGTGCACCCAGTGCTTTTTGGATACGAGTTTCCCAAACGTGCCAAACAATAAAAATGAGGGTAATGACTCCTGTAACGCGTTGCCACAAGAACATTTGATTTCGGAAGTAACCGAAGTTCCCTACGTTATGCTTCGCTTGGAACGCGATGTAGAGACCGTAAACAGCGTGAAACAGGATCGGGAGGTAGATCAAGGCAAATTCAAGTACTAACAGAAATGGAAGGCTTTCAATGAAGCCTACGGCCTGGTTGAAAGCTTCAGGCCCACGAGTCGCTTGATAGTTGGCTGTCAAGTGGAACACGAGGAAGAGCCCGATCGGAAACAAACCAAGAAGTGAGTGTAGCTTGTGACTGAGAAAGCTATGGCCTTTCGCCATACAATGGTCCCCCTTTCAATGTATGTAACTCTCAATTCTGTGAAAAACGTCAAGCGTCACCGCAAGCAGTCCAAAACGGTTTTCGGCCGTTTTGATAGACCTTTCCCCAATATCCTAACCCATTGCCTCACCCATTAGACATAGCAAAACCGCCACGATCATTTTATGAAGAGCGTCTTGACGCTGTTCACAAAAAGACTGCGTTCGCTAGATCACATGAATTTGTCGGAATGTGTCAAAATTCGAGAAAAAGTTGGGCAAAACTTTGACCAAATCCAATTGTACTCTTGTCGACACATAGCGTCAAGACAATCAATGTACTAAATACATTGATAGAATAACTTTGTTTAGTCCAGCTATTTTTTCTATTAAGATGTCATGAATGCGAGTCCCTCCTCATAATCTAGTACAGACAGGAGGGAAGCACATATGAAAGAGAAGGATCAGCTTGCAGCACTGTTGCCGCCAGAGACCATTCCCTATGCGGAACGAATGAATATGCCCTATCTTGGCTATCATCTTCTACGCGAAACGCTGACTAGCACCCTGCTAGGCGATAGTGAAAACCATATTCTCTATTGGATTGGAAAAAATATGGGCCGCCAAATCCCCATTCAATCTGCAACAGGCCCGATTATGCCTTTTATTCGGCTCGGATTAGGCCAGCTCGACGTCGTGGAGGAGTCCGGGCAAACTATTGTCTATTCGCTTACTCATTCCATTTTTAGCTACCAGTCTATCGAAAGACTAGGATGCAGTCTTTCTTTTGAGGCTGGGATCATTGCTGGTATGATTGAGCAATGGAAAGAAAGAGAAGCGTTCAGCAAAATCGAAATGGAAAGCTCCTCTGACATACGTATATCTGTACAAGTGGCGTCATGAAGAAAATGCCCCCTCTACCTATAACAAAGGGAGAGGGAGCATCCATGTTTTATACTCCGTGCACGACCGCAGTTTCCTCGACATCCAGACCATATGCCGAATGAAGACTGCGAACAGCCAGCTCCGTCAAGGCTGCTGGAATGACGCAAGAAACCTTGATATCAGACGTAGATACCATTTTAATAGAAATTTCTTTTTCTGCCAGGACACGGAACATTTCGGCAGCTACCCCTGGATTATTGATCATGCCTGAGCCAACAATCGATACCTTAGTCAAGCCTTCCTCGAAATCGACTTTTTCAAAGCCAAGCTCGTTTTTGTTTCTGTCCAGCGTATCCAGTGCTTTTTTCAGGTCATCCGCTGCAATTGTAAAAGAAATATTCGTAACAGACGCATCATAAGAGCTTTGGATAATGATATCGACGTTCACCTGATTGTCCGCCAGCGTATTGAACAGACGGGAGAGCGTCCCGACCTTGGCAGGCATGCCGACAACCGTGATTTTGGCTACATCTTCATCGTGTGCAACTCCACTTACTACTCTTCCTGTTTCCATGTTGGCAACCTCCTCAACGTACGTACCATCTTCGGCAGTAAAGCTGGAGCGGACGACCAGCCTTACCTTGTATTTTTTCGCAGCCTCTACTGACCTTGGATGAAGAACCCCTGCACCGAGGTTCGCCAACTCCAGCATCTCATCATACGAGATCGTATCCAGCTTGCTCGCAGCTGGAACCACTCGCGGATCAGCTGTATACACCCCGGACACGTCTGTAAAGATTTCGCATTTCTCAGCGTTCAAGCTCGCTGCGAGTGTAACCGCAGATGTATCCGATCCACCGCGGCCGAGCGTCGTAATTTCACCTTCGTCACTGATCCCTTGGAATCCTGCCACGATCACCACACGACCACGGCCGAGCTCGGATTGAATCCGCTCTGGATCAATCTGCTTGATCCGTGCTCTTCCGTGAATCGCCTCCGTGGTGATTCCAGCCTGCCAGCCCGTAAGAGAAATGGCGTCGTAGCCTTTTGTATGCAAGGCCATCGACAAAAGCGCGATCGATACCTGCTCCCCCGTGGTCAGCAGCATATCCATTTCACGCTCGGATGGGTATGCGCTAATCTGCTTGGCCATATCTACCAACACGTCAGTAGATTTGCCCATTGCAGAAACAACGACTACCACATCATGCCCTTCCTCTTTGTAGCTGACAATTCGATCCGCAACTCGTAAAATTCGCTCAATGGTACCTACAGAGGTGCCTCCATATTTCTGCACGATCAACCCCATGCGGCTTCTCTCCCTTTTTCTCATATCCAATATTGGTATTTATCTCGTATCGTATGGTTTTTCACTATTCTCTCTATAAGGAAAAATCTTGCATTTTATTTTACAAAAAAGGCACCGACAAGGAATAAGACCTGCCGCTGCCTACTGTTTCGACATACCGGTTCCTCCCTCCCAATACACGCGGACAACGAAGATTGACAGTCATCACCATCAAAACTCACATTGACACACCGTGAGATAGCTCTCCATCTGACAATTGGTCATTGTGCAGATGACAGTCCTGCATTTGTTCAACGCAGACCCAGCATGGAGAAAAGCGGGTTTCCCTCCACACTTCGGCGAATTCCCCTTTCCCGTCCCCTTCACAGATTCCCGATCTCAGGGTGGTACTCTTGGTTTTCGCGCCTCTACCTCACTCCATAATGGAAGTGAGGCTAACTATTCTGTTTGAATCGGATTATATCATGAGTCTAAAAATGGATCAATTCCTTTTTAGAGGTTGTTCAAAAAGTTACATGTGCTATGTGTCCAGCTTGCGCAGATGCCCGATGATTTCTTTTGCCAGCTTGTCACCGATCCCTAATTGGCGGAAGTCTTCAACGGTCGCCTCTCGCATTTTTTTCAACGAGCCAAAATGAGAGAACAACAGCTTGCGTCGCTTCTCACCGATACCCGGGATCTCATCTAACTGCGAGGAGAGCATCGTTTTTGTCCGGGATTGTCTGTGGAATGTAATAACAAAACGGTGGACTTCATCTTGGATGCGCTGCAACAAATAAAACTCATAGCTATCACGTCTAAGATTCACAGGCTCTGGCGGATCTCCGTACATGAGCTGAGCGGTACGGTGCTTCTCGTCCTTCGCAAGTCCACAGACGGGAATATAGAGACCCAGCTCGTTTTCCAGCACGTCCATAGCCGCACTGATTTGGCCTTTTCCACCATCGATCACTATCAGGTCAGGCATCGGCTGGTTTTCTTTCAGCAGGCGTGAGTAACGACGGCGAACCACTTCGCGCATGGAGCCGTAATCATCTGGCCCCTCGACGGTTTTGATCTTGAATTTGCGGTATTCCTTTTTGTCAGGGCGACCATCTGTAAACACAATCATTGCAGACACAGGCTCTGTTCCCTGAATGTTGGAGTTGTCAAACGCTTCAATTCGATGAGGAACCGGAATCCCTAAAATGTGACCAAGATTGTGTACCGCTTGGACTGTACGAGCATCGTCCTTGGACATCAGCGCGAACTTCTCCTGCAAAGCAATACGGGCGTTCTCGGAAGCCATCTTCACGAGCTCATGCTTTTTGCCTCTTTTCGGAGCATGGACTTTGATGCCCAGCCACTCACCCAAAAGCTCCGGTTCACTCTCTTGCGGGAGCAAAATTTCTTTTGGTAGCGCATTTTGTTTATCGTAGTAGAACTGGCTCACATAAGACATAAAGTCCTCGGTTTCGCTTCCATAGTATGGAAAAGAAGTTGTCTGACGCTCGATCATCTTCCCTTTTCGCATGTAGAACACCTGAATGCACATCCAGCCTTTTTCCACAGCAAATCCGATAATGTCGCGGTCTACCGTATCCGTGAACGTGATCTTCTGCTTCTCCATCACCGCTTCGATGCTCTTGATCTGATCGCGATATTCCTTGGCTCGTTCGAACTCCATGTTTTCAGCGGCTTGCAGCATTTTTTCCGTGAGAGTTTGCTTCATTTCCTCGTGGCCACCATCGAGGAACCGGCTGATTTCATCCACCAAACGCTGATTTTCCTCTGCCGATACCTCGTACACACAGGGCGCTAAACATTGTCCCAAATGGTAGTAAAGACAAACCTGCTTGGGCATATTGCGGCACTTGCGCAACGGATAGAGGCGATCCAGCAGCTTCTTCACCTCGGAGGCATCTCCGGCATTCGGATACGGACCGAAATACTTGGCTTTATCTTTTAATACCTTACGGGTAATCTCCAGGCGTGGCTGCGCCTCATTCGTAATTTTGATGTACGGATACGTCTTGTCGTCGCGGAGCATGACATTGTAACGCGGATCGTGCTCCTTGATCAGGTTGCACTCGAGGATGAGCGCCTCAATCGCGGAGGATACCACAATGTACTCAAAGTCCACGATTTCACTGACCAACAGCTGCGTCTTCCCGTTATGACTGCCTGTAAAATAAGAGCGGACGCGGTTTTTCAGTACCTTGGCTTTTCCTACGTAAATGATTTCCCCGCTCGCATTTTTCATCAGGTAGCAGCCTGGCTTATCTGGCAGGACGGCCAGCTTATCTTTTAAGGAGCTGTTCATGGCTGCTCCCTCCTCTTTGCTCTATATCTGCCATGCATCTATTTGTTCTTGTGAATTGGTTTTTCCAATACATACAGTTCATCTTCTAAGGAACTCATCCGTTCCATCAGCAGCTTGCGGCTGTCTTGCACCCCTTGATTGTAATAGAAGGGGCCGAGCTCTTTTGAGAAAAAGGCAATCAACTCTTCCGTCTCCAAATTGCCGAGTGTCTCCGACCGTTCTTCTTTAAAATAGCGTTGTACTTGATGAACAAGATATTCCATTTGCTCTCTCGTCAATTTGGCTGGCATCGTATCCGGCTTCCTTCCCTATTTCGCATCATAAGAGAATATACGTTCTATCCTTTATAGTACCATGGAATGATGACGAAAAAAACTGCCGCCTCATTCCATGGCGACAGTTTTTTACAGGCAGACTAGTGCTTGCGACCACCCAAATATGCTTCTTTTACACGCTCGTCGTTTAACAACGCTTCTCCTGTGCCGTCCAACACGATTTGCCCTGCCTCCAGTACATACCCGTAATCAGCGATTTTGAGGGCTTGTTTGACATTTTGCTCCACGATGAGGACGGTTGTACCTTCCGCATTGATTTCTTTGATCACCTTGAAAATGTCCGACACCACGATGGGAGCCAAGCCCATCGACGGCTCGTCCAAAAGCAGCAGCTTCGGTCGAGACATCAATGCGCGAGCAATGGCTAGCATTTGCTGTTGACCGCCAGACATCGTCCCTCCCAATTGGGAAAGCCGTTCCTTCAGGATGGGGAACCAGGTCATCATCTTTTCCATGTCGTCCTTGATGCCTTGTGCATCGTTGCGCTGGAATGCGCCCATTTCCAGGTTTTCCAGCACGGTCATCTTCCCGAGGATCGCACGCCCTTCTGGTACCAACGCCAATCCGGCTTTTACGATCTGATGGGGTCTCGAACCCTCTATGCGTTGACCACAAAACGTAATCGTCCCTGCTTCAGGCTTCAGTTGACCTGCAATCGTACGCATGGTTGTGGTTTTTCCCGCTCCGTTCGCCCCGATCAGCGAGACGATTTTTCCCTCAGGCACTTCCAGCGTTATCCCACGAATTGCCTTGATTTGACCGTAGGAGGTCGTCAAGTTTTGTATATTCAGCATCTTATTCGTCCTCCTTGCCGAGGTAAGCTTCAATCACATCTGGATTGTTTTGTACCTCTGCCGGGGTGCCGTCAGCAATTTTGACCCCAAAGTTGATACATACAACCTTTTCACACAGGTTCATGACCAATCCCATATCGTGTTCGACCAACAGGACAGTCGTCCCGTCATCGCGAATTTTTTTGACCAGCTCCATGAGCGCTTTTGTCTCGGTCTCGATCATTCCCGCAGCAGGCTCGTCCAAAAGCAAAAGCTTTGGCTCAGTAGCCAGTGCCCGCGCAATCTCCAGACGCCGTTGTTGACCGTAAGCCAATGTATCCGAGCGAACATCAGCAATGTCAGACAAGCCCACGAATTCGAGGAGCTCCTCTGCTTTTTTGGTAACAGCCTTTTCTTCCGCACGTTGTCCGGGGGTTTTCAAAAGGGAAGCCCAGAAGCCCGCCTTCATGCGCGAATGACATCCTACCTTCACATTGTCCAGCGCACTCATGTGACCGAAGAGGCGAATATTTTGGAACGTCCTTGCAATCCCCATTTCGGTAATTTTGTTAGGCGCCACCCCATTTAGCTTTTGTCCGGCAAAAGAAAAGGTGCCCGTAGTTGGTTCGAATATGCCCGTTGCCATATTGAAAATGGTCGTTTTGCCCGCACCATTCGGACCAATCAAGCCGACAATTTCGCCCTCTCCGACCGTAAAAGAAACGTCACGAAGAGCGGTGATGCCGCCAAAGCTTTTTCCTACGTTCGCAAGTTCCAGCAACATCTTATACTCCCCCCTTCGCTTCCTTGTCCGATGGCTTGCCCCGACGACGCTTGAACAGCTTTTGGAACGTATCGGCACCAATCAAGCCATGCGGACGGAACGCCATTACACCGACCATGATCAAACCGTACATGAGCATTTTGTACTCGGCCAAACCACGTAGTACCTCCGGCAGTGCTGTCAAAACCAAGGCACCAAACAGCGGCCCCCATACCACTTCGCTGCCGCCGATCACGGCATAAGACAGAATCTCTACGACTTTATGATAGTTAAAATCATCTGGCGTAATGGTCGTCGTAATGTGGGCGAACAATCCTCCACATACACCAGCCAAAATGGAACCGATCACAAAAGCAAGCATCTTATAATAGTTGACTTGCAATCCCATCGCTCGTGCCGCCGTTTCGTCTGCTTTGATCGCTTCAAAAGCTCGCCCGAGACGAGAACGGTTCAGACGCAGCGTCAGGAAAAGAACGAAGGCAAACAGGAGCAGCATAAACACAAAGGTCGATAATGACTTCATTTGCATGACCGAAATGCCAAAGGTTTGCGCTTTTAACCCCATTGCTTTTTCAAAATCGTATAAGTAATTGCCAATCGATTGAAGTCCGGTCAGTCCGAGGGCGCCATTTGTAATTTCCATATTGAGAAAAATAACGCGGATCACTTCACCAAAGCCAAGCGTAGCAATGGCCAGGTACAAGCCGTGGAGCTTCAATGTCGGAGCACCGATCAACAGTGCAATTAGCCCTGCCGCAAGTCCCCCGATTATGATGGCGATAAACAGAGGCATGTCCGCTTGCTTTGTCAAAATACTCGCCGTAAAAGCACCAATGCTCATAAAGCCCGCATGTCCCAAAGAAAGCTGGCCTGTCGAGAGTGTAATGTAAATACTGATCGCCAAAATACTGTTTAACAAGATAAAAGTCAGTACCTGTAAGTTATATGGATTGAGAATGTCCATTGTCTGCACCTCCCTTACGCTTTGCGTCCAAATAGTCCTTCCGGCTTCAAGAGCAAAATGAGAATGATCAAGCCAAAAGCAACCGCATCTCGATACGACGAGTCTCCGTATGCGACGGTAAACACCTCGATAATCCCGAGCAATACGCCGCACACCATGGCCCCAGGAATGCTGCCTACCCCGCCTAAAATCAAAACAGCCAAACCTTTGAAGCCAAGCGTCATCCCCATCGTCGGAATGAGAGCAGAGTACGCCATCCCGATCAATATGCCGGCGACACCTCCCAGTGCCGACGCAAGCATGACGGTCACGACAATGACCATATTCGTGTTAATCCCCAAAATATTTGCTGTATCCGTATTTTCAGCCGTCGCGCGAATGGCTTTTCCCATTTTCGTTTTTTGTATCCAAAAATGCAGGACGAACATCAGCAACACAGAAATCCCCAAAATAACGAGATCGACGCTGCGAATTTGAATGAGCCCCAAGTCAAAAGTGGTATCCCCAAAGGATTGTGGGAACGCACGGGAGTCAGCACCGAAAAACTTGTGCATGGCTTCCTCCATCAAAATGGCAAATCCGATCGTACTGATCAAGGATGCCAGATGGGGTACATTTTTTTTACGAAGTGGGCGAAGTGCTGTATACTCCAGCACAAGACCCAAAATGGCCGATATCACGATCGCCACAATCAGCGCTACCCCTAAAGGCATATTCAGGCTGGTCATCAATACCAAGCCAACCAGTGATCCAAAAATAAAAATTTGGCCGTGTGCCATATTAATGATTCCTAAGACACCAAAAATGAGCGTATAGCCCAATGCAATCAATGAATAAGTGCTACCAACTGTCAAACCGTTGACTAATTGCTGCCAAAACAATTGCCTCACCTCACTGTTAAGTGGTTACTATCCAACGATGATTAAGTTATTCTCGCTGGATCAGCAAGCGAAGAACATGATCTGGTACTTACTGATCCAGCGAGATAACGGATAGAAAAAGAAGCCCGGAGCGACCCCGGGCACAATCCTATTCAAACGGGACGAATTTGCCTTCTTTTGCGACAACGACAACCGCATCACCAATCGGATTACGTTTCTCGTCAAAAGACAGTTTGCCGGATACACCTGTGAAGTCTTTCAGCTGAGCCAATTGTCCGCGCAACTCTTCGCGATCTGCTTTTCCTGCGGCAAGCAGTGACTGCGACATGATGTACAGCGAGTCGTATGCTTGGGCTGCGAACTGGTCAGGCTTTTTGTTGTATTTAGCTTCGAATGCTTTTACGAAGGCTTGTACTTTATCATCTTTCTTTTCAGGGCTGAATGGAGTCGCAACGATCAAGCCCTCAGCAGCTTGACCTGCAATTTCAAAAACTTTCGGATTATTAAAACCATTTCCACCAAGAATTGTCCCTGTAAAGCCCAACTCACGTGCTTTTTTCACAACCATAGAGCCTTCTTTGTACAAAGCCGACACAAGCAAAGCGTCTGGGTTTGTTTGTTTCAGCTTGGTCAATTGTGCCGAGAAGTCCACATCACCATTTGCGAAAGTCGCTTCACTGGTAATCTCCAAGCCCAGCTTTTCAGCGGTTGCTTTCATGACTTTGTAACCATTCACGGAGAAGTCATCGTTAGAAGCGTGGATAAGTGCTACTTTTTTCAAGCCATTTTTCTCCACAGCTGCTTTCATAGCTGTCGGGATCGCAATGGATTCAGGCAAAGAATTTCGGAACACATACTCCCCGATATCATTGATTCCTTCTGATGTGTTGGAGATACCAAAAATCGGAGTTTCGGCCTCGTTTGCAACTGGTCCTGCAGCAAACATTTCACCGGAAAGTGTCGGTCCGATGATCGCCACGACATTATCCTGATTAATCAGTTTATTTACCGCATTAATCGCGCCTTCTTTTTCTCCGGCGGAGTCTTCAAACTTCAGTTCGATCTTGAGCTTGCCTTTGTTCGCTTCATTCAGCTCGCCCAACGCCAGCTCCAATCCTGCTTTTTGCGCTTCTCCATAAGCTGCCCCAGAACCAGAGAGGAAACCAACCACACCGATTTGTGCCTGAATCTCTTGTCCGTCAGTGCTAGCGGCTTGCCCGGAGCCACCTTCTCCTGCTGCAGGAGCACTTGTATTTCCTCCGCTCGAACATCCGACCATCAATACCGCCCCTAGCGAGATCGCCGCCAGCGAGCGCATCAAATGAAATCCCTTCATTAGAAAAGCCCCCTCTATTATCGAAATAAATTGAATATATGAAGTTTAATCAAAGTATTCTAAAAACGCAATTATTTTCGCTCAAGTAAACTTAATTTTTTGACAAACGATCGTTCAGAATTCCGTATCCAAACATAAAAAAGCGGCATATTGCTATGCCGCTTCACTCGTTGCTTTGCGATTACAGATGTTTGCCTACAGTTGCCATGAGCGCTTCTTTTGGTTGGAAGCCGATCACTTTGTCAACTGGTTGACCGTCTTTGAATACGATCAGCGTTGGGATGGACATTACGCCAAAACGACCAGCAGAATCTGGGTTGTCATCCACGTTTACTTTGACGATTTTGAGCTGGGAGCCCACTTCACCGTCGATTTGCTCCAGTACAGGAGCGATCATTTTGCAAGGGCCGCACCATGGAGCCCAGAAGTCAACCAGGACTGTACCGCCTTGCTCTACTTCCTGGGAAAAGTTTTGGTCAGTAGCATTTACAATTGCCATGAGAAGTTACCTCCTTGAATTTCAATTGCTAAATAAAGGTTCCTAACGGTTATCAGTATATCATTCAAACACCAAATTGACTACGCCGCTCCACACTTTGCCCTGCACTTCTCACTTTAGTTTGTCCAGTCTGGCTGCACCTTATTGCCCGACTTGTTTTAGCCGGTTGATCTCCCGTTCGTGATCACTGACTTTCCGATGCACTAGATCAAGGTCTGCATCGATGTGCTTGTTTTAGCGTTTCAGTCTGTCTAATCGGCGCGTAGCATCATCACGGAATTCGTACATTTCATCACGAAACGCATACATCTCGTCACGAAACGCATACATTTCATTCCGAAAATCATACATCTCATTCCGAAAATCATACATTTCTTTCTTAAACTCGCGTAGCTCCTCCTGCGTTTCTTTAACCAATCGGTTATTCTCCGCCACCATGTGTATCAGTTGTTGCAAAAGCTGTTCGCTCATCCCGATCCCCTCTCCTTACTACCTATTATACCAAGCAAGGAAAGCATGAAGTAAGCCTTGCGGACAAAAAAAGCGCCCCAATAGGAGCGCCTTGTTACCGTTTTTCTGTTATACCAACACTTTTTTAAACTCAGCCGTCAGCAATGGCAGCACTTCGAACAAGTCACCTACGATACCGTAATCAGCCACTTGGAAGATTGGCGCTTCCGGATCTTTGTTGATGGCAACAATGATTTTCGAGCTGGACATACCAGCCAAGTGCTGAATCGCTCCCGAAATCCCGCATGCGATATATAGATCAGGTGTAACAACCTTACCTGTCTGTCCAATCTGCATGGAGTAATCGCAATAGTCTGCGTCGCAAGCGCCACGAGATGCACCAACAGCCGCACCGAGTACTTCTGCCAGATCGTTCAATGGCTGGAAGCCTTCTGCACTCTTCACTCCGCGTCCACCGGAAATCACGACTTTTGCTTCGGAAAGGTCTACTTTGCCGCTTGTTTTTCTTACAACTTCTTTTACAATCGTGCGCAAATCCTTAATTTCCAATTCAACTGGTACCACCACTGCCGTTTTCGAAGGGTCCGCAGCGCCGATGGCAATGTTGTTTGGACGAATCGTAATAAATGTTGTTCCATCAACGAATTTACGCGTTTGCGTCGCTTTTCCTGCATAGATCGGGCGAATGAAGACAGGGCCCGCTTCTACACTTGTTACGTCTGAAACCAGACCGTAACCGAGTCGCGCTGCTACGCGAGGTGCGATGTCACGACCGATCGCGGTGTGACCCAAAACAACTGCATCTGGAGAAGCTAGCTCAATCAACTGCGTGAGTGCCTGCACATACGCATCTGGCGTGTACTGTGCTAACGCTGTATGATCAGCCGTATACACCGTGCTCGCACCATGCTGACCCAATGACACTGCATGCGTTGCTGCATTTGCCCCGAATACACCTGCTACAATTTCGCCGCCCTCAGCCAATGCTTGTGCTGCAGTCAATGCTTCCAGCGACACGTTGCGAAGTTGTCCGTCACGTACTTCTGCCAATACAAGTACTTTTTTCATGGATATCCTCTCCCTCTCGCTTAGATCACTTTCGCTTCATTGCGCAACAGTTGCACCAATTCCGACGTTTGAGCTGCCAATTCGCCAGAGAGAATGCGACCCGCCTGTTTTTTCGGAGGCAATGTCTGATCGACGATTTCTGTCTTTGCTTTTACCTCATCCGCAGTAATGCCCAAATCGTCTGCGCCGAGTCTATCCAATGGTTTTTTCTTCGCTTTCATGATACCTGGGAGAGAAGGATAGCGCGGCTCGTTGAGTCCTTGCTGAGCCGTAATCAAAACAGGTAGGCTCGTCTCCACGACTTCCAGGTCACCTTCTACATCGCGCTCTACGCGTACGTTCGTCCCGTCCACCTCTAGCTTCACAGCAGTCGATACATGGTTAATTCCCAGTTCTTCTGCTAGACGAGGACCGCCTTGGCCAGCCCCGGAGTCTACAGCCATTTGTCCACCAATGATGATATCGTAGCCAACCTTTTTCGCTACGGCAGCCAATACTTTGGCAATCGTGAATTCGTCTCCGAACAGAGACTCGTCATCCACCAAAACAGCCTTGTCTGCGCCCATTGCCAAAGCCGTGCGCAGCGCACTTTCAGCACGGTCTGGGCCGACGCTGATTACGGTTACTTCCCCGCCATGATCTTCCTTGAGCTTGATTGCCTCCTCTACAGCGTACTCATCGTAGGGATTAATGATGAATTCAACGCCATCTTCGGAAATTTGTCCGTTTTGGATGACGATTTTTTCTTCTGTGTCAAACGTCTGTTTCAACACAACCACGATATTCATCAGAATGCCTCCTCCTTAGTGGTACCTCATACTTGTGAAGCTATATGCTTAACTACCGATCTGCGAATTGCGGCTTGCGCTTTTCCAGAAAAGCAGTCACGCCTTCTTTTACGTCCTCCGTCGCGAATGCATCGCCAAATAGCTTTGCTTCCTGCTCCAAGCCCTGTGATAACGAAAGCTCCGTTGTGTTATGGATGGACACTAGCGCAAACTTCAGGGTAATCGCACTCTTACTTGCGAAAACAGCTGCCAGCTTTTGTGCTTCTGCAAGCAACTGCTCTACGGGATAAACCGCTTCCACAAGACCGATGCGCAAAGCTTCCTCGCCACCGATCATCTCTGATGTAAGAATCATTTGTGTCGCTTTGCCACGGCCAACCAGACGCGGTAGACGTTGCGTACCACCGTAGCCAGGAATGAGTCCGAGATTCAACTCAGGCAGCCCAAGCTTGGCCTCAGGTGCTGCGAAGCGGATATGGCATGCCAAAGCAAGCTCCAATCCTCCGCCAAGGCAAGCACCGTTAATTGCTGCAATGATTGGCTTCGGGAACGTTTCCAAGCGATTGAACAATGCTTGACCCTTCTTCGCCAGTTCTTCCGCATTATCCCGATTCAGTTGGGTAAATTCTTTGATGTCCGCTCCTGCAATGAAAAACCGACCTTCGCCAGTCAAAACGATTGCTTTGATCTCATCGTTATTTTCCCACTGGTCCAAAAGTTCACTCAATTGACCGAGCACTGCTTGACTGAGTGCGTTAGCAGGCGGGTTGCTAATCGTAACCGTAGCAACGCGATCAACGATTTCTACATTCCAATGCGACGCCATTCCTCTCCCCCCAAACTCTCCCCATATATAAAAACAGCTACTATTTCATTCCGAGCGATCGCTCAGTCTTACTGTTTCCATTGTAACAAACGTTTTCATGCAAAAAAAGCTTTTCTTTTCATTCTTTTCCCTTCATACCAAGCAGGAAGAGGTTATGAATGGAATCAACATAAGAGACAAGGTCGTACTTGCACTGTTTCATCACCCAAGATGTCGTCACTTCGTCCAGCGTTCCAAAAATCATTTTGCGCGTAATCCGCACCTCGAGATCGGATCGGAATACACCCTGTTCCATACCCGCTACGATCACTTCGTCAATGAGGTTAAAATACTGCTTCATCACGTTGCCGATTCCTTCACTAATGATCGGACTGGATTGGCGCAGCTCGATTTGAGTCACTTTTGCCAGATCATGGTCCTTGGATAGCTGGCTCAAGTGTGCATGAATGAGTACATACAGCTTTTGCTCAATGGTCGTCGCTTCCGAAATGCGTTTGCGGTTTGTCTCCACAAACAGGCCCATCTTTTCGTTAAACAGTGAAATCAAAATATCATCCTTGTTTTCAAAATAGAGGTATATGGTGCCGTCTGCTACCTTCGCCTCTTTCGCAATTTTCGATACCTGGGCACTGTAATAGCCCTGTCTGGCGATTACTCGAACAGCAGCATCAATAATGGCTTGATACTTTTCCCCCGTTTTCTTTGCCATAACTACCTCCATGTTTACTAACATTGATGACGAAATGAATGATCACTCATTCATAATTAGTGTAATACAGGGCCACTCCTCTGTCAATCGCAAGAGGTCAGCAAAAAAGGCCGCTTTCCGCCTGGGATCGCAAGCCTCAAAACATCAGCTACTAGCTCGTTTTGATTTCTTCCTGGGCTTCTCTTTTCTTCTTATCTTCTTCTTGTAATTGGCGACGCAATACTTTTCCGACCATGGTTTTGGGCAAATCTGTACGAATCTCGTATTGTCTCGGAATCTTATAGGCGGCGAGTCTCTGTCTGCAATGCGCTTCCAGATCTGCTTCATTCGCGAGCTGTCCATCCTTGAAAACGACGAATGCTTTGACTGTTTCGCCCCGGTACGGATCTGGGACACCGATGACTGCTGCTTCCTGGATGGCGGGATGCTCAAACAGCACTTCTTCTACTTCGCGCGGATAAATATTGAAGCCACCAGCTATAATCATGTCTTTTTTACGATCGACGATATAAAAATAGCCGTTTTCGTCCATATAGCCCATATCTCCCGTCAAAAACCAGCCATCCTTCAATACGGCAGCGGTATCCTCTGGGCGATTCCAATAGCCGAGCATGACTTGAGGCCCTTTTACAGCCAACTCCCCGACCTCGCCTTGGGGCATCTCATCTCCCGTTGCCGTATCCACAATCCGGCAATCCGTATCTGGCCACGGCATTCCGATGCTTCCGGTAATGCCTTTTTCCCAAATGGGATTGGAATGTGTGACGGGAGAAGCCTCCGTCATCCCATAACCCTCGACCAGCTTGCCGCCCGTCAACTCTTCAAATTTGAGCTTGACTTCGATCGGCAACGGAGCTGATCCACTGACACATGCGTCGATGGAAGAAAGATCATGCTTCTTCAAGTCCGGGTGGTTGATTAAACCGATATACATGGTTGGTGCCCCTGGGAAAAGAGTAGGCTTTCGCTTGTCGATCATTTCAAATATTTGTTTCACGTCGAATTTGGGAACGAGAATAATTTCTGCTGCGATACAAATGCCTTTGTTCATCACGGTAGTCATCCCATACACGTGGAACAGTGGGAGCACACACAGAATCCGTTCCTTTCCCATTTTCAGCTTGTAAAGGACCGCTTGGCACTGGACTGCATTCGCAATGAGATTGGCGTGCGTCAGCATGACGCCTTTGGCAACACCTGTTGTCCCCCCTGTATATTGGAGGAGTGCGATATCCTGGGTCGGATCGACTGGTACTTCTACAGGCTTGGTAGCGCTTTCTTTTAAGACGGAAAGAAAAGGTTCAATATCTGCGCTGTATGTAACCTGCGGATTTTGTCCTTGTTTCTTCTGCACGAACGGATATAGCCATTTTTTCAATAAGGGAAGGAAATCGCCAATGCTTGTGATGATGATTCGTTGAAGTGAGGTAGATGCACGGACTTGGGTAACACGTTTGTACAACAAATCCAGTGTGATGATGGTCTCGGCGCCTGAATCGTTCATTTGGTGAATCAATTCTCGCTCGGTATACAGCGGGTTGGTCATGACCACGATCGCGCCTGCAAAAAGCGCCCCGTAGTAGCTGATGACGGCTTGAGGAGTATTTGGCAGCATAATCGCCACGCGGTCACCTTTCTTTACACCGCGCTTGATCAATGCATTGGCAAATTGGTATGACAACTGCAAAAGCTCTCGATACGTAATGCTTTTTCCCATGAAATAGATCGCGTTACTGTCTGGATACATAGCTGCAGACTGCTCCAGAAAATGCGTCAAAGGAACACGGGGGTAATCCAATGACGGCGCAGTTTCGGGCGGGTAATTGGCAATCCAAGGCTTGGCATTTGACATGGTCATTCCCTCCATCCCTTAAATGGCCTTGCCTCTCCCTATGATCTACATTCATAATCTCTTCCTAATGACTATTGTATTCGAAACATATTCAATTTTCCAACTAAAATCATATATTTTCCTTTTTTTGGGACAAGACTATTCAACGAAAAAAGGACAAAGCCCATGATGAAAGCCGTGTCCTTTGCCCTTATGCTCTTCGTGTTTTACGGTGTAACTTCCTTGACAAGTTGCTGTCGTGCCCTTTCCCGTTCAGATGTAGGAACGAGATGATACCAGCCAACGATTCCATTATGCCAAATGCGCTCATCCTGCCCGACCAATGTATCAGCTTGAATGGAGTTCGGAGTGCCATCGCCATAGGACAATAACAGAGAGGCGATTTCCTGCTCAGTGAGGTCCGTTTTCACATGCTGACCCAGTATTTCCATGAGTGAAAATGCCTTCGTATACACTTGAAGCGAGGTGCCTTTTGAAGCTAATGCTTTGAGAATCTCCTGCTGTCGGTCAATCCGCATGTAATCACTGTCTTCCTTGCCCAAATCACTTTTTCGATAACGTGCGTAATCCAATGCCTGCTCACCTGATAAAGTCTGTAGCCCTGGTTGAATGTCGATGTACGTGTCGTCGCTCGGATCGCTGTACTTCATTCGTTTCTTCACATCGACAGTGACACCTCCCAGCTCGTCTACAATTTGACGGAAGCCATCGAAATCTACGGAGATATACCGATCAATTTTTATTTGTAAATATTTTTCCAGCGACTCTTTCACCATTTTTGGACCACCAAAAGCCATTGCATGGTTCACTTTGTCGTATCCTTTTCCCGGGAGCTCCATGTAGCTGTCACGCGGAATCGCCAAAAGGTAGACGGATTGCTTCCCGGGATGAATCGCCGCAAGCATCATTGTATCTGAACGTGCACTTTCCCCGTCTCGACTATCCACACCAAGAAGCAGGGCGACGAAAGGCTTCAACGGTTCTGTTCCTGTCAAAAGATCACGTGGTGGAAGGGAAGCAGCTGCCTGTTTTGCGCTCCCTTTGGCTCCATCAATCGGAGCATACCACTGATTTGTCATTTGCTTATATTGATAGGCACTGTAGGCAACCAGCAGCAACGCCCCGATCGCCAAACAGGATAAGGTATGAAACGCAATCTGTTTTCCATGTCGCTTGAAAAATGACCATATAAACATGACAAAGCCTCCCCCTTTGCTTCCATTTTTAACAGGGGAGACTTCGTTTAAACCTATGGGCGTTCGACAACCATTGCCATCCCCATCCCACCGCCAACACAAAGGGCAGCCATGCCTCGTTTCAGCTGTCGTCGCTTCATTTCGTGCAGCAAGGTTACGACAATTCGGCAGCCAGTAGAACCGACAGGGTGACCCAACGCGATGCCGCTTCCGTTCACATTCGTTATTTCCCGTGGCAGCTCCAGCAGTTTTTCCACGGCGAGGTATTGCGCAGCAAAGGCTTCATTTACTTCGATCAGTTCGATATCCGCGAGCGTCAAACTGGCTTTTGCCAATGCACGCTTTACTGCTGGAACGGGTCCATATCCCATCAAATCAGGCTCTACCCCCGCTACCGCCCACGAGACAATTCTGCCGAGTGGTTCGATCCCGAGCTCTCTCGCTTTGCCTTCTTTCATCAAAACGGCTGCGGACGCTCCATCGTTGAGACCGGAGGAATTGCCTGGCGTCACTGTACCATTGTCACGAAAACTGGGTCTTAGCTTCGCGAGACTTTCCAAGGTCACTCCCCTGCGAGGGAATTCGTCTTCCGTTACGACGATTTCTTCGGTGCGCTTTTTAATGGGGACCCCGATGATTTCCTCGGCAAACAAGCCGCTGTCTATGGCTCGGATCGCATTTTGCTGACTGCGCAAGGCAATCTCATCCGACTCCTCGCGCGTGATCCCATAACGATCGACCAGACGTTCTGCCGTCTCGCCCATCAGGATTTGATGGTGAGGGTCTGTTAACAAATCCCACATCGCGTCGGTCATTTCCCCATGTGTCAAGCGTTTGCCCCAGCGCGCATTTTTCAGGACATACGGGGCGTTGCTCATGCTCTCTACGCCGCCTGCCAAGACGATTTCACTGTCACCTAAAAGAATTTGGGAAGCGCCGCTCACAATCGCTTGCATGCCGGATGCACATTGACGTTGAATCGTGTAGCCCGTCACTTCTTTTCCCAAGCCCGCATCCAATGCTGCCACCCGCGCTATGTTTGGTTCGTCTGTACGCTGAATGCAATTCCCTAAAATGACTTCATCGATCAGAGAAGCTTCCAAACCAGATCTAGCCATGACACCACGAATGACGGTTTCTCCCAGCTTGCGAGCGCTTACATCTTTCAGGACGCCACCAAACGTACCGATTGGCGTACGTCCAGCAGCAGCAATGACAACCTGCTCCATTGATTTTCCCCTCCATTTGAGTACCCTATTTTCTTTATTGTCTCACACGGAAGTTACAGGGCGGTTCCCAGCAATGTTTTTCAATACAACGGTGACCCATTCGTCTTGTTGACTTTCTTTCTCTACTTGGAAGCCTGCCTGTTCAAATGTGGCAATGACAGCTTCCCGATTCCATTCAACAATTCCCGAGAGAATCAAAATTCCTTCAGGAGCCATTCGCTCCGTAATCATCGGAAGCATCGCGACATTTTCATCGCCTCCGATGTTGACCAGAATGACATCAGCTTGGTCAGGCAATTGGGACTTAACTGCGTCCTCACACGCATCCCCAATCACGACTTGTACAGCGTGGTCAGGAAGGTGGTTATTCGTCGCATTGACGAGAACCTGATACTCGCTTTGCGGATTAATATCCACAGCCCATACAGGATGCTTCGCTCCATTCAAAGCACAGTACAAAGAGAGAATTCCTGAGCCAGCTCCTACATCAATGACTTGCTTACCCTCCAGATTCATTTCTTGCAAAAACAATAGAATGTCCTGCGTCGTTCCATGATAGCCGGTTCCGAAAGCTGCACCTGGATCAATCCATAGGATATGCCGAGCCGACTCCAACGCTGCGGGGTCCGTCCACGTTGGTGCTACCCACCAGTCGCCTATCTTGACTTCCCGGAACTCCTCTTTCCACGATTCATTTTCTTCAGCTACAAGTTCTACTTCTTTTATCGTGACTTGTCCATTCCAGCGTTGAATGTAGCTCTTTAGGCGGTCTACATGCTCCTCTTCACGATCATGCTGGGGTTCAAACAAATAGCCAACAAGTGGACCTTCCGTATTTTCTGCGTAATCATATCCATTTTCCGTTGTCAGCACTTCGATTTGCGGTTCGATCCAGCCAAGCGTGTAGGAGCTGGTCAAAACCTCTGCCACAAACAAATCCTCAATCTCTGGTTCCACTAGTAATGTGTATTTGAGCCACATGCTTTCCATGATGAAAAATGCTCCTTCCCTTCTGCTGTCATTCGCCCCTATTCTTGCGGACATCTATTCACTCATATGTGGATGGCAAGGATGATAGAGAACATGGTATGATAGTAGAATGGACTATCACAACCGCAGGGAGGCTTACCATGTTTGACGAATTTTTTTACCGTCGCCGCAAAAATAAGGGGCTGTTCATCGTCATGATTGCCCTCATCGTTCTTGGCATCGGCATGTTCGGTATGGGTTTCCTCTATATGTTCTCGTAAGTCGGAACAACATCATTATACCCTACGAACGGCGCTGCACCCACTGTATCTGTCCAAACAATTGGGGCGTGAAGTTTTCTACTGTGGTTGCTTTACTTCCGCTTGTTTACTCGATTATACTTGAGAATGTATTTTTCCTGTACGTTTGATATAGAAAGAAGGTTCACTCCATGTCGCGAATTCTCATCTCCGGGTACTACGGCTTTAATAATGCCGGAGACGATGTGGTCCTGTACGGCATCATCAGCTCTCTTAAGCGGGAACAACCAAATATCTCTCTCGCCGTTCTGTCCAATCAGCCTGATCGGACTGCGGAACTGTTCGGGATTGAAGCCTATAACCGCTGGAGCTTTGGAACCATCGTCCGCGAGCTTTCGCGAAGTGACATGCTGGTGATGGGCGGCGGTACACTGATGCAGGATGTAACCAGTCCGCGCAGTGTCCTCTACTATTTGGGCATCGTCACCATTGCCAAGCTTTTAGGTAAACCCGTGGTCTTTTACGCACAAGGATTTGGCCCCATCCTCAAATCGCTCAGTCGCACGATGATCAAACGCGTGGTCAATCACGTCAACATTATCACGGTTCGCGACTACGAATCAGGAGAGGACTTTAAAGCCTGCGGCGTAAAAAAAGCCCCTATCTATATAACAGCTGACCCTGCTCTGACGATATCCCCAGACGATATTGCAGATCAACGGGGAAAAGAGCTGCTCCATGGTATGTTTGATGATCCTTCCAAGCCTTTGGTCGCCATCTCTGTCCGGGACTGGAAGCAGGAACAACCATTCAAACAGAAGATAGCCCGAGCAGCCGATTGGTTTATCATGCGCGGATGGAATGTTCTCTTCCTGCCGATGCATGTCCCTAGCGATTTGGCACCGTCCCAGGAAATCATGGACCAGATGAGCCAACCAGGAGCACGTCTTCTCGATGCGCCTGTAACTTTTCATGACATTATGTCGGTACTGAAGCAATGCAACTACGTCGTTGGAATGCGGCTTCACTCGCTTATTCTTGCGTGCATGCTGCGAATCCCTTTTATCGGCATCTCCTACGATCCGAAAATCGATCGATTCGTCGAACGAGCTGGAATGCCTAATGCTGGTCACATTACTGAACTCGATGAAACTACACTTTTGACCTTGCTCGCTGAAAAACTGGACAACCTCGATCACGAAATTGATGTGGTAACGAAGCATTCCCATCTGTTAGCAATCGAAGCTTCCAAAAGCAGTGAACTTGTTCTGCAAGCGCTGCGTAAATAAGGCTGACCTGGAAAGGAGGACATCATGTCCTTTTCTTCACAAGTGTTACTAGGTTTAAATCGATTATTTCCTCTCCCCGTTCACCCTTTCAATCTGGCAAACAACGGGGAAATGAGCTATACCGAATGGCAATTTCAAAAAGGGGATCAAACCATTCAGTTTTTCCTCCCCTTCCATTCACAGGAGCAAATGTTCCATGACAAAACCGTTTTGGACATCGGCTGTGGCGGCGGGGGAAAAACCTGCTATTACGCCACGTTTGGCCCGAAAAAAATGATCGGCATCGATATCGTCCCCCACTATGCGGAGGAAGGAAATGAATTCGCGAAGAAAAAAGGGCTGGATCATCTTGTCTCCTTCATGACTGGTGATGCCGCGAGAATGGACTTCCCGGACAACACGTTCGATACGATCATCATGAATGACGCGATGGAGCACGTAGGCGAACCGGAAAAGACGCTGGAGGAATGCTTTCGGGTATTGAAGCCTGGCGGGCATCTCTACATCAATTTTCCGCCGTATTATCATCCATTCGGTGCCCATTTGTCAGATGCGATCGGCATTCCTTGGGTGCATGCTCTCTTCTCGGAGCAAGCCTTGATTGATGCCTATAAAAAGCTAGTCCGTGACTTGCCAGACGGTTCTGACCGGATTGCTTTTCGTTTCGACAAGCTTCCTGATGGCAGAGATACGATCTCGTACATTAATCGCATGACGATCAAACGGTTTCGAAAAATTCAACAAGGCGTGGTGCAGCCTGCGGTTTACCAGCGAGAGATTCCGTTGCGCAATCAGTTGCAGTCCTTGGCGAAATTATCTGCTACCCGTGAATTTTTCGTAAAAATGGTTGTATGTGTTTATCAAAAAGCAAAATAAGTAAGATCACATAAAACCCCTTCCTCCGTTTTTGGAGAAAGGGGTTTTTCGATTCTATTAGTCGTTATTTGTATTGGACTTTAACGAGGAAGCCTGCTTCTTCCGAATGAATTGGATAAAGGCGCGCAGCTTGTTTCCTCCTGGCAGCCAGTCCAGCTCCTTATCCTCAATGAGTGGAATGAGGATCAGCAGTCCCAGGTAAACAACGAGTCCTACACCGACTCCAGCGACGGTCTCTATCGCTCCCAAAATGCGCACTGGTTCTCTTCCCCTGAACAGGAAATCAACTGCCTCTGTCGCTCCCCAAGCCAGAATCAGCATGAGGTTAGCCACCAGTAACGGATAAACGGTATCAAAGCGCCAGTTAATCGGAATCGATACATAATGGTTGATGACGCGCATATTCAGTACGCAGACAAATGCAGTCGCAACCAGCCATGACAGGGACAAGCCGTCCATACCGAACATCGAGGTAAACACGAGTGTCGCCAGTACTTTTACAATGACACCATACAGCAGATGACGCGCAGGGATTTTTTCTTTACCGATTCCTTGCAAAATACCATTTGTAGCAAGCAACAAGGAAAGCGGAATCGCTGTGATGCCTAAAATCGCCATTGCACGCGTGCCTTCCATATCACCATACAACGCGAGATTCGCCCCTTCAGCTACAGCTGTCAGTCCAAGACCGGCAGGTAGACCGATTAGCCAAGCAAAGCGCAGCGAGAGTTTGGTCAAGGTCGTAATCCGTTCCTGATCCTTTTGTCTGATCGCTTCGGCAATGGCAGGCACGATCGAGAGGGCAATCGACGATCCGAACAAGCTCGCCATTTGCAGAAGTGGTCCTCCCCTGCTGTAAATGCCAAACCACGTATCCGCCGTCAATCCATCCACGTTCCAAATGTAGCGGAAGATGTTAATCGCCAGGAAGGAATCCGTCAGGCTAAAAATCGGGATAACCAAGGCGCTGATACAAATCGGCCAGGCAATTCGCCACATCGAGGCGAAGAAGGCACGATCATACCACCAAGTAAGACGCCCCCACTCTGCCCCGCTAAATACGGAATTTTTCCGATTGTGGAGCCACATGAGCAACGCTAGAAACCCGAGACTTAAAAATGTACTGATCATCGTACCGAAGTTGACCCCGGTAATCACGGTGTCCGTATCTTCACCGAGTGACACGAGATACAGGGAAGCTACCAAAATAAATACGACACGCAACGTCTGCTCTACGATTTGCGAGAGCCCGACAAACAACATTTTTTGATGGCCGTAGAAAAAGCCGCGAATAACCGCAATCAAGGGAACGAACAGCAGCGACATGGAAATCGCCCGAATCGGCTCAATCAAATGCGGATTCCCCATGAGCTTTGCGATCAGTGGAGAGCTGGCGTACAGGAGCGCAAACAAGACAAGTCCGATCCCGCCCATCATGACCATGCTACGGGCCAAAATTTGTCCAATAGAGCCTTGTTTCCCTTCAGCCAATGCCTCTGCAATCACCCTCGACAACGCTACTGGCACACCTGCTGTCGCCAATATGAGGAAGGTCAGGTAGAGAGGATATACTTCCTGATAGAGTCCGAGACCTCTGTCGCCCACTATCTCCTGAAGCGGAATCCGATAAAACATCCCGATAACTTTTGACAAAATCCCCGCTATGGCTAAGATCAATGCTCCCGCGAGAAAATGACTTTTTTTCAACATGGGTAACTCCTTTATTCGTCTCTTTGACTGGATACCCGTGGGGCAGTACCAATCGACATGAACCCACTCTCTATCCTACTATCATTTCCCTCTTCCAGCAAACAGGTATATCGATGGAATTTCGCAGCAATACTGGTAAAAAACAGATTCCATTGATTTTTGTGAAAAACGTCTCGACGTTTTTCATTAGACAGAATGTGACCGCTTGCGGTCTGCCTGTGTGATCTGTGAGTAGGAGGGGATATTATGCCCACAACCGGATTTTTGATCCGACATGTACAGTGGCCGTTAATGGAGGCTTTGAAAGGAAATCGCATTCGTCCTTACATGAAAGAATTGCAAGCAGCCGAGCATCTATCTGCCGAAGCGCTTAACGTGCAGCAGCGAGAAAAGCTGGTGAAGCTACTCGATCATGCGATACAAAACGTACCAGCCTACACTGCCCTCGCCCCAGACTGGAGCAAAATGCGCGAGATGCCTGAACGTTTTTTGCAGCGTATTCCCGTTCTGACCAAAGCACACTTTCGGCAAAACGCTGATCAATATATGAGCCAAGGACTACAAACCAAAAGCCTCATTGCAAATCGTACGGGAGGCTCCACAGGTGAACCTACCCATTTTTATCTCGATCGTCCAACTGTCGAGCGATATGAAGCTGCGCGCTGGTTGGGGTTATCCTGGTACGGCATTCGCATAGGTGAACCATGTGTAATGATCTGGGGCTCTCCTCTCGAATTAAACGCCCAGCAAGCTCGTCGCTACCGCTGGAAGGAGCGCTGGTTGAAAAACCGCATGATGATTTCTGCCTATGAACTGGACGAAAGACAATTGGAAGCAAACCTGCGCCTCATCCGGGATTTCCAACCAGCCTATTTATACGGGTACACTTCCGCACTTCATGCGCTCGCCACGATGATGCTACGACGCGGCATGACACTAGGAATCCCGCTCAAAGCCGTGGTCTCTACAGCAGAAAGCCTGCACGAACACCAGCGACAAACGATTGCCCAGGCTTTTGATGCGCCTGTTGTGAATGAATACGGCGCCCGTGACGGCGGAATCATCGCCTACCAATGCAAGTCTGGAAGCATGCATGCCTTTTCTGGGAACTGTTATTTGGAGGTCGTCGATCCAATTACGCATATTCCCGTCTACAAAGGACACCCAGGAGCACTGCTTGTCACAGACCTGCACAATACCGTCATGCCTCGCCTGCGCTACCAAATAGGAGATGTCGTCGCGCTTTCTGATTCAGCCTGCTCATGCAATCTCCCTTTTCCACTTCTTGCTTCGATCGACGGCAGAGAAGACGACATGTTCCTAGCGCTAAATGGACGGTACGTGCACGGACATTATTTTAATCACATCGTGCGCAATATGGACAGCTTCCGCACCTTCCAGATCGTCCAGCATGAGCCAGAGCGACTAAGCCTGAGACTGGTGAAGGAGCCTGAACATTTTTTACCTGCCGATGAAGCAAAGCTTTTGGCAGGAATTCGCTCGGCGTTAGGTCAAGTAAGCATCCAAGTTTCTTACGTGGAGACCATTCCCCCCGCAAGCTCGGGTAAGACTCGTTATGCAATCCGGGAATTCCCGCTTACGATCGCCCTCCCGCTGGAGTAGACCGCTTGCGTACTTTTTGCAGTAGCTCTGATACGAGTGGCTCGCGAACCAAAATGAGCACCACGAGATATAAAAGCGCTGCACCGATAATTCCTAACGGCAAGTACAGCCAGACAGGCCATGCGGATAACCATGGATCGATGAGTAAAATAGCACCGGCCATGACTGCGCAGCCCAAAATGGTTTTCCCGGCAGTCATGAGGAAATTCGCCCGTACAGGGCTGCCTACCGCCCTCCATAGCAAAACAAACAGCAGGAGTGCTTGACTGATAGCCGAAACTGCATTAGCTAGGGCAATTCCGCCATGACCAAGCAGTGGAATGAGCAACCAGTTGGCAAGGGCATACACAACGATCCCGATCGCCCCGATCATAACGGGTGTCTTCGTGTTTTCCAGTGCATAAAAGGCGCGAGTCAGCAAGTCTCTTGACGCTAAAAAGAAAAGTCCTACGCCATAAAACGGCAGTGCCCACGCTGTCAAAGCTACAGAATGCTCATCGAACGCTCCGCGCTCAAAAGCTAGTCGGATGATAGGCTCTGCATATAACGCAAGTCCAACCGTCACGGGCAGCAGCAAAATGAGGAGATAGGCAAGTCCTTTTTGCAGGATTTGCTTCATCTCCGTCATTTCCCCCCGCTTGACATGACTAGCCAACAGTGGGAATAACGGCAACGTAAACGCCCCGACAAAAATAGCCAGAGGCAATTGCATGATCTGGTTCGCATTGGCGAGAGCGGAAACGACACCCGTTCCGAGTCCTTCTGCGAAGCCGCGCTCCAAAAAGGTAGTGGCCTGGGCTACAACCGCACCAATCAAAATCGGAATGACGCGCTCGCCCATGCCTTTGAGAGAAGCGTCCTCACGCCAAGAAAATGAGAAGCGGTGCTGGTAGCCGAATCCGCGCAAAGTCGGGAGAATCGGCAACAGTGCCGCCAAGTAACCGATTGTCGTAGCCATCGCCAATCCAATGGGACCATACATCGGAACGAGCACATACATGCTGACAATCACCAAAGCTCCATTGACTACCGTGCCAAGCGTCGGTGTAAAGAAATGCTGGTGAGCATTGCAAATACTCGACCACAGTCCGGTTAACCCGATGAAAATAGCTGATGGCCACATCCATTGCAGCATATTAGCCGTGAGTTCCAACTTCTCACCTGTCAGCCCAAACATCCCAGCAAGCTCGTAAGAAAAGACAACTCCTAAGACAGAGAGAGCAACGAATACGCCCAAAATGATCGTGAGCATCTTCTGATACAAATCAGTCGTCCGCTCTCCTTTTTCCATCATGCCGCGCATCGTCGGAATCAGTACAGCATTGACCGCTCCCGGTATGACCAAGAACAGCGTCAGCGGGATCGTTGCCGCTATATTAAACGCATCTGCCTCCATCCCAGTACCGTACAAACTCGATACATACACACTGCGAAAAAAGCCTAGAAGCCTTCCAACGAGAGTCAGCACGACAATCATGGAAGCGATTTTTAACAAACTCATGTCCACTTTTCTCCTATCCCTATTCGAAACCCTACGTTCCAGGCTTGGTTCTAACGCTCAAACTACCTAGTTATCATATCTTATTTCTACCTTTCCTACCAACCTCTTTCCCCCCGGCTTGCTACTGGGTTGTCAGATTCATTATAATAGGTAAGTTAATCCCTACCTGTAGGAGGACTACAATAAAAATGAGAGAAACCGTGTTGAAGTGGGGAAGCCAATCATCTACGTGGTTGTATTTGCTGTTGGCCTATCCAGTAATCGATTACGTCTTGCGACAGATTCTACCGATTCCAGTCATATCTTCTTTGTGGGATGAAGGACTGCTCATCGTCTTGATGCTGTTTACATTCGTTGCGTTTTTACAGTCAAATCGGACGATGCCTGGAATCAAACATTGGCTTGGAGCCCTTTTCGTCCTCGGAGTTGCCATCATGGTGACAGACATGGCGAACTGGGAAGCGAGCGTAGAAGGATTCCGTTCCGTCTACCAGTACATCCTCGCCTTTTTCATGGGCTTCTATTTATTGAAGTCGATGGAAGACCTAGACAAGTTCATGAAGGGACTTGTGCTGGTTGGTTTCATAGCGGCACTGTATGGTGTCTTGCAAGTCATCGTAGGCGTCAAAACACCTGAATCATGGGTGCAGGAAGGGGAAGCAGTTACCACGCGTGCATTCTCCTTCGTAACGAGCCCGAACGTATTGGGCAGCTATATGGCGTTGATTACACCGATTGCCGCTGGTCTTTTCATGACAGCGAAGGATCGCAAGCAAAAATGGATTTGGGCCATCGTTGCGCTGACGACTTTGCTCGCCATGCTGTTAACAAGTTCCCGCGGTTCTTGGTTTGCCCTTGCCTTTGCTGCATTTGTTTGCTTCTACATATGGAACAAACGAGTCGCAGGATACTTGGTGATCGCAGGGATTATCGGGATTGTAGCCCTGTTCTTCGTTCCTGATTCTGTTCCGCTTGTCGGAAAAGTAAAAGATCGCATTTTCACGCTGTTTACACCTGAATACTTCGAATCTAGCAGCCAAGGCGGGCGTATTGGTCGCTGGGGCGAAGCCTATGACAAAATGCGTATCGAGCCATTGTTCGGTGTTGGGCTCGGCCATCATGGCGGTGCAGTAGCGACTCGCCATTTCGGAACGATTTATTCAGACAGCTATTTCTTCAAAAGTCTAGCGGAATACGGTCTGATCGGGATCATCCTGTTAATCGGAACCGTGATCACCATGTTCAAATACGGAGCTGGGCTTATCCGCAACCTCCAAGGCTCGCCGCACTTTTTTGCGATACTCGGCCTATTGGGCGGTTTAATAGCCGTAGCTACCCATAACCTCGTGGAAAACATTTTCGAGGTGCCGTTCATGGCCCTCTATTTCTGGCTGTTTGGCGGCTTCCTGTGCGCATTATTCGTCGACCAGACACAAAATAAAAGGTGGTGAGGGCATGCGCCGGAATCCTATTCTCGAAACGATAAACTGGGCGCTGTACGCCATTGCCCTGTTTCTGATTTACCATTTGCTCGTGAAACCAGCTTTCCTTGATTTAACGTGGATTGCTGTACTCATTTTCCTGCCACTGCTAGCATTTTGCTACTTCGTGGTCCATCCGTCGGAACGTCGTCAAGTGCTTGTGTTTACCATCGGCTTCTTGCTCCTGGATCGGGCACTGACACGTGTCGATGTGAAAACGACCGCTGCTCTGTTGATCGGTGGAGCCATCGCGATCATCGTGATTGCGCTGCTCGTGAAATGGTACGGGCGCCTCAACTGGCGTGCAGTCGGCTCGTTGGTTTTGATCGCCCTCTTGGCGAATGTCACGTTCAACCGAGATACATTGACTGCACTCAGTCACTTTACTGTGAAATACGAATCTGACCGTCTGTACAACGGAGATTGGGTGGATTACTTCCCGGTCACACTGCATGACGTCAATGGCGATGGCAGCATGGAGATCATCACGTACGGCAATGCCGAGGAGCTTCCACTGCCTGAAGAAATTGAAAAGCCAGAGACGGAAGAAGAGAAAAAAGCAATGGCGGAGAAGCTGCGCCATTTGCAGGCTGAACCTGTTTCTCTTTACGTCCTGACCTGGAAAGACGGCCAAATGGTGCGGATGCCGAATGATCAAATTCCGGCAGATACCATGGAGATCATCAAGGAAAAATTGCCAACCGACTACCCGGGCTTCCCGTATTACACGATGAAAGACGGTCAATTGGTACCGAATGTACAACGCCAACCGTATGCGGAAGGCATGATGCAAATCGGAACGGCACCATATCGTGCGTTGATGCTTGATATGGAAAACATCGCAAATCAACTGGCAGAAAACGAAGGCAGTATGGACGTACGACAAACGTTGGGCTCCAAGTACACGGATCTACACATCAAGGATGGTATGCTGACAGGAAACTACGACGGCAAGCCTTTTGGCGGGATGACCAAATCCACCAAGCTGTTGACCACCATGATGCTCCCAGATGGACGCGAAGGACTCATTGTCATGGGTGAACATCTGAGTGTACTGACCGTCGATTCTGATGGCACACTGACGGAAGCCTATACCTTGACTCGCAAAGAAGCTGAATTGGCAACTGGCGAGTTCATTCCTGCCGATATCGACAACGACAAGGTCGACGAGCTGCTCGTAGCAGGCAAGCCTTCGTACATCTTGAAACCAAAACCAGATGGTACGTGGGAAATATTGTGGGCTAGCGGTGACCGCGACAAGAGCTTCCGCTTCTCCAACTTCGCTACGCTCGGTAACAGCGACAAGCCTGAGATCGTAGCAAAGGCTAAGAGCTGGGTAAGCACAACGGATTCCCGCTATTTGTCTGGCTATGACTACACACCTGAAGGTTTGAAACAAAACTGGCGTATTTACTTGCCACTAATCAATGTTCAAATCGGCGACATCGATGGCGACAAGCAAAACGAAATCGTGGCCAACATGTACAATACGCATCGCATTCTCGTGTTTAAGCAGCACAACATTCCGGTATTCGGACTCACGATCGCGATATTCGTGGGACTCTTGGGATACGGAGTCGTAAGGAGGTTTCGCCATGCGTAAAGCGACGAAAGCATGGGCATTACTCGCTGCCATCTGCACAGCCTCCCTGCTCGGTGGCTGCACGTATGAATCAGGAACGAAAGCTTTTGCCACCACCAATTTTGACCAGAAGCCGGATCAGACGACCACGGTCCAAACCGAGTCAGGTGCGGAGTGGCTGAAAACAGCCCTGGAAAAAGGCAAGACGGATAAAGAGGCACAGACCTACTGGTACAAGGGCCATGTGAAAAACACCATCTTGTCACGTACCACGACGAGTATGTTCAATGGTGCCGTCATTAACGGGAAAGGCTACAATGTCGATGCACGCATCGCAGCCCAACCCTATTCGTACTATCGCATTCACGACAAACGCTACATCAAGGCAAACGAGCAGTTTGTAACCGCTCCGGATGAGCCGCTGGCGTTTGATGTATTGAAAGGCTTCGAGGACTGGCTGCCTTTCATGGACAAGGCCGTCCAATTGCCTGAGGAAAAAGTAATTGGCGTCGTCAGCGTTCCGTTCCAATTGAAAATGACAGGAGCAGAATGGCTGAAAAATAGCCAAAGTCCACTGTTTGAACCATTGAAAAAGCAATTGGGCGAACGTCCTGATCTGGATTACATCTTGAAGGAATCCACGATCAAAACAACGATTTGGTTCGGCAAGGAAGACCGTCTGATCCACCAGTACGAGACGTGGATCATTCTGCCGCTGCCTGAAGCCGGAACGATGGACCAGCAAGTGATGTTCAACCTGTTTAAATACGACGATACGGGTGGCATTCACATCAAAGAACCGGAAGAAGTAGAAAAATATTTGCTGTACTAAAAAAGCCTGCTACATTTGCGTGGTAGCAGACTAATCGGTACGAATCAGGGCCTGGCGATTATCGTCAGGTCCTTTTATTTTGAAGCAGAAGAAGTATGTCTGTCATGAAGAAAACCCCGCAGCCTTCATTGGCTCCGGGGCTATGCTGTCCTATTTTTTTACCAGTTCATCCATCACGTTCGCCAGTTGCTTCGCCTGTTCACGACGTTCGTACGGTTTCACACGTTCTGCAAAATCCGCTCCGCGTTTCTCGCTACCCGTTTGTCCTTGCGCTTTCCACTCCTGATACAGCTTCAGATACGCTTGCTTGATCTCGTCTTTTTGCTCTGGATCGGCTACTTGTCCGAGACGGAAATCTTCAATAATCTCCGTCGCTTCGCCTCTTTTATTCAGAGCAAGAATCGGGTTGCCGATCCCCATGTATTCGTAGAGCTTACCCGGAATATACGCTCCAGCGTCAGCAGACACATCCCCAATCAGCAACAGGGCATTCGCACCTTTCATTAGTCCGAGTGCTTCTTTATGCGGCAGATTCCCCAACACGCTAACGATGTCCCCCAGCCCCAATGCTTCTACACAGTCGCGATTTTCGGAATAACCCGGATAATCGAACACCCCTGCAAAGCTGAGTAAGAGATCATTTCGGTCTACTGCTTTTTCATCGATGAGTTCCCGGATGGCTTGCAGGAGTAGGCGTGGGTTGCGCTTTTGATACAAAATACCTGCGTACACCGCATGAAATTTGTCCGGAGCAGCATGACTAGGAGCCAACCCTTGAAAATCAGCCTGATCAAACCCATTGTAGATCAGTTCCATCCGCTTGATGCGATCCTGGTGCTTCTCGCGAAAATTATAGGCGAAGGTCGCGGTAACGGTCGTGATCGCATCCGCTTGGGACATCACGGCCTCCTCCATTCGCTCTTCCATACGCTCTCGCCATTCGATGCCAGAGGTGTGCATATTTTGCGTCCACGGATCTCGGAAATCCGCCACCCATTTGCAGCCAAACTCACGGGAAAGCTTTTTCGCAATCAAATGGTTCGTAACCGGTCCCGATGTAGAAAAAATCACGTCGATCTTTTCACGGCGCATAATTTCCCGCCCTAGCTTGAGCGCATTCGGCATCCACAGGATTTGGTCGTCTGGAATCAATAAGTATGGCTTTACTTTTTTCAGCACATTGAGGATCTGTTTTTTTACCTTCGCTTTGAACGAAGGCTGTGATGGTGTGGACGTTGTATTGGCACTTGCTGATGCGGCTTGTCCCCCTCGATTCGGCAGCAGCTGCCATTCCTTCGCACGGTGAATGGTGACATCACTCGGCAGCTGTGTCAAAAGGGATGGATCGAGCGTCGCATGATAAGCAGGATCTACTGTCAGCACATGGACATTCCAGCCAAACTCCCCTAAATATTTGGCCATTTTCAACGGTCTTGGCACGCCGCCTCCACCAATTGGAGGAAATATGTAGCATATGATCAACACATTGTGCGTATTCATTTACGTAACCGTCCTTCTCCATTTCAATTTTCCATCATCAACGATACCATAAGTGCTGTCTTATTGCGAATCTAGCAGGCATCTGCTATAGTGAGAATGGCTTTGTTTACAAATTATCCTTCATTTTCGGCACACCGCCTGTATTGGGTCGTGCCTCCATGTACATACCTCGGTAGAGGTTGTTTTTTAATTACGATTCGGGTGAATTCAGATGAGCAAATTACGAGTCCTCCACGTGATTGGCGGGGGGGAATTTGGCGGTGCTGAACAACATATTCTCAATTTGGTCACTACTTTTCCAGTCGACGAAGTAGATGTCGCAGTCGTATGCTTCTATGATTCTCTCTTCGCGAGTAAATTGCGGGAATCAGGCATCCAAGTCATTACTCTGAATCAATTCGGACGTTTTGACTTACGATTGCTGCAGGCTCTGCGGAATGCCTTTTCCACATTCCAACCAGCGATTATCCATACGCATGGGATTAAAGCCAATTTCTTTTCTCGACTGGCAGCTCGCGGTATGAAGGTGCCTTTACTGACCACTGTTCACAGCTCACTCCGTTATGATTATACAAGCTCCTTGGCCTACGCCATTGTCAGCATGATGGAAATGAGCACGAGACATTGGAACCGTCACTATATCGCGATCAGTGGTGCGATTGCCGATATTTTGCGGGGGCAGGGTGTTCGCTCGTCTGACATTAGCGTGATTTATAACGGAATGGACATGAAGCCTTATCGGCAAAACCATTTACGGGAGAATGACCGCAATCGACTGCGTGCGGAATGGAACATACCAGAGGACGCCTTTTTATTCGGGACAGCAGCTCGCTTTGTTCCCGTAAAAGGTCTCCCGATTCTGCTCGATGCTTTCCATACGCTTATGGCGGACAAGAAAGAGGTCCCTTATCTCGTGTTGATCGGAGACGGCTCTGAACGTGCTGCGCTCGAAGCTAAGGTGAAAGAATTGGGCCTGGAATCGCGTGTTCGCTTTGCAGGATTTCGGCAAGATATTCCTGCGTGCTTGCATGCCTTAGATGGCTTTGTCCACTCTTCTCTGTACGAAGGGCTAGGCTATACGATCATCGAGGCAATGGCTTCGGAGGTTCCTGTCGTAGCAAGCAATGTCGGCGGCGTGAAAGAGTTTGTTTTCGATGGCGAGACGGGGCTGATCGTCGAACCGGGAAATCCCACTTTGTTGGCGCAAGCAATGGAACGGTTATGGACTTCACCACAGTTGCGTGAGACCATGGTGCAACACGCTCTGAATAAAGTAGAATCCACTTTTACCATTCAACTCATGACCAAACAAATTGTTGCTCTTTATCGTACGTTACTGAAATGACGAAAAGCACGGTGAAACGCGAACAGCGGGCATCGTGCTTTTTTCATATGATTTGTTTGAAGAATCTGTTTTTGTGGTTGCCTACTTATGATCAATCTGGTTACATATGAATTGGAACTATTTTGTATAGCAAGCTGTACCAGACAGAAAGGGTGAAAATGAGATGAAACTATTTCTTTCGGTAGACATGGAAGGTATTTCAGGCATTGTGGATACGAGCTATATTAACCCGGATTCGGGGGTTAACTATCAGCGTGGCCGCCAGTTTATGACGGACGATGCCAATGCGGTTATTGAGGCTGCACTTGAGTCTGGCGTAACGGAAATTGTTGTAGCAGACAGTCACAACACGATGAACAACATTCTCTGGGAAAAGCTCCATCCTAAAGCGAGACTGTTGGCAGGTTCTCCACGCGATTCATCCATGATGCAGGGACTCGATGAGAGCTTTGATGCAGCAATGTTTATCGGCTATCATACCCGCCAAGGGATTCCTGGCGTGCTCAGCCATACGATGTCCGGTGTGGTTCACAATATGTATATCAACGGACAAGTCGTGGGTGAGTTCGGCTTTAACGCCGCGATTGCAGGCATGCACAACGTTCCTGTTGTCATGGTGTCTGGTGATAATCTCATTGCCGTCGAAGCCCAGGAACTGATTCCAGGTATTCAGACAGCGATCGTGAAGGAAGCTGTATCCCGCACAGCTGCTATCTGTCTCTCGCGTGAAGAAGCGACCGCTGAACTGAAGCGCAAGACGACCAATGCCTTGCGCAATCGGAACAACATCCAGCCATTCCGTACAGCTGTACCTGTAGAGCTGGCGATGGAATTCTCCCATGCAGGACAAGCCGAGATGGCCGCGATTGTCCCGGGCACGCGCTATGAAACAGCTACAAACATGGTTTATTACAATGCAGCCAATCCGCAGGATATGTACAAAACGATGCGGGCTATGCTGAACCTGGCGTCGGGTGCAGAGTTTTTCTAAACAGGTGAGGAGAGAACGGAAGACTGATATCAGTTCTTCCGTTCTCTATTTCTGTTTTTTCGCCTCTTTTTTCATTTTTTATTTGCTTTTACAAAGCCCAAGCCACTTCTTTCCACCACTGCAGCTACTCCTAATCCAAATAAAAAAGCAGACCCATCACCTGAGTCTGCTTGTCGTTTCAGCTTTTATAGTCTCCGAACGTTCGTCGCTTGAGGACCGCGTTGACCGTTTTCTACGTCAAACTCAACCTCTTGCCCTTCGTCCAAGGATTTGTACCCTTCGCCTTGAATAGCGGAGAAGTGAACGAATACGTCATCTCCACCATCACGCTCGATAAAACCGAAACCTTTTTCGCTGTTAAACCACTTTACTCTTCCACGTTCCATTTTTTGCCTCCTAGCATGTAACCCTTACATGACATTTGAAATATTGTCTTACCCCGGTTACTATTGCCATTTACGAGGCTTCTTATACGTGACCGAATTTTTTTCTCCTATTTCGCAGCCTCTGTTGCTTCTTTGGCTTTGCTCTGGTCCACAATAAATTGTCCCTTCCAGTTGCCCTTTGTTTTGCCGATCCGGTTCACATCGATGTTTAAGGTGAGTGGCTGTGGTAGCTTGAATCCATGCGAGGCGAAGGCAAGAACGCCCTCTGGCTTGTCATGATCGGCTATTCCCACCTCTACTTCCTTACCGGACTCGTCTGTTAAGTAGAAAGGCATAGTATCCTCTTTGGTCCCGATAAAGTTTAGGACACTTGTACCTTCCAAGCCTTTATCCTGGTACACAGGATTGCCATTTGCTTCGCCTACCACATTTAAACCTGTCGTATCGAATTCGAAAGGCACCAGTTCTCCATTTTGTTGTTCAATGCGATAGTGCAGCAGAACCTTGCTATCTTCCGCATACACTTCCGTAAAATGTATCGTAATCCCCTGATCGGTAATTTTTTGATCGATCGGAATGGACAACCCTTTTTCCGCTGCTCGCTTAACCTCTTCACCCACCAAACTGTTCAAGTCTTTTGGATTGTCTGCAAAATAAGAGGTTCCATTTAAAGCCGCATATACTCCAGTCGGCAGTATAATAGCAGCAACTAATCCCATCATAACCAATTTTTTCTTCATCGGTACAGTCTCCTTTTTTTTGTGATAGCGTTGAAAGGACTGCCTGACTCGCTGGTCTACTTCACCAGGAATCATGGTCTCGTCAATTTGTTTGGTGAGTGACTGTTTTATGATTTTCTCGATAGACATGCTTGGAGGTCCTCCTCATTCCACTCGACGTCAAACGACTCTCGGATTCGCTTTAATGCCAGATGATTTCTCGATTTTGCTGTCCCCACTGGTATTTGCAACAGTTCGGCAATCTGATCGTACGTATAATCGTAGTAATACCGATAAATCACGACGATCCGCAGCTTGAACGGCAGCTTTTGGATTGCTTGCTGCATCTCTGTGGCAGACTCCATCGCAAGCATTGGCTCATCCGGCGTTTCGACATGTTGCTTTTCTTCCAAGCTCTGTTTTCGTTCTATCAGACGGAATCTTCTCCAAATCTGTCTACGCCAGTTTTTCACCTGTCTAATGACAATCCCATTCACCCAGAAAAGAAAAGGACGCTTGCGATCATAGCCAGGCAGTGATCTCCATAGCTGATAGTAAACTTCGCTCACAATATCGTGAACATCTTCTTTATTCGTGACCATGGCTGATACGGTCCCGTAAACTTTTGTCCGTGTCATGCTGTAGACCACCTCAAAAGCTTCTTGATCTCCATCAAGCAAACGGTCCAGCCACAGTTCTAACATTTGATCATTCATCGGAGGGCCCCCTGAAATTGTATACACCTTGTATTGGCTCTCTCGTTCAATATGGTTCACTACTTTATGAAAAAAAACCTCGCCAAACGCTTCTACGTGCGTTTAGAGAGGTTTTCTCCTATGAATCAATGGTACTCTTGTTCAAGAATTAAATGCGCACCACAGTAGCCTTGCTGACAAGGTCACGCGGGATGCGGTTCTTCGTATCGAAGAGAATCGGCGCGTCAGCCATCTTTTCAGCCACATTGGCCCAATCCGCCTCAGCAAATTCCTTTTGCACAGCAGTCAGGAACAACGCATCTGCTCCATTCACTGCTTTCTCCAAACTGTCAACCTTGTGATCATACACAGTCGGAACAGCTGGATCGTAGGAACGAACGTCTACTCCTTTTACTATGAGCTTCTTGATCAGGTCGTGGACAGGGCTTACGCGGTCGTCATTGGAAAAGTCTTTCATCGCCATCCCCAATACAGCTACGCGACTTCCTGCCAATGTCTTGCCGTTATTCTTCAGGGCTTGCTCAAGCATGCTGATCAACACTTCAGGGACTGCATCATTCGTATTGCGGGCCAGTTGCAGAATCGGGAGGTTTACTTCCAATTCACGTGCCTTAGGCTGCAAGTAGTACAGCGCATTCGGCAAGCAGAAGCCGCCTACACCCGGTCCTGGCGATAACATGTTTACACGCGTGTGCGTATTGGCAACCTTGATCAGCTCGAACGTATCGATGCCGAATGCCTCAGAGAAACGAGCAAATTCCTGTACCATCGCAATGTTTACATCACGCTGGATGTTCTCGATGACTTTTGCTGTCTCGACTACGCGGATATCCGAGATCGTGATGTCCGTCTCGCTGATGAAGGACAGCAACTCTTTTCCTTTTTCAGCGCTTTGTTCATTGATGCCACCCAGAACGAGCGGCATATGGATGAACTCTTCAAAAGCACGACCCTCTGCAATTCTCTCTGAGCAGTATGTCAGGAAGAAATCGACACCAGCAACAAGACCACTTGTTTCCTCCAAAATCGGCAGAATCACGTCTTCTGTCGTTCCTGGTACGACGGTGCTGCGGATCATGATGGTATCGCCTTTTTTCAGTACGCGACCGAGCGATTGTGCACAGCTTTTCAGCGGTCCGAGATCAGGATCACCGTTATGAACAGGCAATCCGACTGTTACAATATAGTTATGGACTTCCGCAGCAGCTTCCTCGTAGGAGGTCGTTGCACGGAAACGTTTTGCTTCAATCTGCTCTTTGAGGATCTCTGGCAACGTTTTTCCCTGATAGGACTCCAGGTGATGGGAATGTGCCGCATTGATCTCATCGACGACATGCGGTAAGGCGTCAATACCGATGACGTTTGCTCCTTTCATGGCATAGGTAAGCGCCAACGGCAAGCCTACAAACCCCAATCCCACAACAGCTACGCGTACAGGTTGAGTCATTGCGTATCTCCTCTTTCACATTCTCCAAGTAAGGTCCGTATGACTGTAGAAGAAGTCAGGCGGCCAACTTGCGCATATTTTTAGGACAGGTAGTAAACACCTGCAGCGATAAAAAGCACACACAATCCGATGAGGACCTTGTACAACGTTTCCAAGGCTGTTCCTCCCCCATACAATCTTGGCTTGTCCTCTTTTTCGTAAAAAGGACTTTGATTGGGCAGAATAGTTTGGTACTCTTTCGCCAAATCAAATTATACTCTCGTTTGAAATATCGTTCAACCCGTCTAACGAGGCAAGGATGCCCCTATGATATACGAAAATCCGATGGACAGGACCATCGCAATAAAACCAATAGCCCTGTTATCTTTTGCAATTTCCTGATCGACATTAAAGGTAGGGGTCATGAATTCAAAAATGAAGTACGCAGACAACAACAGGAAAAATCCGAATGTCGCCCAAATCAACGCTTCTCCCAAAGAAAAATGCGCCTGAATGGAATAACGGAAAATGTTCGCGATCCCAAAAATTTTCCCGCCTGTTGCCATTGCTACTGCCATGTTCCCGCGCTTCAATTCTTCCCAAACACGATAACGCGTTACCAGTTCAAAAATGGCTAAGAATAACACCATCGCCAGTCCAGACACAGTAAAATAAGCTGCAGTTGCAAAATATGGATTGTGTAGAAGGCTTTCCATATGTCCCTCCCGACCTCTTATTTCAATTCGGCAATGGTAGCACCTACGCCGCCTTCTCCTTGACCACCTAAGCGGAAGGATTTTACATTACGATGACTTCTCAAATACTCGTGCACGCCTTTGCGCAGTACCCCTGTCCCGTGTCCGTGAATAATGGAGACCGAGTGCAAGCCTGCCAACAGCGCATCATCTAAAAACTGATCGATTTCCCGAATGCTGTCCTCAACGTTGTAGCCACGCAGGTCAAGATCCATCTTGATATTGTCACTGCGACGCTTCACAGAGGTGTACGGTGCCGCTTGCGGTTTTTGCTGGATGGAGTTTTGTACATGCATATCATCGCGCTTCACCTTCATTTTCATGATCCCGATCTGCACGAGGAATTCTTCATTGTTTACTTTTTCCAGCACGGTTCCTTTTTGTCCGAAGCTCGTCACCATTACCTCGTCGCCCACCTTGATCTGTGTGGCACGAACGGCTTTCGCAGGCTTCTTCACCTTTTCCTTCTCCAGCTCAAGGACGGCATTGCGCAAGCGCTTCTTCGCATCGATGAGACGATGCTCCTTGATTTCCATGCCTTCTGCCATCATCTCGCGCAGCTCGCGAATGATTGTTTCCGCTTCTTCTTTTGCGAGTTGGACCGCAATTCGCGCTTCGTCCTCTGCTCGCTCCATTCGCTTGTTTTTCTCTTCAGCAAATTGCGCGCGCTCTTCTTCCAGCTGTCTACGCAGCTCTTCCGATTCCTCGCGTGCCGCTTTTGCCGCCAACCTGTCTGCTTCCGCCGACTTGCGATTACGCTCCAACGAAGCGATCATGCTCTCGACCTGATTGTCTTCCTCACTGATCGAGCCGCGCGCTACATCAATGATGTGTTCTGGCAATCCCAGACGTCTTGCGATGGCAAACGCGTTGGACCTACCTGGCACCCCGATGAGCAAGCGATAAGTAGGACGTAGCGTCTGTACGTCAAATTCTACGCTGGCGTTGATGACCTCGGGTCTATCGTAGGCATACGCCTTCAATTCACTGTAGTGTGTCGTTGCGACCAATCTCGCACCGGAATCAATCACATGGTCGATAATGGACATGGCCAGAGCAGCACCCTCTGTCGGGTCTGTTCCTGCCCCTAGCTCGTCAAACAGTACCAAGCTCTTGTCATCCATTTTCGCCAAGATTTGAATAATATTGGTCATATGGCTTGAGAATGTAGACAGGCTCTGCTCGATGGATTGCTCATCCCCGATATCGGCAAAAACGGAGGAGAATACAGTCATCTCGCTCTCTTCCTCTGCCGGAATATGCAAGCCTGCCATGGTCATCAAGGACAGCAGTCCGATTGTTTTGAGGGAAACGGTTTTTCCGCCTGTATTCGGTCCTGTCACAACAATCGCCTGATACTCTCCACCTAGCTCCACATCTACAGGAACGACAACTTCCCGTGGAATGAGTGGATGACGCGCTTTTCGCATGTTTACGTATCCGCGATCATTGATGCGTGGACAGATCGCCTTCATGCTCCAGGCAAGCTGAGCCTTGGCAAACATGAAATCGAGCTCTGTCAGCGCTTCTGTGTTCTCGATCAAAGCTTCTACCGCAAAGGATACCTGCTCCGTCAACACATACAGAATGCGCTCCACTTCACGTTCCTCGCGCAGGCGTAGTTCGCGAAGCTTGTTGTTCATCTCAACGATTACTTCCGGTTCGATAAAGAGCGTCGCCCCAGATGCCGACTGGTCGTGGACAATTCCGCCAAATACAGAGCGATACTCCTGCTTCACCGGAATAACGAAACGATCGCCACGAATCGTAACGATATTTTCCATCAGCATTTTTTGGTAAGTAGACGAGCGTGTCATTTGATCGAGCTTTTCGCGAATGCGCGACTCGAGTTGTCTGATCTCTTGACGTACCTGTCGCAATTCAAGACTCGCGCTATCCAATATATCGCCATTTTCATCAATACAGCGGCGAATTTCGGTTTCCAACTCGCGCAGGCCCTCAATACGCTCTGCCTCCTGTTGCAATAATGGCAGCTCGTGATCCTCACACATATCGAGCAAAAACGTTTTGAGCCTGCGTCCGGCCATAACGGTGCTGGCGATATCCAGCAATTCCATCGGGGCGAGCATGGCGTTCAATCTGGCGCGCTGTACGGGACCGCGGATATCGCGAATGCCACCGAGAGGCACGCTGCCTTTTAGGCGTAACACGGTTGCTGCTTGTTCTGTCCCTTGCTGAGCGGTTATGACTTCATCCAAGCGTAAAAAAGGAATCAGCTCTGATGCTTTTTCTTTTCCATATGTGCAAGATGCCTTGTCAATCAACAGGGCGACTATTTTATCGTATTCTAACGTCCTTAAAACCCGTTGTTCCACTGTGCTCCTCCTTCTTTATCCAGCGGCGACCGTTGTACCGTGCGGGCGGGAGCGACGGTCTATACCGGCAATCATTACGATATCTCCCCATTATAGCATGGCAGCGGAGCTTAGAAAACTTGGGCTACGGATAGCTTCGGACAGGCACCGCCGGCGAAGGATAATTTTACACGTTTTCGTTTGGCATAGTTCTACTCTTTGCGTGAGAGAATGAAAGGTGAAACAACCCTAAAGGAGGAGTACACTTGACGATCATGCGCCATATCGTCCGCTTTATCGTCGCTGCCGTAGTCCTGATGTTTGTCGGCTTTCTGGTCCCCGGCTTTTCGGTTAGCAGTTTTTGGACAGCTCTGTTCGCGGCCGTTGTCATCGCACTGATTGGCTGGGCCGTAGAAGCCATTTTCGGAGATCGAATTTCGCCGTACAATCGTGGTATTATCGGCTTCTTGGTCAGTGCCGTCGTGATTTATCTCACTCAGTTCATCGTCTCTGGCTTCCGCGTCACGATTCTTGGAGCGCTTCTCGCTTCCTTGGTGATCGGGATCATCGACTTGTTTATCCCGATCAAAACCCATATGGATATGCGTAATGGAGATGCCGGGAACAAGCAGGAGACATAGGCAAAATGCGACAAAGAGCCATCCCATCAAAGACGGGGTGGCTCTTCTCCTTTTACCCACAACGTGAAAAGAGAGGCATTCCGCCCCTCTTTTCCTTAATCTATCGGTTTAGCCTTTGCCTCTTCCTGAATGATTTTCAGCAGTTCTTCGTACTCCTGACGCAAGCGGAAGTATTCATCCGCGATATTGACTGCAGAAAGTACGGCAATTTTGGCAGTATCCAGTCGATGGTTGCCGTTTGCGATTTCGTTCATCTTGTCATCAACGAAACCGGCCACCATGCGTATGTGATTGACACTTGCCTTGCCACTGAGCCGGTATTGTTGGCCAAAGATGTCCACCGTCAAACGATTTTTCCCATCACCTTGCACGAGAGGTACCTCCCTACTGCGACCTTTGCTCTACTTTATCCTTTTTTAGGTTACTGAAAATGTCAGATTTCGTCAAGCAATCTTACATGCGCAGTTCAGCGCCTGTGTTGTTTTTCAAGGCTTCGACGACAGCAGTGGTCACTTGTTGAATCTCTTCGTCCTGCAAGGTACGCTCTGCGTGACGGAATACAAGGGCAAATGCCATGCTCTTCTTATCTTGGGCAATACGCTCACCCATGTATACATCGAACAGGGTTACGGACTCGAGCAGCTCGCCTGCCGCTTTACGAATCGTTGCTTCCAATGCACCAGCAGCTACACTGCGATCCACAACGAGAGCCAAGTCACGCGTTACCGCTGGGGACTTCGGCAACTGATTGTAATGTCCTACCTCGGCAGCTACATCAATCAAAGTAGCTACATCCAGCTGGAATACGTACGTTTCGGACAGATCATACGCTTTTTCTGTACCCGGATGAACTTGCCCCAAATAGCCCAGTCGTTTTTCTCCTACCCATACTTCAGCAGTACGTCCTGGGTGCATACCCGCGATGTCCTGTACAGCTTTGTATTCAGCAGCTTGGATACCCAAACGAGCGAAGAGTGATTCCACAATCCCTTTGGTTTGGAAGAAATCAACAGGCTGCTTAGCGCCCATCCAGTTTTGTGTGAGCAGTTGTCCAGTCAATGCACCCGCTACATACAGACGCTCTTCTGGAAGCTGCGTGAGTGTTTCTTCTTTCGTCAAGAACACACGGCCCAACTCAAAAATCGCGACATCGTGGTTTTGGCGGTTTTTATTGTAAGCAACTGTTTCCAAGAGGCTTGGAATCAAGCTCGTGCGCAGAACGCTATGGTCTTCACTCATTGGCATCATGAGGGCAACAGGGTTTACTTTCTCCTGATGCAGACCGGCTACTGCCTCGACACGATCTGGATGAACCAGTGCATAGGAAATCGCTTCATTCATGCCAGTACCGATCAGGTGATGACGGATGGTACGACGCAATTGCTGTTCTTTTGTCAACTGTCCCTGTGTGGTCGAACCGGAAGGCAAGCTGGTCGGAATGTTGTCGTAGCCGTACAGACGTGCAACCTCTTCCACCAAATCCTCTGGCAGCGTAATGTCGCCACGTCTTGTTGGAACCGTGACCGTCCATTTTTCGCCCGCTACTTCATATGGGAATTGCAGACGCTCGAAAATCGGCGATACCTCAGAAGCCGCCATGTCGGTTCCGAGATGCTGATTAATTTTTGCAAGCGTAACAGAAACAACGGCAGGCGTAGCTTCGCTTACAACAGCAGAGCTGATTCCTTTGGATACCGTTGCCCCAGACAATTGCTGAATCAGAGCAGCAGCGCGCTCTCCCGCTTCCTGCACACGTGCTTGGTCAACGCCTTTTTCCCAACGTACGCAGCCTTCTGTACGCATGCCGAGCATTCGAGCTGTACGGCGTACTGTTTTTGGCGTGAACCAAGCTGCTTCAAGAATGATTTCGCTCGTCTCGCCTGTGATTTCTGAGTTAGCCCCGCCCATTACACCTGCGATCGCCAAGCCTTTGGTCTGGTCGGCAATCAGCAAGGTTTGCTCATCCAGCGTGCGCTCTTGATCGTCCAATGTCACGAGCTTTTCGCCTTCGTTTGCCAGTCGAACGACAATAGAGCGATCAGCTACCTGTGTCGCATCAAAAGCATGCAGCGGCTGACCGTACTCGAGCAGGACGTAGTTGGTCACGTCTACCACGTTGTTGATCGGACGAATTCCCGCTGCCATCAGGCGATTTTTCATCCATTGCGGAGATGTCGCGATTTTGGCGTTGGTGAAGTGACGACCGTGGTATTGATAACTTTCATTCGTCGCTTCGATCTTGACTTGGATCGGGTTGTCGCCACCGTTTTCGGTCAGCTCGATTTGTGGGAATACCACTTCTTTGCCCAAAATAGCGGCTACCTCGTAAGCAACCCCCAGCATGCTCAAGCAATCCGAACGGTTCGGCGTCAGTCCCAATTCCAGCACATAGTCATCCAAGCCGAGGTACGAAATAGCATCCATTCCGATTTCCGCATCCGCTGGCAAGACCATAATGCCTTCTTGCTGATCTTTTGCCAGAAGCTTGTCGTTTAAGCCCAATTCTTTTGCCGAGCAGATCATCCCTTGGGATTCTACACCGCGCAGCTTGGAACGCTTGATATTCAAACCATCTGGGAGCTTCGCACCGATCAGGGCAACGAGAACTTTTTGTCCCTTGTCTACGTTCGCTGCTCCACAAACGATTTGCAGGTCTTCCCCTTGTCCTGCATCAACGACGCATACGTTGAGACGGTCTGCATCCGGGTGCTTGCTGCGTTCTTTTACATAACCGATCACAACACCGGATACACCTGCGTTGCGCGATTCAACTGCGTCTACTTCAATCCCGCTGCGAGTCAGCTTTTCAGCCAGCTCCTGGGGCGTCGTTCCACTCAGATCGACATATTCAGATAACCATTGGTACGATACCTTCATCTTTGCCTCTCCTCTCTAACCTCGATTGAATTGACGCAGGAAACGAACGTCGTTGGTATAAAAATGGCGGATGTCCTCCACCGCGTATTTGAGCATCGCAATTCGTTCTACACCCATACCGAATGCAAAGCCGCTGACTTCCTCAGGGTTGTAGCCGGCCATTTCCAGTACACGCGGGTGAACCATACCAGCACCCAAAATCTCGATCCAGCCTGTTTGCTTACATACACGGCAGCCATGACCGCCACAGTTGAAGCATTGCAGGTCTACTTCTACGGAAGGCTCCGTGAACGGGAAGAAGCTCGGGCGCAGACGAATTTGCTGGTTTTCCCCGAACATTTGACGGGCAAACGTCAAGAGGGTACCTTTCAAATCACTCATCCCGATTTTTTTATCAATGACGAGACCCTCGATCTGCGTGAATTGGTGGGAGTGTGTCGCATCGTCATCATCGCGGCGGTACACTTTACCCGGGCAGATCATTTTGAGTGGGGTCTTGCCTTCTTTTTTCAGCATCGTACGTGCTTGCACAGGAGATGTCTGCGTACGGAGCAACAGCTCTTCTGTGACGTAGAACGTATCTTGCATATCGCGTGCCGGGTGATCTTTCGGCAGGTTCAGCATCTCGAAGTTGAAGTGGTCCATTTCAACCTCAGGACCTTCTGCCACCTCAAAGCCCAGGCCAATGAAAATGTCTTCGATCTCTTCAATAATCCGAGAGAGCGGGTGCATGGTGCCTGCTGGTACTGGACGTCCTGGCAGTGTCACATCGATCGTTTGAGAAGAAAGCTTGGCATTCAGAGCCGCTTCTTCAAAAGCTATTTGTTTACCGGAGAACGCTGCTTCCAGCGCTTCCCTTACCTCATTCACCAGCTGACCGACAACTGGACGCTCTTCTGGGGACAGGCCACCCATTCCGCGCAGCAGTTCTGTCAACTCGCCCTTTTTCCCCAGGTATTTGACGCGCAAATCCTGAAGTTGTGCGGCTTCTGTCACTTGGCTGATTTGGCCCAGTGCGGACTCTTTCATTTCTTGCAACCGAGTTTGCACTTCGAATCGCTCCTTTTTCGTTTGATAAAATAACCTCTATCAAGGCTAACGTAAAAAAAAAGAAAAACCCGCCCCAAAAAAGGGACGAGTTACTTTTTTCTCGCGGTACCACCCTTGTTAGACAATTCGCTTCCACCCTGTGACAAATCCATGACAATATCACTAGTGGAAAGAGACATTTGTCTCACTTCAGATCATTGGTAACGGGTATGACCCGGCTGCTCCTACTGCGCGAAAAGCGGTTCAGAGTGCGGCTTTGGAGTGAATTCAGCAGCTATCATGTTAAAGATGCTCGCAGTCTGTGACATCTTCTCCCTGAAAAAACAGATAGGTCCTGCGTACTAGTCTCCGTCATCGCTTTACGTTATAATTGTGATGTAAGGAAAATTATAGCGCAACAAGAGAGAACTTTCAATTCTACAAATGTTACATATCAAGAGAGTGTTTTCATGTGTATGTTACCATTCGAAAGGGGATTTTGACATGATTGATAATGTTTCCGCCCTTTACGATAAGACAATCAACTGCCGCCATTGTCAAGCGACCTTTTCGACCAAAAGGATCAGAAGCGGCACGTTGACGATGGTCAATCGCGACAGCGATTTTTATACCACTTTTAAAGAGCAATCTTTAAATCCCATTATATATACCGTCAATGTCTGCCCTGAATGCGGCTTCGCCTTTACGGATCAATTCCGGGACAAGCTCGCCCCCTGGCAAAAGCAGATTGTGGATGAACAAATCTCCTCGAAATGGAAGCCAAAAGATTTTGGCAAGGTTCGTCATATACCAGAATCCATTGTCAGCTACAAGCTGGCCATTTACGCAGCTGAACTAACGGATCAGCCCCATTCCGTAAAAGCGGGTCTGTATTTGCGCCTCGCATGGCTTTATCGATTCCAGACAAATGTCTCGGAGGAAATGCGCTTTATCGATATGGCCGTGGAAGAATATGAACAATCGTATATTCATTCCGACTATACACGTGGCGACAAAGAAATGACCGAAGTTCGCTTGCTGTACTTGATTGGTGAGCTCTACCGCAGACTCGAAAAGTTTGACTTAGCCATCAAGTATTTCGGTAAGGCACTGGCTTTTCGCAACCACACCATTGAGAGCGGTATTATCCGGATGGCGCAAGATCAATGGCAACTCGCGCGCGAAGAGTATAAAGAGAAAAAAAGTGAGCAAAAGATCGGCTAAGTATGCCGATCTTTTCTTTTGCGCTGTGCCTCGTATACAAAAATTCCTGCCGCGACAGCTGCATTCAATGACTCTGCGCCGCCATAAAGCGGGATGTGAACGAATTGGTCTGCCCTGGCAAACATCTCTTTAGAGACGCCTCTTCCTTCATTTCCGATGACCATTGCTGTCAGACCAGCATAATCAGCCTCGTCATAGGAAACACTGTTTTGCTCCAAGGAAGAGATCAGAACTCGCCCTCCCTTTGCCTTCCATTCATCTGCTGTCTCGACTAACGACTGTGTAAAGACTGGGATGCGGAACAGTGCCCCCATTGTGGCACGTACCACTTTTCCATTGTAAATATCGACACTGCCACTTCCAAGTACGACACCATCGACTGCTGCCGCCTCTGCTGTACGCAAAATCGTGCCGAGGTTGCCCGGGTCTTGTATTTCGTCCAAAAAGAGAAGCAACAAACTGTCTTGTTCCTCTCTCTTCTTATCTACCCATTTTGCCCAATCTGCTGCTGTTTTTTTCACTTCGGCCACAATTCCTTGTGGTGACTTGGTTTCGGACAGCTTCGCCAGCACTGTCTCTGATGCCGCAATGACCTGAACAGCTTCCGGATGATTAGCCAGAGCACGTTGGCAGGCAGGGTCCATGTCACGCTGCTGATCATAAATAACCGTGACTACCTCCGCCCCGCTTTTTAACGCCTCCTCTACCAGATGCGCCCCTTCCACGAGAAAATGCTGCTGCTCTTCCCGTCCTTTCCGTGACAGCAACTGGTGCAATCGCTTTACCAGAGGGTTTTGTACCGAAGTAATGATTTCATTTGTCATAAACCTATGCCCGCTCCTCAAATTCGCGTAAGTCTTTGTTGTTCCCGATCACCACAAGCACGTCGCCGTATTGGATGACTTCATCCGGGCTAGGAGCGATGTTGAATTTATCTCCGCTTTTGATGGCAATAACGTTGACCTCGTATTTTTTCCGAATATCCAGTTGCCGCAAGTTTTGACCGACCAGCTTGGACGACACGACGACCTCCGCCACGCTGTAGTCCTCTGCCAGCTCAATAAAGTCAAGAACGTTAGAGGAGATCAGATTGTGGGCAACCCGCACCCCCATGTCGCGCTCAGGGAATACGACACGGTCAGCTCCTACCTTGTACAATACTTGTCCATGACGCTCATTCTGTGCTTTTGCCACGATCTTTTTGACACCCAAGTCTTTCAGTGTCAATACTGTCAGGATGCTCGCCTGAATATCGACCCCAATGGCCACGACGACTACGTCAAAATTGCGTATGCCGATTTCCTTCAAGGCCCGTTCATCCGTAGAATCAGCCGCTACCGCGTGCGTTACGTACTGAATATTTTCGTTAATACGCTCCTCGTTCTCATCTATTCCCATGACTTCATAATCCATCTCGTACAGCGTTCTCGCCACGCTAGAACCAAAACGTCCCATCCCGATAATGGCAAATTGCTTGGACATGTTAATCTTCTCCTTTACGGAACTTACCAATATCAAGCATTATAGCACATCCAAAACATCCGCCACAAAACGGTCATGAACGTTTTGTTCGAAAAGCATGGTATGCACAAATCAGCGTTTACAAATACTATTTCTTGAATTCATTCTCACAAGAGAGGTGTAAGCACGGTCATGAATATTGCCTCACTCAACTTACGTCAAGCGATCATGTACAAAATGCAAGGCTCAGATCCAAACGCAGTCGAAGAAACCATCAGTGATGCCATCTCGAGCGGTCAGGAGAAGACGCTCCCGGGTTTAGGCGTTTTGTTTGAAGTGCTGTGGCAAAACAGCGATGCTTCCTCACGACAATCCATGATTACGACGATCGCGGAACACTTGCCTGAGCAAGCCGAAAAACCGATCTAACCACATCTTCTTTGAAAAAAGCAAGCTACAAAGGGAGGGACTCTTATGTCCCTCCCTTTTCATTGTTCACTTCCCGACCTTTGTTGAACTGATTGCGCATGATTTGGGTGATTGCCAGCAAAATGGGAATGATGATGGTGATCAAAAATCCCACGGCAGTCAAATGCTGTGTATAAGAAAACAATTCGACTATATTTTGCGGCAGTAATGTTAGGAAAAATAGTGGCACCATGATTACAATCGCGGTGATTTGCTGAAAACGAATTCCTTTGCGAAACCAGCGCCGCAATGAAAAAATCGTCGCGTAAAGCATATTGCCGATCGTTGTAAATACAGAAGCAACCCAAATGGCAAGAAAGGCGGACTCAAAACGCTCCAAAAACCAACCAGTTCTCTGCGTTACCTTGACCAGTTCAAGCGTAGGCCAAACCAGCCTCTGCAATTCTTCATAGCCAAATACAGTAATGCCTGCGACAACTGTGAGCAAATAAACGACAAGAGCAAAGCTCATACCTGTCATGCTGGCCACCCCTAGCCTTGCCCCGGGAATAGCGAAGGCAAAGTAAACCATTAACAGCTCATACCCGGTATAGAGCGTATACGTATTCAGACCCGTTTTCATGACCTGTTTCCATGACTCTACTTGGAATGGCAATAAATTGTACCAATCTGCGTTCATGAAGGAGACGAGCGGAATCAAGAGAGACGGAAACAGGAGGAAAGGAATCAACAGCTCATTCACTCTCGCCACAACTTCAATCTCATGACAACAAAGAAACATGACCAACAATAGCAACGTGATGATAATTACTTCCAGTGGCGTTTGCGGTAATACGGAGGTCACGACGACTTCCCCGAACAATCTGGCTGTGATTCCCGCATTGAGGAATTGATAGAGGATGAAAAGAAACACACACAGGGTACCGATGGCAACCCCAAATATTCTCGGCATAAATTCAACAAAGGTAAGGCCAGGAAACTGGTTACCTAAATAAACGATGGCCGCCACAGCCACAGATGCTACGAAAGCACCTGCAATGGGTCCCAACCATCCCATTTGATGAAGAAGTTCGGTTGCCGTTCTCGGGATGATGAGAATACCCACCCCGATCATCGAACTGATCATAATGCTTGTCAGTTGCCAGGTACCAAAATTACGTTGCTGATTCTCCACAGTGATCGCTCTCCTATTGCATTTCCATACCGAGACGGCGCAGCTTGATTGTGTATGTAACGCGAACCGGAAAATCCCTGAAATCTTCCTTCCAGTTGTGCGTTTTCCAGTAGTCTTGGTAATGCTTCGCACGCAGTGTAAGGCCCAGCTTCAAAATGTCACTATTGTACTGCTTTTGTACTTGCTGCAGTAACTTCTTGGCGCGCTTTTCCATTTCTTTTTGGATAAGCGCTTGCATTTGTAGGACGAATTGCTCTGCTGGAATTTTCAGGTCTTCTGTAAGTTCGACAATATCTCCTTGGAGCTCGCAATGATAGGTAGCGGAAGAGGATTTGTGAATGATCACCTTTTTTTTTACAAAATGCGGACGAAAACTAACATATCCGTTCTTGGTCTTCGGCAACGGAATCAGAATGTCTCCACCCGGTTTTTCATTGCGCAGTTGGAGCAATACCCATGTCTGCATGTGATCAAGTATCCCCACCATCTTGTGCCCGCGAAAAACAGCAACCCCTTTCCAGCTCACCTCATTCTTACTTGCCTCAACATAATTCAAAAACGGCTCCATGGTTAGATTAGAGGTCTGATTGAAATAGTCGCCCAACGTTTGGTCCGGAATCCTTCCTAATTTCATGCCATTTTCGATCAGCCCCATCAAAAAGACGACTGGAATCGGCTCGATCCTCGGTTTGATTTCCAGCAAGGTAGACGCTTTGCCTCTCACGACGATCGGCCACAGGAGTCGCCTTATTTGCGGCTCGCGACGAAAGCTGTCCATGATGTCTTGGATTCCCTTTCTAGCGACCTCCTCGCTTACTGCAAGAATACGCGTATGCCCAAGAAACACTCGCTGGTTCAGCCGCATTTGCAGGTTGTTGGAAGCATCTGTCACCGTTTTTCCTGTCACGCTCATGATTTTCACGGCATTCGCATCATTTCCTCCACCTTTCCCGCTACTCCCCGCGATTTTAATGGGAATCGGAATTTGGACGGTCATTTTGTACAGATTTTCATTCTTTTCATCCTGATCAATCGCAATAGCCAATACCGATGCGCGTTCCTCCAATTCCCGTCTGTCCCAGCACCCCGTCAGCAAGATTGTACAGAAGATCAGCAAAGCGAAGTATCTAAAAGACTTACCCATCGATATTCCGCCCCTCTCGTCGGGTCACCATGTCACGGATGAGGATTGCTACCCAGTAAACGACGGGAAACAGCAAATTAATAACCAGGCTAGACAACCCCAGCAACGACGCCCACTTAAATACTTCTGTTATGTTTTGGGGAATGAGGGAAAAGAAGAATAAAGGGACGAAAAGGGCAGAAGCCACGATTCTTTGAAACCTGATTCCCTTGCGAAACAACTGTCTCAGTGAATACACAACAACGTAATACGCATTGGCTACCGTAGTAAAAACAGCCGACACCCACACGGCCAAAAAAGCGGACTCCAATCGTTCCAAGATCAATCCAGGCACTTGCGTCGTCTTGACCAATTCAAGTGTCGGCCACGTCACCCTCTGCAGCTCTTCGTACCCAAACACTGAAATGCCAGCCACCACAATTAACATGTAGAGCAACGCTGCAATTAACAGACTGTAAAATCCCGCCAATTCCCTGTTCGTATTTTGTTGTGCATAGGCGAAAAAGATAAACATAATTTCAAAACCGGAATAAGAATAAATTCCTTCGTATACCCCCTCTACCATTGAATGGAACGACACATGAGTAATCGGCAGGAGATTCCCAAATTCCGCTTTTTGGAACGAAGCAATCGCGATAAAAAGAAGTGGCAAGATAATAAAAGGAAACAGCAGCTCGTTCACTCGCGCTACTACTTCCACCTCATGCATGCACAAAAATAGTACCAGCAAAAACATTGTGATAAGCACAACTTCCAGCGGAGTCTGCAAAAGAACGGAAGTCACAACCACTTCACCAAATACACGCGATACAACTGCCGTGGAAAAATACAGGTATACCAAGTAGATACAAATCCAAGGGAGGCTGAATACTTTGCCCACCCAAGGCCTTCTGACAGATCCCCATACCTTGTGACTGTATTCAATAAAGGTTTCCCCCGGATAACGCCTGCTCAATTTGACAATTAACCATAAGGAGACATACGCACCTGCTGAGCCAATCAGAGGAGCGATCCAACCTGCCTCAAATAATTTCGAGCTGGTTGTGCGAGGAAGGGTCAATACGCCGACACCAATTAAGGTACTTGTGATGAGACAAATTTGCTGCCACATCGATAGAGCCTGGTGCCAGCTGTGCCCCTCCCTCCTGTTCATTTCTGGTTATCCTCCTCTCTGATCCGGATTTTATCTTGAACATGAAACATCATCGGTCTTGCTTTCATCAGATGATGGGGGGCCCGTACGAACAAATCCTTCATTCCATTCAGGTTGAGAGGACTAAGCGGGCTCATATAGGGTACGCCGAACGATTTCAGTGAAGACAAGTGAATGAGGATGACGATCAAAAACAGCATAATACCGTAAAGACCAAACATCCCTGCCAAGATCATCACCGGGAAGCGGAGCATGCGAATGGCAATCGCAGCACTGTAACTCGGGGATGCGAACGAGCCGATTGTCGTCACAGCTACGATGATCACCATGACAGGACTGACAAGCCCGGCCGTTACCGCTGCTTCTCCGACCACAAGTGCTCCAACAATCCCGATCGTAGGACCGATTGGCCCCGGTAGCCTCACGCTTGCTTCCCTCAATATCTCAATGGCCAGCTCCATAAACAGGGCTTCGATTAAAGAAGGGAATGGAACCGTAGATCGTCCTGCCGCCATCGCAATGACCAGTCGAGAAGGGATCATCTCAGGATGGAACGCGCTAAAAGCGATATAAAGAGACGGCAACAGCAAGGCAATGCTGATACTAATAATCCGAATGAACCGAATCAAGGTCGCGATATAAAATCGCTCGTAATAATCCTCGGGACTCTGATAAAACTGCGAAAATACAGCGGGAGCAATCAAACCGAACGGAGTCCCATCTACCAGAATGCCTACCTTCCCTTCCAAAAGATTGGCCACTACTTTGTCAGGGCGCTCCGTATTTTGAATCTGCGGGAATGGGGACCATCTCCGATCCTGGATCAATTGTTCGATGTAACCGCTCTCCAGCACAGAATCCACACGAACACTGCTCTCTATTCGCGCAATCACTTCCTCGACCATCGGGGGATGCGCAATGCCGTCGATGTACATGACGTAAATGTCAGTCTGTGTTCGTTCCCCGACAACCATATGACGCACTCTGAGATTGGGGTCCTTCAAGCGGAAGCGGATCAGCGCTGCATTCACGCACAACGTTTCACAAAAACCATCGCGTGGCCCTCGTACGACTGATTCCGTCTGAGGCTCTTCCACTGAACGCCTGTCCCAACCTCTCGTGTTATTCAAGTAAGCATTTTGACACCCATCGATGATCAGTACCGCACATCCAGACAAAATATTTCGGACGATCTGCCTCAGTTTGTCTGTCAAATCCAGCTCATTTGTCGCCGGATCTTGATAGGTGATATCGGGAGTCGTCATATAGCGAATAATAAAATCACTGATGACATTGCGATCCACCATGCCATCTATAAAAACGATAGCGGCTTGAGCCTTCGACTTTGTTTGAAAACGACGAACGACGAGATCGTCACACTTTCCAAACTGCGCTTGAATCAATTGGATGTTTTCTTCCACATTTGTCGTGAGCGAAACATCCAATACGCTTTCCATGCTCTTGTTGGAGTGCTGATCCAACCCTTTTGACTGGAGGGCTTCTTTTCTTTTTTGCCATGCTTGAAAAAACTGGTTCAAGCTGCTCACCCTTATCCATGGAATGTATCCTGCCTACAGGTACGGATAGTGTGCCCAATACATGGAAAGGAAATCCCGTAAAAGGCGTATTCAAAAAGAAAAACAGGTCCAACCTAAGTCGGACCTGTTAAGCAACTACCTCGCGCTTGTTCTCAAATTTCTCGTAGCTCTTCTCTTGCATGATCGTCTTTAAGATCTGGACACTTTCCCAAACCTCTGTATAAGTTGTATAGAAAGCAACGGGGGCTAATCGGATGATGTTCGGTGCACGGAAGTCAGGAATAATGCCCGCTTCCTTCAAAGCCTTGCATATACGTATGGCCTCATCGTGTTCAAGGCTGACATGCCCACCTCGGCGATCATCCTGCTGTGGGTTCGCAATCGTAAAACCCATGTCTGCCAACTCCACCTCGATCAAATCCATCATGAACCGCGTTAAGCCGAGCGACTTGGTACGAAGCTTCTCCACGGATGCCTCCTGGAACATTTCCAAGGAACCAAACAGTGGTGCGAGGCTCAGCATATGGGGGGTACCAATCTGGTAAGCGCCCGCATTTTCGCATGCATCCAGTGTATGTTCCATGTCAAATTGCTTATCCTTTTTCGAACTGAACCACCCGGCCAATCCCGGAGCCCTGCCAAAATGCTTGCGGTTGACATATAGGCTGCCCACGCTTCCGGGCCCTGCATTTACGTATTTGTAGTTGCACCAATATGCAAAGTCCACTCCCCATTTGCTGAAGGAATGCGGGATCGCGCCTACAGAATGACATCCGTCAAAACCAATCAGAATACCTCTCTCATGTGCAGCTGCTGTCAACCGTTCGATATCGAGCAGCTGGCCGCTGCGATACAGGACCGTCGGGAGGACTACCAATGCTACTTCATCAGTCATCGCATCGATAATGTCCTCTTCCTCGATCAGACGGCCATCTCTTGACGCTACCCGAACCAAATGCTCTTCCGGGTCCAGCCCATGGAGCTTCATTTGACTCTGGAGTGCGTATATATCGGTAGGGAAATCCAGCTCAGTGGCAACGACCTTCGTCCTTTTCCCAACCGGATGATAGAAGGTAGCTGCCAGCTGATGGAGGTTAATCGTCGTAGAACCCGTTACGATCACTTCCTCGGGGCTTGCCCCTACAAGTGCTGCGCTCATCTCTCCCAATTTCTCCGAGAAGAAAAACCACGGATGGTTACCCGTTGTCCAGCCTTCCACACCCAGCTCCTTCCAAGACTGCATCATATCCATGACACTCTTTTCCGCTCTTTTTGACATGAGGCCAAGCGAGTTGCCATCCAAATACAGGCTCGGAAGCAGATAAAACTCTTCGCGATAGCTCGCGAGTTCATCCTGTGCATCCAATTGCTGTGCGTCCGTTTTCGTTAGGGGGCTTGATTGAGACATAGCTACCTCCTCAGCTTGTTCTATCGTTCCCCTCTATTATAGGCTGAATTTTCAAACAGCGGAATCCCATTCGTAAAAAGAAAATCCCGTGCCACCTACGACACGAGACTTTTATCCAAGTATAGCTGCGTCAACCAAATGACTAGCAAGATTTGCGCGATGCAAAAGAGCGGGAGCAGGATGAGAAAAGACATATGCTTGGTCTTATGCCGTTGAATAAGCATGCCCTCAAGCGCACCGATCCCTCCTCCTAAAAATGCGACTAACAAAAGGCTCAGTTCTGGAACCCGAAAACCTTTTTCTTTCGCCAGACGCTTGTCTGTCTGCATCAGGTAATAAGCATAACCATTTAGCAGTAAAGCTCCCGCAGCCAGCACCCAGACATTCGAATTGAAGTATCCTGCCAACAGGAGGACCCAGCTTATGACGAGCATCAGCACGAAATTGCGGCGATGGGCAGCTAATTGTTGATGGTACATTTCTTATTCTCCTTTTGCCCGATATGCCCGATTTCCCATAAACTGCTTGCGTACGAAGAATACCACACCTAAAACAACCACGATCACCAGCAAAGCATAAAAACCGTATTTACGGATGACTTCGATAATCGCTTCTACATTATTACCAAATACATGGCCGAGAAAGTAGAAAGCAACGGTCCAAACCAACCCAATCGGATAAGACAGCATCGCATAACGTCGGAACGTCATACCGCCCAGTCCGACCAAATAAGGGACGACATGACGGACAACCGGAAATAAGTAGCTGATGCAAAGAGCAGTAGTACCGTACTTCTCTAGCAAGCCCGTTGATCGATTCACAGCGTTCCTCATTTTCTCGGTTTTACATAGCCATTGCAATATCGGTTTCCCAAAATACTTTCCAAGTAAAAAGCCAATCGTCAATCCGGAGGCAACCCCTAAATATCCCGCCAAAAAAGAATACCATGGGTTTAGCACGCCGATGGAGGCAAGAAATCCTCCTGTGGCGACAACCAGCTCATCGGGAATCGGCAAACCGACAATCCCCAGCCAGAGCAGGAAAAAAATCGCCACGTAACCGTATTGCTCTATGATTGACATCAGCAGGTCGACTTCCATGAGGCAAAATCCCCTATCCTTGCCACAGTGCGGTCATTTCTTGACATACTAGCAGCTATGGCATCGCACGATATCTGACTCTATGTATTACGTATGAACCTCAAAAAAGGTACTTGTTTATTTTGCAATAGATTTACGTATTTTATCAAGCACAGATACGCCAGACGACTCTATCATGACAGATGTTTGAGCGCTTCACGTCTGGACAAACTCGCGAGTGGCGTCGCTTCTACAAATTCACGTACGGCGTCGGGATTTGTTTTCGCATACTCTCTCAACGCCCAGCCGATTGCCTTCTGAATAAAAAACTCTTTGGAATCCGCGCATCTCTCCACCAAGGAAAAGAGCAGCCGCTGATCTGTCTTGTCTTTGTATGACAACTGAAATAAAATCGCCGTTCGTTGCAGCCACATGTTGGTTCCATTCATCCAGGCTGTCGTATTCGGTTCGATCAGTTCGGGATGCAAGGCAAACAATCTGCCCGTTGTATGGGAAGCCAAATAATCCACGGTATCCCACCACGATTTTGTTGTGATCAGTTCGACTACGAACGGGAGATGGTCAGGGGTGAGACGCTTTTTGGACTTCTCGAGTACGTCAAGCGCTACATACTGGTACTCGCGCGCTGACAAAGCCCACAAGGAACTAACGACCTGCTCCCAATTTTCGGGTACGCCATAATCTCGAAAGATTTGTTTAGTCAGTTCTTTGCGCTGTGGTGATTTTATCCCCAGAAAAGGAAAATGATTTTTCATATACTGCTCCATTGGGCCAGCCACAATCGAATCACCATGTGCACGCAACAGTTCCTCGACAGCCTCCGTATACTCGCTTGCGTTCATCTGCGTCTCCCCCCTTCCACTCATCTCATCATCCGGTGGATTAGCCTGCTACTTGGACGTCCTGCTTGACGACAGCAAAAGCATTTTGCTCTTCATCTTTGTACGGATAATACACAACGAGTGTAAAATCTCCCTCGACAAACTCACCGGTCTCCATCCATCTTTCAATGTCAAAGGTCACTTTGGCAGTCAGCGTGTGCTTGAAGTAATCTTTTTCCAACGCAGCATGTGCCGCAAAATCATCGCGGAGTCGCTCACGCTGCTCGGTTAGGACAGCGAACGTCTGTTGCATCTCTTCCTTGTCCATGACATCCTCCCACCACAGCTTGCGCGGGCGATGCTTCTGATTTCGCAGGAAATCGAATTTCATCATGCTGAGCACATGCCCCATACCGTCCACTTGCTGGATTTGCAAAAACTTCTGCAAACGCACGAACAAATCCTCTAATTGATGACCGATACGGCTCCAGCCTTGATTTTCCCAATAGTCGCCAAATGTCTGGAAGAAGTCAAAAGCTGTTTCAAATTGATTCGCCAACAGCCACTCCACTGTATAGTCCATCCGGTGCGCATTCCAGTACTTTTCTAGAATGTCTTCTACACGCTTGATTTTTTGCATGTCATCAAAGGAAAGGACATTGTTCCCCAAAATTTCGTAAGGAGCCTCATCCATAAAAACATAGCCGTGATTAGCCGCACGCGCACGAACACCTGTCCCTCGCAGCATTTTCAAAAAGCCGAGCTGAAGCTCTTCCGGGCGTAAACCAAACACGTCATTAAAGGTTTTGCGGAAGGATGCATAATCTTCCTCAGGCAAACCAGCGATCAAGTCCAGATGCTGATCGATTTTTTTCGAATCCTTGATCTGTGTCACTGTCCGCGCAAGACGATCGAAACGCTGAATCCGCTGAACAAGGCGGTTCGTTTCATCATTTGTGGACTGAACCCCAATCTCGAAGCGGAAAATGCCTGGAGGTGCATTCTCGGTCAAGAAGTCGAGTACGTCCGCGCGCAAAATGTCTGCCGTGATCTCGAATTGAAAGACTGTGCCATTGTGGTTGTCGATCAAAAACTGAAAGATTTCCAACGCATATTTTTTATTGATGTTAAACGTGCGATCCACGAACTTGATCGTTTTGACCCCGTGATTGATCAAGCGCATGAGATCTTCTTTCACTCGTTCCAGACTGAAATAGCGTACGCCGTCTTCAATCGAAGACAGACAGTATTGGCATTTGAACGGACACCCACGGGACGCCTCAAAATAGACGACGCGGTTGTTCAGCTCGTCCAGATGGTCCGCGTATGGGGAAGGAATGCTGTCCATCTCTTCCACTTGCGCACGCGGCATGGAAAAACGCACGTACTCCTCTTCGCGATAAGCGATCCCGGCTACATCACGCAGGCGTGGAGGCTGCTTGGTTTGCAAGGATTCCTGATACACCTGCAAAAGCTCCAAGAAGGTCTGCTCCCCTTCACCAATGCAGATGACATCGATTTCAGGATGCTTCTTCATCCATTCATCCGCATCGTAGGTCACTTCTGGTCCCCCGAGGATAATCGGAACATCCGGGCAAATCTTTTTCAGCGTGCGCATGACACTGAGGGTCTCGCGAATGTTCCAGATATAACAGGAAAATGCAACGACATCCGGCTTGCGCTTGTGTATATCTGCTACTATATTTAACGTTACATCGTTGATGGTATACTCCACCACCTCAATCGAAGGAAATGCTTCCTGGGCATAGCTTCGCAAATAGCGCAAAGCAAGTGAGGAGTGAATAAACTTGGCGTTTAAGGTCGATAGTAAAATCTTCATGGATGGGCCTACTCTCCTTGCAAAATTCGGCACCAAAAAACCATCTGCAATCGATGGTTCATGGTCTGACCGATCTTTATCCTTTCGTAACAGTACCATACGAGACTACTAACGGCAAATCCATCCGCTTACAAGATTGTTGAACCCGAATGGTTACCGATTTAATTCGCGCACCACATGCCCCAGCTCTGGCACGATCAACCGATTCATCGCCAATCGCACCGCACCTGTCGAGCCTGGTGTGGAAAAAATCATCTTCCCTTTCCGTGTCCCTGCAATCGCACGACTGAGCATCGCTGCGGAACCGATGTCTTCTGTAAAGCTCAACATCCGAAACAGCTCGCCAAATCCCGGCATTTCCTTATCAAGCAAGCCAGAAACAGCCTCAAAGGTATTGTCTCTTGGCGAAATGCCAGTACCGCCATTGAGAAGAATGACTTGAACGTCGCCATGTGCGATTCCCGCTTCAATCGCCGCAATGACCTGTTCAGGCTCGTCCTTTACCATTTGATAAAGAGCAACGCTGTGACCGGCTTCAGTCAGAAGCTGCTTCATTAACTGACCGCTTTTATCTGTATCCTCTGTCCGAGTATCGGAAACGGTAATGACCATGCATGTGACTTGCTTGGGCGCTAGCGCCTTGTGTTCCTGCGTACTCATCCGTAATTTCCTCATTTCTTCAATATATATCTTTTTCTCATGATACCATGTTCGAGTTTCCAATACCCTCGTCGTTCCGGCAACAATTTCTTCACTCCCTATACCCGAGATGCTTCGCTTTCCTATATAATGCTGATGACTGCTATTTTTTCGACAGACAAGGAGGCGTGCGCGAATGCCAGAGCGACCTTATTTTTCTTTTCATTTCCACAAACAATCGCACACACCAATCTATGTACAACTCGCTGAACAATTAAAAACAGCGATTCTGCGTGGTGCCTTTCTTGTAGATGGACAACAATTGATATCACTGCGAGATATGAAGACCATTAGCGGGTGCTCGTTGGAGACAGTCAAAAAAGCATACGATCATCTTGCGCTGGAAGGCTGGCTGGAAGCTGTGCACGGTAAAGGCTATTACTTGACGCAGCTTGCCAAAGAAGCTCGTTTGGAAAATCGCCTCCCGCTCACAGATATTCCGATTGCTTCCCTAGCTGATTCCTCCCCTCGTCCAAGCGAAGAGCTGGTGAAGCGTTTGCGTGGTGCTTTTTATGAGAGCCTGACCGTATTGGATGAACCGTCCGCGAAGAAGAAAATCATGCGAACGCAGGCTGCCAAAGTTTTCGCTGATCATCTCAGCCGCAGAGGACTGCCACACTCACCTGAACGACTTCTGCTTTTTAACAGAAGCACGAGCGGCTTCGCCTTTTTAGCACAGCGCATCATGAATGCGCGCGATGTCGTCTATGTGGAGGAGTATAGCTATCCCGTATTCCTGCGCTTACTGAGCCAGTGCGGTATTACGGTTCGCCCGATTCGCATGGATGAAGAAGGCGTCTGTATTCAAGCCCTCAATGAAGAGCAGGAGCATTACCCCGCCAATTGGCTGTTGATTAACCCGCATTACCAATTCCCAACGGGCATCAGCTATTCATTGAAACGAAAGGAAGATCTGCTCGAATGGGCACATAATCATAACGTACGTCTGATTGAAAACGACCATTATGGCGACCTCTGGTTTGAAGAGCCGAGCGTTCCACTGTACCACATGGCTGCGCAGGCAAAAAACTCTATTGAGGTCTACTATTTGCATTCTTTGTCCAAAACACTGGCTCGCGACCTGCAATTGGGCGTGTTGATGCTTCCCTCTGATTTATCGGATGATGAATTGGAGCGCTACAGCCAGCTTGTTTCCATGACCGGAGCGGAACCTTCTCTGCTCGTCGTAGAAGCAGCCGTTCAACTCCTTGATGATCCTTGGTTTTATGAAGAGTTTCTTGCAGATCGACGTTCCCTATTCCAGGCCCGCTTCCTGCGACTCTGGCAAGAAAGACGGCAAGCACTCCCCGATCATGCGCGGATGTTCCCCATCACAGGCGGCTTAAATACATGGATCAAATGGGGCACGCCAACCGCAAGAGCAACCGAACAGGAAGAGAGAGTCGTCGCTATTCTGCGGGAGGAAGGTCTCGAGTTGACAGGCGGCCATGCCTTTCGCGTAGCGGATGAGCCTGACGATATTCTGCGCTGCCCGGCTGTCCGTTTCCCGCTTGCTCCATTGGAAGAGCGAGAGTTGAAACATTGGCTTCACCGATTGGGCGCTGCTCTTCTTCGGTAAGTTTTCCAAGGGAAATGCCATACTAAGAGATGGGTTTCCCTTCTTCTCATACACAAGACTCGAAAAAAGCCGAGGTATAACCTGCTATGATTAAAAAAATCGTAGAAAAGCTTCACCTTGATCCACCAAAAACGCTTGTACTTGGGTTTGCCTTGATTATTTTCCTGGGTACGCTGCTTTTGACACTCCCGGTCTCTACCGTTGATGGACTTGGCCTGTATTGGCTTGATGCTCTGTTTACGGCCACCTCTGCTACGTGCGTAACAGGCTTAGTTGTCGTCGATACTGGAACGACCTTCACTACCTTTGGTCAGCTCGTCATTTTGTCGCTCATTCAAATTGGCGGACTTGGCTTTATGACATTCGCTACCTTTTTCGCACTGATTATGCGTAAAAAAATCTCATTGCGTGAACGGCTCATCCTTCAAGAATCACTGAATCAGATATCGATAGAAGGGGTCGTACGTTTAGCTAAAATGATTTTGATTTTTACTGCCGTCACTGAGTTTATAGGTGGAGTGCTTCTCTCTATTCGTTTTGCCTTTGACTTTCCTCTGTCAAAGGCGATCTACTTCGGCTTTTTCCATGCGATTTCTAATTTTAATAACGCTGGATTTGACCTGATGGGCGATTTCGCCAGCTTAACAGCTTATGTAGATGATCTGCTCGTCAATCTCGTCGTCTGTTTGATGATCATTCTTGGTGGTATTGGTTTCATTGTTGTGAGTGAGTTATACGATTATCGTCAAACCCGTCGCCTGTCTTTACATACGAAAGTGGTATTGGCAACAACCGGTCTCTTGATTACGGCTGGGACCGTGCTTATCTTCATTTTGGAGTACAACAATCCGAAGACCTTGCAGCCCCTTTCCATGATGGGCAAAGTGCTTGGCTCCTTTTATCAGTCAGTTACACCTCGTACGGCAGGTTCGAACACATTGAATATCGGGGATATGTATCAGTCTTCACTTTTCCTCATTATTATCCTGATGTTCATCGGTGCATCTCCGGGCTCAACGGGAGGCGGAATCAAGACGACAACCTTTGCCACACTGCTTGGTGCTGTTATCGCCCAAATTAAAGGAAAGGAAGATGTCATTTTCTTCCGCCAACGCATCCTGCCTCACATGGTCTACAAATCACTGACGCTGACCATGATCGCTCTGTCCATTGTACTTGTCATGACGATGGTGCTCTCGATTACGGAGACAACCGCCCGATTCGAAATGATCCTGTTCGAGGTCACTTCCGCGTTTGCTACGACTGGACTATCCATGGGGCTGACCCCTCATCTGACTCCGATCGGAAAAACGCTGATCGTATTGACGATGTTTGCTGGTCGGGTGGGACCACTCACGATTGCCTTTGCCCTCGCACAGCGCAAACAAAAGGAATACTTCCGCTATCCGAAAGGGAAGATCACGATCGGATAAACCGTATAAAAATGGAGAAAACCCTGCCAAAGCACCCGAAGGACTTTGGCAGGGTTTCGTTTTGTATGATTTATTGTTTTTGCCACTGTGTGGACAGCTCGTCGCGAACCAGTTGGCCCATCTCGATTGTACCAATCGCTTTGCTTCTGTCTGCCGCGATATCGCCAGTGCGATGTCCTGCTTCCAGTACGGACCAAACTGCGTTTTCCACTGCTGCTGCCGCTTCATCCATACCGAGCGAGAGACGAAGCATCATCGCTACGGACAAAATGGTTGCCAGCGGATTGGCAATGCCTTTTCCAGCAATGTCAGGGGCAGAGCCATGAACCGGTTCATACAGGCCAAAACTGCCTGCTGCCAAACTCGCCGAGGACAGCATCCCAATCGAACCCGTCAGCATCGCTGCCTGATCGCTCAAGATGTCGCCGAACATGTTTTCCGTCACGATGACGTCAAACTGCTTTGGTTCACGTACGAGTTGCATCGCGCAGGAGTCTACCAACTGGTGAGACAGCTCTACATCTGGATAGTCCGCCGCTACTCGCTCGGCTACCTTGCGCCAGAGGCGGGAGCTTTCGAGGACGTTCGCCTTATCTACAGATACGAGACGCTTTTGGCGTTTGCGCGCAATGTCGAAACCGACTCGAATGATTCGCTCGACTTCTGCTTCATGATAGATGCACTGATCTTCTGCGACTTCACCGTTTGGACCGTCATAGCGTTTTTTCTCACCGAAATAAATCCCCCCGGTCAGTTCACGTACAACGATCAAGTCAACGCCAGAAACGACTTCTGGTTTGAGGGAGGAAGCATCGACCAGAGAGCTGTGCATGGTAGCTGGGCGAATGTTCGCAAACAAACCGAGTGCTTTGCGAATACCGAGCAGCCCTGTTTCTGGGCGAAGATTCCCAGGATTCTGGTCCCACTTCGGTCCGCCAACAGCTCCTAAGAGCACAGCATCCGCTTGCTTAGCCAGCGTTACCGTTTCTTCTGGCAACGGTGTTCCATCCGTATCGATTGCGATACCACCGATCCGGCCTTCTTCACATGTAAAAGTGACTCCTTCAAGTTCCCCTACGAGTGTAAGGACTTTGACCGCTTCCTGCATGATTTCTGGTCCAATACCGTCTCCAGGAAGAACGGCGATGCGATAGTTTTTCTTCATCGTTTATCCCTTTTCTATACGTAATGGTTTCCGAACGCTGCTGGTTCCTATGATCCTATCCACATTTGACCTATCTTTATATCGTTGCACTGACGGGCGTAGGTTCGCCACGACGCTCCATGATCTTGTTCACTGCCCGTACGTAGGCGATCGCGCTCGCTTCTAGCACATCTGTGCTCACGCCGCGGCCGGTAACGATCAGATCGCCTTGCTGTAGACGAACGAACACCTCACCCAGCGCATCTTGTCCGTGAGTAACAGAAAGGATTTTGTAATCGACGAGGGAGACTTCTTCTCCAGTAGCGCGGTCAATCGCTTTGTAGATGGAATCAACCGATCCATTTCCACATGCGGCTTCTTCGCATACTGATCCGTCGGCACGAACCAGTCGCACACTCGCTGTCGGAACGGAAATGTTGCCGTAAGCGAGCTGTACGGATTCCAGCTGGAATGCTTCTGGTCCGCGAACCATTTTGGAGTCTACCAGAGCGAGAATGTCGTCATCCGTGATTTCTTTCTTCTTGTCGCACAATACTTTGAACGCTGCAAACGCTACATTTACCTCTTCTTGCTCCAAGTGATAGCCCAGATCAACCAGCTTTTCCTTGAAAGCATGACGCCCAGAGTGCTTGCCAAGAACCAGTTTGTTTGACTTGAAGCCGACCGATTCCGGACGGATAATTTCGTACGTGGTGACTTCTTTTAACACACCATCCTGGTGAATACCGGACTCGTGCGCAAAAGCATTTGCCCCCACGACTGCTTTATTCCCTGGCACGATCATCCCTGTCAAACGGCTCACTAGCTGGCTGGTCCGTGCGATTTCTTTCAAATTCAGCTTGGTCGTCGCCTGGTAGTAATCCTTGCGCGTCTCCAATGCAAGCGCCACTTCTTCCAGAGCAGCATTTCCAGCGCGCTCTCCGATTCCATTGATGGTGCCCTCGACCTGCGTAGCTCCACCCTCGACTGCAGCGAGACTGTTGGCGACTGCCATCCCGAGGTCATCGTGGCAATGGCAGCTCAGACGAATCAGATCGGTAGAAGGCACGCGTTTTTTCAGCTCACGGAAAATGTTTCCGTACTGATACGGCGTCATGTAGCCAACCGTATCTGGAATATTTACCGTAGTAGCCCCTGCCTTGATGACCGCCTCTACAACCTCTGCCAAAAAGTCGATCTCGGTACGCGCCGCATCCTCTGCGGAAAACTGAACTTCCGTAAAGTACTTTTTCGCATAAGTAACTGCCTCCACCGCCCGAGCAAGGACTTCTTCCTTGCTCATGTTCAGCTTGAACTGACGGTGAATCGGAGATGTTGCGAGAAAGACGTGGAGGGAAGCGTTTTGTGCGTTGCGAAGCGCTTCGTATGCCTTATCCATGTCGTCTTTTACGGCACGAGCCAGACTGACGACGGTTGCATTCTTCACCCGTTTTGCAACTTCGGCCACAGACTTTTGGTCACCAGGGGAGGCAGCAGCGAAGCCCGCCTCAATTCTGTTTACGCCCAGCTTCTCGAGTTGAAGGGCGATCTCCACCTTTTCGTTCGTGCTAATATTGACGCCCGGAGACTGCTCCCCATCACGCAGTGTCGTATCAAAAATCTCAATGGTCCGCATGAACTTTTCACCTCCACATTTTTCCCTACATTATATATAGATTTTGTATACGGCAATTATTGGCCGATTTTCGCTTCTTCTTTTTTCGTGTCTTTGTTGATCCAAGACATCATGCCACGCAGCTGCTCTCCTACTACCTCGATGCCATGCTCGGATTCCAGACGACGACGGGAAGTGAAGCCAGGACGGTTTGCTTGGTTTTCCAAGATCCAATTGCGAGCGAATGTACCGTCTTGGATTTCAGCCAGTACTTTTTTCATTTCTTTGCGAGTTTCATCTGTGATGATGCGACGACCTGTGCTGTAGTCACCGTACTCAGCAGTGTCACTGATGGAGTAGCGCATACGAGCCAAACCACCCTCGTACATCAGGTCAACGATCAGCTTCAGCTCATGCAAGCACTCGAAGTAGGCGATCTCAGGAGCATAACCTGCTTCCACCAATGTATCGAAGCCTGCTTTTACCAGCTCACTTGCGCCACCGCACAATACTGCTTGCTCACCGAACAGGTCTGTTTCTGTCTCTTCACGGAAAGATGTTTCGATTACGCCTGCTTTTGTGCAACCGATACCGCTGGAATAGGCGAGTGCAAGGTCCTTCGCATTGCCAGTAGCATCTTGGTAGATCGCGATCAGACCAGGTACGCCAAAGCCTTCTTGGTATACGCGGCGAACGAGGTGACCCGGGCTTTTTGGAGCTGCCATGATTACGTCGACATCAGCTGGTGGCACGATTTGCGCGTAGTGGATGTTGAATCCGTGAGAGAAGCACAGGGCAGCGCCGGATTTCAGGTTTGGCGCGATCTCGTCGCGGTATACTTGTGCTTGACGCTCATCTGGCATCAGGATTTGAACCACGTCAGCGCGTTTGGTTGCTTCTGCTACAGTCAAAACTTCAAAACCGTCTTTTGCTGCTACATCCCAAGATTTACCTGGACGAAGACCAACAACTACTTTATAACCGCTGTCGCGCAGGTTTTGTGCTTGTGCATGACCTTGGCTACCGTAGCCGATGATTGCAATTGTTTTTCCACGCAGTACCTCTTGTTTTACGTCTGCTTCATAATACATTTTTACCATTTGTATAGCCTCCCTAAAAATGTTTAGTTTGAATTTTTATTCTGAAATTTGGCAATTTAAACCGTTGCTGCGGCTGTTGCTGGAACAATACTGCGCGCCATCGCTACTGAACCCGTTCTTGTCAGTTCAATAACGCCGTAGCTTTGTAATAGAACGAGCAGCGCATCAATCTTTTCGGTGTCACCCGTTACTTGCACGATCAGTGAGCTAGGACCCACATCAACGATCGCGGCACGGAACGGCTCGACAATTCCGTTTAACTCTGCCAGCTGGCTAGGCGATGCCGTCACTTTAATCAGCGCCAGTTCCCGTGATACAAAAGGGTTCTCACTGAGATTCGTGACGGAGATGACATCGATCAGCTTGTGCAATTGCTTCATGAGCTGATTGATTTGGCGGTCATCTCCTCCGGTTGTAATGATCATCCGGGACAGCCCCTGTTCTTCCGTGCCTCCCACCGTAATGCTGTCGATGTTGAAGCCACGCTGGCCGAACAGTGTCGCCACTCTGGTCAAAACGCCTGGTTGGTCGTTGACGAGTACGGAAATGGTATGTCGCTGCATCCTAATCGTCCCCCAATTCCATCTGATCTAGTGTGTTGCCTGATGCAACCATCGGATATACGTTTTCTTCCTGTGCAACGCGGAAGTCCACCACGACTGGTCCATCATGCGCAAGCGCTTCTGCCCAAACTGCTTCGGCTTCTTCCGGCGTGCTTGCTCGCAAGCCTTTTACGCCATATGCTTCCGCCAGCTTGACAAAATCTGGGCTGCAGGTCAGATCGATTTGGCTGTAGCGATTATCGTAGAAGAGCTCCTGCCATTGACGAACCATTCCCAAGCACTGGTTGTTTACAATCGCTACTTTGACCGGAATGTTGTATTGGGAGACGATTGCCAGCTCCTGGTTGGTCATCTGGAATCCGCCATCCCCAACGACGGAGATTACCGTGCGATCCGGGTGAGCGATCTGTGCGCCAATTGCTGCCGGAAAGCCAAAGCCCATCGTGCCGAGACCACCGGAAGAAATAAAGGAGCGCGGGTGCTTGAACTTATAGTATTGAGCTGTCCACATCTGGTGTTGTCCAACGTCTGTTGTGACGATCGCTTCCCCATCTGTGGAGTTGTACAAGAGTTCAATGACTGCTTGTGGCTTCAATACGTCGCCATCTTTTTTGTACTTGTACGGATATTGTTCTCGCCACTCTTTCAACTGGCTGATCCACGCTTCCGAATCACAAGCTTTTGCGAGCGGAATTGCTTTTTCCAGCGTGCTCTTCACGTCGCCCGCTACTGTGACGGCTGTCTCAACGTTTTTCCCCAGCTCTGCTGGATCGATGTCGACATGTACGATGCGTGCTTTTGGTGCGAACTCCTTCGTGCGTCCCATCGTGATCCGATCATCAAAGCGTGCTCCCAGACCAATCACACAATCCGCATTCAAGAGCGCTTGGTTCGCTGTGTAATTTCCGTGCATACCTGGCATTGCCAGCGACAACTCGTGTGTTCCAGGGAAACCACCCAATCCCATGAAGGTGTTGATCACCGGGATGCGTGTTTTTTCTGCAAAGTCGCGCAATTCTTTCTCTGCTTGAGCTGCAATGATTCCCCCACCCGCCAAAATGACTGGACGCTTCGCTTCGCTAACGGCTTTGACAAACTCTTGTACTTCTTCGTCGCTTGGTACGAGTGAAGCGCGGTAGCCGCGAATCTCCACTTGATCCGGGTAGGTAAATGGTGCCTTCGCATTGGCGACGTCTTTAGGAATGTCGATCAATACTGGGCCCGGACGACCGGTTGTCGCGATGTGGAAAGCTTCCTTCACCATCCGTGGAAGATCGCGAATGTCGCGGACAAAGTAGCTGTGCTTGGTAATCGGGATGGTAATTCCCGTAATATTCGCTTCTTGGAACGCGTCGGTACCAATCAGCGACTGTGCCACGTTACCTGTGATGCAGACCAGCGGAACCGAGTCCATCTGAGCGGTTGCAATCCCCGTTACGAGGTTCGTTGCTCCCGGACCGGACGTAGCGATACATACACCCGGTTTGCCTGTCGCTCGGGCATATCCATCAGCAGCGTGGATAGCGCCTTGCTCGTGGCGAGTCAAAATGTGCTTGAAGTAGCTCCCGTACAGGGAGTCATAAATGGGGAGAACCGCCCCGCCTGGATAGCCGAAAATGTATTCGACCTGCTCCAGGATCAAACAGCGCAGCAGCGTTTCTGCTCCTGTCACTTCTTCCCCGAACTGAATCGGTGGAATGCCGTTCTTTTTCTGCAATTCGGCCATTTCAACACTCATTGACCTCTCCTCCTCCCAATTCTCAACAGGTATTGAAAATAACTATAGACACATAGAAAAACCCTTTCGCCCCGACACGGTTTTATTTCCATGTCTTTTGGGGCGAAAGGGTTCGCGGTACCACCCAACTTTATCGGCGCCTCACGGTCAGCCGATCTCAGCCAGTCACAGCAAATGTGGACTGTAACACGTTAACGGGTGTTAAGCGGTTTGGCCTACTACCTGCAAGGCAAGTTTCAGCAAAACGGCTCAGAGGTGAGCAATGCGACATACCCTATACCCGTTTCTCAGCATCAGGGCTCTCTGTAAAAGGGGTAACGCGCACCATCCTCGTCATGGCCTACTATTAAAACAATATTTTCAATATTGTTGTTGTCAGAATAAAGTGTTACGTCTGATTATAGCTAGGCACCTAGGGGGTGTCAACGAAAACAAAAAGATTTTACTGGACTTTCGTCCGAACGAATGCTCAGTTGGAAATGGCTTTACAGCGCGGTTTTTGCGTGAAAGCGGATACAAGAAAAAGAAAACTCGTCCTGTTTTTGCATCGGAAAAAGAACGGCATTGCCGTCCCTCTCCTGCTTTTTCGGTTCCGTTTTATTGCGGGGATTTCAATCCCTCTATCAAAATCGTTGCGACTTCCGGACGTGTAAATTCCAGAGGTGGCGTGATCCCGTTTCTCAACATTTCCCTCACTTTTGTTCCCGATAAGGTCATATGAGATTCTTTGTCATGCGGGCACGTTTTGGTCGTTGCCATCCCTTGGCATGCCTTGCAGTAAAAGCTGTGCTCAAAAAAGAGCAGCTGGATACCGAGCTCACCTGGGACAAACTCGGAAAAGATGTGTTGCGCATCATACGTGCCGTAGTAATCACCTACCCCTGCGTGATCGCGGCCGACGATAAAGTGTGTACAACCGTAATTTTTTCGTACCAATGCGTGGAAGACCGCTTCACGCGGACCTGCATATCGCATGGCAGCCGGAAAAGCGCCGAGCAATACACGGTTGTGCGGATAGTAATTTTCGAGAAGGGCGAGATAGCTTTTCATTCGTACTTGTGCAGGAACATCGTCTGATTTCGTTTCCCCCATCAATGGGTTGAGAAAAAGACCATCGACAATCTCTAATGCCGCCTTTTGAATATATTCATGCGCCCGGTGAACGGGATTGCGCGTTTGGAAACCAACCACCGTTTGCCAGCCATTTTCTCGAAATCTTTCTCTCGTTTCTGCCGGCGTCAAATACAAATCAGAGAAGCGCTCAGGCTTAGGCTTTTGCAGTATTTCTACAGGCCCACCCACGTATAGGTTTGGCTTTTCAAACAGCTTTTTCACACCAGGGTGAGCGAGATCCACCGTGCGAAAAACGAGCTCTGCCTCACGCATTTTATCTGGCACAAAGCAGCTTTTCACCTGCAAAATCGCATAGTCCACTCCATCTTCCCCACGTAACAGAATACTGTCCCCGGGTACAAGATCGTCGTGCTCATCTGCATCGACAGCCAATGTCACTGGCAACGGCCAAACCGTTCCATTGGCTAGACGCATCGTTTCCACGACCGTGTGGTAATCCGCCTCTTCCATGAATCCAGCCAGCGGCGAAAATGCTCCGATAGCAAGACATTCGATGTCCGACAGGGTCCATTTGTCCACGATAATGGCCTTTTTGATCCCGTGCGGCAAGATGGTTTGCTTCACATCTTTCCCTCCTGCACTGTTCATTTGTGCAGACCGCATTCGGTCTTTTCGAAGCCAGCCCACCGTCCCGACCGAGAATCTTGGCCAGGCATGACAGCGCGCGTGCATACTCGGCAGCCAATGCTTGGATAGTTTCGGTCGTGCAATGGATTGTAAGGGACATCATGCGCATGGATATATTCCCACACCTGGGCCTCCGTCCAATCTGCTAGCGGATTGAATTTAACCAGGTTGAATTTTTCGTCCCACTCCACTTTTTTGGTATTTGCTCGGGTAGGTGATTGCTCGCGGCGAATGCCCGTAATCCACGCCTGATAGTTGGACAGGACGCGCTTTAACGGCTCTACCTTCCGAATCTCGCAGCAAAGATTCGGTTCCCTCTCCCACAGTTTGTCTCCGTGTTTTTCTGCCTGCTCGGCTAACGTCAACTGTGGCTGCACTTGAATAAATGTCGTGCCGTATCTGGCTTGCAGCTTGTCACGCGTATCATACGTTTCAGCAAAATGAATGTTGGTATCGAGGTAAAATACAGGAATAGTGGGAGCTAATTTGTGCAGCATGTCGATTAAAATGACATCTTCAGCGCCAAAGCTGGCAGCTAGGATTAGACTGGCTGCATAGTTTTCCACTGCGTTCACAAGCACGTCCTGCGGCGCTTGACCTTCCAGTCGGCTTGCCCATTCCTGTATTTCCTCATCCGCCATTTTCTGGCGATTGCTCATCAGCGAAACTCCTCTCTTGCTAGGATTCACCCACCATCATATGCCTAGTGACTGGAAGTGGCGCATCGTCCACCTATATCCAACTCGCCCAAACCAAACGGTCACATCCACTTTTATGAAAAACGTCGAGGCGTTTTTCACAGAAAAAAAGCCGCCAGACAGGGTCTGACAGCTTTCTGCTGCTTTATTTTTCATCTTTTTCGTTTACAGCCGGGGCGAAAATAAACGCAGGGCCGATTTGTTGCGTCTTTTTGGCATCGGTTACTTGAACCGTTTGAACGGTTGGTATCGCATATGAACCAGGGCTTACGAAGGAAGGCGGCACCGAGTAAGAATCATCCTTGTCTTTCGCAAACGCTCCTGGCACGAACATCGCTGAACAGACTATCGCTGTTACACCCATCATCATCCATTTTTGTTTTCTCATCTATGTCTCTCTCCCTATCCAATGTTTTCCTGTAACGCTTTTTATTGTATGGCATTGGGGAGTCTGCTCGACACGGACGAAAGATTGTTTTTTTCTCAGACTTGAGGATTACATCCATTTTATTCCAAACAAAAAGCATCCTGTACGGATGCTTAAAGCCCATTAGTTTTCTTCTTTTTCGTTTACAATTGGAGCGAAAGTAAACGCACTTCCTGCTGTTTGCTTGCCTGCTACCGCATCTGTTTTCTGGACCACTGGAGCCGAGTACGGACCAGGCGCGAAGATAGAAGACGTCACGGAATATGAGTCATCTTTGTCTTTGGCAAACGCCCCTGGCACGAACATCGCTGAACAAACAACTGCTGTAATTCCCATCATCATCCACTTTTGTTTTCTCATTTTGATCTCTCTCCCTATCCAATGTTTTCCTCTTATGGCCTTATTTTAAGGGATCAGCCAAGCTATATAACACGGACGGGAGGTTGTTTTTTGCTCAGACCTCGGGCGGATTCTGCTTTAGGACCAGGGCCCAGTTCTGTAAGCAACGACTCGCCTCAAAACGAATAAGCCGAGTTCGGGCAGCCTCAGAACCAACCGTCAATACAGACAACCACTTTCGAAGTTGTTGGTCAACCATTTATCGATGCCCCAATCCAAGTCAAAGTGGATCTATAGGCATGAAAAAAAGCACCCGTTGTGGATGCTTTCGCCGTCGAATACGTTCGATCGCTTTTTTCTTACACATCGATCATTGTTCTTGTATGCTTATACAGTTCTTCCATCGTCTGCCCTTTTGCTCGGGCAAGTACCTCCATGCGTACACTCAATTGCTTTTTCGCAAACTGTTGCAAATCAGCGACCTTCACTCCGAATGCACTCACCCCTTGTAGGTCATCCATCCAGTCGTACAGATGACTTGCCATTGGAGCCAGCTCATCCATCTTTTTGGCAATGACATCGTAAATATGGGGATGCTCACAGATCAATCGCTGCAGCAGAAATGTTCCGTAGCTAATGTGCCGCGATTCGTCTGTCTTCAAATACCCAATTCCTTGCATTAAACCAGGCATGAGCCCCGTTTTGCTGAGTGCTTCGTAAAACGCATAGTAGCCTGTCTCTGCGAGCACGCCTTCCACAAACATGTTGTAGACAGTAGAAGCCTCTGCGATGGCTTCTGGGGATTTATCTGTCAGCAGACGATTGAGGGCATTTGGCAAGATCTCATGGAATATTCGCTTGTACACATCATCGTGAAAATGATGCAAGTCTCCTGACTCACCGATGTTGTCGAGAACCAACCGGAAAAACTCTGTGTGCTTGGCCTCTTCAAAGAGGAAGGTCGTCAAATACATTTCTTCCTCCAATCGCCCTTCCTCGGCAATAACCATGATCAAAGGCAAAAGGTCAAGGGTGACTGCCTCTTCCCCACCCAGAAAACCAGCAATCCGTCCCAAAGTTTCTTCCTTCTGCTCCAGATTCATATTCGCGTAATCTTCGCGGTCTTGCGTAAAATCAATGTCCTGCGGGTTCCAAATGCCGTATCTCTTCGCTTTTTGATACAATTGGTACGGTAGCAGCTCCTGATTCAATCCTTTTTGGCTGGTCGAAACAAAACCATTCCTCATCCCCATCCAACCTTTCTTTTTTCTCATACGCCTTCTATTTCGAATGAATGAAAGAAGTCATGATATTGTTAATTTATACCAATTCCATTCTTTACGCTCAGATCAGCCATTTGATAAAATGAAGGCGCTATAGGTTGATTATAGGTCAGGCTGAACGGTCGTTCATATCCCCAAAAATCAGGGGGTGTTCATCACTCAAATGGAGGTGGCAATCACTCCATGGTCAGTCCAGAGCTGAACATGTACATCGATCGAATCGAAGAAACGGCATTTTACGAGGAGAAACTGGTGCTTGCTGTACGTGGCTTCGTGGATCTCTTTCCTTTCATGGGAGCCATTCTGTGCAATTACTCGACACTCAGTCAAATGGGTGAGGGACTATGGTCGATCCTTGACCAAGAGTTATGCTCCATCCGCGATATACGGGTGGACATGCGCAACATGCCCCTTATCCAGCATGCGATCCGTGAACAGAGAGCCGTACTGCTTGATTCTGAGGCGATCCGTCAATTCCCGCCCAATTTAGTGTACGGCGCCCCTTATGCGCTCATTCTCCCTATCAGCTACGGGCCTAACGTACTCGGCTACGCCGGTATCTCCTGGCATCAGGATGGCTGTTCTGGCATCAACCAACAATTGGTACAATCTTTGAGCGCATACTGTCTGATGCTGGGCAAAGTATTGGCAACCGACTCCCATCGCCCTAAAACCGTCAAGCTCTCACGCCGAGAAGTCGAAGTCATGCAGCGGATTTCATGGGGCGAAAGCGTTAAGGAGATGGCGGACTGGATGGGAATTAGTGAGTTTACCGTGCAGGATTACATCAAGTCCGCCTTAAAAAAGCTCGGTGTGCAAAATCGCGCACAAGGTGTGGCGGACGCCATTCGACAGCGAATCATTTGTTGAATAAAAATAGAAAAAACAACCGAATGTGTTTTCGGTTGTTTTTTCTTTGACTCAAATTTCCCTATCTACGTTCTGATTTCTACCACCATCTAGACCACAACAAAAAAGCCGCCCTTCCCTCAATCGGAAAGATCGGCTCTTCTATTCAAAAATTAAGCGTTCAGTTTGCTTTTTGCAACTGTTGCCAGTTCGTTGAACGCAGCTTTGTCGTTAACAGCCAAGTCAGCCAGCATTTTGCGGTTAACTTCGATGCCAGCAACTTTCAGGCCGTGCATCAAACGGCTGTAGGACAGACCGTTCATGCGAGCTTGCGCGTTGATACGAGTGATCCACAGTTTGCGGAAATCACGTTTCTTTTGACGACGGTCACGGTATGCATACAGCAGGGATTTCATTACCTGCGCATTAGCGGATTTAAACAGGCGATGTTTGGAACCGAAGTATCCTTTCGCCAGCTTCAGGATTTTCTTATGACGACGGCGTGTAACAATGCCACCTTTTACTCTTGGCATACTAAACTCCTCCTGGTCTTTCCAGCATGGCGGCCTACTGCTAGGCGCTTAGGGAGCTCATGCTGCGTAATGGTGTGTAATAAAAAATAACTTACAGGTAAGTGAGCATTTGCTCAATGCGTTTTTGATCGCCTTTGGAAACGAGTGCAGCTTTACGCAGGTGGCGTTTTGCTTTAGTCGTTTTGTTAGCGAACAAGTGGCTACCAAATGCGCGGTCGCGCTTCAATTGGCCGCTTCCAGTCTTTTTGAAACGTTTCGCAGCAGCCTTGTTGGTTTTCATTTTAGGCATCTGAAAAATCCTCCTGTCTAAACTACTATCTTACTTTTCCGCTTTCGGAGCCAGAATCATGATCATGCTGCGGCCCTCGATCTTCGGCTTGCGCTCAGGCGTAGCGAGATCTTCACACTGGGCAGCTACACGTTCCATAACGCCTAGTCCAATTTCGGAGTGGGTGATTTCACGTCCACGGAAACGGATCGTACACTTCACCTTGTGTTGATCCTCCAAGAACTTGCGGACGTTGCGAAGCTTTGTTTGAAAATCGTGTTCCTCGATGTTAGAAGAAAAACGCACTTCTTTCAGCTCGATGATCTTCTGGTTTTTACGTGCTTCTTTTTCCTTTTTCGCCTGCTCGTATTTGAACTTTCCATAGTCCATGATACGGCATACAGGCGGCTTGGCTGTAGGAGCAACGTTTACCAGATCCAATTCAGCTTCCTGGGCAATGCGCAATGCTTCCCTAAAAGGTACGACTCCCAATTGGCTCCCGTCAGCACCGATTAAACGGACTTCACGGGCACGGATCGCTTCGTTAATTAACATTTGATCCTTGCTAATACTTGCCACCCCCGTCAATTTCGAGAAGGAACAAAAATGTGCGAACGCATTCTGCGCCCGCACATATCTCACCTAAGCAATTTCATCAGATCCGAGGATCTTTGCGTAAGAGTTACCTGTCAACAGTCGTATACGACGTCGACCCAGGTGAGAAGCTGGGCGCCTCTGCTTGTTCTCGAAGTATGAAGTGTTTATACACGCAATTTATATTACAAGGTAGCTTGGGTTTTGTCAAGGCTCATACCTAATTATCCCCCGATATGGGACATTTCGACCTTTTCACGCTGGGCGAGACCAGGCGTTTCACTTAGTCGTTCCTCCGAGTAGCGCACGTCACGCCGCTCCCAGATTGCACGTATCAGCTCGCGAATCTCTTCATCCGTGCGTCCATCGCGGACTGGTTCGCGCAAATCATCTCCAGATGAAGCAAAGAGACAGTTGTACAATTTCCCTTCTGCCGACAAGCGAGCTCGCGTACAAGTGGAGCAAAAAGCTTGGGTCACCGATGAGATCAACCCGATCTCCTGGTCCGATCCCTCATAGCGATAGCGAGAAGCTACCTCTCCATAGTAGTTCGCTTCAGTCGCTACCAACGGCATCTCTGTATGGATCATGCGCACAATTTCACGGGAAGGAACGACTTGATCCAGCCGCCACCCGTTACTGTTTCCCACATCCATGAATTCAATAAATCGAAGGGTGTGCCCCTGCTCACGGAAGTACCGTGCCATCGGCAAAATATCTTGATCATTGACTCCGCGTTGTACCACCATGTTTATCTTGATCGAAAGCCCGGCATCTGCCGCTGCGCGAATCCCTTCCAGCACGGCATCTACCTGATAGCCTCTTCCGTTCAACACCCCAAAGCGCTCATTATCCAAGCTATCCAGGCTGACCGTCACCCGATCCAGACCTGCTTCTTTTAGTGCTTGCGCATGGCGGGACAAGAGAGAACCGTTGGTCGTCATGGCAATATCTTGAACGCCATCTACTTCACGTATCATTCGAATCAACTCAGGCAGATTTCTGCGCATTAATGGCTCTCCGCCGGTAATGCGGATTTTCCCAACCCCAAGTGAAGTAAAGATCTGGGTCAAACGGGTAATTTCCTCAAAGGTCAGCAACTTGCTTTGCGGCAAAAACTCAAAATCCGGTCCAAAAATTTCGGCAGGCATGCAATAACGACAACGAAAATTACATTTATCGGTGACAGATATTCGTAAATCTCGGAGAGGACGGTTCCGTAAATCAAGCACTTTTTCTGGCATAGCTGTTCACTCTCCTTTTATCTATATAGGACGACTTTTTCCCTTCATCATTACTATCATATCGCATTTCGACTTAGTACCAGTCTATTATCATAAATCGAAATAGCCAAATTTTCAAACGCAAACAGCACATTGTGTCATAAATGGGACCACTTTTGCAAAAAAAGAGTACGAATACCTCCCGACATTCGTACTCTTTCCGTTATGCATTCTTATATTTTAAACTTACTGATCATTCTTTCCAGTTCACGAGCCATCTGATTCAAGGATTCAAATGAAACGGCAAACTCTTCCATAGTGGCCAATTGACCATTGGAGGAAGCAGCCAGATTTTCAGCATTGTGCGCTGAAATCCTTGCAATTTGGGCAGTCTCGTCCACAGATGCTGCTACTTGTTCCGATCCGGCAGACATTTGCTCAGAGACAGCAGATACCTCCTGAATTTGATCCGTTATTTGTCGAATTTCTTGTAAGATGCGTCGGAAGGCTTCCCCTGACTCCAGTACAGTAGACAATCCATCCTGAACATCTTGATTGACAGAATCCATCGAGTTGACCGCCATGGTCGTATCTGTTTGTATCTCCTGAATGAGGTTGGCGATTTGCCGAGCAGACTCATCCGATTGTTCAGCGAGTTTTCTTACTTCATTTGCTACGACAGCAAAACCTCGTCCATGCTCTCCCGCACGGGCAGCTTCGATGGCTGCATTGAGAGCAAGCAGATTCGTTTGGGAAGCAATTCCTGTAATCACGTCAATGATTTGCACAATTTCTTTGGATCGCTCACCCAATTGCTTGACGACGGATACGGAATGTTCCACAGAGCCACGGATGGAGTCCATTTGCTGGATAGCTTTTTGGATGGACTGGTTTCCTAGCTGCGCTTCATCCGCCGTACATGTAGATGATTCTGAGATGATGGAGGTTGTTTCCGCCACGCGTTGGATGCCGATCGACATTTCTTCCATCGCTCTTGCGGATTCTTCCGCACCTCTGAGCTGATTTTGCGCCCCGCTCGCTACTTCCTGTATCGTGGTAGAAATCTTGTTCGTAGTGTCTATATTGTCTGCCAAGCGAACCGATATGTTGTCTGACGAAGTAGAGAGGGTGTTAACCGCTTTTTGGACTTCCCGAATGAGTCCTTGGATGGATACTTGCATCACCTGAATGCTCTGACCAAGCATGCCGATTTCGTCTTTTCTTTCCAAAAGGTTTTTGGGCAATTCACCGGTAAAGTCACCACGTCCGATCTGCGCAATCTGGTCAACGATAGCAAGCAATGGCTTGGTGAATTTGTGCGAGAAAAGAACGGAAGCGATAACCGCTAATAAGGCAAACAAAAGACTCAATGCCCCGATGATGAAACCGATTTGATTGGCTTCAGCAGAGAGCTCAGCTTTTTCAATAAACGAAATATATTTCCAGCCAGTTTTGTCTGAAGTAAAGACGTTAGCCAAATACTCGGTATCGTTCATCGTGACCGAAAAGCTGCTTGCGGTATTCTCTGCGATAGCAGCCAATTCAGGAATTTGCGTATCTTTCAGGTTCTTCGAATTGAGCTCGGGGTTCTTGGGATTAGCCAAAATCGTTCCGTCTTTGCCAACCAGCATGAGATAACCCGTTTTTCCGATCTTAATGTCTTTCAAAATATCGGTTAGCCCTTTTAAATTCACATCCAGTCCAACAACGCCCAGTGGTTCACCCTTGTCATCCGCAAGCATCGTCACGTTACTGATCACGAGACTGTTATCGCCCAAATAGAGATACGGATCTGTCGTGATCACTTTTCCGGGATTCCCCATTGGGTTTTTGTACCAATCTCTTGTACGCGGATCGTAATTCGGAATGACATCATCTGTCGGCCACTGTATGTATCCTCCGTATTTGGTCGCTAAATAAATAAATGCAGTATTCGGATGAGAATCGACGAATCGCAGGAAATCTTGAAAAATGGCCGCCTCTACTCCGCCATTTTGCAGTGGCGTATGCTTGGTTTTGGTTGGTTTGTCCATATACGTCGTAATGGTGTTATCTGCACTTTTTAATAAGGGACTGCCTGCTATCAGGTTTACGTTTTCACGAATCGAGTCGAAATGCAAGTTAATCGCATTGTCTACTTGAGCCACTTCTTTTGTCGTGGATTCAATAAAATAAGTCTGGATTCGCTCCTCCATTTTGACATAGACAAATGAGCTAATCACTCCAATCGGGATTAAAATAATGGCAAGAAATGCTGCTATCAGTCTTTGCTTGATGCTTACCCGCATACGTATCCCCCGCAGTTCTTCTTGATGTCCATATCTATAATTACCCTACATCCTTTTCCCGTTCTTTTTTCCAAGTAAACGTATAATGAAAAAAGCCGCCCGAAACTTCTGGGCGGCTCTACTCCTATACGCTATTACTTCATTTCATTGATTTCAGCGCGGATTTTCTCTACAAACGCATCCACTGTCATCGCGCCTTCATCGCCCACTCCGCGTTTGCGGACGGACAATGTACCGTCAGCCACCTCTTTTTCACCAATGACCAGCATGTAAGGGATTTTTTCAACTTGTGCTTCACGGATTTTGTAGCCGATTTTCTCATTGCGGCCATCCAACTCTACGCGAATGCCAGCTTGTTGCAGCTTTTCTCTTACTTGTTCTGCGTATGGCATGTGCACTTCGCTGATGTTCATGATGCGTGCTTGAATTGGAGTCAGCCAAATCGGGAATGCACCTGCGTAGTGCTCGATCAGGATACCAATGAAGCGCTCCATGGAGCCGTACATCGCACGGTGCAAGACAACTGGACGATGCTTCTCGTTGTCTTGACCAACATAAGTCAGGTCGAATTTCTCAGGCATTTGGAAGTCCAACTGGATCGTTCCGCATTGGTGACGGCGTTTCAGCGCGTCGGTAATTTGGAAATCGATCTTCGGTCCGTAGAACGCACCGTCTCCGTCTTTGATTTCATAGGCCATACCGAGCTCATCCAACACTGTTTTCAGAGAGCTTTCTGCTGCTTCCCACAGCTCATCAGAGCCCATGGAATCTTCCGGACGAGTGGACAGAGCCACACTGTATTCGAAGCCAAATACCTTGTAGATGCTGTCAATCAAAGTGATCATGCCTTTGATTTCGCTCGCGATCTGATCAGGACGGACAAATACGTGCGCGTCATCCTGGCAGAAGGTGCGCACCCGCAGCATTCCGTTCAATGCCCCGGAGTACTCATGGCGGTGAACTTGCCCGAACTCGGAGTAACGGATCGGCAGGTCGCGGTAGGAGTGCATCTCGTTTTTATAGATCAGCATGTGACCCGGGCAGTTCATTGGCTTCAAGGCGTAAGTCGCGTTGTCTACTTCAGAGAAGTACATGTTCTCTTTGTAGTGATCCCAGTGACCGGATTCTTTCCAGAGACGCTCGTTCATGAGGAACGGAGAGCGAACTTCTGTGTATTGTGCCAATTGTTGCAGACGGCGGGAGAATTGCTCCAGCTCGTTGCGAACAGTGAAGCCTTTTGGCAGGTAGAACGGCATGCCTGGCGCTTCCTCGGAGAACATGAACAGTCCCAGTTCTTTACCCAATTTGCGGTGATCGCGCTTTTTCGCTTCTTCGATGAAGTGCAGATATTCATCCATGTCTGCTTTTTTCGGCCAAGCTGTACCGTATACGCGTTGCAGAACTTGGTTTTCTGCTTTACCGCGCCAGTATGCACCTGCTACGCTCATCAGCTTGAATGCTTTGATGAAGCCAGTAGACGGCAAGTGCGGACCACGACAGAGGTCGAAAAATTCGCCTTGCTCATACAGCGTGATAGTCGCATCCTCTGGCAGGTCGCGAATCAGCTCCAACTTCAGGTGATCGTTCAGTTCTTGGAAAATCGTAGTTGCTTCTTCGCGGCTTACGACTTTGCGGCGAATCGGCAGGTCTTCCTTCACGATTTTTTCCATTTCCGCTTCGATTTTGCCCAAATCCTCTGGGGAAAGGGAGACCGGAATATCCATGTCGTAGTAAAAGCCATCTTCGATTACAGGACCGATTCCGAATTTCACTTCAGCGCCGTAAATGCGTTTTACCGCTTGAGCGAGCAAGTGAGCTGTACTGTGGCGGTATACTTCCAACCCGTCAGCAGAATCGAGGGTAACGATTTCAATCGCTGCGTCATCTGTGAGTTCTGTGTACAGATCGACAACCTTGCCGTCTTTTTTACCAGCTACTGCCTTTTTCTTCAGGCTAGAGCTAATGGAGCCTGCGATGTCTTCGATAGTAATCCCAGCGTCGTATTGACGAACGGCTCCATCTGGGAAAGTAACATGAATTTGTGCCACTGCGGATTCTTCCTTCCTGTATCTTTTTGGTTGAGAAAATAAAAAAACACTCATCCCAAAAAGGGACGAGTGTGTTCTCGCGGTACCACCCTACTTCAAGTCTGTTCACAAAAAAAGACTCCTCATTCCATGTAACGGTATTTAACCGGCATACCGATAGTAAAAGCCTACGCTTCGTTCCCGGCAGCTACTCGAAGGTGGTAGATCAATAACAGTTCGCAGCGAGCTTCCAGCCTGTGGCCCGCCTCTCTAGAGCGTCCTTACTATTGTCCGTGTCCTTCTCATCGTATTTATAAGCGATGTAAAGTTGTTGTTGCTATTATAGTTTAGAGGGATTATTCCCGTCAAGTACACGTCGCTCGGATAGGCAAAGCGAACAAGAGTGGCAAGTAACGAGCCGACTGTCAAAAATACTGCGGATCGTCTGTGCAAGCCCAGGCTTTTCCGAAGCCATATGGAGCACGATACTCTCAGGAGCCAGTGTAACCAAAGCACTGACCAAATAATCCTCGTCCCTGCATTTTTGTTCATCCATGTTCAGAACGGTATCCAACTGTTCAAGCCAAAGACGATCCCCTTTTTTGTCATAAAGATGGAAAGGTTTGTCCACACTAGGAACGACATGAACGACTTCCTGCTTCGTTTCCTGTACAGCGATGAAATAGCGCAACAACTCGACAAACTCTTGGTATTGCTTGTCTTCCAGATATTCATCAATGCCAGTTTCCACGAGCTCGAATAGCTCGTTCCAATGCTCCTGCAGTCGAAACCGGACGAAGCCCAAGACGTTGATCGTTCTCTCCCACTCCAGATAGGTGAAAACTTTGCGATATACGTTTGCCTTGCGTGTCGTAGCTGTTAACAGTTCCCTACCATCAAGCTCGACTTCTTGGCACATGCGTTGAATATAAGGAAAAATCTCTGCCCACTCGTTCTCCATCTGTTCGGCAGCGAGTAAGTCAGCGGCCATTTCTTCCATAATTTTCGGTTCCTTCACCTGAATGACCCATTCGGCTAATGTAAGAGCAACGAAGGCTCTCGCCCACTCGATGGTCTGCGCGTCATACTCAGTCTCACACCAGCTTTGAAAGTAGAACAAGAGGTATCCATTCTCTTCTTGCTCCCTGTATGTAATGCGCACCGGTGCAGTGTTGACCCGCTCCGTCATCTCATTTACGATAGCCCGATACGTGTCACAATGCTCAGGGACATTCTCCAGCAATACGCGAAACGTCTGCATAACCATCCCCCCAACCGCCATTGTAGTTACAGTATATGTCCCGTCAGGAGCGATATACTTTTAAACGGTTGGAAACTCAGGGAAGGTTGCAGGTAAAAAATTCCTGAATTAAAAACCAAAAAACGCTCCCCTGCCGGTTTCCCTTTGTTAGGAGGGGGCAGAGAAGCGTTTGGAGGTTATTTAGTTTTGCATGACAAAATCACGTTCTGACATCTCGCCGTCTTTGAAAACGCGCAGAATGTCATACTTTGTGTTGCGCTGTGCAGGGATTTTGCCTGCGCCGCGAATGAGCTCCAAAATTTGGTTCGTGTTGACCTTGTACGTACATGCCGCTGCGGAAACCACGTTTTCTTCCATCATTGTTTGGCCGAAATCGTTCGCTCCGTAAGAGAGGGAAAGCTGACCGTAATGTGGGCCCATCGTCACCCAAGAAGATTGGAAGTTTTCAATATTATCCAGCATGAGGCGGCTGATTGCCAGTGTTTTCAAGTATTCCTCTGGCGTGTTGTTGACTGCCTTCATATTGGTGTTGTCCGGTTGGAATGTCCAGACGATGAACGCTTTGAATCCGCCTGTCTCATCTTGGGCATCACGAATGCGCAAAAGGGACAGTACGCGCTCCTCCATCTCTTCCCCAAAACCGATTACCATGGTAGCAGTACCAGGCAACCCTGCACGGTGTGCGGCTTTTTGAGTGTCAATCCATTCAGTCCAAGAGCCTTTCAATCGGGAAATCTTCCGACGTGTACGATCGTCGAGGATTTCGCCACCCGCTCCTGGCAAGGAATCGAGACCCGCTGCCTTCAGCTCTTTCAGCACTTCCTCGACAGACATATTGGAAACTTCCGCGATTTTCATCACTTCCGCTACAGACAGAGAGTGCATCGTAATCTGCGGGAAGCGCTGCTTGATCGCGCGCAACAGGTCGGTGTAATAATCCAGCTTCAGATCCGGATTGGTACCGCCTTGCATCAAGATTTCCGTACCGCCTACGTCTACGGTCTCTTGAATTTTTTCGAAAATAGTTTCTCTGGGTAGAACGTATCCTTCCGAAGAGCCTGGCGCTCGATAAAAAGCACAAAATCGGCAATAGGTGTCACATACGTTCGTGTAATTGACGTTGCGACTAATAACAAAAGTCGTAATCGGTTCTGGATGATGCTTTTGCATGACCAGATTGGCGTAATGTCCGATCTTTTCGATTTCATTGCTCGCAAACAAAGCCAGACCATCTTCAAGACCCAGTCGTTCACCTGCGAGAGCACGTTCCAATATAGAATCGATCATAAGGATCACTCCTTGTACCATACGTAAATTCCATCCCACATCATATCACAATACCGGGACATCGGCTATAGCCCGAGGTGCTGGCAGATTCGCTGCCATACGCGAAAAAACCCTGCTAGAGACAGGGCTTGGAATCGCCATTATTCTTATTGTTCTTCATATCCGATCTGTTCGTATACTTCTGGCTCCCAGTAAATCACCGTTTGCGCGAGTGGCAAATTCGTTTCGCGCGCTCCGTTTGGTTGGCCATTAAAATAAATGATTTCTGTTATGGATACCCGATCACCACGTACGTCAATTTCCCCTGACAATTGCAAGTTAGTCCCGTTTGGCGCATAGAAAACGACTTTTCCCGAACCCAATGTTTTCATTGGTTCCTCCCATGATGTTTGTCCTGTTTCCCTACATTTTAGTGGATAATCTTTCCTAGCGTCAATGAAAAAACAAGGACTTCATTATCAATATTCGACCCTAGGATAAGCTCATTGGACCACTCATTTTGAAACCGTCTGGGTAACTTGATGATGATTCCGATTAAAATATGCCTTCGATTGTTTGTTGTGGGTCACAACCAAAAGAAGAGTTACATACACGATTACGATCAAGAAAGTTCCGTTGCTTATATCCAGTAAAATCGCCAGACTTATGCAGACAATCGCCGACTTGAGAAACCTCATCTGTATGAAGATGAACAATAATGTCGTGATGATCAGCGGAAGCATTAATCTTCCTTGCATTCTTCCTAACACATAGCTTTGATCTAACATATCTTCTGGCATAGTCACAACGCTGAAAACCATTTTACTGGCCCAGTGATTCAAGTTCATCGGATCTACCTGTGAAACCACAAAATATAGTCCCCCCAATACGATGACTTGCAACAGCATTAACCCTTGAATAACTTTGATTGATAATGGCATTTTCATGTAAAAGATATCCCTTTCGTAATGACTTCCATACCAACTTATCTTCGGGATATTTTGGAAACCGATTGATGGGCCAATCTTCCTATTTCCTTAATTTCCCTCTCGACATCCACCTTCAGTTGTGGTCTTTCTTTGGACAAACTGGCATAGGATAGCTACAATAGAAAAAACCTTCTAAGGAGATGCTCATGCTCGAACATATCACACAGCTATTCATGCAATATGGGATGTGGGGACTTGTTGCCATGGCATTTTTGGACTCATTTATTAGTCCGATTCCTCCGTTTTTTATGCAAATTGCGATGAGTCTGCTCGATCCAGGCTCAGCGATTCAGTTTGCAACAGTAGCCTTTACTGCTTCCGTCCTCGGCGCTCCCATCGGATTTTTGTTGGGGAGATGGCTAGGAAAACCACTTTTGCACAAGCTTCTCCCTGAAAAATGGGTGATCGTAGCGACGGAAAAATTCGCAAAAAACGGGGATGCTGCCGTACTGATCGGAGCTTTTACCCCCATTCCTTTCAAGGTTTTCACTGTGCTCTCCGGCGTATTCAATTACTCGCTGACCAAGCTCATGTTTTATGCGATCATCGGGCGGGGATTGAAGTTTTATTTGATTGGCACCTTGTTTTATTTATATGGAAAACACGCCAAGGTTCTGATCGATGAATACTTTGAGATCACTCTGCTGGCGGTCGCAACAGGGGTTGCTGCGATCTGGTTCATTTGGAGTATGCGCCGCAAGCGGTATGCGTAAAAATCAAAAGCGCCTTCGCCACCTCAACAAGTGGTCTAAAGGCGCTTTTTGATTATCGGGTCGGAACAATAGCGGACTGTTGGGTCCACTCTTCTACGCTGACAGACTGATACTCCATCAGTTGGGTAAAGAACTGTACATCCAGCAAAGAATCGGCTTGAATCCCCCGTTTTTCTTGTGAATGGAAATGCTTTTCGGCATACAGCTTTGCCAAAATGTATTTTCGCGCATTTCCCTCCCCGGTCACCTGATCCTCTGCTTCACCGACGATGCATGATAAGGTGTACAAATCTACCATATGATCCGCGAGCGTTTTTAATTTGTACGTCAAATAATCGTGGGTCTGTTGCATGAGATAGGCGATATTCTCCTCCAGGATGGCCAGTTCTGTCCGAATCAACTCGGCGTACGGCTGCGAAAAGGCATGCTTCCAGCCAGCTATGCGCTCCCGAAGCAATCTGCAAAACACTTCGTGGCTGTTTTCTTTTTGCATCACACGCAAAATATCGAGTGCAAGTATATTCGAGGTGCCTTCCCATACGGTCAAAACTTGCGCATCACGCAATAGACGCGGCGTCACGTACTCCTCGATATAACCGTTACCGCCATGAATTTCAATTGCGGTATGGGTCGATTCGACAGCCTCTTCCCCTGTGCGGTATTTCAGCAAAGGAATCAGCAGGCGAGCAAGCGCGTTATCCTCTTTGCTAACGGAATTAGACTGCAAGCGATCATAAACAGCAATCATATCAAACACCGCACCCGTGCTCACCTCCGTATCCAATAAGAGGCTCACCAGCATTTCTTTTACCATCGGGTACTGATCGATTGGCTTCCCGAATGCACGACGTTGCTCGGCATAATACCTCGCTTCATAAAAAGCTCGACGCATGATCCCAATCGAAGCAATCGCGTTGCAAATGCGAGAGAGGTTCAGGGCTTCTGCCATGTACTTGAAGCCGTTCTCCGGCTCCCCGATCAAATAGCCCTCTGCCCCGTTCAACAGTATCTCCGCAGATGGTACGGCGTTAACGCCCAGCTTATCTTTTAGGCGGCGGACCTGAATGTGATTGCGTTCGTTGTCAGGCTTTATCCAAGGCACCAAAAACAGTCCGAGCCCTTTTGTCCCCGTTTTCTCTTCATCGATTCTCGCCAAAACAGTGGCAACAAATGCGCCAGCATTGCTCGCAAAAAACTTTTCTCCTGTCAATCGGTACACACCCGGCCGGTCTGCTACTGGCTCTGCTACAGTCAAATTCGCACCGACATCCGAACCGCCCTGTCTCTCTGTCAGCCAAGTAGCTCCTTCATACAAGCGAGTACGATCGCGAGAGGTCAGTCCTGTCAGGTACTGCTCCTTCTGTTCTTCGCTGCCGTAACGATCAATCAAATAAGCAGCTGACATCGACAAGGTGACAGGGCAATAGAAACCCGGCTCAGACTGACTCACGAGATAGCCCATGAAAAAGGAATAGCTGTACGGCGCTTTTCTCCCCAACTCAGGAATGTCTTGATACAAGTAGCTGACGATGCCTGCTCCGTAAACTTCTGCTACTGTTTCCTTGTAGCCTTCATTGGTAATGATCTCAGAAATATCCTCACCCAGCCGATTGTACTTGCGCAATCTCGGCTTGCCTTCTCTGTCTGTATAGGCGGCACGCTCATCGATGGGGCCTGCCACTTGCGCCCCTAGCCAGCTCAACTGCTGTCTGGCCCATTCATGCATGGAAGCAGGGAGATAGCGTTGTAGCAAGTAATCGAGGTTAGGATCTGCTTTGAAAAAGTTTTGTGCCTGTGGCGTACGCGGGTGCGGGATGTTATCGCTGTATGTTCGCTGATCAATGCTCGTTTGCAAATCACTCATCGCAGTTCCACTTCCTTTTGGGAACTGACATCACGTAGTACATGCTTCAGGACTTTTCCGCTCGTGTTCCGCGGCAATGAAGGAACGATATTCACCTGTCGCGGGAGCTTGTAATCGGCGAGATGACCACGCAAAGAGCCTTGGATTTCTTTTAGCCACTCTCGATTGGTATCGACTCCTGGTTTCAGTACCACATAGACCGTAACCGTCTCACCCCACTCAGGATGCGGCAAACCTACAACAGCTACCTCACCAATCGACGGATGACGCTCTAACAATTGCTCGATTTCCTTGGGGTAGACGTTTACCCCGCCCGTAATCATCACGTCTTTTTTGCGATCAATCATCCACAGAAATCCATCCTCATCCACGCGTGCAATATCGCCTGTGTACACCCAACCATCCCTTATGGTTTCTGCTGTCGCCTCCGGATTGTTATAGTATCTTTTCATTGTCCCTTCTCCGCGCAAGCGAATTTCGCCCGCTTCTCCACTGGCGCATTGCTCTCCTCGCTCGTCAACAACCTCCATTTCGACGAACAATACACCACGATTTCCTATACTGCCGATTTTGTCCGGATGCTCTCGGTGTAAGAGGCACATTCCAGTCGGCCCTGCCTCCGTCAAGCCGTAGACGCACGCCAGTTTATCGCGTCCATATGCTTCTTCCATAAGCGAAGCCATCTCTTTGGACAACGGAGCCCCGCCATACATCCAAAATTCGATGGAAGACAAATCGTACGCCGTAAACTCTGGGTGCTTCATCGTCAGCAAATACGCCACTGGCGCTCCGAAGAAATGCGTAATTCGATGCTGCTGCACCAAATCCAAGAGAAGCTGCGGCGAGAAGGTCAGGGCCATTACCTGGGTGGCGCCAAGCATGAGCCCTGCAATGAAAAAGAGATGGAGGGGAGCCGAATGACTCAGCGGCATCAAATGCAAAATTCGCGAACGATGTGTCATCGTCAGTTCAATCGACATCATCTTCGCGACAGTCAACAAGCTTCTATGTGTATAGAGCACCCCTTTAGGGCGTCCAGTCGTGCCAGATGTATACAGGATGCTAACCTCGCTATCTTCGTTCATGTTCGCCAAATACGGCTGTGAAGAAAGCGTATTCATTTTTTCGAAAGACACGTCACTGGCATCCCAGTCAGCGATTCCATGCCAATTCCCTTGGCTCGCACCTGTTTTAATTGCCACAAGCTGTGATGTTTGCAGGACCCACTCATTTACGATAGGCACGAGGGCATCGTGAACAAGAAGTGCCTTTGCTCCGGCATGTTCACATATATGTCGTACTTCTTCTTGGGTTGAGCGCGCATTGATCGGTACGACGAGGGCACCACTGCGAATGACGGCGACGTAAAAAATGGCAAACTCCGGGCAATTGGGCATCAACATGACAACCCGATCCCCTTGCTCGATGCCAAGCTCTTGCAAATGGCAAGCCCACTGAGTAGAACGTGTGTCCCACTGGGAAAAGCTAACCTCTACATCTCCTGCAATCAGCGCGGACTTGTCAGGGTATTTCCTTCCGTTTGCTGCGAGCAGAGCTGATACATTCATCGTTTCTCCTCCTCGTTTTCTTCAAGCAATTTTTGTTCAAAGTTTTGCTTGTAGACGAGAATGTCTTCTCTCAGTTGTCGGAGTTCCATGATTTTCTCGTCGATCTCAGCCAGCTTTTGGTTGCCGTACTCAATCGTTCGCAAAAGCTGCGCACGACCTGTACGGTCCTCGTCGAACAGCTCAATCATCTCGCGAATCTGATCCAACGAAAATCCGAATCGCTTTCCTCGCAGAATGAGTCGTAGCCTGGCACGATCCTTTCGGTTGTAGTACCTGCTTCCCTTCTCTGTCCGACTGGGGAAAATCAAGCCGAGCTCTTCGTAGTACCGAATCGTTCGGGTGCTTACGTCTAATTGTTGAGCGAGATCAGAGATGGTCCACGATTCATCCTTCTGTATTCCTTCTCTGCTCATGTCCAGCGCCCCTCACTTACATTTATAAAATTCTAAATTTACCGAATAAAATGATTGTAACTGCCGTTTACGTAAACGTCAACTTGATGAAAAATTTATCGGGCCAATCACCAATCTATTATTCGCCCATATATTGTTATTGTGATTTTTGTGGAAGGAGGTGAAGCAATGGCCGTCATTAAAGCGAACTCCAGTGATGTCGATATGCTTGCCAGACTGATTCGGGCTGAGGCTGAGGGTGAAGGTGAGTTGGGCATGTTGATGGTTGGCAACGTTGGGGTAAATCGGATTTTAGGGAACTGCCTTGACTTCAAAAACATTCGCAGCATGCGTGACATGGTCTATCAATCTCCGGGAGGATTCGAAGCGGTCCAGAAGCCGTATTTCTATCAACGTGCCAGGGAAAGAGACAAACGACTGGCACAGCGTGCAGTCAATGGAGAGAAAACCCGCCCGGCGAGCAACGCATTGTGGTTCTACCGTCCTGCCGGAAACTGTCCTCCTACCTGGTGGGATCAACAAAACTCCGGTCGCTATAAGGCACACTGCTTCTTCGTTCCAACACCAGCAGATTGTCCACGCGTCTATTAAAAGAATTAGATAGATAAAGGAGCGAGTTCATCATGAGTCAACAAATGCCTTACACTGGTTTCCCTCAACAACAATACGGCTACGACATGTACCCATCCGCCCAGTATCCATACGGTATGCCTCAGCAACAGCAGCAGATGATTCAGCAGCAGCAACCTCAACTGGTTCCGATGCAGCCAAGCGGATCCTTGATTCCTGGAATGCCCATTACTCCTGGGCAAGTGATGGAAGAATCGTACATCGAAAACATCCTTCGCCTGAATCGAGGCAAAGTCATTACGGTGTACCAAACGTTTGAAAACAACAGCCAATGGAACGCCAAAATTTTCCGTGGTGTCCTCGAAACAGCTGGCCGCGACCACATCATTATCAGCGATCCGCAAACCGGCAAACGCTATTTGCTCCTCATGGTCAACACCGATTACATCACTGCGGACGAAGAGTTGAATTACATTCCGCCTCAGCTTCCAACAGGAGTTCGGTAAGCAACCAAGCACAAAAAGACAGTTTCCATCGGCTATCCCCGGGGGAGAACTGTCTTTTTGACGTTTACACCATTCCATGCTATTAATGAGTGAGAAACACGACCGCTTTGCAAAGGATGAGGAAGAGTGGCATTTGGGATTACACGAGAGGAACTGAACCGTTGGAAGCAAGCCGTTAGTCGAGGCGAATTGGCATTTCTCACCCACTATTGGCTGGACCCACGGTTTCCTGGAATCAAAACCGTTACAAAAGTAGGCTGTGCCAATTATTCGTTACTGACAGACTGGTGCCTTGCCAACGGGCTCGATCCTGTCTACATTCATAACCGAGCACCCTTCCCACATTTTGATTTACTTGGTGAAAAACAAATTCAGATTTTGCATAAGGAAGGTCTGTGGGATCACTTGGAGCGCTTCTGTATGTTGGATGATGGACGAGACTAGGACGGATCTTTTTGCACGTGATAGCCTCGATCACCATATGGCGCCAGCTTTTTCATCCATTTATCTTCGAGTTTTTCCAGTGCATCCTTTCCATCAAAATACGGATGGTCTTTCTTCTCAACCTTCTCTAATACCTCGATTTCAAAAGCGTCCGGACCGTATTTATCCCAGTCTTTTTGCAGCTCACGATTAGGATGTGAGCCATGCTGAAGCATGAACTTTCTACCGTTGATCGTTTTTAGGTTATTCGTGCTGGCGATGAACACTTTGTCATTTTGCTTGTTCTTAATTTGATAAACGCCTGCATCGGTTTCTACTTCCTTGTACATCTGCTTGAGCTCTTGCTTGCGATTCATCTGTTGCGCCCCTCGTTCCTCTCCCTCATTTTCCACTGCGATCCGCCAATATTGACTGCCGTCAGCCTGTCTATCCATCAAACCAACATCGACTAAATATCTCCGCAAGGTCACATAATCGTCGTAGAGACCTTCCAAAATCTCATTCACTTCCCGCTCCGTGTAGAAACGATCGAGCTCAAATTTTTTGGAAATCTCTTCGAGTAAGATGAGTTTATGCTTGTGCTTGCGCGGGAATCGTTCTAATCGACCAGATAGTCCATTCGGCAAGAGTTTCTTTACGATCGCGGCATACTCTGCGGCATCGCCATCTTTCGAGGTATTCTTTTGCTTGCTTGATTTGGCATCGTTGGTCGTTTGATGTTTATCCGTTTCATGCAATAACTCCATCATGACCAGGAACACCTTGGCCTGACGTTCTTTTTCCTTGAGTGCAAAGCGGTGATTACGAATCGTCGATGCACTGCCGATCCCCATTTCATTTTGAACCTCGGCGTCTGTCTTGCCCTGGTAAAAGAGGCGAAGCAAATTAACCTGATGATCAGACAAGCCCGTCAATCGTTTATCCAACTGGCTCAAGTGAGTAAAGACAGAACCGTGCACAGCCTCGATGTGATGGCGCATAAAGCGGGACGCTTCGTACAGGGCACCCTCCACTGGATAAATAATTCCTTTCTCCACCTGTTCCCCACAGAGCAAACACATATAATGTTCGTCTTGTTCGATGTAACCTTGCTTCCATTCTTGAAGGGAAGCGCTCCAAAATGCTTCATGAAGACTCATATATAAACACAACCTTTAATCGTTTGATTTATTATAGATAACTTATCACTGCGTTTGTTTTGTGTCAAACAAAAAAGCTCCCTGTTGTGTATTTGCACAACAGAAAGCCTCTTTGTCTATGCTTCACTGGCTCGCATCGCAAGACTTGCTTGGGCCAGCTCTTTTAAAAATACCAGGCGATCGCCTTTATAGAAACGCCCCTCTGTTGATGTCCGGTTTTGCCGATAGCGGATCGCCAAGCGGTTTACCATACGATTGATCTCCAGATGCTGTTCCTCTTCCATTGTAAAACGTACGGCGTATTCGTAATAGTCCGTTTCCCACGGAATCGTGCGAACGACGTGGCCGTACATTTTCAGAGCCTGTCCGCACAATTCCGTCGCAAACTGCAGAACGAGCTGGTCATTGGCTGGCATTTTGAGATGAGAGAGAAATCGAAGTCCACCTGCTCCGATATCCTCGATCAATACCTGTGTGCTCCCAATCTCCATGGTTTTCCCTTTGATCAGCACAATAGTCATGTCTGCACAGAGGGCGTATTCTAGACGTAAGCGAAAAAATTCACGTTGATGCCCCTCTGATCTACCTGGCATTGTCTTCTCCTTCTTTCTCTTCTCATAGTGGGTAATACGCAAAAGAAAGAGCGCCTGTCACCTTGGCGCCTTTCTTTTTATTTTTTGGGCTTTCGGTATTTGATCTCCTTCTCTTTCACCTGAAAGCGATTCCATAATTCTCTCTCATCATGTGTGATGGAATCATGCCTTTCCAGCCGGAAGAGGAGTCTAACGACCACCCAAACAATCAAAAGAAACGCAAAAAAGATAACCAGTGTAAGAAAGATCATATAACCTGCCTCCTCCCATTTACTAACAACATATGGGAGGAAGCAAAATAAGATAACCAAATGTGTCAAAAACGTGACAAATCCTCTTGTTTAGAAGGTAGTCACACATCGCGGCTTCTCGGGAACACCAAACAGCCTATCCAAAATCGGAAGCTTTTCTGGAGCATCCAGCTCCAATTGGCCGTATTGATACAGCTTGTGGGCAGTTACTACCCCCATCACGAGTGAAGAAAAATCCGAAATATCTAGCTGCACCGCAACGTCAGGCTCCACTGCCTCCCTTAGTTCCGGACTACCATCGATAAACTTGATGAGCCATGTTCCTGCATTCTCAGGCAGAAACGAATCGCGGATCGTCAGCTTCACATTTACCGTTTCCGAACCAAAATGGTGGTGGGACAGCTGACGGAAAAATCCCGGCACATCAATGATCCGATACATCAGACCGACTCCAGATGCATGACTCTCATGATATATGCTCCACAACATTGTATCCGTTCCATTACCCGGATCAGATAACAACAAGTGAAAGTCTTCATCCGGCGTCGTGAACTCAATCCGTTGAATCTGATCGGCTTGACTACGAAGGAAAGAGAGCAATTGCGCGAGTGCTTCGCGGTTCTCATACTGAAGCTCTCTTACTTCTATGTTGTTGAAGAGTTTGTTTTTTTCATGGGTGCCCTGGAACTGGAAAGCGAGATAGCCTTCTAACCTTCCTTCCTTTTTGTAGCCGACGACAATCATTTCTGGAACATCGAGGAGTCTGTCCCAGTCCCGCTCTGTTCGCTTAATCATGCCATGTGTTTGACGGGCGATTCGATGATAACAAGCAGACAGTTCTTCTTTGTCCTCTTTTCCTATATAGACGATTTTGTCCTTGCCTACAAACGGCAGGCTGGACGGCTTGAACTTGTATTGATGAACCTTGGTCCCTACTCCAAAACCCATTTGCTTGTAAAAATCAACACGAAACGGATAGAGAGAGACCAGCGAGATTCCCCGCTCCCGATAGCTCGAAAGAAAACCTCGCAACATCGACATGGCCACTTTTTCCTTTTTATGCAAAAGGTCTACGGCGACCAGCCCAATCCCGCCAGTCAAAAGCGGTGTGCCGTGAACATTCATAGGAAAATCGTACCATTTCATAATCCCCACTAGTCGTCCATCACGGTAGCATCCGTGGTAGCTGACATGTGGGTCGTTTTCGATCGTCTCCCTTACGCGTTCGGCAAATCGCTGTCTGCTTTCTGCAACCAGTAGATTGCTTCCAGGGTAGCTCATCGCTGCAATCCTAACGACCTCATCGATATCGTCAATGGAAACTGGTCGAATCTCCTCCATCGTCCCATACACTCCTGTCCGCAAGAATTTGGGCATCTAGGAAAATAGTATCGATGAATGTACCAACTGGCAATATGTAGTTTGTATTTTTTGGAAAACTGTAACCAATTATTTGAAAAACGCCCGCACTCGGCGGACGTCTTTGAATTTAGTGTGTCTGTTTGACTCGGTTTTGTTTGACTCGGTTTCCTTTTGCGATCACAAGCGTCAGAACAAAGCTGGCTATCGCAAGCACTAAGGTGCCTGTGAAGACTACATGAACACCACTAGCCAACAAGTCTCGGATCTGTGCCAGCTGTGCCACTGGAATCGATCCGTGTTCAAACGAGGCCCCTAAATTCGCATGACCACTTGCTACAGTCACCATGTTGAACAACATTCCGAATACAGCTGCCCCGAAGGTTTGGCTAAATGTACCCGTGAACGTATTGAGGGCAACCGCTGTGCCCCTCTTGTCTACTGCAACGGACGATTGAATTTTTACCATGATGATCGGAGAAATGAGCCCCATTCCCAAACCAATTAAGCCTACAGCCACATAAATGAGGTATCCCGCTGACTGAGCGGACAGGAAGCTCAACAATGTTGTCGCTACCGTCAGAACGGCAGTTCCTGCGACAAACAACTGTTCAGCTCGCAGCTTGCCTAACAAGTTCCCTGCAAGGATAGAGCCGATCGTCCAGCAAACCGGCATCGGTGTCAGGACAAAGCCAGCCATTGTCGCACTTTCTCCCAAGACTCCCTGGCTCCAGATCGGCAAGTAAACCACCATGCTGATGACAATTCCATTGGTCAAGAGTGTCAGCAAATTGATCATGGTCACGTTTCGATTGGTAAAAAGCGAAAGCGGAATCAGCGGCTCAGGCGATTTCTTTTCCACTGATACAAAGATTAGATAGCTCACCAATGCAAATACGATCAAGGAAATCGTCACCGGACTGGTCCAGGATTGATTTTGGCTACCTGTTAACAAGGCATACAACAAAGCGATGGTCCCGACCGAAAAAATAAGCGCGCCCGGATAATCGATATGACGCTTTTCTTTGACGGCAAGCTTTTCCTTATACATAAAGACGAGCATGAAAAACGATACGAGGCCAAAAGGCAAGTTAAGAAAAAAGATATAACGCCACGTCAGAGTATCGACCAAAAATCCTCCGACCAACGGACCTGCCACACCGGAAAGTCCCCATACAGCACTAATCCAGCCCTGCGCTTTTGCTCTGGCAGTCTGCTCGGTGTACAAATCTCCGATGATAGTCATCGTAATCGGCATGACTGAACCTGCACCCAAGCCTTGAATGGCACGGAAAACAATGAGCTGCCACATCGACGTCGCCACTCCACAGAGCGTGGAACCTAACAAAAAGATACCGATACCGATTAACAATACGTTTTTTCGGCCAAATAAATCAGCCAGCTTGCCGTAAATGGGAGCAGATACGGCAGTGGCAAGCATGTAGATGGCGTATACCCAGCTCACCTGTTCAAAGCCTGCCAAATCACTCGTAATGCGTGGTACGGCTGTACTCACAATCGTTCCTTCCATCGCAGCAAGGAATGTCGAGAGCATTAGGGCAATCATAATCTGTAGTCTCATCTCGATCTCCTCTCTCTATCTACGCATGATTGCGAGCAGTGAAAAAGCATTGTTTAGTATATCACATTAGAGAACGTGTCTTCGCCAATCTTTCTCGCCCAACGAAAAACCTCGTCTTGTCGATGACAAGCGAGGCATTGTTTTTCCGATCAGGGTTATCGATTGGCTGCGCGTAGTTTCACTGCTGCAAACACCTGCTGGTAATAATACACTTCATGTGGAACAAAGTCAGGTTTTGCCGCGATCATCGCTGTATCTTTTTGCTCACCATTTTCCAATAGCAAAAATCCAATCACCGTTATCTGCCCGATTTCGTTCGCAAACAACCGCTCGAGCTCTTGCAGATTGACCCAAAAGAGCCCCGTGACTTCTTCTTCCTGTACACGGTACGCACGTAAGGGTTGATCGCATTCATACAAAAAGGTATGGCACATTTCCTTATCAATGATGGAGGGGGCAACCGTTACATCACGAATCACGCCTAGCTTGTCCAATTCCTCAAAGCCCACGGACAAGCCCAGCTCCTCCTCCAATTCCCGCACGCCGTCACATGGCTGTTCCGAAGCGAGAAGATGACCGGCAGAGGTAATGTCGAGCAAGTTCGGACAAGTATCCTTTTGTGGATGTCTTTTTTGGAACAACAATTCGATCTGTTCATCTACTACACGGTAAATCCAGCAGTGAAAGGTTTGGTGCCACAGCCCCAAGCGGTGTACTTCGCTACGCGCTTCAACCCCGATGTGCTGTCCTGCTTCGTCAAATATGTCTAGTTGCTCTTCCTGCATGTTTTCCACCCCATGACTTGTCTCTTGCGCTTTTCTTTTCCCCAAGTTACATTCCCGGTCCAGATCGTGAATTCCTCTCTATGGACGAAAGAAGGGACAGCGACAAACGCCATCCCTTCTATCACCATTAGTTGATCGATACTTCATCTAGCATCAAGTAGCCAACAGGGCTCAGCCAGAAGCCATTTACATTCTTGGATGTAACCGCCACATGGTCAATCGTGCGGATGGGAAGGATCGGTACTTCCTTCAGCTCGATTTCTTGCAGCTTTGCGTAAATTTCATTACGTTTTTGCGTATCTTTTTCGCGACGTCCTTCTTCAATCAGCTTGTCTACCTCTGGGTTGTTGTAGAACGCCATGTTACCTGCGCTGCCTTTCGAAGTGCTGTGGAAGACGTTGTACTGGTTGTAGTCGCCATCCCCTGTTGCATTGCCCCAGCCCCCGATGAACATCGCATGCTCACCATTGTCTGTGTGCTCCAGATACGCACCGTATTCCATGACTTTGATCTCCAAATCAATGCCGATACCTTTCAACTGTGACTGGATGACTTCTGCTACGTTCATGCGCTCTTTACGGTCATCTGTCACGATGGACGTTTTGAAGCCGTTCGGGTAACCTGCTTCTGCAAGCAGTGCTTTTGCAGCATTGACGTCATACGAGTAATCCTGGAGATTCGGGTTGTAGCCAATAACTTTTGGCGACATCGAGGAAACCGCTTGTGTTCCTACATTGTTGTATACCCCTTGTACAATGGCTTGCTTTTCGATAGCATGTGCGACAGCTTGACGTACGCGTACATCATCAAATGGCTTCTTCTGCACGTTAAAGCCGATATAATCCACACCCAAGCCTTCTGCACGTACCATGTTCATGCCAGGAGATGCCTGTGCGCGCTCTACTTCTGTCACAGGAAGCTGGTCGCCGATGTGCGCTTCGCCTGCTTCGATCATCGCTACACGGGTCGTATCTTCTGGAACGACCTTGTACAATACTTCATCTACCTTTGGCTTTTCACCCCAGTAGGTATCATTTTTTGCGAGTTTCATATCTTGGCCCGGTGCCCACGATGCGAATTTGAAAGGCCCGGTTCCCACAGGCTGCTTCGCCAATGTATCGGAATGCTCTGCGATTGCTTTCGGGCTGATGATACTTCCTTCTGAGCTAGCCAAGATGGAGAGCAGCGGTGCAAAAGGATACTCCAGCACGAAATGTACAGTCTTGTCATCCACAATCTTGATTTCTTTGATCATGGAGAAGTTGGATGCACGCGGTGATGCAACCTTTGGATCGAGTACACGTTCGAACGTCTTTTTCACAGCGTCTGCTGTAAACGGTGTACCATCGTGGAACGTAACGCCTTCACGAAGCTTAAACTCCCATGTCAGGTCGTCGAGCTGTTTCCATTCAGTTGCGAGTGTAGGCTTGTACTCGCCGTTTTTATCGCGAGAAACCAAGCTCTCATATACTTTTCCATACACATAGTTTGCCGAAGGAATATTGGAGATGAAATGCGGGTCCAGATTGTTGGCGTCTGCTTTGCGGGCTACAATCAGGGTTCCCCCTTCTTTCGGAGCTTCTGCAGCAGTTGTATTTGTCGAACCGGATTGCTCCGAGCTCGCACCACCACATCCAGTCAGCGCAACACTAACCGTCAATGTCAGAGCCAACAAGGAACCGACCATGCGTGTTTTCTTCATTTGTGTCTACCCCCTGTAGAATACTGTCGAAAATTCTGAATGTATTTCTTATTTGCATTATACGGTAGATTTTCAATCGAACCTTTCAGCATCTTTACATCAATTTATAATATTTTTACTTTTATTTAATTTCGTACAGATGGAAAGATACTTGGATTCGTAGCTTCGGTGGAGAAGCGTGTTTCCAGTCTACGCTTCGGCCTACGCCCCGCAAGGGGGAGGACTGTCCGCTCCGGTATGAATGACGGGAGCCGCTTCAAAAGTGGTAGCCTCGATGATGTATTCGCACGTTGAAGCTAAATACGCTCCCATCATTCATCCCTCCGCTTGGTCGGGCTCCAGAGGCGCTCTGACTGGAAACACGCTTCATGGACGTAGCTTTTACTGATTTTCCGATCTGTATATGAAAGGCCATAAGAAAATGATTGAGGGTTCTTGATGATTGTCCTCATTCTAATGAATGGATTTGTTTTAAAATCATTTATAGTTCGTTAAGTAATCTTTTATCATCTTGTATTGCCTGCCTTTCAAGATGTTACAAAAACTACGTTGGAAGAAGTGCATTTCCAGTCCAAGCGCCTCTGGAGCCCAACCCAGCGTAGGAATGAATGGCGGGGAATTTCAGCTTCACTTATGAGATACTTCTTTGAAATTATCTACGTTTGAAGCGCTCCCGCCATTCATTCCGAAGCGGACAGTCTTCTTTACCCCTTGCGGGGCGGAGGCCGAAGCGTAGACTGGAAATGCACTTCTTCCTTCACTACGGCTACTATTACTAACAAATGAAAAATCCGACCTCCCTATGAAGATCGGATCACATTTCTTAAATTTTATTATTTCTGCCAAACCATCTTGCCCGAGAAAACCACCGCTTCCTTCGGAGATAGTCTAGCCACAGCCTCGGCGGAGCATTTGGCACGGACGAAAACCGCATTTGCCTCATCTCCGACTTTCGGCCAAACCTGATTCCCAGCTTGGTCCAGTGGAGTCACGCCACCTGTAACGAATCCCAGTGCTTGCGATAGAGATCGCTCATCGATCCAACGGAACCGTTCAGCCAAACGGTTTGCTTTTTGCAGCATATCTCCGGTTCCAAATGGGTCCCAGTGATCGGTGATGTTGTCATTGCCCAATCCAACATGGACGCCTTTGGCATGAAGCAATGGAATCGGGATGGTCGGCATATCAATGGGCACAGCTGACATGACAGCGATTTGCTGCTCGGCAAAAAGCTCCGCAACCTCTTCTCCCACAGCAGTCGGAACCTCTCCTAGCCCGTAAGCATGACTGACAGTGACTCGACCTTGCCACCCCGCATCCTTCGTCATAGCAGCCAGTTTTTTCATAATATAAACACCCAAATGTCCAGGCTCGTGCAAGTGCAGGTCAACATCCGCATTCGCTTCTACCGCTATGTCCATCATCTTATCAAGAGATTTCTCGATATCATCGTCAAACGTGGCAGGATCGACACCACCGACGAGACCAGCTCCATGCTTCATCGCCTCGCGAACGAGGGAAACAGAATCACTGCGCAGCAACCCATGTTGGGGAAACGCGACAATTTCCCAGGAAAGTTTTTCACGATAAGTTGCCAATGCCTCCAATGTGGCTTCCAGGTTTTTCAGCCCAATGACCGGGTCAATGTTGCAATGGGTTCGTACGTGGGTAGCACCGTGCGATTGCACTAACTCCAGCAGCTTTTCTGCACGCTCACGGGCGACGGGAAGCTGCCGAGGCAACAGTTCCTGCTCTTGTTCGATTCGAAAAAAACGATTGGGAGCAGGAAGAACAGCTTGCCACGGACCTCCATAAAATGTTTTGTCCAAATGAATGTGCATTTCCCGGAAAGAAGGAAGCATCAGTAGACCTTGTGCATCCCATACAGATACCCCATCAGGTATATCCAACGAAGCAGGTACGATTTTCTCCACGCGACCGTCCGCGAGCAAGACATGAAAACGCTCCGTCTTTGTTCCCGTCACGATGCCATTCGCCTCTGTATAACCACATTCCAGACTCGCATTTTTGATCCACAAGCTTTCGTTCATGCTCCGTCTCCATCCTTTCCTCTCTAAATATTTGCGTTACTCAATCGTAATGCTATTGATCATCATGTACCCAGAAGGGCTGATCCAGAAGCCTTTGATGTTTTTGCTGATTGCAGCGACATGCTCAAGATTGCGGATTGGGACGATTGGTGCTTCTTGCTTTTCAATCTCCAACGCCTTTGCATAGATTTGCTTGCGCTTTTCCGTATCCTGCTCGCGGCGCCCCTCTTCGATCAGCTTGTCCACTTCTTTATTCACGTAGAATGTTGTGTTTCCGCCTTTGCCCAAAGAGCTGGAGTGGAACAGATTGTACTGGTTGTAGTCAGCGTCGCCAGTGGCATTGCCCCAGCCACTGATGAACAGTTCTGTTTCACCGTTGTCTTCTGCATCTAAATAAGCTCCGTACTCAAGCACTTTTACCTCTACTTCGATGCCGATCCCCTTTAACTGGGACTGGATCACTTCCGCGGCATTAATTCGTTCCTTGCGATCGCCTGTCCACAAGGTTGTCTTGAAGCCGTCCGGATAACCTGCTTCTTTCAACAGGGCCTTCGCCTTGTTCGGATCAAATTCGTATCCCTTTAACGCCTCATCGTATCCCAGAACCTTCGGACTCATTGCAGAATTCGCTTTCGTTCCGACATCGTTGTACACACCTTTGATGATCGCATCGGTCTCAATCGCATAGTTGATCGCCTGGCGAACACGGACGTCGTCAAACGGTTTTTTCTTGGTATTGAACCCGATGAAATCTGTCCCCAAGCCCTCTGTCCGGTACAAGCTCATTTGAGGGGAATTACTGACACGGTCAATTTCTGTCACCGGCAATGGTTCAGCGATATGCGCCTCTCCCGTCTCGACCATGGCTACGCGTGTCGTGTCCTCTGGTACGACTTTGAAGACGGCCTTGTTGAATTTTACCTTTTCTCCCCAGTAGTTGTCATTTTTCACGAGTACGATCTCTTGGCCAGGTGTCCATGATTCGAATACGAACGGCCCTGTACCGACGGGATGTTTGCTCAGGTCCTTGCCGTATTGCTCAATTGCTTTTGGACTAATGATACTGCCTTCGTGGTTGGCGAGGATCGACAGTAATGGGGAATACGGGTAGGCTAGCTTGAAATGTACGGTGTAATCATCCACTACCTTGACTTCCGATACCATCTTGAACTGAGACGCGCGTGGAGAGGCGACCTTTTCATCGAGGACGCGTGCGAATGTTGCTTTCACCGCCTCGGCGTTAAACGGCGTACCATCGTGGAAATGAACTCCCTGACGCAGCTTGAACTCCCAGGTGACATCGTCCAACTGCTTCCATTCCGTGGCTAGCATCGGTTTGAATGCCATGTTATCATCTCGCTGGACAAGACCTTCGTACACTTTGTGATGAACGACACTCGCTGCATTGATCGCTGAAATAAAGTGCGGGTCTAGATTGTTTGCGTCTGACTGGCGCGCAATCACCAGCGTCTGATCTGTTGCTGGAGCTTCCTTCGCAGTCGGAGTTCCTGCCGCACCTTGCTCTGTACCCGATGAACAGCCTGTAAGCACGAGGCCAACGCTCAGGATACCTGCCAGCATTGAACCTAGCATTTTTTGTTTTTTCATAGACTCGCCCCCATTTACTTCTTCTTTGTATAATCAATCAGCATAGCTCGTTCCCAGTGGGCGAAGCTATGCTGATCATGAAGCATTTTTTGCTGAAAATTATGGCAATGATATATTGTCGATCTCAATGTGTCCTGCTGGGCTAATCCAAACTCCTTCTACACCTTTTTGAATCGCTGCGAGGTTTTCTGAGAAGCGATACGGTACCATTGCCGCTTCGTCCATTTCGATTTGCTGTGCTTTTTCGTAGATTTGCTTCCGTTTTTCTTCGTCTTTCTCTTTGCGGCCCTCATCGATCAGCTTGTCCACTTCCGGATTGCTGTAGAAAGCGTGGTTACCGGCTGCCCCTTGCGACTTCGTGTGGAACAGATTGTATTGGTTGTAGTCTGCATCTCCTGTGGCATTGCCCCAACCACTGAGGAACAATTCTGTTTCGCCTTTGTTAGCTGCTTCAATATAAGCACCGAACTCTAGCACTTTCACTTCCAAATCGATATTGATTTGTTTCAGCTGTTGCTGCAGCACTTCTGCCAAGCTAATCCGTGCCTTGTTATCATTTAAGTAAATGGTTGCTTTGAAACCGTTCGCGTATCCAGCTTCCGCCAACAGCTTTTTGGATTTTTCCAGATCGTAAGGCAAGTCTTTTACATTCGGGCTGTAACCAACCATGGACGGGGTAATGGAAGAATGAGCAACCGTTCCGACATCGTTGTAGACCCCTTGAATGATGGTTTTCTTATCGATCGCATGTGCAATCGCTTGACGAACGCGTACATCATCGAATGGCTTCTTCGAGTTGTTAATTCCGATATGATCGCTAGCGAATGCAGGGTAACGACCAAGTGCCATACTCGGAGAATTTTTCACCCGATCGACTTCTGTCACTGGCAATTGCTCAGCTATATGCGCTTCTCCTGTCTCGACCATCGCGAGTCTGGTCGTATCCTCTGGAACAGTCTTGAAGACGACCTTGTCCAAATTCGGTTTGTCGCCCCAATAACTATCATTTTTCACCAGGACGACTTCTTGACCAGGTGTCCATGATTCGAATTTGTAAGGCCCTGTTCCCGTTGGATGCTTGGTCAACTCTTTCCCATACTGTTCGATCGCTTTTGGTGACAAAATGCCACCCTCTGCACTGGCGAGTACGGACAGGAGTGGTGCGTATGGATAGTGCAGGATGAATTGAACCGTTGTATCATCCACGACCTTTACTTCTTTGATGGCTTCAAACAAATTGGCGCGGTTAGAGCCTACGGCCGGGTCCTGGACACGAGCAATCGTCTTTTTCACAGCTTCCGCATTGAATGGCGTGCCATCGTGGAACGTCACACCAGAGCGAAGCTTGAATTCCCATGTCACATCATCGAGCTGCTTCCATTCGGAAGCGAGTGAGCCTACATATTTGCTTTCTTTGTCCATCCGAACAAGACCCTCGTATACCTTGTGATGAATGATGGCAGCAGAGTTGATTTGCGTTAGAAAATGCGGGTCAAGGTTGTTCGCATCAGACAAACGGGCGATGACGAGTGTCCCGCCTTCTTTGCCGACTGGTGCAGAAGCATTGGTTTGCCCTGAAGAATTGGTACTCCCTCCTGCTTCAGGTGCTTGTGAGCAGCCTGCCAACGCTGTAGAAACCGCAACGGTCATGGCAAGCAGCGTCTGGAAAAAGCGCGTCTTTTTCATGTAGTGATCCCCCTCTTTTGTGAAAAACGTCTCGACGTTTTTCATAAATGTTGATGTGACCGCTTGCGGTCAAAAAAACGGTCGTGACCGTTTTTTGCGCCAGATGCACTTGAATATTTTGACCATTCGCGCATATCTCATTTTACCCACTATTCTGTCATTTCATTTTCACTCTCTTTACTTGTATTTTCACTTTCTTTACTCTTTTTTTCACTTTTTCTACTTTTATGCGAACAGTGCGTGTTCAAAAAGTCGACTTTTGGAACAACCACTAAAAAAGACCCTCTCTTTTTGAGAAGGTCTCAAGCTCCTGCTATTGAATCGTCACTTGGCTCACGTCAATGTACCCGGACGGACTGATATACACTCCCTGTACATTTTTCGCAATGGCCGCGAGGTTTTCACTGCTGCGGAATGGCAGCAATGGCACCTCCTCCATCTCGATTTGCTGTGCTTCTGCGTAGACTTCCTTGCGCTTCTCTGGATCTTTCTCCTTACGACCCGCTTCAATTAACGCATCGACTTTCGGATTATTATAGAAGGAATGGTTGCCTGGCACACCTGCTGACGTGCTGTGGAAGAGGTTGTACTGGTTGTAATCTGCATCCCCGGTCGCATTACCCCAGCCACTAATGAACATTTGCGCTTCACCTTTTGCCGCCAATTCCAGGTACGCACCGAACTCCATCACTTGAATCTGCAAGTCGATGCCGATTCCCTTCAGCTGGGATTGCAGCACTTCTGCCACATTGATCCGTGCCTTGTTGTCATTGAGATAGATCGTTGCCTTGAATCCGTTGGCGTAGCCTGCTTCGGTGAGCAATTGCTTCGCTTTGTTCAAATCGTATTCCGGCGTTTTAATATTTGGGCTGTAGCCGATGACTTTTGGCCCTAATGACGAGATGGCTACTTTTCCGACATTGTTATAAACCCCTTTAATAATCGCTTCCTTATCGATCGCATGGGCAATGGCCTGACGGACGCGAACATCGTCAAAAGGCTTTTGCTTGACGTTCATCCCGATGTGGTCAACTGCGAATGATTCGAACCGGCCTAAAGACATGCTCTGCGAGTTCTGTACCCTTTCCAGTTCAGTGACCGGTAGTTGTTCTGCGACATGAGCTTCACCTGTCTCCACCATGGCTACACGTGTCGCATCCTCAGGAATGGTCTTGAAAACGACTTTTTCTAGCTTCGGTTGGTTGCCCCAATACTTCTCGTTTTTCACCATGACGATTTCTTGTCCAGGCGTCCATGATTCAAAGATGAACGGCCCCGTTCCTACTGGTTTCTTGGACAACTCTTTGCCAAATTCCTTCATCGCCTTCGGACTGATGATGCCACCCTCTGCACTCGCTAGTACGGACAAGAGCCCTGCGAACGGATAATGTAAAATAATATCTACCTTCAATGGATCGATGACCTTCACTTCTTTAATCATGCCAAACATGTTTGCTTTCGGAGTCGGATTGTCTTTGTCCAAAATACGGTCGATTGTCTTTTTCACAGCTTCCGCATTGAAGGGTTCCCCATCATGGAAGGTAACACCGTCACGCAGTGTAAATTCCCAGGTAACATCGTCTTTTTGCTTCCATTCCTTTGCCAAAAGAGGTTTGTACTCACTATTCCGATCCATCATGACCAGACCTTCATAGAGCTTGTGCTGCGTCACTGCCATGGAATTAATCTGGGTACTGAAATGCGGGTCCAGATTATTCGCATCGGACAAGCGCGCAATAATCAAGGTACCGCCTCCACCCGCTGCGGCCGATGAAGACGCGGGGCTAGTCGAAGCTTGATTGGAGTTGGACGCGGAATTCGTCCCACTGGATGTCTGACCGCCACCACAGCCTGCCAAAACTGTGGAAAGCAAGACAGACAGGGCAAGAATAGATCCTAGCATGTGCTTCTTCTTCACTGTGAATGCCCCCTTATTCTGGATGATAGAATGAAAAGAATATGACATGACTAAATATTACTAATTTTCTTACTATTAATCTTTTCATTATCTTTACCTTTCTTTTCATTTTCTTTACCATGTGGTTTTTGAATGTTCAAAATAACTCTATTGAAGCTAGCTACATAATGGAGGAGAAGAAAAAGCACAGGTCTCTTCGACTCTGACATGCCCGCAAGGGGGATTCACTGGCCGTCTCCACTTTAAAAAGGGGCCCGTCGAGCCAAAGCCACCCTACGGGCGGACGTTTCTCAAAGAAGAAGTGTTCGACAAGCGTGGTCCCCTTTTTTAAGTTCCGACTGGGTAGGCATTGTCAAGGTCTGCGAGCCCTGTGCTTTTTCTTCTCACTAGCTTTGGCGGTTTTCGATACCTTCTAAAACTTAGAAAGAAAAAACCCATCCCTCAAAAAAGGGTGGGCGTGCAAAAGATGATGGAATGTGCTCTTCTATACGAATACAAATGACGGGCAAAGAAAAGAACATTTACAGTTCAACATCTTTGTCCCAGCGTCTTTCCAGATCCCTCACCGTCGAACTTTTCTCGACATCCTGTTCATTCTTGTAAGTTCCCAGGATGACGTCAAAAACAGGGCTGGTAACACCGTACCAATAATGTTCATTTTTGAAGTGATGCCATAGATGGAGCTTTTTCATCCAGCGCCCCCATGGAGATATGGGTTGAACCGGTCGATGGGCGATATAGTGCTTCCATTCATAAAATAGCAGAAATCCTATCACGCCTGTAACAAAGGCATTGGTCACAATCAAGTCGGAAGTAAGCAGAAAACAAATGGCTCCGGTTCCTACAATGAGCGGCAAGCTATACCACACGGGCAAGAACAACAGGTGCAAGTTGTTCGGATCGGCATGATGATCGTAATGTAAGCGCTTTAACAATTGGAGAAAAAATGGATTTCGAGGCGGTTTGAGGTGAAAGAGAAATCGATGAATCAAGTATTCGCTTGCCGCATATCCAATCATTCCCGCCACAAGTGCCACCCATGTTTCCAACACGTACCATTCAGAAATAGTGAAAGACAAGCTAATCAGGAATAGGATGCTCATGATGAGGATATCTGGAAACGTAAAGAATTCTTTCAGAAACTTTGCCTTCAACAGAACGCCCTCCTCTTGTGTTCCTTCACTTACCTTGTTCCATCACGGTTCGGTTTCTCCACAGCTCCAAACTTTTTTCCATTGCCTTTTTGGCTACACGCTCTGCTTCGATGAAATCTCCCTGTAAAGCGACGTTCAACAGTTCATGGTAATAGTGCCAAGATGCCTCGCGGTGTTCTGGGATAGAAAAATACTTTCGCGCCATATTTAGGTAAAAGGAATCAAAACTGTTTACAATCAGTAAATAGATAGGATTTGGGGAAAGTCTCGTCAGCTTTTTCTGCAGCTCCCAGTCAAACGCTGCATAAGAATCAGCATCAGGTTTCAGTTGATCAAGATTGGCAAGCAATGCGACTACCTTCGGCTGATGAGCAGCAACTGCGTTACGAATGTAAACAGGCGCCAACGATATCCGCAGTTCCAGCAAGTGCGAAATAAACTCATCTGTAACATCGTCTTGGTTTTGAATGATATGGACAAGGGTCATTATATTGCCTTGATGCCAATAATCGTTGACAATTGCCGGATGTCCTTTCCGCACAGTGATCCAGCCATCTCTTTCCAAGCGTTGCAGTGCTTCTCTAACGGTTGGCCGACCTACCCCGTAGTATTCTGCCAACTCCCGTTCCGGCCGCAGCGTACCTCCTGTAGGATACTCTCGAGTCAAAATTGCCTTGATTAATTTCATCTCAATTTGATCCGACGAGCGTTCTTTCTTTCCCCCTTTTTTCTTCGCTGTCATTGTCGCCTCCCTGTAATGATGGTCCTACAACCACTTTTCATGGTATTACCACAAATGGTAGTATTTTACACTCTTCCCTGTCAAGAGATGAAGTGATTGAACTTTCCTACACGATCAAAAAAGGCATAGCCCTCTTCTGATAAAGAGAAGGCTATGCCTCTTGTGTTACTGGCGTGATTATTCTGTCACTTCTACCGACCAGCCAAACTTGTCTTCACGCTCACCGTACTGGATTCCTGTCATCTCATCGTACAGTCTCGTTGTCAATTCCCCGGTTTTTTCACCGTTAATGATCATCTGATGTCCGTTCCAGTTCAGATCACCGACTGGGGAAATAACAGCCGCTGTTCCGGTACCGAATGCTTCTTCCAGCTCACCGTTGACGTAAGCGGTATGCAGGTCTTCCATAGAAATCCGTTTCTCTACGACTGGAATTCCCCAGTCCTTAAGCAATTGGATGGTCGAATCTCTCGTGATACCCTCGAGAATACTGCCGTTCAATGCTGGGGTCCACACTTCCCCTTTTACCTTGAAGAACACGTTCATACTGCCTACTTCTTCAATATATTTATTCTCTACACCATCGAGCCACAGCACTTGCTCATAGCCTTTTTCTTTTGCTTCTACTTGTGCTTTCAGACCGCCTGCGTAGTTACCTGCCACTTTTGCGTTTCCTGTTCCCCCTCTTACCGCACGAACGTAGTTGTTTTCTACGTAAATTTTCACAGGCTTCATGCCACCCGCATAGTACGCTCCAACTGGCGACAACACGATCACCAATTTGTACGTATGCGAAGCGCGCACACCAAAGCATGGCTCTGTCGCAATTACGAAGGGACGAATGTAGAGAGACTGTCCGCTTTCTGTTGGAATCCATTCTTTATCTACCGCTACCAGCTGTTTCAATGCCTCGACCATGAAATCCTCGTCGATCAACGGCATGCTCATACGCTCCAGTGAACGGTTCATACGCTTGAAATTTTGATCAGGTCGGAACAAGCTAACCTTGCCCTCTTCATTACGATAAGCTTTTAAGCCCTCAAATACAGCTTGCCCGTAATGGAAAACCATTGCTGCCGGGTCCAATGTCAGCGGAGAGTATGGGACGATTTGTGGATCATGCCATCCTTTACCTTCTGTATAATCCATGGTGAACATATGATCGGTAAAATGAACACCGAACCCCAGCTTGTCAGAAGCTGGTTTCTCTTTTTTCTGTTCTGTCCGGGTAATTGTTAACTGACACTCCATCTTCTACATCTCCCTTAGTATTAAATCCACTATTTGAACAACTTCCTATATATACAAAATAGCAACAATTTTGCATGATTTCCAGCGTAAGTTTCTGCTACCCCTACAATTTATGGTTATTTAGCGAAAACTTCGCAAAATTTTCGTGATCGATTTTTTTCTTCGTAGGCAGGATGAAAGGAATAGGTACCCCGAAAAGAATGGATAGGGACAGAATGAGGAGGGATATGTATGACCACACATCTTCGCTTACACGGAAAAATTGCCATCGTAACAGGAGCCAGCCGCCTTCAAGGGATTGGGGCTGCTATCTGCAAAATGCTGGCCTCACACGGCGCCGATATTTTCCATACGTATTGGACCGCCTATGACCAATCCATGGCGCATGGGATTCAAAAGGATGAACCCGCCATCTTGCAGGAAGAGATCAGACGCTACGGAGTCAGATGTGCGGGAATCGAGATCGACCTGTCACTGCCTGATGCCCACAAGAAGGTGCTCGACGCAGCTACAGCACAACTGGGCGAACCAAGCATCCTCGTCAACAACGCTTGCTACTCCACAAGTGACGGCTACGAGGCACTGGATATCGCTAGTTTGGACGCACATTATGCCATCAATGTGCGGGCAACCACAATGCTCAGTGTGGAATTTGCACGTCGCTTCTCTCAACAACGCGGAGGCCGAATCATCAACATGACATCTGGTCAGTCCAAAGGCGCGATGGTCGGTGAGATCGCGTATGCCGCAACAAAAGGAGCCGTGGATGCCCTGACGACGACACTTGCTGCCGAAGTAGCTACGCGAGGGATTACGGTCAACGCTGTAAATCCCGGGCCTACCGACTCAGGCTGGATGAACGACGAAATCAAGCAAAACATTTTGCAACGATTTCCTTTGGGACGGATTGGACAGCCCGAGGATGCAGCGCGTCTTGTCGCTTTTCTGGCAAGTGACGAAGCGGAGTGGATTACCGGACAGATTCTTCATTCCGAAGGCGGGTTCATCCGGTAAGTGAAAAAAGCACAATCCGCCGTTTCTAGCAGATTGTGCTTCTGTTCAGGCTATCGTTTGCTCACGATTGGGAAAGAAGGCTTGAACAGCTCTTTTTCGCCCAGCTGTTGATAGTCGCGCTCGACGTAGCCCAGACGCATTTTGTCAAAGTAGCGCTGTCCCTTTGCTTTGATCTCTTCCAGATCAACTCCTGGCAAGAGGCGGTCTTTCATTACGGTGCGTCCAGCGATGATGGAGAGCTTCACATCACGACCTGAGCCACACGTGATAATCGTACGGATTGGATCATCAACCGCACCCATGTGGAAACCGTCCAAATCGATGGCAATGATATCTGCTTTTGCCCCCGGCGCTAATCGGCCCAGATCATCTCTGCCGAGGAAACGTGCTCCGCCCAATGTCGCTGCACGGTAAATATCCGCATAGCTGGAATCTGCGACATCGCCTTCCACCAAGCGGGAAAGCATGCTGGCTGTGCGAATGTTTTGGATGAAATCAGGCGGGAACGTATCGGTTCCAATCGCGATGTTGACGCCACGACGCTTGTAACGGGCAAACGATTCGAGTGCCTCGCCATGACGACTAACTACAAGCGGGCAGTGAATCACGGTCGTACCTGTCTCTTGTAGGATCGCCAAATCGTCTCCCTCTCCGAATTTCGCTTTACTAAAGCCTGGAATGAAATGTGCGTGCGGAATTGCCGTTTTCTTTCCAAGGAAGCCGATCTTATTCAGGAACTGAATCGGTGATTGGTTGTGACGACGATGGATTTCCGTATATTCATAGAGACCTTGTGCAGCATGCAGACGGATAGGACATCCGAGCTCCTCGCTGTAGCGCTTTGTGTTGATCAAGTTCTCTACAGACTGTGACTCGATTCGCTCTGGCGCCAGCATTCCACGGATGAGTCCGTTGTGAGCCCCATCGAAATCTTTGACAAATTGTACAGCTCGCTCCAGACCTGCTTGTCCTTCTGCTTCGTTCCACAGTACTTCGATCTCTCCATTTGCCTTCACGACACGCATGCCGGATTGATAGCTCGGCCCCATGTACATACGCAATCCCAAGCGTCCTGCATGATCGGCTGCGGCTGCCAGCTCCTCATACGTTTCCGCCCAGCGCTTGTAGAAGACCGATGTAATCGGCATCGCTGTCGTTACCCCGTTTAGAATCAATTGGCTGTAAGCGTAAAGAGATTTGAACGCCTCTTCCTCAGGGGTCATTACCTCATGGTAGCCTTTGCGGTAGTAGTCTTCTGACCAAAGCATGTTTTTGTTTCTAGCAGAAGCTTGCTCCAGATGTACGATGTCGTGATCAATGTCCCCCAACGCATTCAGGTCAATGAAGCCCGGACTGACTACTGCATTGCCAGCATCGATCACTTCATCTACCTCGCCATCAAAATGGTGCCCCACATACACAATGGTGTCATTCTCGTAAACGACTTCCCCATCTGTGATAATCACATGATCTTCGCCGTCAAAACCGATGACATATTTTGCGGTTATTTTCTTTTTCATGATGATCCTCCCTACTCTTTCTCGTTCCGGCCTTTTCACTCCATTGTATCCTTCGTTATTATAGGAAATATTCTGTAAAATTTGTTTCAAAACTTTTACGTGTATTTGCACAATCTTTACTCCTTTTCGAAAACAGGCAAGATTCCAAGCAATACGTAAAAATCATGCAAAAACTAGTAAAAAAGATGAACAACCTTGTTCGAAATATTCACTACAATTAACATAGACAGCTAGACTGGACTCTCATCCACTACATGCAATATAGAGAAAGGGCTGATTTCTAGTGATGCAAGCTTTTTGGTTAACCAACGTTCGTCTCGATAAAGGATTTGAAACAGGTGACGACGGCGTCTTTCACACAATCTCAGAAATCTGTCATTTGAAGATCGAAGACGGCAAAATCGCAGAGATCGTATCGGCGAGCGAACCACTCGACACCACTTTACCGCAAGAAGATGCAAAAGGTTTATTGGCCCTCCCCTCTTTTGTCGAGAAGCATAACCATCTGGATAAAACGTATGCGGGCGCAACCTGGAAATCTTGCCTCCCTCCGAAAAAATTGATCGATCGCTTGGAGTTCGAAGCAAAAGAAATGCCGCTGATGACTGGGACGACCAAAGAACGCGCACAAGCAATGCTCCAGTGGCATATCAAAGGCGGTGCCACACATGTGCGCACACACGTCAACATCGATCCATACATCGGGCTGAAAAACCTGGAGGGTGTGCGTGCAGCCCTGGAAGAGTACAGCGATCGTCTGACGTATGAAATCGTCGCTTTCCCGCAGCAGGGGCTCCTGCGCACACAAGCAAGCTCCTTGATGAGACAAGCGATGAAGGAAGGCGCTACATTGGTTGGGGGATTGGACCCGGCTGGGATTGACAATGAATTGGAAGGCTCCTTGCGTGAAATGATGGACATTGCGGTGGAAGCAGATGCGGATGTCGATATTCACCTGCATGATCCGGGGACACTCGGCTTCTATACGATCAAAAGACTGCTCGATTTGACTGAAGAAGCTGGCTGGCAGAACCGTATGGCGATCAGTCATGCCTTTGCGCTCGGAGACGTGTCGATGGAGGAAAGCTCGGACATGGCAGACCGATTGTCCCAGCTGGGAACGATGATTATGACAACAGTTCCGATTAATCGTGCCATGCCACCTGTTCCGATGCTTCATGCCAAAGGCGTACATGTCGCACTTGGTTACGATGGATTCTACGATTCGTGGTCGCCATATGGAACAGGCGATATGCTGGATAAGCTAAACCGTCTGGTCGAGCGCTACCGTTGGGTCGATGAGAAATCATTGGTGCAATCGTTGTACTTCATCACCGGAGGAAAAACAACGCTCGATAAAGATGGCAACCGTGCATGGCCAATGATTGGCGACGATGCAAGCATCGTGTTTGCAGAAAGCTCCTGCTCTGCGGAAGCGATTGCGAGAAAATCTCGTCGGGCTGCTGTTATGTTTAAAGGGAACATTGTGCATGGTGCTTTGGAGAGAATGGAAGAAACAAAGTAGTCATGTGGATACGAAGGCTTCGCTGATTTTTCAGTGAAGCCTTTATTGTTTTGGTCTAAATCGAGCCTTTGGTGGTGGGGAGAAAAAAGAAGAAAACGCTCAAGTTCTTGGGCTACTTCCTAAGGGGTCATCCCTGCCCAGCTCCATGAAAAAAAGAAACCCGCGTCCAAAGTCGCGCCTCTGCGAAGTATTTCAGAGGTGGACGCTAAAGGCAGGTTTCTTTTTTTCCATTGCGCTTCGGTTGGTATCCCAAAGGCTTTCGCTTATTTCTTCTTTTTTCTCTTACCAGCTTAGGTGTTTGTCCCCGCTTAAAAGCTTTTTTATAACCAAGCCTTTTTTAAGAGCTTTACACCACGTTGGATTTCATCACTTGATAAATTACTGAAGCCAAGTTTAATGATTGGTTCATCGGTTTTGTTTTTAATGAAGAAGAGTGAAGTAGGATAGACTTTCACTCCCTGAAGGGAAGCTTGTTGAATGAGCCATTCTTCTGAACGCTCCACGTGTACTTTGACTAATAAGTACAATCCAGACTGCTCGCCAATGATAGAAATATGTTGTTTGAAATGCTTCCTTAATTCACAAACGAAGTGCTGCATTTTTCGTTTATAAACAAGGCGCATGCGTTTAATATGGCGATTCCATTCCCCTTCTTCCATAAATTTCGCCATTGCGAATTGGCTAAGTAGTGAAGTGGTGCTCTCGAAATGTGCGAATTGATTTTTATAAAGGTTGATAAGCGGCTGTGGCAACACCATATAACTTAAACGAATTCCTGGCAGAAAGCACTTCGAGAAATTCCCGAGATAAATCACCCTCGTTGAATCGATGGAAGCGAGAGCCGGAAATGGTTGTTGAGTATAGCGATATTCACTATCATAATCGTCTTCGATAATATATCCTTGCCTATTTTTTGCCCAATGGATAAGGGTATGCCTTTGTTGAATGGACATGCTTACCCCATATGGACTGTGATGGGACGGCGCCACATAAATCAATCGTGATTTCATTTGTTCCAAGTGTGAGAAATCAGCACCTGTCTCATAAACGGGTACTGTTTCCAGTGCAAAACTATTTAATTGAAAAGCTCCCCTAGCGCCATCATAACCAGGATCCTCCACAATCACGCTAGAAAAATCATGTTTCAGGACAAGACCGAGATACACAAGCATTTGTTGGGTACTACTTCCGATAATAATTGCATCTGGTTCTGTTTTCACTCCACGAGACTGGAGTAAATATGCTGCGATTTGCTCACGTAAGCTCCATTCACCAAAAGGTTCCCCGTACCGAAAACTGTCCTTTGCCGTTAATACTTGATTCGAAATCCTCCGCCATGTTTTTAAAGGGAAATGCGATTGATCGACGACGTCTGCGCGAAAATCTATACGAACAGGTGATACCTGCTCTGTTTGTTTGTGAGTAAAAGAACGGCGAGCCTCTTGAAATAAAACAGGCTCTAACTCATTTACAAAATAACCTTTTCGGCCCTCTCCACGAATATATCCTTCCGCAACAAGTTGTTCATACGCCATTAATGTTGTATTACGGCTTACATGTAAGGAATCTGCAAGTTGACGAATGGAGGGCAATAGCTCATCCGCCTTTATATCGCCTTGTTCAATAAATGATTTAAATTTCTCATAGATTTGTTTGTATTTAGGAGAATGATCTTTGAATGTAAAAATGGTATTTTTCATTACCACCCCTCCTGACATGTATATTTATTTGTTATTGTATCTTTTTTTATGTCAGTTTGTATCATACGCTTGGTTCAAATACACGTTGAAAGGGTGGTTACTGTGTACATTCCTAAGCAATATCAGATGAAACATGATGAGGCAGTTCAAATGATGAAGTCTAACCCGTTTGCTTTATTGATTACGGTTGATCAACACCGCCCGTTGGCTACGCACATTCCGTTGGAAATTCGTGAAGAGGAAGGGAAAATCTATGCGACTGGGCACATCGCATACGGAAACATGCAGAAGAAAACCTTGGATAACGATAGGGATGTTTTGCTTATTTTTCAAGGACCGCACGCTTATATTTCGTCAAGCTGGTATGAGAGTGAACAGGTTCCCACATGGGACTATCTCGCTGTACATGCGTATGGGACAGCGCGTATCCTTACGAAGGATGAACTGAAATCTGCTTTGGATTCGATGCTTACCCACTATGAATCTCACCGGGAAAATGGTCGGCTCTGGGAGACGTTTGATCCTGAGCTGCTTGAGAGAGAAATGAAAGGAATCGTTGGTTTTGAGATTGAAATCACCTCTATTCAAGGGGCAGCCAAAATGAGCCAAAATCGCAACAACACCGATTATCAATCGATTGTGGCAGAGCTTGAAAAATCAAATGAACAAGGGGAAATTCAGGTTGCTCAGTGGATGCGTGGGCAACGGAAAGAGTTATTTAAATGATCAGCCTATAGATACAACAAGGAGTTGCTTCTTATGGAATTTTCAACTATTTGGCTATTTGTCATTGCCGCTTCTACATTGTTAATCATACCTGGACCAGCCGTGTTCTATATTATGGCTAGAAGTATCGATCAAGGGAAGAAAGCGGGTCTGGTATCAGTTCTAGGAGTGTCTCTTGGTGGTTCTGTTCACGTTTTAGCTGGAGCAATTGGAGTTTCTGCGATCCTTATGACATCAACAACAGCCTTTCATATCGTGAAATACTTGGGTGCTGCTTATCTTATCTATCTGGGGTGTAAGACTTTATTTTCTAAAGCTGATAGAACAGATTCCGAAATTCCAAAAGCCCCTCGCAAAAAATTACGAAAGATATTTTACGAATCAGCGCTTGTAGAGGTAATGAATCCTAAGACAGCCCTCTTCTTTTTAGCCTTCTTTCCGCAATTCATATCACCTACTGCTGGGTCAGTCACCGTTCAATTTTTGCTTTTAGGAACGATATTTATTATCCTAGCTTTTGTTAGCGATGGTCTGTATGCCGTTCTCGCAGCAAGTATGAGAAAGCGGATTGTGAGTAGTACGGCGAGTTCAAAGGTAGTGAATCAGATAACTGGTTATTTTTATATTGCGCTAGGGATTTTCTCCGCCTTTGCGAGCCCCTCCAAAACATAAGAATGGAGAGATAGGATATGCCTAGATTTATCATTGAAGATGATTTTTGGTCGTTATTTCCGCATGCGAAAATAGGTATCGTGATTTGCCAGGGAATTGATAATTCAATGAGGGACGTTGAAATCTACGAAAAGCTGCTAAAGGAAGCCGAGAAAGACGCGCATAAATTCTTAAGTCTAGAGGAATTCAGTAGTAATCCTGTCATTTCCGTTTGGCGAGAAGCTTTTCAGAAATTCAAGACAAAGAAAGGCGCAAGGTGTTCGATTGAAGCTTTATTAAAAAGAGTCAAAAATGGCAACCCCATCGGAACAATAAACCCGCTTGTTGACATCTATAATTCCATTTCATTGCGTTATGGACTTCCGTGTGGTGGAGAAGATATCGACACTTTTGTAGGCGATATTCGCCTGACGCAGGCAAATGGCAACGAACCGTTTCTCCCATTGGGACAGGATGAAAATGCTCCGCCCTATGAAGGGGAAATTGTTTATAAAGATGATGACGGTGCCATATGCAGATGCTGGAATTGGCGTGAAGCTCAGAGGACAATGCTAACAGAAAACACGAAAAATGCATTCCTCTGTATTGAATTAATAGATGAATCAAGAAGTGATGAATTCCATATGGCGCTAAAAGAATTGTCTGATTTAGTGCCACATCATCTTGGTGGTATGGTGAAGATGGAAGTGTTAGATATCAATCAGAAGGAAATGACCATCTTTGAGTAAGGTCAAACGGTAGCCAAATGCATTGGCTGCCGTTCTTAAAACATTCCATTCTCATTGGGGGAATCATCCGGTATGGCCTGGCCTACATCCCAGAATTCGACGATCTGGTCGTTATGAAAACGGAAGATATGGACCACAGCTCCCCCAAGATCCTCTTGGTTTTGCTTCACATGGGAATGGACCGCAACGATATCCCCCTCTTCAATGGACCGTTTCACTTCGAGAATCTTATGAGGATTCTTTGCGGCGTTCTCTTCCATTGCGAGCATAAGAGAATGAGCATCGCCACGGAAAAAGGGATTATGATGGTGGAAATTCGGACCTGTGTATCTTTGGTATGCTTCTCGCACATTCCCCGACGCTACCAGTTGCAAAAACGACACCGCATTCTCTTTGAGAGAAGTCTTCATAACAAATCACCCTTTCTCTAAATAAGATACCTGATCGTACAACACGTCTATCTATGCCCAACTTTTTGCATGTTGTAACGTTCTAGCAATAAACTCCCTCATTTTGCCTGCTGCGTTGAGGTATAATAGTTCAAAGCAAAGGGGGCGGGAACCTGTGGAGTGGTTAATCGGTCTGGCCTGTAGCGCTGGGATTGCGGGGGCGGCTTATGTAAAACGGTCGCTGTCCGGCTCCGGCTTTTTGGCGGCAGTGATACTGGGCACCGTGATGTACGCACTCGGTAGCCCTATCTGGTTCGGCTCTCTCATCGCTTTTTTTGTCTCGTCCACCTTATTGTCCAAGTGGAAAAAGCATAAAAAGCAAGAGGCCGAGAGCGGTTATGAGAAAACAGGGAGACGCGATGCCGGCCAGGTGCTAGCAAACGGCGGGCTCGGACTCCTGATATGTGTAGCAAATTGGGCGTGGCCGCATCCGCTTTGGTGGTACGCGTTCCTCGGCGTGATGGCGGCGGTCACAGCCGATACATGGGCAACAGAAATCGGCGGTTTAAGCCGCAAGCCTCCGCGATCGATCAAGACGGGTCAGCGTGTTCCACCCGGCACTTCTGGCGGTATTTCTGGCCTGGGCATGGGTGCTTCGCTGGCTGGTGGCCTATTTATCGGCGGTGCAGCGTGGTTGCTGCTTGCGCTACCCAGCCAAACCGCGCCGGATGTGATCACCCCTCCCCTTAGACTGGTAGCTTGGATCGGCATAGCAGGACTAGCGGGCATGATAGGGTCACTGGTTGATTCATGGATCGGTGCGACTTGGCAGCAAATGTACCGTTGCGGCGCTTGCGGTCGTGAAATCGAGCAGGCTCGTCACTGCGGCAAGCCATCCGTGCGAATCCGCGGTCGCGCTGGTTGGAACAACGATGCCGTCAATGTCGCTGGATCGCTTACAGGTGGTGCTTTCGCCGTCTTATTGGCGCTGGCAATCGGCTTATCTTTTGACCTATAAAGAAACGGAAAGACTTCGTATCACAAAAACGATACTGAGTTTTTCCGTTTCTTTATTTTGGGGCACATGTGTTGGCTATTTTCGTCACTTTCTTCGCATTGTGTACCATTTTTGAGACGCACGCCCAAAGTATGAAGCCAACTAGGAGAAAGCCGACATTCATGCTGATGACGCCTCCCCATCCGTATGCGGACCAAAACAATCCTCCGAGTGTTCCTCCTACACTTGAACCCGTATAGTAGAAAAACAAGTACAAGGAAGAGGCCTGTGCTTTGTTCTGTAAAGCAAGCTGTCCCACCCAGCTGCTTGCAACGGCATGAGCTCCAAAAAATCCAAAAGTAAAAAACCCAAGCCCTACTATCTTCATAAGGAGATTCGCTTCCCAGGTCAAACAGACGCCGATTAATGCAAGGAATAAGCTAATGAATAACAGCCTTTGCTTACCGTGACGATCGATTAATTTTCCTGTCCAGACAGAGCTGAACATTCCGATGATCATAATTAAAAACGTCCAGCTTATAAAGGTTTGGCTGAGTGAATAGGGTTTTTCGAGCAATACATAACCGATGTAATTGAACAACGCTACATTACTACCTAAAAGTAAAAAGCCGATGACAAATAAACAAATGAGACGTGGAGCCTTTAGATGGTCTATTAAAGACAGACCTAACTTTCTAATGACGAATGGGCGTGCTTTGAAATGTTGTGAAGGTGGTAAGGTGTTCCAAAAAATCAGTGTGGCAGCTAAACTTATGAGACCAATTCCCCCTATTGCGATCTGCCAGCCGAAGTAGTCACTCATCATTCCTGAGAAAACCCTGCCAAACACAGCCCCAATTGAATTGCCGCATATATAGAGACCCATAGCCGCTCCCAGACTTTTGGATTCGATTTCTTCTCCAAGATACGCCATCGCTATGGAGGGTAAACCGGCCAATGAAATTCCTTCAATCGTTCGAAATACGAGGAGAACATGAAAATTCGAACTGAATGCTGTGAGAATACAAAACACAGAGGAAGCGAGCATGGAAACGATCATGATTGGCTTGCGTCCCCATACTTCAGACAACGAACCAAAAATGAGCATACTGACGGCAAGAACCATTGTTGTAATCGAGAGGGAAAGGCTTGCTGTCGTTGGACTAACCGCAAATTCTTTTGAAAATTCCGGCAATAAAGGCTGTACGCAGTAAAGAATAGCAAACGTATTGAAACCAGCGGCAAAGAAAGCAAAGCTGGTTTTGCGGAAGAGTGGCGTGCCTTGTTGTATCATGTGATCACCATATCATTTCAGGATGATTATGGTTTCATGGTATCACCATTTATCTATGATGTATAATTCATTATAATCATGTTTTTCATGCATTTATGTAATGAAAAACCCGAACGGAAAGTGGTGCTTTCGAATGGAATGGCAACAGTTTGAATATTTTCAGACACTGGCAAGAATCCAACACGTGACACATGCTGCCAAAGCTCTCTCGATTTCCCAGTCTGCCCTCAGTCGTTCGATTGCCCGATTTGAGGATGAAGTAGGCGTGCCCTTATTTGACCGTCAGGGACGTTCGATTCGGCTCAATAAATATGGTCATCTCTTTTTAAAGCGAGTCGAAAATATGATGAAGGAATTCCATGAAGGAAAACAAGAAATCATGGATTTACTTGATCCAGATAAGGGTGAAGTGTCTCTTGGGTTTCTGCACACGTTAAGTACCAGTCGTATCCCTGATTTACTGGCTTCTTTTCGCTCCCACTACCCAAACATTCATTTTCGACTCGGACAAGGTCCCTCCCATACGCTTATGAATCAGTTGCAAGGAGGAGAATTTGATCTTTGTCTACTAGCTCCTATGGATATGAAATCTCCCTTTGTATGGAAGCCGCTTTGGAATGAAGAGCTTTTTGTGATTGTCCCGAAAGACCACAAATATGCAAATCGCACCTCGATTACGTTGGAAGAGATTGCAGATGAATCATTTATCCATTTAAAAGCAGGGTACTCCCTTCGTATTACCGTCGAGCAATTGTTTCAAGAAGCGGGCATTACACCTCCGATTACATTTGAAGGAGAGGAAGCAGATACCGTTGCAGGACTAGTCGCTGCTGGACTGGGAATCTCCCTTTTGCCCAATTTAAAGGGAACGGACCAGAGTAAGATCACACAAATCCCTGTCAAAAGCCCGAAGTGCCAACGTACCATTGGCATTGCTTGGGTAGAAGGGCGATATTTATCACCTGCCACTGAAAAATTTAAACAATTTGTGATGAATCATGCCTGCAATTTTGAATAGGGATGGGTGAACCTACGACTCCCCCCTTTGCCTTGATTCCCGTCGCCAACTCATCAGTACCAAAGACAATGCGATTGTCGTGAGGATAATGCCAAGCGCTTGCAACCCCTCGGCGCTAAACTTATCTCCCATTACAATGCCGATCAACAACGAGGAGAGAATGGTTCCCAAGTATCTGGAGGTTTGAAATAATCCGGATGCTACTCCGATGATTTCTTTTGGAGAACTTTTGAACAAGGCTGCTTGCATTCCTACATTGTTTAACCCGTTGCTAATACCGAATGCTGCTAACGCCACACATACACTAATCACATGTGAATCTTGATTGAACGTCACGAGCCACAATGACCCAAATGTCATAAGAATGGCGGATACGAGCAATGCAGGCCGAGGTCCTGATTGATCAATCCATCTTCCTGCTAGTGGAGACACCACAAGTGAGCATAAACCTAAGCTGAGCATGAGAATTCCTGTATGAAACTCGCTGACATGACGAACCATTTGCAAGTAGGACGGAAGCCCGAAAAAAAGCGAATAAAAAAGGACGTTCACGAGCATGAATTCGATATTGACCCATGTCATCGCAGGATACTTGGCGAATGTCCGTAGAGGTATAAACGGAGAAGTCGTTTTTAACTCATGTCGTACGAAAGCCCCCAGTGTAATGAGGCCGATCCCTCCAACCATGATATGCCACCATGAGACATGCCCCGATGATTTTGCTGACAGTAATCCAACGAGCGATGCAACCAGACCCACTGCGAAGAGCACGATCCCTGTTGCATCTATCAAATCCAACCATTTTCGAAAGGACATGTTATGTGCAGCAGATGCTGCCGATTCATCCTTTGGAATCATCCTCCAGGCTACTAGCAAGCTCGCCACCACGAACGGAATATTAATGAGAAAGATCGCAGACCAGTCCCAATAATGAAGCAAGACCCCGCCAACAAAAGGTCCAATCGCTGCTGCTCCGGATAGGAATATGGACAGTACGGAAAGCGCAGTCGCTTGTTTCTCCGTAATATGAATTCGTACGATAGCCATTCCAACCGCAACCATCATGCTGGTTCCGATCGATTGCACAATTCGGAACACAATGAGCCATCCAAAGTTTGGTGATAATGGAGCCAATATTGAGGCTACGAAGGATACGACAAGCCCGGTAAGAAATATCTTCTTGCGGCCGAACAAATCGCTTGCTTTTCCCATAACAGGTTGAGCGATCGCACTCGCAATGTAGAAAGAGAAAATGATCCACGAGACAACCGTGAAGTCAAGACGATACACATCTTGCAGCCTTGGAATCGCAACCGAAATCATCGAAGAATTTAATGGGTTCAATAATATCCCCAGTCCAACGGAAATCATCAACCACCTGCTGTGAGCCCCCATTTTTTAGCCCCCTTAAGCGTTCTGATGATATCGTACTGGAAATCAAACATTTACTCCAACGCATTTCACGTTATAATTTCATTGATTGGAAGGAATGAATGGAGGGTGCTGAATGGAGCTTCTTCAACTGCAATACTTTCTCACGGTAGCTCGGATGGAACACGTGACCGAAGCTGCACGAAGTCTGCATGTGACCCAATCGTCCCTAAGCAAAACGATTCAACGATTGGAGGAGGATCTGGGAGTCCCGCTGTTTGATCGAAAAGGGAGAAAGCTGCGTCTGAATGAGTTCGGAAGCAAATTCCTCTGCCGGGTGGATAGAGCTTTGTTTGAATTGGAACAGGGGAAGCTGGAGCTTCGCGATTTGTCCAACCCGGAACATGGCACGCTTGAATTGGCGGTGACTACGGCAAGCACACTACCCAATATCCTTCGAGAGTTTCGGAAAAAGCGACCCGATATCCAGTTTCATGTACAAATGCTCACCACGCTGGAAATGGTTACGCTTCTCCATAGAGGAGAGATCGATTTTTGCTTGTCCTCCCCTCCTATCCAAGAGGATGGCATTGAATGTCAAATCGTCTTCATTGACCCTATTCTCGTAGCTGTTCCAAGGGGACATCGATTAGCAGACCGAAGCATCGTATCTTTGACAGATCTAAAGGATGAATGGTTCGTCGGTGTAAAGAAAGGGTACGGGACACGCGATTTCGTAGACTCTATATGCAAGTCGGTTGGATTCACACCTAAATATGTGTATGAGGGAGATGAACCTGCAAGGCTAATCCAGCTAGTGGAATCAGAAATTGGCATAGCCTTCATACCAAGCACGGCAAGAGATTCTCGTGAACAAATCAAGTATCTTCGAGTAGAGAATCACGAATTGGTACGGGAAATCGCTTTATTATGGCACAAGAGTCGGTACATTTCGCGAGCTGCCCAAGACTTCCGTGATGTCGTTGTCGATTATTTTGGGGATGTATGCAAACTTGAGAGGTGATGAATCATGAAGCTTCACGATTGTCCTACTTGTCATACCAACAGTCAAGAATGTATGGTCGTCATCGAGAACGCGCTGCACCCTACAGCTGAGAGATTAACGTGCAGGATATGTTCCTGGAGCGGAAAGTGGTCGGACATGAAAGTGCGCGAGATCCCAGACGAACCAATCCCGGGCGTCGAACCGATTACCGACTATGGTGTGCTCCATTCAGATCAAATTCGCCTTCGATATACAGGAGGTTGTTGCCCTCATTGTGGGGGAGATGATCCTTTATGCTGGTGCCATGCATTTTAGGTACAGGCATATCCCACTAGCTGAACAAAAAACAGACACGTCACATTCACGTGTCTGTTTTGGTGGAGGCTACAGGCGCCTTTAGGATAATTCGATCTTCTTCCAGCTCAATTCGGAGCTTGCCGTCCGCCTGGATCGCCTGGAGGTACTCCATTGGGATCTGCAGCCTCCCCACCTGATCAAGCACCGCCAATTCCTCATGAGTGTCCTCGTTAGCTGACTCATCCGAAGACTCGGAAGTGTTTTCTTCTGTTCCTTTTCGCCGCAACAACTCGCTGGACGTTTTCCCATCCCTAATGGCTACGACACGATCTACTTTGCGCGCCAGCTCCAAATCATGAGTCACGATGACGACGGTTAGCCCAAACGAACGGTTCAGCTCTTGAAACAAATCGAGAATGATAGCTGCCGTTCGAGTATCTACACTGCCAGTCGGCTCATCTGCCAAAAGCAGCTTGGGCTCGTTCGCCAACGCGATCGCGATGGCTACCCGCTGTTGCTCCCCGCCGGAAAGTTCGCTCAGCTTGTTCTTTTTTCGGTGGCCCAGTCCCACCAGTTCCAACAACTCGTGGGCGCGTTCCCTTTTTCGCTTGCCCCGCAAAAGCATTGGCATCTCCACATTTTGCAGTGCGGATAGATACGGGATCAGATTGCGGGCGTTGTTCTGCCAGACAAAGCCTACGGTCTGCAAGCGATACTGAACCAGCTCGGAAGTCGTCAATCGAAATAAATCAGCTCCCGCGACGGAAAGTTTTCCTGCCGAGGGACGGTCCAGCCCTCCCAGCATGTTCAAAAGCGTTGATTTGCCGCTGCCGCTATTCCCAATGATCCCCATCAGCTCTCCGGTCTCTACACGCAAATCCAACCCTTGCAGCGCGACCACTTCCAGATCATTTGCCTTGTAGATTTTCACCAAATTTTCGCATACGATCATCTGATTAGTCCTCCCCCAGCTTTACGGCTTGATGGATCTGCATCCGTGATAGCAGAATACCAACGATCCCGATCCCGATTCCGATCACCAGTGTCACGGCAATGAACGTATAAATGATTTGTTCATCTTGCAGCATCGAAATAACGGTAAAGGGAGGAACTTGCTTATCGGCATGTAAATAGAGACTAAGTGCAGGCAAAAACAGGCTATTTGCCAGCTTGCCCGCTGTCATTCCCATCGCAAAAGCGACACCAAACGTCAAGAGCTGCTCCCACGCAAGAATGGCAAGAAGCTGTCTGAATGGCATTCCCATCGCGCGGAACACGCCGTATTGCAATTTTCTGGCTCCAAGTGTAAGCACCCAGTACAACACATAGCCGATAAAGGTGACCAGCATGGAAAGCAGGAACCCAAGCGTCAGCGATCCGTTCAGCCCCAAATAAAATGCGCTGTTTTTCATCTGGATCACTTGCTGTTTGGCATTATTCAGCATGGCGAGCTTGACTCCCTCTTGTGACAGACCCTTGTACAGCGATTCAGAAGAGGCTCCCTCTTTCATCTTAATCCAAACCTCATAAGGCTCCAGACGCATCTTGTCTTGCACAAACGGGAGATTGGCGACTGCCAAATACTGTTCTTCCATACTGCTTCCATATGTACTTTTTACAGGCGCAGGATTCCATCCCGGCCAGTAATCCACGATAGCATACACAATCATTTCAACCCTGCGAGAATCCCCCCAGCCGAGCAGGATGGTTTGTCCCTCCACCACGTGCAGCTTGTCAGCGAGGCTGCGAGACAGCAATAGGGCGCGCGGTTCTTTTGCTATCAAATTCAAATAATCGTGGAAGTGATGCGGCAGCAAGTCAGACTTCATCCAAGCGGTCTTAGCAAACTCTTTGGGCTCGATCCCCATCAAGGTGACGTCCTTCACAGGATCGCCCCGAAAAGAAGCCTCCGCCAGGCCGTTCACAAAGACTTTTGTTGCATGCTCAACCTCAGGTAATCGACTGTACACTTCGAAATCCGGCTCTACATACTGAACGGGAGGAGCTGCAGGCGCTTGTTCCACTTCTGCTTCCTCACCTTCTTCCGCATTTCTTCCTCCCCGATAGACCGTTACTTCCGGTTTGTCGCTCTGCCACTCTGCCTTCAAACGAATATCCGCGCCGATTTGGTAACGGATTCTCTCTTCTGCATTTTGATTGATCGTCCGTGCCATGCTTGCACTGAACATTCCTACTGCGACCGTAATCGTCACAAACAGCATGAGAAAATGATACTGACGTGAAGCTCTCCCTACCTGAACCAGCGTCGTATGCAGAGAAAGCGGGAAGAAGGAGCGTCCTGCCCAAGACATCAGACGCAGGAGCCACGGGTACAACCGGAGAAGCAACAGGCCAAAACCGAGCGAAAACAGAACGGGCACAAAAAAGAGAAGGAAATCGATCGAGATCGCCGTAGCTCCTTCGCTCGTTTTTGCTGCGGTTTCGGCGGCGTTTTGATAGGAATACCATCCATACCACGATATCGCAAGCAGCAATACGTCGAAAAACAGCCGGTGCCAAATGGCGGATCCACTCATTCTCGCCATGTTTTGCTTGTGCGTGACGATATTTTGCCTGGTTGCCAGAAACACAGAAATCAAAACAAGTGTAATACAAGCAACCACCATCCACGCAGCATACACGAATACTTCCGGACTGATCGTGACATCCAAACCTTTGCGATCGACAAATTCGAGAAATCCATTCGAGACGCCAAGGATCTTACTGAGCTGAATCCCCACTAAGGGACCGATCAGAAAAGCACATCCCCCAAGAATGGCGATCTCCATGAAATAAATGGAAAAAACCTGCATTCTGCTGGCTCCCCTGCTGCCCAGCACTGCGATTTCCGTTCGTTGCCTTTCCACAATTAATCCCGAAACCATCACGAGATAAAGGCCCAGCATAATGAAAATGGGGATGTAGAGTGACCAGAGAATGGTTTTGAATTGCTTCTCTTGCTCATTGTACTTGCCCACGAGACTAGCCGCCGGAAACTGAACGTTGATCTCCGCTTTTTTCAATCCATGCTGTTGCAGCTTCCCTTCGATTCCGGCCACCAATGAATTCAGCTTCTCTGTATCGCTGATCCGAAAAGATTGGTAGTGAAAGGCCGTATACATCTCGGTGGAAATGACCAGATTTTTCTCTTCCAAAAACACACTCCGAAAAAGTCGTTCATCCAATACGAAGCCACTGGAGTATTCACTGGTCGAAGCAAACCAATACGGATCGTTCCCCTCTTTTTCCTTGAAAACACCGACCGGCTTGATTCGCACCTTGAGTCCTTCTACCTGGTTCGTGGTCAGCTCATACAAACTGCCTAGCACCATCCGGCGGTCCTTTAACGCTTTTTCTGTTACCAGTGCTTCGTACACGCCATCAACGGGTGTTGCAGCAGGTAGGCGACCGTCGACAAGCGTCATATGCTGCGCAAGTCCGCTCAGCGAATAGATCCGCGAACTGTCGGAACTGAGCAAGCTCTTCGGCTGTATGTTTTCCTGAATGGCTTGAAACGGAATGGTCCGTAAAACTGTCACTCCTGCATACACCGGAACATCCAGTTCAGCGATTACTTCGTTTTGTAGATGAGCGGTCATTTCGTCTACAAGTACCGCCCCATTCTTTCCCAGTTTGTTTTGATTGACCGCGATCAGCAAGCCACCGGGGAAGCGGTTCACATTCTTCTGGTATTCCTCCATATCCTTGGTCAACATGCGTTGGAGTACCCCTGACGTGAATGCCGGTATACTCGATACCAATCCGACAGCGACGATTAGACCAATCAACAGACTGCCGACCAGCCAGCGGTTATTCATCATTTTCCGCAAGATCATTTGCAGCATCGCCACGACATTGTCCCCCTATTCCAAAATAACCAGTTGGCCTGCCGAAAGACCTTTGCGAATCTCAACCTCCGTCTGGGTCATGATACCAGTCTCCACGTCCACTTCCTTCTTGCTATTCCCGTCGAGCACCCGAACGTACTTCCTGCCTGATAATTCATGAAGTGCTTTTCTCGGTATAAAAAGCGTCTGATCCTCCTTGTCCACAATCACTTCAATACTGACTCCTGTCCCGATCTCTAAGCCCTTTGGAGGGATTTTCGGTGTAATGAGTAGACTTCTCTGATACAGCTTCGTCAAATCCTCTGGTAAATTGGAAGGGACATGCAGGGGCGTCTGAACAACTGTCCCCTCGCCTTTTTCGCCGTCTTTGCCCGAGAGAATCACTTTCATCCCTTCCCTAACATCTTGCAGCGCCTCTTTCTCGGGAGCGGTATACACCACGAACAGCTTGTTCGGATCGCCTATCGTTACCAACTTTTGATGCGCCTCCACCTCATCCCCTACCTGTTGATTGCTTACGAAAAGCACGATTCCGTCAAAAGGCGAGATCAGCTTGGTCTCAGCCCAACGCTGTTGCAGATTCTTCAAGTCCATCTCTTTTTGCTTCACGTTCAGCCTGGCACGCTCCACCACGTACTGCTGCTTCTTGGGATCCTGCAATTTCGCCAAGTCTAGCTTAACCTTTTCCAATTCGATCTTGGCTAGCTTGGTCTCGTCTACCTTAGCGTTCATCTCTGCCTTCAAAACGTCCAGCTTGGCGGATTCGACTTCGTAGTGATTATCCTGCTGGGCTTCAAGCAGCTCCAGCTTTGCCTTCTCCAGTTCATACCGGGCCGACTCGATCGACCTCTCCATTTCAGCCGCATCCAATTCAGCAAGTACCTGTCCTTTTTTCACCTGATCGCCGCCTTGGACAGAGAACGACTTCAGCCGCAGTCCCTTCGTCTCTGGGAAAGAGAGCTCCGCCGTTTTCACGGTCGTGAAGGAGGCGTTTCCTTTCACACTTTTTACGATCGGCCCTTGTAAAACTTCTGCCACCTCGTATTTGATAGGCGACGGCTCCACTAATGGCGGAGCCAGAACCTCCTCTTCCTTAGGGAATAGGGAACAGCCCGTCAATAAAAGGAAAACGCTCAAGTACGCCCATTTTATTTTGCTATTCCTTGATACGACCGTCCTCCAATTCATAGACATCGTCCGCCACCTCCATTACACCAGGATCATGTGTCGTCATGACAATGCTCATAGCACCTTCATCGACCAGTTGGCGAAACAAACGGCTAATTTGCAGACCCGTTTTACTATCCAGCTCAGCTGTCGGCTCATCCGCCAATAGTAGTGTCGGCCTGTTCGCAACAGCTCTGGCAATCGCACAGCGTTGCTGTTCTCCACCGGACATCTCAAACGGCCGATGATGCGCCCGTTTGGACAAACCAACGATATCCAGCGATTCGCGAACACGCTCCCTCCATTCGGCAGCAGGCACCCCTGACAGGCGGAGTCCAAACTCGACGTTTTCAGCGGCTGACATCAGCGGAAGCAGGCCAAACGACTGGAAAATAAACGCCATGTTCTTTTGCCTGATCTTCGTTCGCTCATGATCCGATAGCTGGCCGATTTCTCTTCCCTGAAAGTACACGCTTCCTGCCGTCGGACGATCGAGACCACCCAAAAGGTTTAATAGAGTCGTTTTTCCTGATCCTGATCTGCCTTTTAGTACGAGCAATCGTCCTGATTCTACACGTATTTTTACCCCCGCAAGCGCTCTGACGGCAGTTGCCCCTCTACCAAACGTGCGTTCTACGTTTTTTGTCTCTGCAATGAACGACAAAATGACACCCCCAAAACATGTCTGAAAAATATGAGTTTTACTAATAGTAACTCAAATAAAATCCATTGTTTAATAAAATTGGAATAAACCAATATAAACGAAAATAAATTCCACGTTATGGCCACTATAGACACTTACCAAAAGAAAAAAGGCAAAACCCTGTGGTTCTGCCTTTTTATTCTTTCCTTTTCGATTTTACAAAGCCCCGGAAACAACATTACCACGGTACATGACCGCTTGACGCTTCGCGCGGCGTGCAACTGCTTCTGCTGCCGAGGATGCGTGAACGAATACGATATCCGCCTCGTCGCCAACATTCGGCCACATGCGGTTGCCCTCTTTATCCAGCGGCGTCTTCCCGCCTGTAATAAAGCCCAGTGCTTGGGACAGTGAACGCTCATCCTGCATGCGGAAGCGCTCTGCCAAGCGACCTGCTTTTTCTAAGCTATCGCCTTGTCCAAATGGCGACCAGTGATCGGTAATACTGTCGTCTCCGAGAGAGACGGAGACACCTTTTTCATGTAGCAATGGAATGGGAATCGTCCCTCTGTTCACCGGTACGGTGGAAGTGATCGAAATGCCCAATCCAGCGAGCATTTCAGCTACGTCGCCTGCTTCTTCCAGACTGATGTCAGCAAGGGAATTGGCATGGCTGATCGTAACGCGACCTTGCCATCCTGCTTCTTCGGTCATTTTAGCCAGACGCTTGAATGTAAACACCCCGAGATGATCCGGGTCATGCAAGTGAACGTCGATTGGAGCATTCGCTTCGACTGCCAGCTCAAAAATGGTAGCGAGCGATTTCTCGATGTTTTGATCCACTGTCGCCGGGTCTACACCCCCAACGTAGGTTGCGCCCATTTTCAAGGCTTGGCGGATGTTCTCCACTTGGTTGCTTCGCAGAAGACCTTGCTGCGGGAAGGCAACGACCTCGCACTGCAATCTGCCGCTGAAGGTCTCCAGGGCTGCCATAGTCGCTTCCAGGTTTTTAAGTCCGATGTACGGATCGATATTACAATGGGAGCGAATATGGGTGGAGCCTGCGGACAGCAGCAATTCCAGCATTTTTTCTGCGCGCTCTTGTGCTGTTGGCAACAGCTTCGGCATGAGCTGGCTCTCTTCTTCCAGTCGACCCAAGATGTTTTTCACTGGTGTCACGGCTTTCCAAGGACCGCCATAGTACGTTTTATCGATGTGGATGTGCATATCCCTAAATGACGGCAGTGCCAACAGACCGCTGGCATCCTTCGTTGGCAGCTCGGTTTGTGGAGCAGCTCCACTCACGATCTGTGCAATTCGTCCGTCTTCGATTAATAGATGCGCCACTTCAGTATCTGTAGCAACCACCTTGTCGTTTTCTTTGCGGTATCCGCTCTCCAAGCGGAGGTTGGTAATCCAATAGGCTGTAGACATCTATCCATGACATCCTTTCTATTTAAAAGTAGTACTACCACTCACCCGCTACCCGGTTGCCTTGGAAAAGAACGACCTTGCGCTTGGCACGTCTCGCAACAGCTTCTGCTGAACATGTCGCTTCGACCGCCATCAGGCTCGCCTCATCTCCAACCAATGGCCACAGGCGATTTCCGGTTTCATCGAGAGTGATCCGCCCTTCTGTCACGAAGCCGAGTGCTACGCCTAACGATCTTTCATCCGTCAAGCGAAAGCGTTCAGCCAGTCGTCCTGCTTTTTCCAACAAGTCTCCACTGCCAAAAGGTGTCCAGTTGTCGGTCAAGCTGTCGTTTCCAAGCATGACGGCAACCCCTTCTTGATGCAGCAACGGAATCGGAATGGTCAGGCGATTGATCGGCACGGTCGATGCAACCGAGATACCAAGGGAGGCGAGTCGTTGTGCCATCTCTCTGGCTTCTTCCTGTGAAACATCGCCTAACCCCATCGCGTGACTAATCGTGACACGTCCTTGCCAGCCTGCCTCTTCCGTCAGATCAGCGAGGCGCTTCATCGTAAATACGCCGAGATGCCCCGGATCATGCAAATGCATGTCAATGTCGGCATCCGCTTCGACTGCCAACTCTAGCATCGTTTGCAGAGAACGCTCGATGTCTCCGTCTACTCCACCTGGATCGACGCCGCCTACATGAGTGGCGCCTTGACGCAGTGCCTCACGTACCATGTCTCGCGCTTGTGTACGCAGCATGCCATAATGCGGGAAAGCAACGATTTCGTAGGAGACACGGTCTGCATACGTCTCGAACGCCTTCTTCATTCCTTCCAAGAACCCAAGACCAACCTGTGGGTCTACATGACAATGTGTTCTTACATGTGTAACTCCTGTTTCCACCAGCAGCGAGAGAATATTTTCTGCTCCTGTCTGAGCCTGTTTGAGGTACATTGGCAACAGCCCTCTGTCCTCAGCGTGGCGTTCGAACAAGTTTTTTACGGGAGTTGTTGCCTTCCACGGACCGCCGTAATACGTTTTTTCTAGATGAATGTGCTTCTCAGCCATAGACGGCAAAATCAGTAAGCCTTTCGCGTCCTTTTTAGGTAGCCCATCCTCCAAAATCTCACTGGAAGGGACAATCCGCGTAATTTTCCCATGCTCAATGAGCAAATCGCACAGCTCTGTCCGCGTTCCACTGATCACGCCTTCTTCCCACTCATACCCGTTTTCCAATCGCGCGTTGACGATCCAATAAGGAGAAGATTTCACCGGCTTTTCCCCCTCTTAAACGTTCACTTCTTCCACTTGACCAGAAGCGAGAGTGCCTTTGAAAAATACAGCGTGTCGATCGGCACGGCGCGCGATCGCTTCTGCCGAGCAGGTCGCGTCCACGAGGATCAGGCTAGCGTCTTCACCTTGTGCAGGCCACAGCTGTGTTCCGTTGGCATCCAGCGTCGTTTTGCCACCTGTGATAAAACGCAGCGATTGTGACAGAGACAACTCGTCCAGCCAACGATTGCGTTCAGCAAGTCGCCAGAGGCGCTCCAGCACATCGCCATTTCCGTATGGCTGCCACGTGTCAAAAATGTTGTCGCAGCCGACCGCAACGTCGACGCCATTTTGGTGCAACAGCTGCACAGGTGGAATAACGCGGCTAAATGGCACACTGGTGATGATCGTAATGCCCGCTTCCCGCAGGATCGTCGCCATCTCTTCTGCTTCCTGCACAGGGATGTCTCCGAGCGCAAACGCATGGCTAATTGCTACGCGGCCTTGCCAGCCAGCGTCTACGGTCATTGCTGCTAGTCGCTTCATTGTGTAGGTTCCCAAATGTCCCGGGTCATGCAAATGCAAGTCCACACCTGCGTTTGCTTCTACCGCCAGCTCCATCATCTGGTGCAAAGATTCTTCTATATCGCCATCCACATTAGCTGGGTCTACGCCTCCGACATGAGTCGCACCTTGGCGCAATGCCTCACGCAAGAGTGCTTTTGCGTCTGTACGCAACAAGCCATGCTGCGGGAATGCGACGATCTCATGGGTGACTCGATCCGCGTAGGTTGCTAATGCTGCTTTTACTGATTCCAAATTGGAGATTCCCACTTCTGGGTAAATGTCCACATGTGTACGTACGTGTGTCGATCCATAAGACAAGAGGATCTCCAACAGATTCTCCGCACGCTCTTGTGTGGTTGTCGGCAATCCTGGCAGTGTGCGCTTCTCAATCTCGCAACGCTCAATAATATTGGACACAGGAATGACTGCCCGCCATGGTTCTCCCAGAAGCGTTTTGTCCAAATGAACATGCTTCTCTACGAAAGATGGGAGTGCCAATAAGCCTTTTGCATCCTTTTGCAAAATACCGTCTGTAAGCTTCTCTGTCGCTGGTACAATACGCGCGAATTTTCCGTCTTTTACCAAAATGTGAAACAAGGATGCCTCTGTCCCCGTGACGACACCGTTTTCCCGACGGTAGCCCGTCTCCAAACGAACATTGGTCAACCAATAGGTAACGCCCATCCATTATCCACCCTCTCTTTGTCTCTCTCCATTCCTTTCTCCCCCATTATCTAGGAAGCCGGAAGACTTGATTTGCACAATCTTTACGTCTATTTTCACTATTTTTACGACTTGTTCAAATTGCCTTTACTTCGTACATTTTTCTGATAACTTTGACGTAAGCAAAGGAGGGGTTACACCATGAAGGTTGAGATTGCACCAACTAATCAAGCTCTTCCGCCGAAAGCAGCGGCTGCACGCCCTAGCAGATGGCGGACTTTTTACAGGAAACTACGAAAAAACAAACTCGCCATGGTAGGCGGCTGTATCGTGATTTTTTACATCGCGATTGCCCTGTTGGCACCATTCATCGCTCCTTACGATCCCTATGAGATTGATTTGGTTAACAAATTGAAGCCACCATCTGCTGAGCACTGGATGGGTACCGATGACAAAGGTCGGGATGTAATGAGCCGTCTTTTATACGGAACGCAGCTCTCGATGTCCGTCGGATTCGTCGCCGTCTTTATTGGTGCATTTTTCGGAATTATTCTTGGCTTATTATCCGGTTACTACGGAGGCTGGGTAGATACGGTCATCTCCCGTATCATCGATGTTTTGCTCGCCTTCCCGGGAATCCTGCTATCTCTGGCCATTGTCAGTGCCTTAGGGCCAAGTCTCTTTAACGTTATGATCGCCGTTGGTATCTTCTCGATTCCTGTATTTGCACGGATCGTCCGCGGCTCTACTTTGACCGTGAAAAAACTGGAGTACATCGATGCGATCCGCTCACTCGGTGCCAATGACTTCACGATTATCTTTAGACACATTTTTCCAAACATTTTGTCTCCTATTATCGTACAGGCAACGATGCGCCTAGCTACCGCGATTCTATCCGCCGCTGGCCTGTCGTTCCTCGGACTGGGAGCACAGCCTCCTCTGCCGGAGTGGGGCGCCATGCTCAGTAACGGACGCGACTTCTTGTTTACCGCTCCGCATCTAGCCATGTTCCCTGGTTTCGCTATTGCAACTCTTGTTCTCGGCTTCAACATCTTTGGGGACGGCCTCAGGGACGCTCTCGATCCACGAATGAAACAATAGGAGGGAAATCTTCATGTTTGTTTACATTATCCGTCGCCTGCTGCAGATGATTCCCGTCCTGCTCGGTGTCATTCTGGTCGTGTTTTTGATCATGCAAATGGTTCCTGGCGACCCGGCTGTATTGCTCGCCGGTGAAGGCGCTTCTGCAGAAACGATTGCAAAAATGCGAACACAACTCGGCTTGGATCAACCCATCATGGTTCAGTACGCGCAATATGTCTTTAACGTGTTCCAAGGTGATCTAGGTACGTCACTTCGCTCTAATCTTCCCGTGTGGGATGAGATTATGGCGCGATTGCCTGCTACCATCGAACTCGCACTCGCCAGTATTTTTGTAACCGTTGTACTCGGTATGATCGCAGGTATCGTCTCTGCTACCAAGCAATACTCTGCTGCTGATATTACGATCATGGTTATTGCCTTGCTCGGTGTATCCTTGCCAAGCTTTTGGCTCGGCTTGAGCTTAATCTACACGTTCTCCGTCAAGCTGCAACTCTTCCCTGTTGCAGGCTGGGGCACCTGGAAGCACATGATTTTGCCAGCGATCACACTCGGTACCGCTGGGGCTGCCATCGTTGCTCGTATGACTCGCTCCAGTATGCTCGACGTCGTGCGTCAAGACTACATCCGCACAGCGAAAGCAAAAGGCCTGCGTGAAACAGTCATCATTTACAAACATGCTTTGAAAAACGCGTTGATCCCGATTATTACGGTCGTTGGCTTGCAGTTCGGATTCCTTTTGGGTGGTACGGTTCTCGTAGAATCTGTATTTGCCATCAACGGCTTGGGTCGTCTAATTGTCGATGCGATCCGCATGCGTGATTTGCCTGTCGTACAAGGCGGCGTACTGATCGCTTCCATTATCTTCGTATTCGTGAACCTACTCGTCGATGTATTGTATCGCTACTTTAATAAACGAATTGATCTGAACTAAGGAGGGATCACCATGCCGGAACAACGAGATATCATCCTGGACGTTCGCAATCTGCAAACGCATTTTTTCACAGACGATGGCGTCAGTAAAGCAGTGGACGGCGTTGATTTCTCTCTAAATAGAGGAGAGACACTAGGTCTGGTAGGAGAATCGGGCTGTGGAAAAAGTATCACTTCCCTCTCGATCCTCCGTTTGATTGCCAGTCCTCCGGGAAAAATTGTAGGAGGAGAAATCCTTTTCAAAGGGCAAGACCTGACGAAAAAATCAGAAGCAGACATGCGCGCGATCCGCGGCAACGAGATTTCGATGATTTTCCAAGAGCCAATGACCTCGCTTAATCCGGTTTATTCGGTTGGGGAACAAATCGCAGAGGTATTGCGCCTGCACCAAAACATGGGACGTAAGGAAGCATGGGACAAAGCAGTAGACATGCTGCGTCTGGTCGGTATTCCTTCCCCGGAAAAACGCGCGACTCAAGAGCCGCATGAATTGTCTGGGGGTATGCGCCAACGCGTCATGATCGCGATGGCTCTCGCCTGCCGCCCGGAAATTTTGATCGCGGATGAACCGACAACCGCTTTGGACGTTACGATTCAGGCTCAGATTCTCGAGCTGATGAAAAAGCTGCAAGTCGAAATGGGCATGAGCATTATCATGATTACCCACGATCTGGGCGTTGTTGCTGAAACATGCGATCGCGTTGCAGTCATGTACGCAGGAAAAGTCGTGGAGTACACGACTGCACAAAACTTGTTTTCGAATCCACGCCATCCCTATACAGTGGGGCTAATGAACTCCCTCCCCCGTCTGGATGAGGACGTGGAAGAGCTGCAAGCGATTAAAGGAAATGTACCAAGTCCGTTCAACATGCCAGTTGGATGCCGATTCGCTCCACGTTGCCCGCATGCAACAGAGCTGTGCAATACGAAGCTTCCTGAGCTCTTGGAGTATGCAGACGGAAGCAAAGTACGCTGCTGGATGTATACGTCTGAGTGGGACGGCGACACCAAGACTGCTACGGAAGTGGGGGTATGACCATGATGACGACACAAGCGAATCCAACGAAAAAACCACTACTCGAAGTAAAAAATCTCAAGCAGCACTTCCCGATCAAAGGCGGCATTTTAGGCCGTACCGTCAACCACGTAAAAGCCGTGGATGACATTAGCTTCACGATCCATGAAGGTGAAACACTGAGTATTGTAGGCGAATCCGGTTGTGGAAAATCCACTACCGGTCGTGCCATCCTCCGTCTGGATGAACCGACGAGCGGAACGGTACTATTCGAAGGACAAGATCTGCTGGCGATGTCCAAGAAGCAAATGCGCGACATGCGCAAGCATTTGCAGGTCATTTTCCAGGACCCATTTGCTTCACTCAACCCGCGCCAATCGGTATCCGCTATTCTCGGGGAAGCGTTGGCGATCCAAAATATCGTTCCTGCGCATCAACGCCGCGAGCGTATAATCGAGCTGCTCGGCTATGTAGGTTTGCGTCCGGATCAAATTGACCGCTTCCCGCATGAATTCAGCGGCGGACAACGCCAACGGATCGGGATTGCCCGTGCACTCGCGATGCAACCGAAGCTGATCATTTGTGACGAAGCCGTATCGGCACTCGACGTATCCATTCAGGCTCAAGTGCTGAATCTCCTGAAATCATTGCAAAGGCAGTTCAAACTGACGTATTTGTTTATCTCTCATGACCTTGGCGTCGTTCGTCACATCTCGGATCGCGTCATGGTGATGTACCTCGGTAAAGTGGTAGAGATCGCGGATAAAAAGTCGCTGTTCGACAATCCGCAGCATCCTTACACGCAGGCACTCCTGTCTGCGATCCCGGTACCGGACGTAAGCAAAAAGCAGGAGCGGATCATTCTGCGCGGCGATGTACCTTCTCCGATCAATCCTCCGCAGGGCTGCCGCTTCCATACGCGTTGCCCGTATGCGATTGATCGCTGCAAAACAGAAGTGCCAGGACTCACGAGTTTACACGATACACATCAAGTAGCCTGCCACATCATCTAAGCGATTGTTCAAAAAATCGACTTTTGATCACGAAGCAATTCTGTAAGCGAATTCGGCATCGAAACTGGCGTTCACCTTTGAAGTCCGGTGCTCATGTAGGTTTCCTACACTACACTCCACTCCTCCTTCTTCAGGTTCTCGCCACTTTCTCGGTGCTGAAAAGTCGACTTTTTGAACTTTACAGTAAAGAGATTAAAATTTTCTAAAATCGCAAGAGATCACGAAGCAGCATGATATGATGGTAACTGCAAAATCTATCCATAACAGAAGGGATCTCATGATAAGCTTCGAAGGTTTCACATTGCTCATTCTGCTGTTTATTTTGGCTCCTATCATAGGAGCTATTGCTTTATTGTTTCTGTTCATTTTCGAGAAGCGGATTGATCTGTTAGAAAACAAAAATCTGAAGATCGAGCTGGAAAAAGAGTTGCAGCAAGCGCTTTACAATCAGTTGAATCAACAAATCCAGCCTCACTTCTTGTTTAATACGCTAAATGTCATTCTGAGTCTGGCGCGATTGAACCGAACGAAGGAACTGGTGAGAGCGCTCGAAGTCCTCTCCCAGTTTCTCAAATTCAAATATAAATCCACAGAGCCATTGATTTCATTGGCGCGGGAGATTACGTACACGGAGCAATATTTGGAGATTCAAAAGCTGCGTTTCGGCGATCGGCTCCGGATTCAACTTGATTGTGCAGATGATCTCTTGCAAGCATCCATTCCCCCTTTCGTCTTGCAGACGATTGTGGAAAACGCATTTAAGCATGGATTGGAACGGAAAATGGGCGAAGCTATCTTAGACATCCGCATAAGCCGAAAAGATGACGATGTCCTGCTTACGGTCATCGACAACGGTTCTTCCGGACTCACAGCCTTCCAGAATGAAAGTGAGATCGAAACGGAACAGCCACATGAGAAGAGCGGTCACGGGTTGGACAACATCCGCAGGCGGCTCCACCTTTGTTTTGGTGATCATGCACATCTGGAGCTTGCTCCGATATCTGAGGGAGGAACTCTTGTGTCTGTCAGGTGGCCCTGTACTTATGAACAAATCGATCTGAGGTGAGAAGATGAACGTACTACTCGTGGATGACGAACCATTGGAGCTGGACCAGCTCGAGTATTTGATTCAGCCCATGTTCCCCTTGTGGAAATTCTACAAGGCCGCAGATGGCAGTCAAGCCATGGCGATCAGCCAGAAGGTTCCTCTTCATCTCGCCTTTCTGGACATTAATCTTCCGGGGAAATCCGGGCTGGTGCTTGGCGAAGAGCTGAGAGCCCAGCACAAAGACATCGAGCTCATCATTGTCACGGCTTATCAAGATTTTCATTATGCCAAGCAATCGATCCGCCTCGGTGTCGTGGATTACATCACGAAGCCCGTCATTGAGAGCGAGCTGGTCGACATTCTGAAAAAATATCAGAAGAGCCCTGCCCTCTCCGCTTACACCCGAATTATTTCCGATGCGATGAACATCATTCATCAAAAATTCGCGGAGAAGCTGAATCTAGCTGATCTTGCCGCAGAGGTCCATATCAATCCTACCTATTTGAGTCGCCGCTTTCATGAAGAAGTGGGTGTCTCCTTTTCCGAGTATTTAATGCAGTACCGCATTCAAATGTCGAAGAAGTTCCTGATCGCTCATCCTGATTGGAGCATATCGACGGTTGCCGAGCGGACTGGCTTCAACAGCCAACACTATTTCAGCACCATTTTTCGCAAGGTAGTGGGGAAAACCCCGAAAGAATACCGGGACAAGGGGAATGCATCTTGACCTACTTATCCTTTCGCGAATACGTGGTAGGCGCAGCAAAGATCGGCATTGGGCTTGGCGTCGTCTCGATCCTCGCCCGCTGGGTGACCGGAAACACAATATTCGGTTCACCAGAAGCACTCGTCAAATACGGGATATTTGGCGGGATCGGCTTCGCTTTGATGGGAGCATTTGCCCTTAGTATGTTTGGACTGCTTGGGCGTAAGGTCCGCCGTGAGTTATCAGAAGGGATGACTATTGGGGATTACATGCGGGACAAGCTACATCCGTTTGGTTACTGGCTAATGATCATCATCCTTTTGATTACCACGATTGAAGCGATGTTCGTCCAGGGAATGGCTGGGGGCGTATTGCTGAACATCTTGTTTGGTTTACCGATCCCGCTCGGCTTGCTCTGCTTTTTTGGATTTTGTGTGCTGTTTGCAGGCATCGGAGGTATTCGCTCGATCCATCGTTTTGCCATCGTGCAAATTGTCATTACGTTTGCGGCCATCATCCTGATTCCCGTCTACTTTTTCGTCGGTAAAGGCGTCGAGCATGTCTATAACGGACTGCGTCTTTACCATCCTTACCTTCTGGTGCTCAACAACAACGAGGGTCTTTTTTTTATCATTACCGGGCTGTTGATTGGGTTTGGTCAAGTGTTTGTCGATCAGGCATCGTGGCAGCGTCTCTATATGATGGAAGAAAAAAAGATCGTCCCTACCTTTCTGGTGTCCGGACTCATTTTTGCCACCGTACCACTGGCGTTTTCCTCGCTGATCATCATCGTTCTTTTTACGGGCGGCTTTGATGATATTTACTCGCTGTTGTTTGATCTCGTACGCAAGATTGACACGATGATATTGCTTGTATTATTTGTCCTCTGTGCCTTCGGTGCGATCATGTCCGCTTTTGGTGCAGGTCTTCATTCCATGATCAGTCTGATGGTCAACAACGTCTATCAGCTGTTCCGCCCAGACGCTTCAGAACGGCAAAAAATCCGTTTGGGCTACATCCTTGCCATTGCTATCGGTGCGCTTTCGTATGGTTTGACGATCTACTTCCAGCCGACCTTGCTGGATTTGCTGTTCTTCTTTGGCATTATGTATGCCTCGCTGTTTTTGCCTGTCGTCGTCATCGTGTTGACGAAGGGGAAGGCACCTACTTTCATTTTGATCAGCGCAGTTATGGGATTCGTCGCAGGCTATAGCAGCCGGATGTACGTCGATCCGATGATGGCAATCTGGATTGCCTCCTTATGTACAGCTCTGGTCTTAACGGCCTACTTGTGCATGACCTGGCTATGGAAACGGTACATCCGAACGCCGGATCACACTCGCTGACCCACAGGAAGGAACGAATCCTATGCTACGCTCCTACTTGCTGCTCATTTTTTGCGTAACCGCTTGGGGCAGCAATTTCGTCTTCGGGAAAATGCTCGTCGCAGAGTTTTCTCCGCTCTTTTTGTCGGCTATGCGTCTCTTGTTTATCGTGCTGTTTCTGCTCATTTGGTCCAGAGGGCGTCTGAAAATGCCAAAGCTCACTCGTACGGACTGGTTCTTGCTCGCGGTACTGGGAGTTGTCGGCGTATTCATCAACCAGTGGTCCTTTTACAAAGGGCTCGTAACGGCTGATCCGACCACCTCTGCTCTGATCCTGGCGCTGACGCCGATTACAACCGCTCTCTTGGCTGCCTTGTTCTTGAAAGAATCACTGACTGGCCGCATGGCAATCGGTTCGGTGATCGGTACATCAGGCGTTTTATTCGTCATTTATACAGGGGCAGAGCTGCATTTTGATGTAGGTATCCTTTGGATTGTATTGACGATGCTGACATTCGCGACCTCGATCATACTCGTCAGGTTGTTGGGACATCGACTCCCTCCACTCGTGACGACGCTCGTATCCAATTTGATCGGCTTCGGATCGATGCTGCCTTTTGTCCTGATCAGCATCCCTACGGCCACGGTAAGCACCAGCCTCTCATCCTGGATTCTCTTGTTTGTCACCGCTGTCATCATGCACGGTATTGTGACCCTAATCTGGAACAGTCAACTACAGAAGGTAGGCGCTGCCAAAGCCGCGATGTTTGCCAATCTGGAACCGTTTATTGCCATGCTGTTTGGCTTACTATTGCTGGCAAAGCCTGTAACGGCTGTACAGTTTTTCGGAGCGGTTCTCATCATCGCAGGCGTGACCTTGACCACAACCTCAAAGGAGCCGCGTGAAAAGAAGAAGCTCTCCTCGCTTTCATCCTAATCAAAGCAGTTCGCCGCACTTTTCACACTAAAACAGTCGGAATTGTAGTTGAGAAGTACAATTTCGTTGCTTTATACTAGGAGAAAGCGGGCGAGTCTGTACCGTTACATCGTGATAAGAGGAGGGGACAGTCCATGTCTACCGTAAAACTATCCCAGTGGGAAACGATGCTCTTAGAGGCAGCCCGTGCCCATGGATTCGTCGATGAGGAAATCATCCACAAGCTGAGAACAGGTGACCCTACGCCTTTTTCGGACGTGGAGGGCGGCAAGTACGATTACACCCATCTCTTTGAACTGTCCAAAAATGATCCCTCTACGCTGGAGGCTGCGATTCGCGAAGGCTACCAGATCAAGTTCACCACTTTTAACGGGATTAAGTTTTTGCTAAACAAACGCTACAACATCCAAGCAGAGCACGATTATCACGTTGAGGAAACAGCGCTGCACCACGTTCGCTTACCAGACGATGCATTGGCGTGGATGCGCAGGACAATCTCCCATAACTGGCGAATTGTTGAACTAGAAAAGCTCGCAGACACCAAAGAAACGCTCGTCAGATTTGAACTGGCAGCATCGTAAATACGAAAGAGCACTTTCCTTAGGGGAGAGTGCTCTTTTTTCGAAATGCGGGGTATTGGAAGGAGAACCATGATGACAACGCAAGCGTATATCCAACACATTCAAGCAACGTATCCGGAATTGGCCATCACTTCCGCCTACTTTAACGAGATGGGCCAAAACAATGATGTGCTCATCGTCAATGACGCGTACGTGTTTCGCTTCCCGAAATATACCGCCGGAATCGAGCAACTGAAGGTCGAAACGAACATTTTACGCACGGTAAAACCATACCTCTCCCTGCCGATTCCGGCTCCGATCTATTTGTCCTTTGCCGAGGAAATACCTGGGCGGGTGTTTGCCGGATATCCGCTACTCGAAGGTGATCCTTTTACCCGAGAAGCTTTTCAAGTAGTCTCTCGTCAAAATTCGGTACCGACTGTCGCTGCCCAACTGGCACAATTTCTTCATGAACTGCACCAGCTTCCCGTCTCCTCCTTACTCCCAGAGCTCATCCCTGGCGATTTTGACATGGCCAAGCAGTTGACTGAGCTGTATGAACAGATTGTTTCGCACTTGTTCCCAGCTATGCGTGAGCAAGCGAAAAAGGATGTAGCAGAGCGGTTCGAATCGTACCTGGCAAACCCTGCCCACTTTGATTTTCAGCCTTGCTTGACTCACGGAGATTTTGGCACAGGGAATATCTTGTACTCCCCGATAAAACAGTGCATCACAGGCATCATTGACTTTGGCGGCTCGGGTGTGGGCGATCCGGCATACGACCTCGCGGGACTCTGCGCGAGCTACGGGGAACCGTTTTTGCAGTACTTCACTCCGGTGTACCCCCAGCTTGAGCAGGTGATGACAAGGATGCGATTTTACCGTAGTACATTTGCCTTGGAAGAAGCGCTGTTTGGTCTGGAAAACGACGATGAGACAGCGTATCAAGCTGGCATGCGTGACTACTTCTAGCCTTTTACGGCACCCTGTGTGAGCCCTTCCACCAAGTACTTTTGACAAAACGCAAACAGCAGCATCGTCGGGATGACTGACAGCACCGTAGCTGCCGACATCGCTCCCCATTCGATATCGTACTTTTTGATGAAGGCATTCATCGCGACGGGAATCGTTTTGACTGACTCTTCATCAATGAACAGAACTGCCATAATCAGCTCGTTCCAGCATTGGACGAACGCGAAAATAAACGTGGCTGCAATTCCGGGGAGCATGATCGGCACGATGACGCGAAACAGGGCGCTCAACCGGGAACAGCCGTCCATCATCGCCGCTTCCTCCAAGGCGTTGGGTATCCGTTGGAAAAAGCCAGACATGATGATCGTACAAAATGGAATCAGCATGACCGTGTAGATGAGCATCAACGAAAACAGGCTGTTTAAGATGTGCATCTTGGACATCATCATATACAACGGCGCCATGCCAATGAACATCGGGATCATTTGGGTGACGAGAAATCCGAACATTACCTGCCGCTTTCCTTTAAACGAAAAGCGGGCCAACACGTAACCACCGAGCATTGCAATGAATACGACCATAGCCGAAGCGACCAAGGAAACGAGAAAGCTGTTCCAGATATACACCTGAAAGTGGGAAATCTGAAAGATCTCCAAGTAGTTGATCAACGTCACCTGTTCCGGCCAATATTGAATCGGGAGCGAAAAGATTTCCTTTTGACCTTTGAGCGACGTAATGATAATCCAATACAGCGGGAAAATCGCAAAAGCAAGAAACAGGGTCAATACAATCGCTCTGCCAGTCCTCCACCCTAGATGTTCACGGTGCATCAGAAGTCCCCTCCCTTCTCTACTTTGGTCGCTTTCACGTAAAAGATCGTGAACAACATCAAAATCAGCACGATGATGACACCTACTGCCGAGGCTTGCCCGTAGTCTTGTCCAAAGATGACTTTATCGATCATGTAGGTAGCGAAAATATGCGTGGAGCCTGCAGGAGCTCCATTTGTCATCGCATAAATAATATCTGGGAAGTTGAGAATCCAGATGACCCGCAACAGGATTGTCACCAGCATCGTAGGCATGATATACGGCAGTGTTACACTCCACAACTGCTGAATCCGCCCCGCTCCATCCATTGCCGCCGCTTCGTACAGCTCCTCCGGGATCGATTGCAGGGCAGCCAGAATCATGATGGCAAAAAACGCGACGCCATACCAAATATTCGCGATAATGACGGCAGCCATCGCCCAAGTGCCATCCGCCAAAAAGGAAATCGGCGCATCGATCAGACCCGTTTTCAAGAGCAAATCATTAATGACGCCAAACTGGGCATTGAACATCCACCGCCAAATCAGCCCAATCAGAAAGCCGGACATCGCCCACGGGAAAAAGACAAATGCCTGGTAAATCCCTCTTCCGCGAAATTTTTTACGCATCAAGAGGGCCAGCATAAAGCCAAACAGCAATTGAAAGACGAGGGAGAAAAACACCCAGTAAAAGCTGTTCATAGCAACTCGCGGGAAGTCTGGACTTGTCAGTACGTTCACAAAGTTGTCCAGCCCGATGAACTGAATATTCATCAAGTCAAAGAGCGTGTAGTTCTGAAAAGACATGATGATTCCACGCACGAGTGGATAATACGTAAAGACCGAAACAAACAAAATGGCGGGCAAGAGGCACAAAAATATGAAGCGACCTTCTTTGGAAATCCGGAACGATTTCTTCCCTTCCGGCACAACCTGCTTCGTCGTCATGACGATGGGTTTTTGTGTGTCCAAGCTACCATCCCCCCACGTCTACTTTCGTTCGGCTTTTTCTTTCGTCCAGTATTGATCCCATTTTTTCAGCAGGTCCTCTGCGGTGAGCTGATCGAGCAAAAAGCTCTGAATATCTTTATCCGCCGTGCTTTGCCAAGCTCCCCAGCCTTTGTAGTCCACAGGACGTGAAACATCGAGGAACTTCGTCGGCTGCTGGCTCATCTCAATAAACGGCTGGTAGTAACCTGTCTTGTAAAATTCATCTTCTGCCGCGCTTTTCACGACAGGAATCGTGGAAGTCTTTTTCGCAAAATGAGTGCTCTGTTCTGGATCAGAGAGGAATTCAATTAGCTTCCACGCCTCTTCCTTGTGCTTCGAGTACGACGTCATTCCCCAACCCGGCCCACCGACTACTTGTTGAGCGACGCCCGAAGGACCAATCGGAATCGGAGCGGTCGCCCACGTCCCTTCCTGCATCTTCTCCTTGGCTCCATCGATGACGTCAGGGTCTTGAATCAGCATGGCAGTCGAACCCGCTACAAACCCCTGTACCATCTCCTGAAAGCCCCAGCTTACCGAATCTTTTGGAGAGCCTTCCTTGTAAAGCTGTTTGTAATACTGCATCGCTTCTAGTGATTGCGGCGTGGAGAAGAGCGTGCGTCCATCCTTCATGAAAAAGGCAGAGTCAGGGTCGACCTCTGTCCCGTTGTAGGCCCACATGGTGATCAGCGCGTAATCCCACCCAGTCGCCCCTCCCCGGAAGCTGTATCCGTAGCGGTTTTTGGCTGGGTCCGTCAGCTTTTTGGCTGCGACCAAGAGCTCATCCCACGTCTTCGGCACCTCGATCCCAGCTTCCTTAAACCAATCCGTCCGATAATATAAGACGCGCTGGTACAGTCCATTCGGAATGTAATAAGGTGTTTTGTCCACCCAAGTGGCTCGACGTTTAGCGACGTCGGTCAGTTGATCGTAATTTTTCCATTTGTCTGTGTAGGGCTTCAAATTTTCAATAAAGCCATTCATCGAAAACTGCTTGGCATTGAATTCACGAACCTCCAGTACGTCCAGCTCTTCTTTTGCCATCAGCATCTGTGTGATCTTCTGATCGGCTCCTTCAAAGGGAGGTGAAATCAAATCGACTTTGATCCCCGGATTCTTTGCTTCAAACTGGGCTAGCATTTCTTTTAACAGCGCAGTTCGTTGTGGGCTAGTAATGCTCTCGACCATTTTTAGCGTGACGCCATTCGCACCTGACGGCGATGCTGAGTCAGGAGTGGCCGCCGGCTGACTACAGCCTACAAGCAATGCTGTCGCCATCGTTAATTGGAGCGCCACAGAAATCCAGGAACGAAATCCCATACACGAACCCCCTCATGATCTTTTTGTGAGATAGTTCGTATTATATTAAATATTCTGAATTATAAGTTTTAATATCTTTACCAGTTTTTTCGTTTTCTTTACTCTTTTTTCACTGAGGCTTTCCCGACACTATTTTATTTGACTAACTGGAATAAATAAGCTAGCATTTTATATGCTATAGCATGTAAATAAAGGAGCTTGGATTTTCTATGGAATTATTCAATCTGACCGGATTTCTTCTTCACCGCACAGATATGAAAATGACGAACTATTTTAAGAAGAGGTTAAAACAATTTGAGATCACGCCAGAGCAATGGGGAATTCTTAGTGTAATGGATGGAGAAAGAGCGATAACACAAAAGGAACTTTCGGATGCTATTGACCGAGATCAAACCACCGTCGTCAGAATGATTTACTCGCTTGAAAAAAAGGGAATCGTCATTCGCACTTTAAATGACGAGGATAGACGCTCTCATAATTTGTTGCTGAGTGACAAAGGGATGGAGCTAAAATCAATGCTTATACCCGTCGTTACCGAAGCGCATAATCATGTCACGCAAAAACTTACCGATGTAGAGATTGCGGAATTGCATGCTTTGCTCGATAAACTCTATCAAGTAGTAAAGGATGAATAAATGGAGAGGCAGATACTTTCTCCATCAAATACATGCTATAGCATATATTAAATTTGATACTGAATAACGAAAGTGAGGAAGCCGTCATGACCATAATTATTTTGCAAGTCATCGTTGCGATCTTCTTTATGTTTACAGGTACAAAAATTATTTCCGGTAAAATGGCGAATGAATTTGATCGATTTGGACTCCCTCCCCTCTTTAACTTCTTAACTGGCTTTATTGAAATCATCAGTTCCATAGGCTTGATTATTGGCATATGGTTTTCGACCGTTGCATTACTATCAGGATTGCTTTTAGGCGTGACCATGTTGGTAGCTGCCTTCATCCTACTTGTGATTGCTAGAGATCCTTTTCCGAAAGCAATACCGGCGCTCGTTCTTTGCTGTCTCTCCTTTTTAATCTCGACGTATCATTTTTAGTCTAGGGAGGGGAATACCAACCAAACTGAGGATACAGTCATACCAGTGGCGAGTCAAAGATTTTATTATCATGTCTTAGGTCGCCGCTGGTATGTCAACAAAATACATAGCCTACTCGCTCCTACAAAGCATCCTCAGCCCCATGAGGACCGCCCATGCTTGCTGCTGTTTTTTGAAAAAGAAGCGTAGCGGTTGACCGTTTTGTACATCGATCAGCGTATCGTGGCTGCTGGCCCGTAACTCGTACTCAATACCAGCTACCTCTGCAACAGGAGCATCATCTCGAAGGAAGAGTCGCAATCTTCCGCCTTCCCCTGACGTGTACGTCCCGACGAGCTTCTCTAGCTCTTCTCTCGTTGGCGTATAGAGCGGAGCTTCGTCTTCTTTGTATGCAAGCGGTAAACCAAGGGCAGCATTCACAACAGCCAGCCAGACGTTGCGGATCGGCACGTTTTCCAGATTAGAAAGAACGCTGACGACTAGCCCTTTTTCCGGTACAAACCCGAAGTTCGACGATACCCCGGGCTGGCCGCCCCCATGCTCAACTAGCGTTACTCCTGCATAATGGGGAGTTGTTTTGAGCGCATAGCCATACCACGCGTCCTTTGTCACTCGATGAACTGGCTGCCACATGGCGCTAAGCGAGGCTCCATCTGCTACCTGCTTCTCTTTATAGCGCCCAGCATTAATATAGAGCTGTCCGTATTTCAGCAAATCAACGACGCAAGATCGGATGCCTCCCCCCACTTCATAGTTGCCGAGCGTGGGCCACGTTACCTTTTTCAATTGCTGATCCTCCCCTTTGATATAAGGGACGGAGACATCGGCAAAGCGAGCGACTTCTTCCAGGTTAAAGGTCGAGCGACTCATTTCGAGTGGCGCTAGCAGCTGTTCTGTTACATAGGTACGATAGCGTTGCCCAGTGACACGCTCGATAATCGCTCCCAGGAGGAGAAACATGTCGTTACTGTAACTGATATATTCACCCGGCACACCAAGGGGGGCAAATTGGACTTCGTTTAAATAGGCAATATGCTCGGGCAGTCTCGTCAGCTCTTCACGGCGCAGCAGCGGCGGAACACCTGAAGTGTGAGAGAGCAAATGGTGAATCGTGATGTTGTCAGTTTGTATGTCCCCCTTTACTTGTAAATCAGGCAAATAGTTGCGAATCGAGTCGTCAACAGTCAGCTTGCCTTCTGCCACGAGCTGCATGATGGTTGCAGCCGTAAACGATTTGGTAACCGAAGCAATGCCGAAAATGGTATCAGGTGTTACTGGCTGATTCGTCTCCAGATCGGTGACACCAAAGCCTTTTTGATAGATGGTCTCCCCATCCCGGGAGATGCCAATGGAGAGCCCCGGCACCTTTTCCTTTTCCATGAACTGCTTCACAAATGCTTCCAGTGCTGAAACGCATGCGTGGTCCATTCCATTCCCCTGCCTTTGGCTCTAAGATTCTAGTTAGCAAAAAGAGTGTTCCAAAAGCCATTCAACATGCTCTAGGAACACTCCTTTTCTACGTAATCTCATATTTTTTCATTTTATTGTACAGCGTGCCCCGGGAAATCCCCAACAGCTTGGCTGCCTTTGTGTAGTTGTAGCGGCTGTCGTTCAATGCTTCCACGATTTGCGCACGTTCATTATCTAGCGGCGTGGACTGCAAAAGCCGTTTGCTGTCTTCGGTTGTCCCTGTTGACTCCTGGATCATATCTGGTATATGCCATGGGAAGATTCGGTCATCCTCCGCAAAGACGACAGCATGCTCGATCGCATTTTTCAGCTCTCGGACATTCCCCGGCCAATCGTACAGTCGCAATGCGTCCATCGTGTCCGGCATCAAGCGGTATGCAAAAGATCCGTGCCTGTGTGCGCCCAAAAAGTGTTCGGCCATTGGGACGATATCTTCTTTTCGCTCGCGCAGTGGAGGGACTTTTAGTTCTATTGAATTCAACCGGTAGTAAAGATCCAAACGGAATTGTCCGACGTCAGCCATTTTTTTCAGATCCTTATTGCTGGCAGCGACGATCCGAATATCTAAAGGGCGAGCCTTGTATTCTCCGATGCGGGTCACTTGCTTCTCCTGCAATACGCGCAGTAGCATCGCCTGAATGGGTAATGGGAGCTCCGCGATTTCATCCAGAAACAAGGTGCCTCCGTCTGCAACTTCAAACAGCCCCACTTTTCCTTCCTTCAAGCCGCCCGTAAACGTCCCCGGTGCATAGCCAAACAACTCGCTCGCAACCAGATCATGGGCAAAGGCTGCACAGTTTACCGCGACAAAAGGCTTATGTCTTCGCAAGCTATGGTCGTGAATGTACTGGGATAGCACTTCTTTCCCCGTTCCGCTTTCCCCAATTAAAAGCACAGACATATCACGCCCAGCGACCTTGTCCAATTTTTGCAGCAAGCCAAGCCACTGTGGTGACTCTCCCACCATTTCTTTCGCAGCTTCCTTGCGCGGCAGTCCACTGTTTTGGGATGGAATGTCGGCAATTTCAACGATTTTCGCAGAACGTGAGGGTTGACGGCGCATTTGAACAAGCGCACCGATCAGCCGATTTTTGTAAGATACGAGCTGAAGTCTGCCTGTAGCAGGATCGGGTGAAAAAGGCAAAGGCCGCTCAGTCGAAACGATGGTGGATAAGAGGGATAGATCGGATTGCTCCTGACAGGATTGGAAGTAGTGGAGCCACTCGAATCGGTTGCACCATTCTTGTTGATCTGTCGTAGCCGGGTCATTGCTCCGCACGATCTGACCATCCAAATCAATAGCCACTAGTAAATCATTGGAAATGGCTAGCTCTTTTTCGAGAAATGTATTTTCCAGATAAAGCCGATGAATCTGTAGCTGATTGAAAATCTCCATCTCCATACTTTTCGCAACCGTTTGCGTTAAGACCAAGGCATGGGCAGGAAAATCCTCTGCAAAGCTCGTCAAATCCAATACGCCAATGACCTGTTTGGTAATCGGATGAAAAATCGGCACACCCGCACAAGAAATGTTTTGCCAGCTCTCACAAAAGTGTTGGGCATCGTGGATGACGACTGGCTGTCCAGCCACCAGGGTAGTGCCAAATGCAGTCGTTCCACACAGTTCCTCGCTCCACACTCCACCTGGAACTGCATTGAAGCTGGTCAACAGCTCCATCAATTGGTGGTCGGCATTGACATGGAGTAATCTCGCTTTATGATCTGCTAGTATGATGGAATATTTTGTATGAATGAATGATTGGATTTTTGGAATAATCGATTGATACGCATGGTATAACAAGCTGGATTCCTGTAGCATGTGGACATCCATTTGGTTGAGTACTTCAGGCGTTTTTCGCAAATTCGGATCGATTTTATGGGACAGGCTCCTGCTCCATGACTCTGAAATACTGACGGGAACATCAGCTTTTACCTGTCCAGCAGAGAGAAACGTATCTCTGGCGTTCATCCGATTTTTGTACATAGCCTACCCTCCCATCTAGTTATCTCTCCTTATTTTATTATACCTCTATGTCGGGCTATAGTGGTGGAGAGCAAAAAGAAGAAAACGCTCAAGTTCTTGGGCTACCTGCTAGGGGGTCATCCCTGCCCAGCTCCATGTAAAAAACGAAACCCGCGTCCAAAGTCGCGCATCAAAGGAGCGTTTCAGAGGTGGACGCTAAAGACAGGTTTCCTTTTTTCCATTACGCTTCGGTTGGTATCCCAAAGACTTTCGCTTATTTCTTCTTTTTTCTCTTACCAGCCTGAGTGGTTGTACTGACTTATAAGATTATTGCATTCCCTCATGAATGAACTAACGAGGAATTTGACAGAAGCTGCGTAGAAGAAGCGCATTTCCAGTCCAAGCGCCTCTGGAGCCCAACCCAGCGTAGGAATAAATGGCGGGGAATTTAAGCTTCACTTATGGAACTCTTCCTCGAAACTTCTACGTTTGAAGCGCTCCCGCCATTTATTCCGGAGCGGACAGTCAATCCCCCATACGGGGCGTAGGCCGAAGCGTAGACTGGAAATGCGCTTCTTCCCCCCACTACAGCACCTCAAACAAAAAACAAATCCCTTCGTTTTTTTGAACGGAAGGGATTTGGCTCCTATCTATTAAAACGGAAACGGACGAGTTTCCTTCTGAACGGATACCCAGCGTGGAGATGTAAACTCATGCAGCGACCAGTCGCTGCCATGGCGTCCCAAGCCAGATGATTTTTCTCCGCCAAATGGTACGTTCGGCTCGGTGTTGATGCTTTGATCGTTGATATGCATCATACCCGTTTCGATTTGCAGAGCGACTTCTACGCCATGCTCCAAATCGCGTGTAAACAAAGATCCACTCAAGCCAAAATCAGTTTCGTTTGCAATGCGGATTGCTTCCTCTTCACTATCTACCGGTATAATGTTAGCGACAGGACCGAACACTTCATTTTTCGCAGTAGCCATATCATTGGTGACATCTGCAAGAATGACAGGCTTCATCAATGTACCATGTACTTCACCTCGTTTAACGACACGCGCACCTTCCGCGATTGCTTGATCGATCAAGCCTTGGATTTTTTCCACTTGTCTTTCGTTAATGAGTGGACCCACAAATGTGTTCGGATCTTGTGGATTTCCAGCTTGGATCATGGAAGTCTTTTTCGCAAAGGCGTCAACGAATTGATCATAGATTTTGCGATGGACGATAATGCGGTTCAACGCCATGCAAACTTGTCCTTGGTGGAGGAACTTCCCGAAGACAGCCGCACTTGCTGCTTGCTCGACATCCGCATCTTCCAGGACGATCATCACGTTGTTTCCGCCTAATTCGAGGGAAGCTTTCTTCAAGTTTTTGCCGCAGATTTCGCCGATTCGACGACCAGCAGTGGAAGAGCCTGTGAAGGAAATCACTTTTGGAATCGGATTTTCGATCATGGCATCGCCGATTTCCGCAATATCTGCAACGACTACGTTAAACAAGCCTTTTGGCAGGCCGACTTCTTCGAGCAGTTTTGCGATGACCAATCCACCGGAGATGTATGTTTGCAGATCCGGCTTGACCACAACGCCGTTACCAGTAGCCAGAGCAGGGATAATGGCGCGGATAGACAAGTACAGCGGGAAGTTAAACGGGCTGATTACACCTACGACCCCAACTGGCAGATGGTAGACGCGGTTTTCTTTGCCTGGAATGAAGGAAGGCAGGATTTCACCTTTCATTCGTAATGGCAAGGACGCGTATTCCTTGATATCGCCGACCACAAAATCAACTTCCGCATTCGCTTTTGCAAATGTGCTGCCTGTCTCGGATACTAAAATACTCACGAGCAGCTCACGATTTTTTTCTACCACTTCTGCGATTTTGTGAATGATGCCAGAGCGAACGTATGCATTTGTTTTTGCCCACTCTTTTTGTGCTGCTTTTGCAGATTGATACGCCTGCTCTACATCCTCAACCGTAGCCAGCTTGATGCTCACCAGCTCGGATTGATCGTATGGGTTGCGGTTGGTATAGCTATTCTGACTCTTTCCTTCTTGCCATTCTCCATCCATGTATTGTTTTGTGTATTCGCTGAAAATGTTGCTCATATGAAGTGTCCTCCTAGCTTAGTCCATCTTGATGATTGCTTTGATTGTTTTACCGCTATGAGAATCGGCCACCGCTTGGTTGATATCATCGAAACGATAGAATTTCACCAGCTTGTCCATCGGGAATTTCCCTTGTTTGTACAAATTGATCAACTGTGGAATGAAAATGCGTGGTACGCAAGCCCCTTCTACTACGCCAGTAATGGTTTTGTTGAGCAAGAGCAAGTCGTTCGTATCGATTTTCTCATCAGTTCCGAGTGGCGGTGCCCCGATTTGCGCTACGACTCCGCAGAAAGTGAGGGCATCCACAGCTTGACGCAATACGCCTGGTCGACCAGCAGTTTCTGCAGCATAGTTTACGCCGCCATTCGTAATCTTCTTGATCTCTTCCACCGGATCAACGTTTCGCGCATTAATGACATGGGTCGCACCCAGTTCTTTCGCCAACTCAAGACGGTTATCATGCACATCGACCGCAATGATCGTACCGCAGCCGATTGCATTCGCAGCCATGATCGCGCTAAGCCCAACCGCTCCTGCACCAAATACGGCAATGCTTGATCCTGCCTCTGGCTTCAGCTTGTTTATGACCGTACCACTACCTGTTTGAATACCGCAGCCAAGCGGTCCCAAAAGAGCCAAATCTACATCTTTATCTACTTTCACCAGATTGCGCTCGTTTACAATCGTGTACGTTCCGAAAGAGGACTGACCGAAAAAGTTGGACAACCCTTTCTCTTCGCAGTGGTGTCTTTTTGTCCCATCTTCCATGTTTCCTAGGAAGTTCAACTCGAAAAATCTTTCACATACATACGGACGTCCGCTCAAGCAATAATGGCATTTTCCGCAATGGGCAAAACCGAGCACCACATGATCGCCAGGCTGTACATAAGTAACACCCTCGCCTACCTTTTCAACTACACCCGCACCTTCATGGCCCAGAACCGCTGGAAGTGGAACTGGATATTCTTGATCGCGCGCAATCATATCTGTGTGGCAAATTCCAGAAGCTACGACGCGAATCAGAACTTCTCCGCTCTTAGGTTCATCGAGTTGAATCGTTTCAATATGAAATTCTTCACCTTTTGCGTGAGTAACAGCAGCTTTCATTTGCATAATATATCCCCTCCGGTGATTTCTTCGCACCACTCGATCATTTTTCGAGGATTACCCTACCAGATTCATTTATAATTTCGTAAAGACACATGAATATGACAACTTGCTGTAGGAAATGAAGAAAAATCCAATCGAGTGTTGTGCGTCGAGAGTAAAATATAGTTTCTCTTCTCCGAGGATTATTCTATTAGCAATTTTCATGCCAATCATATTTTTCAACTGAAAATGAACGAATTCCGTACTTTTTCTATGCGTACATTGTTCGATTGCCTTTGAACGATTTGAACAAATCGTTTAGCTCATGTTGAACAAATTGTTCAATTTCAGGACGAAAAACAAAGGCATTGCCCTCTTGTTTGCAAGAACGGGCAATGCCTTTTGATTTTTTCTCATTATTTCCAGCCGAGAGATACCCTTACATTGCTTTCCCCCATTCGATCTCTTCCCATTCAAATGAATAGGCCAACACATCGATACATGAGTCATGCGCGCATAATACCCAATGCTTGACTCTGGGGGATGTAAAACCAAATGCTTCTTTCACGTTAGATTCCACAACCTCATAGAATCCAGGATTTGGGCAAACATCCGTTTCGTTCCATTCACCACTGATAGATAAGCTTCCGTCATAGTACGGATCAAGCATGCTGAAATCATATCGTTCGTAACCGTACATTTTACCGTATTTCGTAAAAAGACCGATCGCCTTGAATGTAATTTTGATCATAGCATTACCTGCTTTATTGTATTCGTCGTCTGGAATGTCATCCCCGTATTGCTCGTGTAGCTTAGTCATAACCTCGTCGTAGCGCTTTTTATTATATCCACACATCACTTCCACGCTTACTTCCCGATCCTCATAACCAGTAAAACTCGCAAAATCATGTGAGGGACTGATCATCCAAGGAACTCCGACAGGTACAACTTTCATTTGGCTCATCGATTTACCTCCGCTTTAAAGAACACCATTTCATCAAATGTAATCCCAAGATAGCTGTATTTTATATTCACTCTGTTTATTGCTTCATGATAAATAACACTCAGTCCATAAATTTCATCGTTTTTCGTAGATGTGCCAGCTTTCATCGCTATATCCTCAATATTCTGAAATCCATAGGGTATTGATTCCTTATTATCATAATTGTCAGTTACGATGAATCCTTGTAAAGCATTACTAACTTGTACTTTTGTTTTTGATGGTTTTTCATCGTTATTGACTGAAACACCCAATATTTCCACTTCACCAAAACCCTTATTACCAATTCCCACAACAACAGATTTATGATCATTGCTTGAAGCAAGGGTACCAATATCCAATGGCGGATTACCTTTCACAAGAAAATAAAAACCTCCCATAAATATTGCTATAAGTAGTACAAAAATCCACAGTTTCTTCTTCAATTTCCCCATCCTTAATCGTTGTTTTTTCATATATATTGAAAACCATATATTAGTAAATTCAATAAAAAATAGCCAATATCCTGCACCAAGGCAGAAATATTGGCCTTCTAACTCGACTCATTCAAGAGTTAATAAACTCCACCAGCTTCTTATTAAAATCATCCGCCTGACAAATCGGCATGCCGTGCCCACTGTTTTCAAACGGAAACAGCTTCGACCCTTTGATTTGCTGCTGGGTGAGCTCGGCGCTTTTGAATGGAATCAATTGATCGTGAATCCCATGAAAAATTCCGGTTGGCACACGGATTTGACCCAAGTCATTGATTACATTCTCTCTCGCTGCGGCTTGCATGATTTTGATGAGCGCATAGGATGCGGAGTCCAGCCCCATTTTGACAAACCACTGGAGTGTAGCCGTCCCTAAATTTCGATTGAAAAACTGCAAAGAAACCGTGTTTAATAACTCAGGCAAATTGGCGTACATCTGACTGATCAGCCCATCTGCTTGCTCCTTCGGGACGCCGTATGGAGAACCCGGCATTTTCACAAAGGAAGGAGAAACTGCATCCACTAACGCTAATTTGGAAATATGACGCCCCTCATAACGAGACATATACCGAATCGAAATGGCTCCACCCACCGAAAAACCTAGCAAGACGGCATCCCGTATCTTCAGTGCTTCCAAAACGACATAGATGTCATCTGCTAAGCGATCATACGTATAGCCGTTCCACGGTTTGTCTGATTGGCCGTTGCCGCGTATGTCCATGGCAACACAGCGGAACCCCTGCTGGGGCAGTACGTTGAATTGGTAGGAAAACATGTTATGGTTGAGCGGCCAGCCGTGAACGAAAAAAATCGTTTTGCTATTCGGGCCAGGATTGAGGTCTTCCACAAAAACCGTGACACCCTTTTCGACTTCAATGTACATAACCCTACCTCCTGTTTCACACCATGCACCTCTTTACACTCAAGGTATGTCAACAGTTGTAGGGTTATGTTACTACTCTCCAATGTCCTGACTCGGATACGCATGAACGATGCGTCCTTTTCTTCCCATAGTCGTGACTGCTTGCGCAAGAGAATGGTAGATGGCTTCCTCAGTCGCTTCTGCCGCAGCAGCAAACAGTTCGTTCATGATCGGGTGATCCTCACGTAGTTGCACGCGTGTTTCTGTAACGGCTGTTGTCTGGTGTGGAATCGTTTGCGCGGTGGAAAAAGCGATGACGATGTCGCCGCTCCCATGCCCAAAATGGCTCCCCGTGCGTCCCAAGCCGATTCCTGCGCGCTTCGCTACCCGAAGCAGTTGGCGATCACTCAATGGAGCATCTGTCGCAAGTACAATGATGATGGAGCCATCCTCGGACTTCTCTACTGCGTTTTCATTGTTTTTGCAGCTTGTGAACAGATTCGCTCCCAAGAAATCATTCTTGTTGCCAAAGTTACTGAGTACCAAAGCCCCCAATGTATACGATTGCTCCTCAGCCACTACGATACGAGAAGACGAACCGATCCCACCTTTGTAGCCAAAAGCAATCATCCCCGTCCCTGCCCCAACAGCGCCTTCTTCTACAGCCTGGTCCGTTGCGTTCTGAATCGCTACTCTCGCATCCTCCGGGCGCACGACACAGCGGCGAATGGAATTGAGATGACCATCGTTGCATTCGCCCACAACAATATTGATCGTCCCGGTCGTGTCCCCGATCTCTTCGTTCGTATCCAGCATGTATTGCAGAGTCCCTTGTGTAACCGCTGGAACGGAAAACGTATTGGTGAGCATGATCGGCGATTCCAATACACCCAGCTCATTTACTTGCACGAGTCCCGTCGTTTTGCCGAAGCCATTGATCACATAGCTGGCTGCGGTTACCTTTTCACGAAACAAGCTACCGCCATGTGGCAAAATGGCTGTCACACCCGTGCATGCATAATCCTCGTTGTCCAGCTCATGCTGAATCGTTACATGTCCTACTCGGACTCCGGCTACATCCGTTATGTCATTTTTCTCACCGACCGGCAGTCTCCCGATTGTCGCACCGAGCTGCCGAATTTTTTTCGTCATGCATTCCATTCCTTTCGTAAGGCTATGCCGAACGCTTACACGGGACGATTGCGCAGAAAGTTCTCATAGGCAAACCCGCGCACTTCTTCTTCCTTATAATGCTTGAGTAGCTCGTTGATCAGGTTTTGGCTCTGCCCCGCATGCTCCAAGCCCACGACCTTCGCGGTAATGCCGTCGAAGTCAGAGCCGAGCCCAATATGTCGCACGCCACCGAGTGAACAAAAATGATCGATGTGCTTGATCAGATCATCTATCGTAGTTGGTGTCGTTTCATTGATAAACTGGGTGCAGTAAACGACATGTACATTCGCGCCTTTGGCAAATAACGCTTTTGCCTGTTCATCCGTCAGATTGCGTGGATGGTCGCAAATCGCTCGTGCATTTGAATGACTCGCGATCGGGTATGTAGCGAGCTCAATCGTATCCCAGAAGCTGCCCTCTCCTAGATGCGAGACGTCCGTCAACATTTTATGCTCATTGTGGAACTGAATGATTTCCTTGCCAAAGGTCGTCAATCCGGCATTCCTCGGTTCCAGCGCACCATCCGCAGCGAGATTCGCGAAGTTCCAGGTGAGGCCCACAGAGCGTACCCCCAACTGATACAAAATGTGCAGCTTCTTCAAATCGTTGCCGATTGGCTCAACACCCTCCAATGTCAGCAACGCCCCGATCTCTCCCTCTTGCAAATGGTCGAGATCGCTCCAATCACGGATTTGTTTCATTTCTGGATGTTTCCCGAGAACTTCTGTATAAAAGTAATGAATTTGATCCAAAGCTTTTTGAAAACGTTGCTCCGTGGACAATTCAGGGGATGTCCAGATGGCATAGCACTGTAGCTTTACCCCGCCATCGTGTAGCCGTTTCCTGTTGACATCCAGCTCGTCCGCATCCGCAAAGGACAAAGCCCCATTTTTCTCCCAAATTTTCAGCAGTGCATCACAGTGCAAATCGATAATCGGCATTTTGACCATTTGTATCCATCCCTTGTGCTAATTTCCTTTGAGAACACTACCTATTCTGTTAATGTTAAGGTAATGTATTTTGGAGAGCGAATCCAATAAATTATTGCTATAAGTCACTTAAGAAAACATTATCGAGGCTTATTCGAGGAGGAGCGACCGCCTTTTTGCGGAAAGTTTAAAAATTCACACAATGGAGCCACTACTCATGAATATGGAGCAAATTGAAGCATTCATCTTTGTCGCCCTGACCGGGAGCTTCAGCAAAACAGCTGATTTGCTCTATTTGTCACAGCCCACGGTCAGCATGCGGATCAAAGCACTCGAGACGACTATGGGCTGCAAGCTGTTTCAGCGTACGGGTCATACCATTTCTCTTACAAAAGAAGGCGATCTGTTCCTTCCTTATGCGAAAAACATCATGCATATGCTGCAAGAGGGTCAGCAAGCGATTCAACGATCGCAAGGCGATGTAGAGGGAGAATTGACCATCTCCACCGTTTTTGTCTCCGCCTTTTACATTTTGCCTGACCTCGTCCAGCAATTCCAGCAGTTGTACCCCAAAATCAAACTGACGATCCTTACTGGGCATTCCCATCAGGTGCTCGATATGGTTCTGAACCACGAGGTGTCATTCGGAATTGCTCGTGCCGTTACCCATCCACAGATTAACCGGATTCAGCTGATGCCGGATGACATGGTCTTAGCGATTTATCCCGATCATCCGTTTGGATTCCGCCATCAGGTTTCCATTGAAGAAGTCGCACGTGAACGACTGATCTTGTTCAATCGGGGTTCGCTCGACTGGAAGCTGATCAACAATGCGTTCAGCCATTTTCAGCTACAAAACAATGTCGTCATGGAGGCTGACAACATCGAGGTCGTGAAGCGGATGGTCAAACAACGGCTGGGCATCGCCTTTTTGCCTCGCTTTGCCATCTCCAAAGATTTAAGCGAAGGCGAGCTGCAGGAAGTAGACGTCCTGAATCTGCCGCAAATCAACCGGAACTTCGAGCTGATTTACCTCAAGGATACACCTGTTCACGGGATTATGCGTACGTTTATCGATTTTTTGATGCAGAGCAAGGCTTTGCAGCAGTAGGAAAGAACCATGGGCTTACCTCCTAAAAAAGCTTCACATCTGAACCAATGAAACTGGTTGATGCGAAGCTTTTTAGGAAACGCTGAGTCTCACTCATGCTTTTTTCGGTGCGCGCAGTTTCGTACGAATGATCATCTCTGCCGTCAAGACAAGCCCAATCATGGCGACATAGACGCCGATTGTGTAGCTGATCTCATACGGCAAACCTACCACCTTTTCAAAGATCAGCTTTAATAGATGAATCAGCATGTTGGTGAACAAGAAGACAAAGCTCCTGACCATCCATTCCTTATGCTTCATGACTTGACGCTTTTTAATTTTGACGAGCGCCGTAATGGTGATAGCCGGCCAGATAATGTTCAATAAATGGAAGGGCCAACTCGCCACTTTTCCGCCCGTTACATAAGGGGCCATATATCCGGATGTGACTACCACAACCAACACACTAAAAAGATAGACATAGCCTGTTACTTTATGTAGCTTGCGGTTCTCTGCGAGCAGCTTGTCCGAAAAGTTAGCCACTCCACAGACCAGAGCAATCAGGGCGAAAAACAAATGGATATACATGACCGTAAGCCAGATCGATGTGTTCATTCGCTCTTTGTTGTAATCAGATTTGTGACTGAGGAAGCCTTTCGCTTCTGGATCGATGATAAAGTTTTGCACGAATGCATACGTGATCGCCATACAAGCGACGAAAATAACAATCGAATACGGTTTGATACGGTTCATCCTGCCACACAACCCTTAGTTCGATTTTTGAGACCGAACGGTTCGGTCTCTTTTTGATTTTACTTGATTGCCTTCTTTCGTACATGCGAGAAATGTTACAATAACTTGGACGAATATAGACCGTGTTGGCCGAATGAAAGGACTATCGCGATGCGCAAAGGCGAAAAAACAAAGCTGCATATTATCCAGAAGTCAGCAGAGCTGTTTAATCAAAACGGTTATACTGGAACCTCCATGCAAGACATCATGGATGCAACGGGACTTACCAAAGGCGCACTCTACCGGGGTTTTGCCAGTAAAGATGAAATCGCTATAGAGGCCTTCAAATATGCGGGTGAAGTGTTACATGCGCATTTTTCAACTGCACTGGAAAAACAGGACACGGCCACTGCAAAACTCGTAGCCATGGCAAAGGTATATTCTGATGCGGTAAACAATCCCCCGCTCCAAGGTGGCTGCCCGCTTCTCAACACAGCCGTTGAAAGTGACCACTCGTTCCCTGTACTTCGCGAGTATGCCCTCGCCGCTTACCAAGAGACCATATCGTTCATGCAGGGCTTGCTGGAAGAAGGAATCGCCGAGGGAGAATTTCGTTCCGCAATGGACGCAGAAGCCGTCGCTTCGGTTATCTTCTCTTCGATTGAAGGGGCCATAATGGCAAGCAGACTCACACACGATAACAAGCATGTCCATTTTGCCATCAAGCATATTGAGCAGCTTTTACAGACATACAAGCCATAACAAACAGAAAAGAGCAGTCGCCAGGATGTGATACCCCTGCCTACCTGCTCTTTTTTCGTGGACTTTTCCTGCTAATTTCTATTTGATGTAGTGTACTTTTTCATGTCCAAGCAATGCTTCCAGCACTTGCTGTACTTTCACGCCTGTCTCAAACGTAACCAGTCGGGCATCTCCACCGTTAATCGCAATGGACAGCTCATCCAACAGCAGGGAGAGACGGTCTTGCTGTGGAACTTCAGCCGGAACGAGCGTTTCGCCGTGTCCACCCACAAACAGATTGCTCCAGTTCACGACACTCAATGTCCCTTTTGACCCGTACACGCGATAATCCAAATGCTCCTCATGTGCGATACCTGCTAAGCCATTGATCGTAACCGGAGTACCATCTGTCAGACGCAGGAAGGCCGATACACCTGTCTCGCATAGGTCATGATCTGCTGGATAATCTACCTCTGAGCGGACTACATGCAGGTCTCCGAAGAGCTCGTAAGTCAGGTGAGTGAAATGCGGTAGCACTTCACGGATGAAACCGCCTTGCTCGCGACCAGCCAGCCAAGGTGTTTGTTGCCATGGACGCGGCCACTGGTGAAAATGTGTCAGGATATCGATGCGGCGGATATCTCCGATTTCTTCGAGTCTGCGGGAGAGCTCAGGAAAAACGCCTTGATAGTAGAGCGGGAAGTTCATCGCATGGACAACCCCTGCGTCATTTGCTGCTTCCAGCATTTCTTGCGCTTCTGTCAACGAATTGGCCAACGGCTTTTCGCAGAGCAAATGCTTTTTGTGCGCCAGTACATCAAGCGCAATGGCGTGATGGAATTTGGGAGGGACAGCCAAATAGATGACGTCCAGCTCTATTTTTTTCAATAATTCCTTATAATCTGTGTACCAAGGCACATCGCCGGACTTTTGCGCGGCTTCCTGTGCTCTTTCCGCAGATACATCACTCACTGCGGCTACTCGAAATTTTTCGTGGGTACGGATCGCGTTCATCATGCGCTCGCCCATGACGCCTGCGCCAATAACCCCAACGTTCCATTTCACTTGGTCCATCTGTATTTCCTCGCTTCCTGGTGAATGTTCGTCTTCGTGCCTCTACCCCTTTCTCCATTTGTCTGAACATTCCTCCTGAATAGCTTAGATTGACAGCTGATTCTGCGCTTCCTTTTTTACCCGCTTCTTCTCTTTTTGGATGGCTACAACTGTATAGAGAGAAGGAACGACGATCAGCGTGAGCAGCATCGAGAACAGCAAGCCAGAAATGATTGTAATGGCGAGCGGCTGAAACAACACACTCCCCTTAATCGCCATCGGTGACAAACCTGCTACTGCGGCGAAGGTCGTAAGTAAAATCGGCCGCAAACGGGCTTTCCCTGCTCCAATCACCGCATCGTGCAGAGCGACGCCTTCATGCCTCGCCTCCTCGATGAATTCGATTAAGACAATCCCGTTTCGGACGACGATGCCTGCCAATGCGATAAAACCCGCCACCGTCATGAATCCAATCGGTGTCGACGTGATGAATAGTCCGATCAAGCTGCCCGCGATCGCGAGGTATACCGTACTCATCACCAAAACAGGAATAGACAAGGAATTAAACTGCACGACGATCAGCAAAAAGATAAGGAAGACCGCAATAACCGCAAGCACTCCCAAATCGAGCAATACTTCCGATTCCTCTTCTGTTTCACCTGTCACATTCCAAGCATACCCGTCCGGCAGTTCCAGCTGCTTCATTTTCGCGTTCACTTCGCTCATCACATCAGCGGCCGTCCGATCTCGGACATCACTCGTGATGGTGACACTGCGGGACATATTGTAACGAGGAATACTCTGCATCGATAAGTCTGGCTTCATTTCGGCTATTTGTGAAACCGGAATGAGCTGCCCACGCGCATTTGGAACCGTGAGTTGAGCGAAGACTTGCTCTGTCGTCATTCCCGACTGATCGGCTATCAGCGTAATATCGACCAAGTTTTTCCCATTGTCAAATTGCCCCATTGGAATGCCTTGGCTGATCAATCGCAATGTTCTGGTCAAATCCGCTTCATTGATCAGCTCCTTATCCATCTTTCCCTGATTCACTTGGAACTGGAGGGAATACTGTTCATTTCCCAGCGTGTCGTTGGTGTTGTAAGTTCCCTCGATCTCCATGATGAGCTTCTTGATTTGCTCAGAAATCGTGTATAGCTCCTGCAAATCATCCCCGTACACCCGAATCCCTACCGGACTTCCCGTATACATACCATCCTTCGCACTGTAAGGAATGATATTCGCTTCTGGATACATCATCTTAAACTGCTCGGACCACGGCGCAAGCACTTTTCGCGCATCCATTTTGTTATGGTCAAATGTGACGATCAATTGCGCGACATTTTCTCCGGTTCCAACTGGCGGCGCAGAGGGCAGCATCTGTGGTGCGTTGCCCCCTACAAAAGACGAGACTTTTTGAATATGCGCCTGCTGCGAAATCCATTCGGAAACACCAAGAACAATCCGATCCGTTTCCTGTAAATTACCGCCAACTGGCGTCGTTATATTCACAACCATCTGTGGCCTGTCAGCATCCGGAAAGAGCTGTACTGGGACGAACATAACGAGTCCATAGGCCGCAGTAGCAATCAGTACCCCGCTCATTCCTGTTTTCAGCGGCTTTTTTAACATCACTTTCAGAACACGATCGCCATACCAATTCGTCAGTGTATCGATTTGTTTGCCCAGCAAGCCAGCTGGCTTCCGATAGTCTGTCTCTGTTTTGCTCCGCTTCTTGTTCCTTCGCTCGTTCCATTCCCGGTAAATCGGAATAATGGTGAGGGACATGAACATCGAGGCCCCCATCGTAAAGATGATAATGAGTGGTACCGGAAAAATAAACTGGCCTGCATCACCTGGGAGAAACATGATCGGTCCAAACGCTGAGATAGTAGCCAGGGTAGCCGTAATGATGGAGACCGCAACCTCCTTCGTCCCTGCTACAGCAGCGGTATACGGGTCCTCTCCCAATACAGATAGCCTTCGCTCAATGTTGTCATTCACTACGACTGCGTCGTCAACCAAAATACCAAGAACAATGATGAGCCCGAATACGGTCATCTGATTGAGCGTAATGCCAAAGAACGGCAGGATCACCATCCCTGCGGCCAGCGAGATTGGAATTGCCAATGCGACCATCAAGGATGTCGTCAAATTCAATCCAAGCATACAAATGAAAAGAACCGCTACGATGGCAATGATCATCTCCACGTACAATTCAGTAAAAACACTGTCAATTTGATCCACCTGCGCAAACACGGGTTCTCTGTTCGCCCATGACGGTAGACTCTTTTCCAGCGCCGCGAGCTTCTCATTGACTGCTTTATGTACCTTTGGAACGTCGCTTCCCAGCTCGGCATTGATGCTAATCGTCGCAGCAGGCTTCCCGTTATAGTACGTCCGGTACTCCACCCGTTTGGTACTGTCGGAAATGGTGGCAATATCCTTCAAATAGACGGGCATGCCCTCCTGCGTACGTGTTACGACTACCTTTTCAAAGGTCCCCACATCGGTGCTGACAGGTAATGTGAGCTGGTATTTCCGCGTATCCATGTTGACATCACCGAGCGGCGTTGTTTCATTTTTGGTTTGCACAGCATTCATTACTTGCGCCCAGGAAATGCCGTACTGTTGCAGCTTTTTGGCATCGACAGCGATTTTCACCTCTTGCTCTGGCAATCCTTGAATCGTGACATCGGAAACGCCCGGAACGGTTCGTAGCTGATCCTTCCACAGATCCAGTGTATCGCGTAATTGGAGAACCTCTTCAAAAGAATCGGTTGTGACTTGAAATGTTTGGATGAACGTACGACTCAAGTCATCATTGATGATAGGCTGTTCTGCTTCATCCGGTAAGTCGGCCTCCGCATCCTTCACTTTTTTCCGTACATCTTCAAACACCTTTTTCGGCACAACGTCATTCTCGGTTTTCAAATGGATAATCGAGACGCCCGAACGGGACTCGGAGCTAATCGATTTAATGCCATGTACTTCGTTGATTTTTTCTTCCAGCTTCTTCGTGACCGTCTGCTCCACCTTCTCCGGAGTCGCTCCCGGATACACGGTGGTGATGGTCGCCATGCTGACAATGATGTCTGGCTGCTCCTGTTGCGGCAGTGAAACCGTAATGGACAAACCGATCAGCACGAGCATCGTAAAGAAAACGAGGGTGATTTTGCGCTTCTGGATGAAAAACTCGATCATGGCTGATTGCCTCCTTTTACGGTAACAGAGTCCCCGTTAAGCAAGCGATCAGCACCTTTCATAATCAACATGTCCCCTTCCTGCAAGCCAGAAGTAACTTCAAAATGATTGTCCACATACTGACCAATCGTGACAGTCGTTTTGGTCGCTTTTCCATCTGTTAGCAAGAAGACATAGGGTTCCGAGCCTCGGCTAAAAACTGCCTCCGCAGGGACAAAAATCCCTTTCTTTTGCGACAGGGTTCGCTTTACAGTGACAACTTGCCCAGCAAACCAGTCTTTCTTGGTGTTATCGATGACTACTTCCACGCTAATCGTGCCCGTCTGTTCGTTCGTGGCCGGATATATATTGGTTACCTTTCCTTTTCGTTTCTCCTCGTACAAGCGAATCTCGACTTCATCTCCTACCTTCCACGATGAGATGTCCTTGTCAGGTACAGGCAAGATTGTTTTCAGCTGATGGATATTGCCGATTCGGTAGACAGGAGCACCTGGATTTGCCAACTGCCCTACATCAGCCAATTTTGCCAGCACAGTTCCCTGAATAGGTGCTTTCACCTCGGTTTTTGCCAAAGTAGCTGCTGCCTGATCTCGGGTCACCATGGCTCCCTGGTAGCTGGCGTTTGTGGCACTGATATCCTCCGTACGAGCGCCTGCTTTCACCAATGAATAGGTCTCTTGCACCTGGGCGTAATCTTTTTCGGCTAGTTCAAACGCATGCTTGGCACTTTCAAATTCGGTTTCGGAAATCGCCCCGTTTTTATAGAGCTGTTCCATGCGCTGATAATCTTTCTGTGCTTGATCCCGTGAGATTTTCTTCGCTTCGACCGCTACTTTTGCTTGCTGGACCTCTTGTTCGCGCGCACCATTTTTTACTTTTGAAAGCTGTGCGTTTGCGCCATGCACATTGGCGTTTGCTAATGCGAGCTGGAGGGAGTAGTCAGTAGAATGGAGACGGGCCAGCACATCTCCTTTTTTGACTGTGTCTCCTTCCTTGTACGGCAACGACTTGATTTCACCAGCTACTTCAAACGAAACCGTCGTTTCTTCCATGGGCGCAAGTGTCCCCGACAGTTCACTAGTCGATTGAAAGCTTTTCAGCTGAATCAGATGCGCTTCTACGAATTTGGCCTCAGCTTGGGCTATACTCCCAGCAGACGAGGTCATATCGTGATTGTTCGTGCAAGCCGTCGTCATTACTGCAAGGGAGACCAGCACCAGAAGCCCCATACTTTTTCTGATCGACTTATCCATAAGCGACTCACTCCTATACGTTTCTTCTCTTTTTCTGTGATAAAGATATTCGGAATGAACATTCATTCCGTATTGTTCAAAAGAAGGATCAGAATTAATGAATTCTGATCGCATCCCAACAAGCTTCCTCTACGCCTGCAAGCAATTCGGGGGTTTCTTCGATTTCGCCAGCCATGATGCACTTGTTCAATGCGATGTATGCACCGTCGACAATTGCAATCAATGCATCCGCTGGCAACGGACGAATGACCTTCTTTTTTTGCCCCTGTTCAATGAACTCGAATAAAAATGTGCGCAGCTTCATGTATGCAGCTCGGCTGGCTTCGTCCAGGTAGTGACCATTTGTGTGGGAATCCAGAAACAACAAGGCGTTCAAATTCTTTTTGGAGTAGCGAATCGTCTGCTTCGCAATATGCCGAAATTGCTCACGTAAGTCGTCACTTGTACGAGGATAGCCATCTTGGAGTGTCTCAAGAAACTCCCCCACACTTTCTTGGAACAACGTATTAACGAGCGCTTCTTTGTTTTCAAAATAACGATAGATGGTACCGGCACCGACTCCTGCTTTTTCGGAAATCATCGGGACGGTCGTTCCATCAAAACCGCGCTCTACAAACAGAACGAGCGCTGCTTCCAAGATTATTTCGCGCTTGGTTTCAGACAAGGTCATGACTCCTTTCGTGCGGAATGAATTTTCATTCTGGTAGGAATTATAGTATATATTTTACTGGAGTGTCAAATGGCCCGTGTGCAGATGTAAAATGGACTAGGTAAGCTACATAGATGTTGAAATGCCAAAAGTGGCCTCTCTTGAAAATCGAGCAGTTGAGTCAAGAAACAAAATTTATCCGAGCTCGCAAAAGCTAAAGAACAAATTTCGACTGGTAAACAGCAAATGGAGGAAATCCTAACGGCTTTAAACAATCTTGCTAACTTAGGCGGTTATCCTATGTTTCGGTTTCCTTGCGATGAAGCTATTGATGCGAAGGGAAAGATCCTTTTTGAACATAACTCAACTGTTCGATGAAAATATAGTATTAGACTGTATATAGAATGTCACTGACTTTCTCTTTGTCTCGGCAGCTTTCGCAATTAACGGTCGGTTACAGTTGTGCGGCTTCCGGTATCGCCGTTTTGTTGCGGTTTGATCGCTTCCACTACCAGAGAAACATATACCTTGGCGCCTTCCTCGACAAGATGCACGCCGTCCCGTGCGAAATACGAATCTTTGTTGACGCTGGCCGCGTACCAGTCGACGAGTGTCACATTGGAGAACTGATTAGCTGCCTCCTCCAGTTCTGAGTTGACGACTTGTTCCCAATTACGCGGCACTCGTGTATTTACAAGTACAATTTGCCGAACGTCTTTGAGCGAATTCATTAGATTAACAAGTGTCTTCTCCGAGAATGGTCCGTTCGTGCCGAGCTCGATAATGACTACGTCGCCTAGCTTGCCGTTGGTCTTGAGTTGATCGACTACGTCCTGCGCCTCAGACAACTGCCGGCCCACTTTGCCGTTGATTGTGCTTCCAGGAAGAAGAGTTTTCAGATAAGGAGCAATGTCGAGCATGACCGAGTCGCCGATCGCGGTCACTCCCTGGCCCGTATCCGGCTTCGGAGTCTCAACGGGCTGTTTTGAGTCGTTTGGCTCCGAAATAAGTTTGTCGTCCGGCCTCGTATAGTCGTCCGGTCGGGCAGGATGGTCCGGTGGCAATGAGCCATCAAGTCCCGAATGTTCTTTGCTGTCGAGTGCTGTAGCGAATTCTTGCTGAGAGTTCGGCGACGCTGTCCCATCCGTTTGAAGGTTGCTGGCGCCTTGTGAAACTGAACTCGTCGTCGCGCTATAAGCACAGCTAGTTATACTGATTAAAAAAAGCATAGGTACGAGTAGCTTACACACCGAAGCCATGTTGCGACCGATCGATACCCGATTCCTCCGCATTTTCCGATCACTCATCTGCATCCATATTTTACCCAAACCGCCGTTGCGAATCGGCTCCTCGATAAACCGCCACGATAGCGCGGCAAGTACAACACTCGCTATTACCTGCAATATGCTGCGCACAATACTGGTCCCGCCGGTGTTGACCACAGGACTTGTCAGGACGATAACCGGATAATGCCAAAGATAAATACCGTAAGAGCGAACGCCAAACCACCGCAGCGGTTTCCACCCCAACACTTTTCCCAGTCGGCTGACCGGATGGACGAGCGCCGCTACCACTACGGCCGTTGCGACGGACAGCAGCACAAATCCTCCTCGGTAAAGAAAGCTGTCGTACGGATCGGTTTGCCAGATCATGACCACAATTGTGACCAGACCAGCCGCCCCGAAGCAATCAATGAGTAAACGTGCTTGAGGCGCAGCTTTTACGGAGAGATTGCGGCTCGGCCATATCATTGCGAGCGCGGCGCCGATGAGCAGGGCGAACGCTCTCGTATCTGTTCCGTAGTAGACCCGGCTCGGGTCAGTACCTGGCTCGTAAAGCAACGCCATCGCTAGCACCGAAATAAGCGCGAGACCGAAAGTCAACCCGAGAAGCCGCCATCTCCGCGGTGAAAAGTGGAGACCGATAACAAGAAGCAGCGGCCACAGTAGGTAGAACTGCTCCTCCACGGCGAGCGACCAGAAATGACCAAACGGTGAAGGCGGACCGAAGCTCGAAAAATACGAAACCTCGTGAAAGATACGCCACCAGTTGTTGACATAGAGCAGCGTCGACAGGACCTCCCCACGAAGCGGTGCCAGTTGGGAGCGATCGAGTAACGTAATCCATACCATGACGACCGCAATTGTGACGAGCAGCGCGGGCATCAGCCGCCGTACCCGTCTTAACCAGAAGTCTTTCCAATCAATCTTCCCGTCTCTTTTCCATTGTGCAATGAGGATGTCCGTGATAAGGTACCCGGACAATACGAAAAACACGCCGACACCTAGTAACCCTCCAGGAGCCCAGTTGCCATTGAGGTGATAGACGATGACGGCTAATACAGCAAGCGCCCTCAATCCGTCAAGCCCAGGCATGTAGCGGCCATTGTCGTTCAGCGGCTTAGGCATACCGGCTGCCCTTCCCATCTATATCGACGTTTGCCGCGAATGGCGGGAGTTGTTCGTTTATCATGCCGTTCTCCACCGCGAGTCGGCTACTACAGTTCTGTTTCATTCGTTTCATGCTATGCATCTGTATTCTACCCTTTCAATCACAATAATTAGGTTTCAACTAAGCTGACGAGTAACTAATAGAATACATGTACGACGAACCCGATATATGTACTTCGGGTCCGAAGTGAATACCAGACTTCATACGGTGCTGTCAGCACGACCTTCGTAGGTAATGCAGTTAGCCGCGGCAATGTAGTCATTAGATTCGTTTTCACAGGATACGCGATGGAACCTATGACTCGATTTCGATTTTTATTTTATATATTCGTTACTTACTAATGCATCGGTAATGACATTGGTTGGTATGATAAACTCACGCACGCCCATAAATCCGGGTGCGACCTCGTATTTTTCAAAGCAGATGACAAGTTTGCCATCATTATTAATATAGAAGCTTTGATCTTTAGCAATGGTTTCAAAGTTGCCTCCCTTCTCATCTAACCAATAAACCTTTTCGGGATCTGCTTTCATCTGCTGTCTCATCTGTTCTTTTATATTTTCGTTGATTAGGCTTATATAACTTTCATCTTTAAATAAACTCGGCAAGGTAATCAAAAGCTGATTTTTCTTGTCTATCGTGTCGTAAGTATATTTTGATAAACCATTAACCGTGCTTACAACATATCTACCTAAAGCAAGGATCTGATCATTGTCGGTTTTGACATCATAACCGCTTTTTACACCTACATGACCTCCGCCATTTTTCTTTAATTCCTCCATCTCAGCCGTGAAATCGTTATACAGTTTTTTACTTTCTTCCAGGTATTTGTTGTTCAAGGTGGCTTCTAAGGTTTTGTTTTCCATGTTTGTAATGGCAGGTACTTTTATATCGGCTTTGGCCGTTTCTTCATCTACTTTAAATTCTGTAAAAGTTAGTACCTTGACGAGCGAGCTAATCAACGGTACTTCCGATAAGGCATTTGCAAATGTGGGGCTAGCATTAATCCCTGTTATAAATATAATAGCCGCTGCCCCAACACCAACGAGACTCTTCGTCCTCTTGTTCGCATGTTTTTTCTTGCTTTGTTTAAGAGCTTTCTTCACAACGAAATCCAATTCATCGGGGATAGGCGTATTCTTATATTTTCTTTTCAATTGTTCCAGTTGTTCGCTCATATTACTTTACCTCCTGTAAAATTTCGTCGCTCATTTGAATTCGAAGTTTGCGGAGTGATTGATACAATCGAGTTTTTATCGTGTTGATGTTTTCGTTCATCACTTCCGCAATTTCTTCAATTTTTAAATCCTCAAAATATCTAAGTACAACCACAGTTCGAAAGGCTTGAGGCAATTGCTCCAAAGCCTTCTCCAGATCGATGTCATGGTAGGCGTCTTCACATATGGGGCCGTGTAATTCCAACGTCTGATCATCTACTAGTTGAATCCTCTTTTGTTTTCTAAGGAAATCGAGAGATGTATTCACCACGATTCTGTAAAACCAAGCTTTCATCGAACCTTCGGATTTTAAGGTGTGTGAAGATGACAACGCCTTGTGGATAGAGTCCTGAACAATATCCAGTGCGTTATCTGCATTCTTTACATAACTGAAAGCTAACTGATACACATTCTGTTTATTTTCCGTAATAAAACGGATAAGTAATTTTTCCAATTTTCTATCCATTTAAAGATTCTCCCCTTGATACGCGCCGTATCATTTGCTTTCCTTACCTGTAAAAGACGACTGAGCTAACCAAAAAGTTTGTTTTTCAAAAATGGGAAATATGAGAGTCCCTGAAATCACCCGCAATGTATTTTCGAGTGAAAGGGGGATTAACGAACGAAGAGTTTGAATCAACAAGAAACTCGATGCCCCTTTAAGGAAATCGAGTTTCTTGTTGAATAATTGTAAGTTTGCTGGGAATGTGTATCACTAATCGTTTTATTGTTTTACAGTGCTTTGGTTATCAGAAAAAACCATTTTCAGTTTACTTTCTTCCAAAGCTAAGACAAGATGATCCACGTATCCACCATTTCCTCCTTGTGGAGCCGTTACAATAATATCGTTCACCTTATCACCCGTATAGTCACCAATAATTAGGTTTGGTTCTCTTCCAAACTGCTCATCCAATGTTCCATCTGTCCCTTTGTTCACCCAATCATGTTTTACGTATCCTTGGGTTTTTCCATCCTGCACTACAATAGATAAATTGTCGGCATAAGCATCTAATGTTCCATCAATCATTTCTTTTGTTCCAACCAATATCACTTTGTCTTCAACAGAATCACCGTTCACATCGGCCATTTTGTAATCAAGTACATACGTATTTTCTTTTAGTTTAAGTTCGGGCGCTATAAATTTTTGACCAATTTCCACTTTTGGGGCTTGAGCTGTCTGTTCTGCAGAAGCAACTTGGAGTTTTCCCACTCCTGCTGCACAAATAAAACCTGCGAGTACCAAAAAAGAAAGTTTCTTTACGTGTTGATTTTTCATATTTTTAACCTCCATTTATCATTTGCTTGCCTTACATATGAACGACGTATGAGATACCCTAAAAAGTTTGTTTTTCGTTTAATCATGGAAAGCCACCGGGCTAATGCCATTTTTATTACATGTGCTCTCGACGGGATAGTTGGCTGATGCTGCTGAATATGAAGGCGTAAGAAGATATCAAACCCAGACTGAGAAAATATAGTATTAGACTGACATGGGGTATTACGCTAACGGGCAGTTTTGCTTAATCTCTAAAGTCCCAATAGTGGAATAAACATTTTGGGACTTTTCGAAGAAATCACTTAAGGGTGACTTATTGTTGGCTAAAACCCAGAAGGTACTTGTTCTATAACGAAGAATAATAATTATTATCGAATGCACCCTCCCACAAAAATAATAATGAAGGAGAGGATCGGATGGAAAAGTTGATCGAGGAGTATAGCCAAGACTATGCGCTGCTGCGAGAAGCCGTCGAAGGATTGTCTGAGGAAGAGCTGCGTTTCCAACCTGCACAGGACAAATGGAGCATCCATCAGATTGTGATCCATGTGACCGATAGCGAAGTCCTGTCGACACATCGGCTGAGAAAAGTCTTGGCGGAGGAAGAACCGCTTCTACTATCATTTGATCAGGAAGCCTGGGCGGATAACCTAGGATATGAACGGTTGGACTGCGAGCAGCATCTGCTCCTGTTCCAAATGCTGCGGGCCAGCATGCTGCCGCTTCTGGTAAATCTGACTCCCGAGCAGCTTGAACGCGTCGGGCAATATCCGGATGGAGCGCGGTTCACGTTCAAAGAGCTGCTGGAATTTCGCGTCCGGCATGTCCGTGACCACCTCGCCCAGATTGAGCGGGTAAGGCAGGCATATCAGGAGGATAAGATATAACACTACATGCTAGTTGTGATTAAACTAACGGGGTCGATAGTTCAATAACAATATGGAAAGGCAGTCGAATTAACCGGCTGCCTTTTCTACGTTAACGGTAGGATAATGGAAGAATTTGCGGGCAATTGATATAGGTTCATTTGCGATAATGAAAACGCAAGATCTTGAAACGTAAGTTCCCCTATACTAAAAATGGCAATTAGTTGTGACGAAAAATGGGGGAACGAACATGAGTAACAAGGTGGAAGGATTGTTAACTAACACAGATTTTCGCAGGCTCTGGATTGGGCAAACTGCATCACAGTTTGGGACCCAGGTTGCCTTATTAGGAATGCCATTAGTGGCAGCTCTCTATTTAGGGGCCAGTCCCATGCAAATGGGGTTGCTTGGTTTTGCCGAGTATGCGCCATTTATCATTTTCGGTTTGCTCGCTGGTGTATGGATAGACAGATTTCCCCGGCGACCAATTCTTGTCGCCGCTAACTTTTTCAGGGGTGTATTACTGCTCATTGTGCCGCTGACAGCCTTAACTGGATTCCTGAATATGACCGTTCTATATTTGGTAGCCTTCATAGTAGGTATCTGTACTGTCTTTTTTGATGTTGCCTATACATCCTTTTTGCCTTCCATTGTGAACAAGGAGCAGCTTGTTGATGGGAATAGCAAACTAGAGACAAGTAAATCTACCGCACAAATTGCTGGGCCGGGTTTATCAGGTGGACTGGAACAGTTAATCACGGCTCCTTTTGCAATATTGTTCACGTCGGTATCCTTTTTTATATCCGCTGTGTACATAGCCCGGATTCGCAAGTTGGAAACAGTCGTGACAGATGCGAAAAAACAAAAAAACATGTGGCTGGAAATTAAAGAAGGGCTGCATACGGTTTACACAAAACCGTTGCTGTGGGGAGTGGTGCGCTGCTCAACAGTCTTTAACCTTTCCTGGAATGTTATTTTTAGTATTTATGTTCTATATGCATCGCAAGAACTCAAAATCAGTGCGAGCATTCTTGGCATCATTTATGGAACGCTAGGAGTAGGGTACCTATTTGGCTCTCTGCTTGCCCAAAGGGCTGTACGTCGTTTTGGAGTAGGTCCAACAATTGTGGGTTCCGCTACGATCGCAGCAAGTGGCGGTTTGCTTGCTCCATTAGCAGTAGGATCAGAATTAAGTATTGCGTTGATTATGATGCTCGGACAGCTTCTTTTCGGAATGGGTGTCTCCATGTTTAGCATTAGTACCATCAGTTTACGTCAAGTAATTGTACCCGATGCCCTGCAAGGTCGCGTGAATGCTACATTTCGATTTATCTCGTGGGGTTCTTTACCGCTTGGTTCGTTAATTGGAGGGATGATAGCGGGGGCAATGGGGTTACGGTTCGCTTTATTTGTGGGTGGCATTGGATTGTTAGCTTCGGCTTGTACATTATTGTTCACCCCATTTTTACAACTACGTGTGAAATCATTTCATGAATTAACATTGGAAAAAGATGTGTCTATAGAAAGCTAAGGAATGTAAGAGAGGGTGTTTTACCTCTTAATGGTCTTCGCATCCATCCGGAGCATGACACTACTCGTTGGTATATTTGGGCTGGAGAATTTTAGTTGCGGACGATTATGAAGACGTTTGGTTTGACCCAGAGATCTTACATGACTGAAGAAAACAGCTAGGGAACCGGTGTACCAACCATGCTCCCTAGCTGTTGCTTATCTAACCGCTTCGTTACCCAATGTACAAACCAAATGTTTTGTCTCCGAACGAAACGGTCTCCCTATCTGCTATTTTCGTAAAAGACACGCCCGAAACGAGTACACTCTCACGCAAAACATGATCAAAACGCTCCAATGCGGCTCGTAGCTCATCGTCCACATCCAGTACGAGCTGGACTCGTTTATCGATAGGCAAATCCAGCTTTTTGCGTGCATCCTGAATAACACGGATGACTTCACGAACCAAGCCTTCCTGCTCAAGCTCTTCTGTGAGTGTCGTATTCAAGGCCACGTGGAGCTGATAGCCAGATGCAGAAGCAAAGCCTTGCTTCCCTTGCTTTTCCACGAGCAGCTCATCTAGCGTAAGCCGCACGCTCTCCCCTGCGACCTCCACATCCAAGTAGCCATTGTCCACTGCTTTCTCTGCATCGGCATCGTTCAATTCCTTTAAATACCCTTGGATTGGCCCAACGAGCTTGCCGTATTTTTTCCCAGCTACCTTCAGGTTGAGCTTGAAATGATACGTCACGAAGCTGCTGTCGCTTTGCTCCACTCGAATGTCTTTGACATTGATTTCGTCTTGGATAATACCAGCAAAACGCTCGAGATTAAATGGCTGCTCCATCGATACGATCAGCTCGGCCAGAGGCTGTCTGGTCTTGAGTCCAGTTTCGTTGCGGACATTTCGCGCCAGCTCCACGATGTGTCGAGCCATTTCCATGTCCCGCTCAAGGGTTTCGTCGATTGCTTCTGTGTTCACCACGGGATAGTCAGTCAAATGAACACTGACTTCTCCCCCCAGATTGCCATACATATCTTCAGCAATCAGCGGCGCGTATGGTGCGATCATCTTCGCCAGCGTCAGCAACACTTCCCGCAGCGTCTGGTAAGCAGACACTTTGTCAGGTGTCACCCCACTACTCCAGAAACGATCCCGCGAACGACGGATGTACCAGTTGCTCAGCTCGTCGACGAATGCTTCGATATGCCCCGCCGGATTCATGAAATCGTAGGTTTCCAGACCTTTGACTACGTGCTGCACGGTGGTATTCAAGCGGGAAAGTATCCAACGATCCAATTCGTTTACAGGCGCTTGCGGCAGATGCTCTTCTGGTTTGAACGAATCGATCAAGGCGTATAACGAATAAAAAGCATGCGTGTTATGGATCGTATCGATCACTTTGTACTTCGCCTCGGCGACAATCCGCTTGGAGAACCGCTTGCTGCTCCACGGCGCACTGTCAGACAAAAGCGCCCAGCGGAACGCATCTGCTCCGAATTCTTCGATAACCTCCCACGGATCGATTCCGTTTCCTTTACTTTTGGACATCTTCTGGCCGTGTTCATCCAAAACGTGGCCGGTAGAGATGACTGCCTTGTAAGGCGCTTTTCCGTTATACAGAGTAGAAACCGCCAACAAGCTGAAGAACCAGCCCCGCGTCTGATCGATTCCTTCCGAAATGATGTCGGCAGGGTATTGCTCCTGAAATACCTTTTCGTCGCCGAATGGATGATGGTACTGAGCAAACGGCATCGAACCACTGTCAAACCACACATCAATGACCTCAGGAGTTCGCTCCATCGTACCGCCGCAGGAGCAGCGAAGCTTCACCTCATCCACAAACGGCTTGTGCAGCTCCAGATTCTCTTCGAGTGGTGCCACAGATTTCTCACGCAACTCTTTTACACTGCCTGGTGCATATTCGCAGCCACAATCCTGACAAAGCCATAGATTGAGCGGCGTCCCCCAATACCGATTGCGGCTGATATTCCAGTCTACAAGCTCTTCGAGGAATTTCCCAAAGCGCCCTTCGCGCAAGTGGCCCGGATACCACTCGATCTTGCTATTGTTTTCGATCAGCTGATCCTTAATCGCTGTCGTTTTGATGAACCAGCTCTCCATCGCGTAGTAGAGCAGCGGTGATTTGCAGCGCCAGCAAAACGGATAGCTATGCTCGTAGCGCTCCTTGGAAAACAGTAGACCGCGATGCGACAAGTCTTTTACGATATCGACGTCGCAGTCCTTAACGAAGCGACCCGCGAAATCCGAGATTTGATCGGTATAGCGGCCAGCCAAATTCACGACGTTCACGAAATCAAGTCCATGCTGACGGGTCGTGCGATAATCATCCTCCCCGTGCGCTGGTGCCGTATGCACGATCCCAGTTCCGCTCGTATCACTGACATAATCCGCATCGACGACAATATGCCCATGGTTTACCTTTAGATAGCCAAAAGGCGGCTCATACTGGGTCCCTACGAATTCTGCACCTTTGTGCGTGGACAAAACCTCGTAGCCTTCCTTGAACACTTTCTCCGCCAGATTTTTTGCTACGACGTACACTTCATCCTTGTACTTGACCCGCACGTAATCGAGCTCTTTGTTAACAGCCAAAGCCACGTTTGCTGGAAGTGTCCATGGTGTCGTCGTCCACGCGAGAAAGATGTCATCGCTCGTCTTGCTTTTGAATTTGACCGTCGCACTCAAGTCCTTCACGTCTTCATAGCCTTGCGCCACTTCATGGGAGCTGAGCGTCGTCTGGCAATCCGGGCAATACGGACTGACACGATGTCCTTTGTACAGCAGTTCTTTTTTATGAATTTCTGAAAGGATGTGCCAGACGCTTTCGATGTAGTCGTTGGTCAACGTCACATATGGATGCTCCATATCTGTCCAATAAGCGATCCCTTCCGTCAGCTCGCGCCATTGTTTTTCGTACTCGAATACGCTATTTTTGCACTCCTCGATGAACTTGGCCACTCCGTAGTTTTCGATCTCCTGCTTGCCGGAAATGCCGAGTCGCTTCTCCACCCCGAGCTCTACCGGAAGACCGTGTGTATCCCAGCCTGCTTTGCGGACGACGCGGTAGCCAGACATCGTTTTGTAGCGTCCGATAAAATCCTTGATGACCCGTCCGAGCACATGACCGATATGCGGCTGTCCGTTAGCGGTTGGAGGCCCTTCATAAAAAACGAAATTAGGCTTACCTAGCCGATTGTCCATCGACTTGCGGAATGTATCGTCTTTCCTCCACTGATCCAGAACACGTAACTCTCGTGTCCTTGCTTTTTCTTTTACGTCTACTTTCCTCATCATGTACACTCCTTCTTCTGTAGTTTGCGTAGAAGTGTAGGTTCATAGAACGCAAAAAAATCCCGCCCCCTAAGGGACGAGATTTGATCTCGCGATACCACCCTTGTTCCGAAAAGCTCATGTAATCATGATTTTCCGGCACCTCTACTACGTACCATCATACGCGTCCCTTGTAACGGTGGGATTCCGGGTCAGCTTACTCCAAATGCTTCAGCTTTCCTTCTCGGAGAGGATTTTCGGCTAAGTCTTGAACGTTGGCTTTCAGCGCTAGGGCCAACTCTCTGGGGAACAAGGGGATTAGCTTACTCTTTCTCGTCAATGAATTTGTTGGTGTTTTGTTTATTACCTTACTTTTTACACTGGTTTCAAAAAAATGTCAAGGGTTAGGCCACGACGCGCTTCACGTTGCGACGGCTTTCCACCTGCGACAAGAACAAGCTGAGAATCAGGATAATCGCGCCGAACAAATACGGTGCGTTCAAATGAACCCCGTACAGCGTACCTGCCACTGCTGGGCCGAAAATATTCCCCAGACTCATATAAGCATTGTTCATCCCTGCTACGAAGCCCTGTTCATCCCCTGCTCGCTTGGAAATCAGCGTGTTGATTGCCGGACGCATAATCGACGTTAGGGTAAAGAAGATAACTGTCATAATCAGCATATACCAGAAGTTACCAGACAACAGCATCAGCACCATCGATACAGCAGACAAGAAGAACGTCACGTTAATGAGCTTCTTCTCGCCAAAACGAGTAATGAGCTTGCCGATTAGCGCTCCCTGCACAATCGTACCAGCAAGTGCTCCCACTGTGATAATGATAGAAATATCACGCGGAGTATAAGCGAACTTCGCATCGACGAACAGCGGGAAGATAACTTCGAAGTTCGCCAAGCCAAATGTCATCGTAAAGATCAGCACCAGCATGATGAAGTACGACGATTGAAACGATTTGCCGAGTTGTACGAAGATGTTTTCCTGCTTCTCTTTGCCTTTTCGTGCCGCGAGCTGCTTTTCCTTCGGAAGTGATTCTGACAAGAAAAAGATGGAACCAAGTGTGGCTACCGCACCAACTGCCGCAGAAATGTAGAACGGCATACGCAAGCCAAGCTCCGCCAAAAACCCGCCAATACCAGGTCCGATAACAAATCCGAGCGACATGGCAGCTCCGAGCATCCCCAGTCCTTTTCCACGTTTATCCTCTGTCGTGATGTCTGCTACATACGCCAGCATGGACGGAATCATCGCTGCTGCCCCGATTCCGCCGATCAGACGAGAAAGGTAGAGCACCCAAGTCTGTTCAGCTAAGGCAAAGACCAGATTGGAGATCGTAAACAGGACGAGTCCCGATACAATCATGATTTTTCGACCGTACTTATCTGACCATTCCCCCGCAATCGGAGAAAACAGAAATTGGGTCACACCAAAGGCCGCCACCAAGTATCCGGCTGTCTCCCCGCCCGCGCCGAACTCTTTAAGAAATTCGGGCAAAATTGGAATAATCAAGCCAATTCCCAGCATGGCGATAAACATGTTGATCATTAGGAAGAGAATCGGTCGCTGACTATTCTCTTGTTTACTCATATTCATTTATCCATTCCTATCCTATAGATTTTTCTCTTTAGCCTTGCAGTTTCGCTTTCACACTTTCAATCACCGTGCGCCAAATGGCAGGGTCTGTAGATATCTTTTGCTTGAAGTTGCGGTACAACTCCTTTTGCTTTTCCTCAAAATCTGGAGCGTCTGTAGCCGGCAATCCTGCACGGGCAGTCGTAATCATTTCCTGCACTTCTGGAGAGCGCGGGCCCCAAACTCTTGCCTCGTAGCCATCCTGGTCGAGGAAGATAAAGATCGGGATCGCACGTGCTGTGCCGTTGGTCAGGTATTGATCCATCAACTCCAGATTTTCGTCGCGGATGAGAAAGCGCAATTCGATGTTGCTTTCCTCGGCAATTCGCTGAATGACAGGAACGCACAAGGAAGCATCCCCACACCAGTCTGCGGTCAACACGATCCCTTTCCAATTGCGTTGGGAGAGATCACCAAAGAACGCCAGATCCTCGTCTGTAAATGTGAGCTGATCGTATACGCGAGACAGCTCTTCTTTGTTGACGTTCATGCTTTCTTTGTACGCAGCAAAGCTCATTCCTTTTTCAAACCAACTGTTCTGATTCACGTTAGACATACTCCGTACTCCTCCTGTATAGTGAAAAATTATTGCTCCCAAATAGCAGAAGTTCCCAAGCGATTGCGAATGGAAGAGCTTCTTGTTTGGCGGGCTTCTTTCCCTGACGTCTGTTTCATGTTGCTTGCCTTGGCAGTCAGGTCTATAAACCACTCTCTATCTTTGGTTGCGAGGGCGAGGTCGATCAAATCATGCATGTGTTCTTCATCATCAAAAGAACCTACTGGAATGCGTTCCATCCACTGTCTTGGAATCACCACCTGCTTGCCGATCGTCTCTTCGTTGTCGCATTGAACCACATAAACTTTCGCGGTACCTCGCAATGAATCATCTGTTTCGACGAAGCCTTGTACTAACTCGCCGAATTTGGTTTTGCCCAATACCCATTCTCCGACTTCCAATAACTCATCTCGATTCATTCCCGTGCACCTCCTAATTGTAACGGAAATAATTACAGTTTCCATGTTAAAAATTTGTAACGTTACTGTTGCGAACTCTCCTGACATCCTTGACGGACCTTATCTAATACGGTCTGGATCGTGATTTGTTCCAAATACTTCGTGAAGTACATCTCTGCTTCGGTAAAAATCTGATCCATGACTCCGTGCATATTCGCAGAAACCTGACACGCTTCTTGCGGATCTCCCGAACACCAGTGCGGCTTAAGCGTACCGTTCGAGATCGAGCAATAAATCTCGGCCAAGGTGACCTCATTCGGGTCGCATGCGAGTATATAACCGCCGCCAATTCCCTCTTTGGTCTTCACAAACCCGTTCTTACGCAGAATGCTCATAATTTTGCGGATTCTGGCAGGATTCGTACATACATTTTTTGCGATGAGCTCACTGCTTGCCATATGCTCTGGGATATGAGCCAACAAAGCCAAGCTGTGAACAGCTATGGTAAATTCACTATTCACGTCACAGACGGCCTCCTTGCGAAGAGTACTGTAATAATAATTCGTACAGTTACGAATGTCAACAATTGTGTGGGGGCAAACTTTTTTTAAAACCGAGAGGTTTTTAATCTGCGGTGGTCGGGGGGAAGCGCAGGCACATGTTTTCCAGTCGCCTTTTTCCTCACTTCGTTCGGGCGGTCTCCTTCCAAACATGTACCTGCGCTTTTCAGACAGCTATTGCTTCTGTGGTTCTTTTTTGAAAGAGATTTTTAATAAAAAGGATTTCATCGCGGATGGGGATGCCGTTGTCTGCGATGAGGGGGATTTCTGGTTTGCTTTGGCGGGCCTTGTCCACGGCATTGATGTACAGCTCGTGAAGCTGATAGCCTCTTTTTTGATAAAAGCCCATGGCGTGCAGGTTATCGTTGGTGGTGACGAGCTTCATGAGGTGGCAGCCTTTTTCTTTGGCGGTCTGCTCTACTCGATTGAGAAGGGCGGTCCCGATTCCTTTGTTTTCGATCACGCTGTCTAAGGAAATGATTTCACATTCCTGATCTTCGAGTACATAGGAAATAAATCCGTTGATTGCACCATCTTCACCCTTCACTGCATAGCATTCACCTCTCAAAAATGATAAAGAGAAAGCCCCTGCTTGTGAGTCAGCAAGGGCTCCACATCATTACGAGCGCACATCCAGCAGTACTTTTCCCGTGCTCGCCCTGCTCTCGACCCACGCATGGGCGCTCGCTGCGTCTTCCAATGCAAAATGCTTACCGATCTTGATGTCGAGCTGGCCATTCGCCAAATACTCCAAGACTTGCTTCGCTGTATCCTGCAACAAGTTTGGACGCAGCTTACGTGTCGTACCAAAGCTGAAGCCTAATACAGAGCGGCAGCTGGCATGCAGGTCGATGGTCTTGATCTGACCGATTTCGCCGCTAGCATTGCCGAAATGGACGAGTCGACCGTACCATGCGAGACACTCGAGACTACGCTCGCTCACCGTTCCGGAAATCGAGTCCAAAATGACATCGGCTCCCGCACCATCTGTCAGCTCACGTACCTTTTCCACAAAATCTTCGCGATCATTGCAAATCACATGGTCGGCACCGGCTGACAAGGCAAGTTTCGCCTTTGCTTCATTACCAACTGTGCCGATGACACGTCCTGCTCCAAGCAGCTTGGCCAATTGAATCGCCGTCGTCCCGATTCCGCCTGCCGCAGCGTGAATCAGTACGGTTTCCCCTTTGGCAATGCGTGCAACCTTCGCAAGCAGCTGATACGAAGTAAATGACACGACTGGGCAAGCGGCTGCTGTTTCCGTGCTGATGTGATCTGGCAAGGCAAAGGTCAAGCTCTCATCCGCCACAATATACTCAGCGTAAGATCCGTTGGCCGGAAATGCGATGACTCGTTGTCCCACCTTCAGACTTTGCACCTCTGCCCCTACCTGTTCGATCACGCCAGTCGCATCGAGTCCCGGAATAAACGGTAGCTTGGCTGCTCCCTTTTTTCCATATCTGGATTTGATATCGGCAAAATTGACACTGGTCATCTCGACGCGGATCAGGACCTGTGTAGGTGACATGGTCGGCATCTCGACTTCCGTATACTTCATCGTTTCCGGCCCGCCTAATTCCGTTACCAAGATCGCTTTCATGAGAACCCTCCAGGCAAGATCATAATGGAATGTTAGTTTTGCAGAATGGTCATGATCGCAGCTTTTTTCGCTGCGAACTCCTCGTCGGAAAGCACAGGGGTAAACGCAGCTCGCGGAATGTCCACCAATAGATCATGCCAAGATTTGCAGCCTTGATAAGCAACGTCAATCGGGATTTCTATCGGCTGCTCTAATCGATACATCCGCACGAACAAAATGTGCAACGGCTGTTTTTTCTTCCAATGCAAACGCACATCTGCAAAATTATCCGTCCAGATATGGAAGGGCGATAGCGCACGCAGTTTGGCTTCGTCCATCAACTCTACATCGTCGGTTACTTCGGCAAAATATTCGATCGTCACCGTCTTCTTATCCATTGTCCAGCCTTCAAGGGTCGCGTCCAAAAGGTGTTGGTAGTCTGCCTTTACCATGTCGCGCTTCTGGTGCTCATAGGTCGGATACAAATAAAATTGATTGTTTTCCAAGCGGAATTCTTGTGTTTCTTCGTATAATCCACCCTTGCGGATCGTGATGATCTGCTCACCTTCTCCAAGTGCTTTGACGGCGACTGCCCATTCCTTCAAGCTAAGGGGGGATAGCGGCTGTACGAACGACTGCATGCAGCACGGCTCCCTTCTACTGTCAGAATCGTTTGATGACTTTAGTCTAGCCCAATTCCAGCTCGTTGAGAAGTCGTCTTCAACAGTTGATCGACATGCTGCATAGCTCCTTGCAGTCTCTCGGCATAATTTCCTCGCAGTGTCACGTACGTAATTCCCCGCTCATCCAGCATCTGGCGCAGCTTTTCATGATTGTGCAGGCGCACTTGCTCCTCTCCGTGCACACGCAGTCCATCATCTACCCACGCGACATCTGGCTCCATGAACAGCCACAAATCGTACGCTTGCTCTTTGGCAATCTGGTCGAGAACAGGGAAGGTTTGCCCGGTGTACAGTTCGGAGTAAAACTGGGTGACAATCGCTTCGGTATCGATGAACAAGAGCTTGTTGGCTTTCTGGCGCGCTTCGTACTCTTTCATTTTGTGACCGTACGCGATATGCGGAAAATACTCCGGTGTCAAAATCGTATCGCAGCCCCCGACCTCTTCGCAGATTGTGCGTCCATATTCCTCGACAAACACGGTGTTGTAGATTTTCGCTAGATAACGGGCCAAGGTCGATTTCCCGCAGCTCTCTGTTCCTACCACCACTACCTTTTTGACGAAATAGGGCTGAACAACAGCAGGAATGTGCTGCCAATGGGTGTAGACACCTTCGTTGCGAATTTGGGTAGCGGAGATCGGCACTTGGCTGCGTGATTCATCGAGAATGATGTGCGATGCCTCCGGGTATAAACGGCGAAATATCGGATCGTAGGCGGACTCGGAGCTGAAGACCAGATCGATTTTTTTCCCGATCTTGCGCTTGATGTCCGCTGCTCCCGCCTCCCATTCGTAGTTCTCATCGCTATCCGCACAATCCTCGACTGCAAGCACTCGGACATTTTCCATGTCCTTGACCAGCGTGGACAGCCATCTCAAGCGCACTTCATAGGGAATTGGCTTGATTCCTGCCTCCTCACACAGCTTTCGGTCGCGAATCGAGCTATGCGAGAGAACGACGTACAGTTCGTCGCAGCGGCAGGCCGCCTGTGTAATCGCGTATACATGTCCCTGATGCAGTGGCAAAAATTTGCCGCCAATGAAGCCTACGCCCCCCATGTCTGCTCCTCCCTTTGCTTGCGGTACTGTCTCACCCAGTTCATTAAGCCGTAGATGGCATTTACCAAATAAGCGGACCACATAACCAGCATCGAGATATCACTTCCGTCCTTCAAAAACGCTACCAGCCACATGTAGATCGTGAACAAATCAATGATGATCCAGACCACCCACTGCTCGACCAAACGCTTCACCATAAAGAGCATCGCGATGACGGAGAGAACAGCCGTCAAGGAATCGACAAAAGGCAAGGCTCCGCCCATTTGCTTCAATACAAACCCGTAGACAATCGTTGTGATGATGCTCAAGATCGTCCACCAGATGCGTGCTCGGTTGGACAAAATCGTAATCTTGACGTCATTTTGTTTGACTTCGGACACGCGGTTTTTGCGCCACAGATAGAGACCTATGAATTGCATCGGCAAAAAATAGAGAAGATTCAGCATTACTTCACCATAGTACTTTTGCCCATACGCCACGAATGCGTACAAAACCACATTGATGATACCCGGGTAGTAACTCCACGTCTTTCCTTTGGCGACGAGCACGACACTCAGCATCCCTGTCAAAGACGCGATCAAGCCGATTAATGTATCATCCAGCGCGAAATACAAGTAGAGGGTAACGAGTGTAAACGAGATGAGCCATATTTTTTCAAACCAATTCCAGTCTGCTAAAAAGCCGGTGCTTTTCGCATTCATGCGAATCTCTCCTTGAACGCTCGCAGGTTTTCCTGGCGCGCAGAATTGTCATAGACGGCAAAAACGATGTGGTCAAAAAGCTGTGCATACTGCTCCTCAATCAAAACAGTCGCAAAGTAATCTGCTACGTCCTCCGCTTTGTTGCGGAATACTCCGCAGCCATACGCTCCCAAAATGATCGTCCGGTGGTTGTGAATGGCTGCTGCCCGCAAAATTTTCCGGATGCGCTCCTTCATGACAGGGCCAATCTTCGCGATATTTTCAGGCTCTCGCTCACGAACAACCCCCGCATTCACAGCAGGCGCCGTAACAAAAGACAAGAGGTATGGATCATGCAAAAGCTGGTCGCTTTGGTCGCGGAGCACAGGGACCAGCGGTGAATAAATCATGTAGTCGGAATAAAAGCAGGTTTTCAATTGGCGATGATAGGTGTACATTTCCTGCATTTGCACGATGCAAGGATACAGCCCGGAGGAACGCGCCAAGCTCTCTTCCTGCGCTTGGCTTCCCCCGAGGAATCCTCCGCCCGGATTTTTGGCGGAAGCAAAATTCAAGCATACGGCATCTGCTCGTTTCTCGTGAACGACGAGGCGCTTGGCTGCATCCAGGCTGGATTCCGAGGTAACCTCGACTTTGGCACGCAGCTGTGCAGCCGTTGTTTGATGCGATGGCAGTTGCACTGTGTCTGCTTCCAAATCATTTGGACGATACAGCACCGACTTGCTGATTGCAGCTGCTAGATCCTCCGTAATGCTCTTCTTTTCTCCCGCTTTGTTCAGGTAATAGCCCTGCTCTATGATTTGCAGCGTCTCTTGCGCGATTCGCACGCGCACGCTTCGATTGTGTCCCTGATTCATTGCGATTTCCTCCCTAGTACGGGGCTACGTCTGATCCATCCATTCCGGATTAAAGCGGAAATACTTGGATGGTCGGTGCCCGGCGTGTTTTCGATATTGATTCGTTTCCAGCACTTTGTCGGCTACCTTCCTCCGAAACGCCGCAGCCAACAGTTCACGTCCCAAAACCACCTCGTACACCTGTTGCAGATCGCTTAGCGTGAACAGCTCCGGCATTAAGGCAAAGGCGATGTCCGTGTATTCAATCTTGTTACGCAATCGCTCCAGTGCGTATTGAATGATTTTGGCGTGATCAAATGCAATGTTGTTCGTCTCTACAATTTCGCGGGTCTCACGTACGGTACGGCCCGTTACTGTTTTGGTGATCTTAATGGTGGCAGACAGCTCTTCACTCTCGTGCACAAGGCGCAGCTCCAGCCATTTTTCAGTAATGGAGCCGTCCGATGTCGCCGTCTTCGTTTCTTTCAGCCACCTGTCCTCGATGCGGTACCACTCCGCTTCATCTGCATCATCCCCTGCTTGCAGCTGTAAAGACGAGCTATCTACCAAGGCCATGTACGACGTGCTGATGACCCATGTCCGCGGATCTCTGCCCGTATCTCCCCAGGTGTAGAGCTGCTCCAAGTAAATGTCGTCTACGTTTGTTTCCGTACGCAACTCGCGTCTGGCTGCCTCCTCCAGACTCTCCCCAGGTGTAACAAACCCGCCTGGCAACGCCCATTGGCCGATATACGGATGCTCCCCACGCTTCACAAGCAATATTTTCAACGACTTGGGCGAGAGCTTGCGGTAATTGTCCTCCAGCTCATCCATCACGGTGAATACCAGCATATCGACTGTCACAGACGGCCGCTCGAATTGGCTGACATCATAAGCCTCCAAGTACTCCCGTTCGGTTTGACCTCGTTTATTGACATAAGGTTTATCGTTCATGCAATCGCCTCTTTTAGCTGCTGAATTGTTGTTGTTTTTTGTTATTAACAAATTGTTATTATCAAGTTGTTGGTATCATATTACTCTTTCCTGTTTTTGGTGTCAACTAATAAAATCAGAGTAGGTTGTTATCAAAAAAGCTACGTTGTGTTCAGTGAAAATAAAGTATTAGACCGGAACCCCTTATGGTACAAGGAGTTCCGGTCTTCTATATCACTAGATATTTGAAAATTAGTTTTAGACTGACTCATTTTAACTATCGATCCCGTTAGCTGAATAATTTAAAATCAAATGTATTTTTTTCTAGACATAATCCTTCATCAGAAGCTTTGATAATAATATCAAACCGCTGACTGTACGGATGCATAAACACTTCGTACTGAATCCGACGTTCTTCATGTGACTGCTTTAAATAGTTGATATCGGTTCTTCTGCTGATGGATGACAAGCAGTCATTTTATAACGGTGATTTTCGTTTTGATATGTATAGTCGATAATTGTATGCTTTCGTATGTTCGAACTAACAATATACGAATCTGTATTAATGTAATTCACTTCATTACATCAAATAGGATCTGTCCTTGCGACAGCTCCACGCTAGCCATTCGATCAGGGCAAGACGGCCGATCGGTGGCCTCGGCGAGCCGTCGCGCTGTCGGGCATGAGCTCAATCGGACGGCGTGCCCGGGTACCATACGCCGAGCCACTGTTCGGCGCCGTAGTCCTCGAACCGCTCCACCTCGGTGAACCCCAGCTTCACCGCGACACGCATCGAGGCCTCGTTGGCGGTCTGGGTGGAGAGCACCACCGGCTCGCCGGGATGCGCGTCGGCGAACCAGTCGAGCGCCGCTGCGCACGCCTCGGTGGCGTACCCGTGTCCCCACGCCTGCGGTAGGAACATGTAGCCGAGCTCGGGCTCCCCGCCCTCTGGACGGATGTGACCCTTACGCTCCGGGTCGCGCCGATCGAGCGTGATCATGCCGATCGTTGTTCCGTTGAGCTCTACCACGAAGAAGCCGAAGCGCTGCCCGGGCACTTCGGGCAGCGCGCGCTCGAGCTCGTCACGCGGTCGGGAGCCGCCGACGTAGGTGCCCACCTCTGGTGAGGCGAAGAGGTCGATCAGCGCCGCTCGGTCCCGGGCCTTGGACTGGCGGAGCACGAGCCGCTCGGTCTTGATCGGGGCAGGTGGCCAGGTGACGGGGTGCACTGTGATATCATCCGACATGGTGTAATCTCCCTTCTCTATATTAATTCTGTTTGTCCATGTCTAACAGCATATATCATTCATGTATTCCTCCTTGAGACCACCTAAGATAATTTCTTCAAGGTCGCTCTCTTAATTTCATAGTTCTTCAATAAAATACCCCTTTTAAGTAGTTTCCCCCAAATGTTCGATATTCGGTAAAATATTCAATTCCCCTTTTTTGGTTCATTGTTCTAAACTGCTAGTCTCATACTCTATTAATCAGTCTAAAAATTTGTTATCTCTCTACACGTAGAAGAAGCGCATTTCCAGACCAAGTGCCTCTGGAGCCCGCCCCAGCGTAGGAATAAATGGCGGGTCAAGTTTGAAGCGATCTCGCCATTTATTACGAAGCGGACATTTATACCCCTTGAGGGGCGTAGGCCGAAGCGTAGACTGGAAATGCGCTTCTTCCACCACCAAAGCCACTTTTTTAACCAAATGCAAAAAAGCCCCCTGCCAGCTCATTCACTGACAGGAGGCTTCTTAAAGACTTTTTGTTGCTTATATTAAGCAGCAGTCGGATCGGCTTTTACTGCCTGAACATAATCGTCTGCTTTCTTTTTGTCGAACTGACCTTCCCAACGAGAGATCACGATTGCTGCCAACGCATTACCTACTACGTTAACAACTGTACGAGCCATATCCATCAAACGGTCTACACCGGCGATGAAAGCAAGACCTTCTACTGGGAGACCTACAGAGCCGAGCGTAGCCAACAGTACTACGAACGATACTCCCGGTACACCAGCGATCCCTTTGGACGTAACCATCAGTACGAGCATCAGCGTGATCTGTGTGCTAATTGGCATGTGAATACCATACATTTGCGCAATGAACAGTGCAGCCAGTGCTTGGTACAGTGTGGAACCATCCAGGTTGAAGGAGTAGCCTGTCGGAATAACAAAAGACGTGATCGCCTTCGGACAGCCCATCTTCTCCATTTTTTGCATAATTTTAGGCAGTACAGTCTCGGAGCTGGAAGTGGAGTAAGCCAACAACAGCTCGTCCTTCAGTACACGCAGAATGGAAGTGATTTTGACTCCGCTGATACGTGCAATGGTGCCCAATACCACCAAAATGAAGAACAACATGGCAAAGTGAACCAAAATAACCAGTTTGCCCAATGGAATGAGCGATGACAATCCAAACTTGGAAACGGTAACACCAATCAGTGCAAAAACACCAAATGGAGCAAAACGCATGATTGTGTTTACAACCCAGAACATCGCGTCTGCAACCCCATTGAAGAAGTTGAGAACGGGCCTTCCTTTTTCCCCTGCTGCTGCTACACCAAGTCCAAACAGAACGGAGAAGAAAATAATGGCTAACATGTCGCCACGAGCCAGTGAATCAAACACATTGGTTGGCACAATATTGACGAATGTTTCCACCATGCCGTGGCTTTGTGTCGTTTCTGCCGTGTCTACATACTTGTGGATATCGGTTTTGGTAAGAACTGTTCTATCCACACCGACACCTGGTTGAAAAATGTTCGCCGCCAAAAGACCAACGATAATGGCAATCGTGGTAACGATTTCAAAATACAGAATTGTCTTACCACCGATTTTGCCCAGCTTCTTCATGTCACCTACGCCTGCTACGCCCACAATAAGCGTGGCAACAACGATCGGAACGACAATCATTTTAATCAATCGGAGAAAAATATCACCGATAGGCTGTAAATAGGTCGCCACTGCCGGGTTGCCGTAAAAAATAGCACCCACCAGGATACCCAGAATGAGACCGACGACAATCTGCATCGCTAATCCAAACCGCTTCATTCTGACACCTCGCTATGAAAGATTAAGATGTGACTCTCAAGTCGATATGCTTACACGCATCAAACTTGAGTGGTATATAGGTGAGAATCATATCATGACTTTTTGTGTTTTCCCCTTTTTTATATTCTTTTCATTTCTTTATTTTTTCTGATAATACGCTATCGAATCGCGATATTACTGGGCTCATTGTGTTCGCTTCTGGAAAAATGATAAAATAAGGGAATCAATTTTCAGCGATTTTTCATTAAGAATGGAGCGCAGTCATGACGATTCGGAAAATGATCATCCTGCTACTGGTTCTGGCAGTCGGGTTGTTTCTTTTACCTTACTCCGTTCCCTTTTTGCTAGCATTGTTAACAGCAATTCTGGTTGAGCCGCTCGTCTTGTTTCTTATCAAAAGGCTACGAATGAACCGGATGAGTGCGGTAATCGCATCCTTTTTCCTGTTCCTCATTTCTTTTGGAATCGTGCTGTACTGGATCGGTACGCAGATCGTGATTCAGGGAATTGATTTGGCTCAGCGATTACCAGCTTTTTCGCAGCATATTTTCGAGTTGGTCGAATCCTATTTGATGAGCTGGGAAACTTACTATGAGTCGCTACCTGCCGAAACCGTCTCGGAAATCCAGAGTGTCTTCGCTGGTCTCAAGAGCTGGGCGCTTACTTCAGCCTCCACGGTTGCCAAAGGCATTCTCGGTGTGGCAGCCATCGTTCCGGGCTTTTTGATCTCCACGATTATTTACTTGGTTGCCTTGTTTTTAATCAGTCTCGATTTACCGAAATTGCGTGCGGGCTTCATGAGAATGTTCACGGTGTCTGCTCGTGAAAAGGTTGAGGTGGTTATCTCTCAGTTGAACCGTGCCACCGTTGGATTTCTACGTGCCCAAATCATCTTGAGCCTGATGACGTTCACGCTGTCCTTTTTGGGATTGCTCATTTTGCAGGTCAAGTATGCAGCCGTCATTTCGCTCATGATTGTTTTCGTCGATATTCTCCCCATATTGGGCGCAGGCTCGTTCCTCGTTCCATGGGCCATATACAACTTCTTGATGGGCAACTCTTATTTGGCAATCGGCCTGATCGTCATCTTCCTCGTGATTACGGTCGTCCGCCGCATTATTGAGCCAAAGGTACTCGCATCTAATCTGGGAATTAGTGCTCTTGCCGCTCTTGTCAGCTTGTTCCTTGGATTTCAGGTGATGGGATTTTTCGGGCTGATACTCGGTCCAGCGCTCGTCATCATCTACGAGGCGCTGCGGAAAGCTGGATTCTTGAATTTCAAAATAGATTTTTGATGGGCACAAAAGATAGGTAGTGCTATGGCCGTTTTTTCCGGTGATGAATCGGAAAAGCGGCCGTTAATATAGAAAGAGCTGGGGGAGCGCTTATGTGTGCATACAAAGAACTGACCACTTTACAACGGACGATCATGACGCCAGGGCCTGTCGAGGCCGAGCCTAGTGTTCTTCGCGTGATGGGTTCACCCATTTTGGGACAATTCGATCCAGAATTCACGAACATCATGAACGAAACAATGGAAATGCTTCGGAAATTGTTTCAGACATCCAATCATTGGGCATTCCCTATTGACGGAACTTCCCGGGCGGGCATTGAGGCCGTTTTGTGTAGCATAATCGAACCAGGCGATCGGGTGCTTGTGCCCATTTATGGACGCTTCGGGCACTTGCTCACGGAGATTGCGGAAAGGTACGGAGCAGATGTGATTACGATGGAAACGCGCTGGGGAAGTGTCTTTGAACCGCAGGACGTCATTGCCGAAATCGAGCGAGTTCAGCCCAAAATCGTAGCAATGGTTCACGGCGAAACATCCACCGGATGCGTTCAGCCTTTGAAGGAAATCGGAGAAGCTTGCCGCCGGATGGATGTCCTATTTGTCGTCGATGCTGTCGCTTCGATCGGCGGGACAGAAGTGAAGGTAGACGATTGGTATATCGACGCATGTATTGGCGGCACGCAAAAATGCTTGTCTGTCCCCTCTGGGATGGCTCCTATCACGTTTAATTCTCGTGTCGAAGCGCTCTTGCTCCAGCGGAAAAAGATCGAGCGTGGTCTCGCTGATCCCTCTACTCCAAAATCTGCTCAAACCCGAACAATCCGCAGCAACTATTTTGACTTGAGCCAGCTCATGGATTACTGGGGACCTGCACGGCTGAACCACCATACGGAGGCGACAACGATGCTATACGCCTTGCGCGAGGGAGTGCGCATTGCCCTCACGGAAGGTCTGGCAGCGAGATTCGCCAGACATCGCTTGCATGAACAAGCCTTGGTCGCTGGTGTATTGGCGATGGGATTGCAGCTCTACGGCGATCCGGCTTGCAAGCTTCCCGTCGTGACCTGCATCAAAATTCCTGAGGGACTGGACGGAGAGTCAGTCCGCGCTATGCTGCTCGAGGATTTTCATATTGAAATTGCCAGTTCCTTCGGGCCGCTAAAAGGGACAATCTGGCGGATTGGCACAATGGGCTACAGCTGCCGGAAGAAAAATATTTTGCATGTGCTAGGGGCGTTGGAAGCGGTTCTCATCCGGCATGGAGCGCGTGTGCATGCAGGACGGGCTGTACAAGCTGCTTTAGATATTTATCATAGCTAAAAACAAAGGCCGCCGGGTCAATATAATACCCGAGCGGCTTTTATTATGTTCACAACTGATTGCGAATTACCGTTCACTAGTCACATTTGTAAGACGCCCATCTGACACGATGATCTTCCCGTTGACCAGCACATGTCGAATACCCATTGGCTGCTGCATCGGTGCCTCATATGTTGCCCGGTCTACGATCTTGTTCGGGTCAAATTTATTTGTGTACTCCCATTCCCTTCGAAGGTACGTTCCCCACTGAGGGATGGGACGGAACTTGATTTTTTTGACTCTCCACTTTGATAGTTTTCTCTATAACAATTGTCGTAATACAATCTCTTTTTCAATATGAGTCGCATACACCCCGAATTTTGGTGCAGCTACCTCAACCTTCCCCGACAGTAGAAGTTTCACAGCAAGATAAGGGAAGTTCACACCTGATAAGCATGAAGAATGCAAACCGCCTGACGCTCGCGGATTAATCTCTAATAATTTGGGCACACCATTTTTGTACTTTACTTGAACGTTGAAAAGGTAAGGAAGTCGCAGCTGTTCATGGACTGCTTTTGCCAGATCTATAAGTGCTTGATTATCCTCTAACAAACGAATTCGTCCTTCTACTTTTTTCCGTGGTACGATCGCAATTAACTCCTCTTCTGTTGCCAGGCAATCAATACTGTATTCCCAATCATCCAAATACTCCATGACCATGATGTCATCTACGATTTGATCCCCTATGATGCTCAGAACTTCTTCGATGGCGATCGTTTGGTTGCTTGATCCGAGCAGCTTGTCTAGGGGATTCATGTGTTCTTCAATGATATGAAAGCCCGCTCCTCCTTCGCCACTAGCAGGTTTAAAGCAGACCTTATGTCCTTTTTCTCTTAGCTTCTCATAGGCAATCTTAAATTGCTCGCTTGTGTTGACAATGAAATAATCAGGTAGGTGTAATCCCGGGGTATCCCTCAAGGCTTGAAAGAGCTTTCCTTTGTCTGATACGGTTTCTAATAAGTCGGCATCTTTGCATACTAGAACAGATGTGCCTACTTGTTCAAACCGATCTATATGCTTTGCAATTTCCACCAGTCTATAATTCGGGAAAAAGATATCGATCTGATGCTTCTGACAAAACTGCACGCAGTATTCAATATACTCTGGAATTGACAAGCTTGGTTCAATCTCTGCAACATCAGCATTTTGCAGCATCACGCTATACCGTTTTGGGTGAGTGACATAAAACTCAAAGTCCAAACCGTCCGGATTTGTACGAATCATATCAATAAAATGATACGCTGTAGAGAAAGTACGATTAAACCAAATGCGTTTCTTCATGAGAAGTTCTTCCCTTCAACTCTTCATTATTTATAAAGAAAAGCGAAAGTCGCAATGACCTCGCTCTTATCATGTATCTTCTTTATGGACTTACCACTTTTCACACAATCAAAAACTAGGCAACAGCTTTTTCTGATTTTTCCTCTTTGCTTTTTCTACTTTTCAACCACCCAGCCAGAATGACAGCGACCGTTAAAACGATAGTAATAATCAGACCAACTGTGCTAGAAATATAATTTTGAATGATTTTGTCTTTCACAATCATATCGCCAGCAGTCCAAGCCAGAATTCCCGATCCAATGTAAGCAATGATTGGGAATCTTTCCAAAGCCTTCAAAATAAATGCCGATCCGATCAGGATAATCGGAATCGAGACAAGTACACCAATTGCGATTAACGTAATGCTTCCGTGACTCACACCTGCAACCGCGATTACATTGTCCAAACTCATCAACGCATCTGCGTATATGATCGTCCCTACTGCACCCATTAAGGTCGTTCCACTCTTGATGTTGTCCTCGCCTTCATCAGCAGCTAACAGCTTGTAGGCTACCTGAAGAAGCAGTAAACCACCGATTGCTTTTAAAAGCGGAATTTGAATCAGCCAGACCACCATCGCAGCAAAAACAATACGTAGCGCAATCGCACCAAAAGTACCAATAAAAATGGCCTTCTTCTGTTGTTGTTTCGGGAGATTTCTCGCTGCCATTGCAATTACAACAGCATTGTCTCCGCTCAACACGATGTCAATCAGGATGATCGCTAGTAGCGCGCTCCATGATTGAACTAAAAAATCAGCTATCATTTCCATAAATACAGTTCACTCCATTTCTAATGATGTCCGCAAATAGTAACTGTATCTTTTGCTATTTCGAACCGACTGTCCAGCGCATATTCCACCCGTAGTAACGATCCATCTCCTGATGACCGGAGAAGTATTCAACCAATCTCCTGATATTGAACGTATCACCATGTCTCTCAATCATCGCTACGGCACACACCCCTTTACGCGGGTCATGCACATCCATTTTCACTTCGATGGCTGGATTGTCAGCTTGCGTAATCGTTACCACACCATCGGTTTCTGCCCATTTGGCAACACCTTCGTAAATAAAAGCGTAGATTAGGATTCGTTCGAATTCCTTGACATTATTTCCGTTGATACGTAGATTCTCTCCTTCTGATCGGGTGCCTGTGCGGTCATCCCCATCTAATGCAATATAAGGAAAGTCGCGGTAGTCGCCAAGATTTCCACCTAATGCTTGTATACACCCTTTATATCCATCTGATAATTCATAAAGGCAGCCAAGGTCTAAGTCAATTCCTTTGCTTCTACCAAAAAAGCCCGTGTTCTGCTTTGTGCCTTTATTCCAGTTGAGGTTAACTAAGAGCTGCCCCAGGTTTGCCGAGGTTTTCTTTAAACTAATTGCCTCTCCCTTTTTCTTCAACTCAATTTTTGTGATCGAAATAGGGGGAGAAGTAGACACGACGGGTTCGGGTTTCGGTGCAGGATTTGGTTCTGGCGCTTTCGACTCCGGCGTTTTTTCTTGGGATACCTCGATCCCAAAGTTTCCGCACAAAGCTGCCAGACCGCCATGAAAGCCACTGCCAATCGCATTAAATTTCCATTGTCCTTGATGTTTGTATAGCTCTCCTGCCACAATTGCATTTTCAATCGTAAAACTATCGAGCGGAAACTGAATAATTTCAGTGTTAGTAGAAGGATGTAGAATACGAAGATAAAGACTCGAAACACGATTAAATGAATGATTACGTGCAATCGCATCATAAATAGTAAGAGTAAAAGCGATCTTTTCTACATCAAGTGGTACATTCATTAAATCAATGTCAAAACGCTGTCTTTCGCTCGATCCTGTTTGAAGAGATACAGAGCCATTCGTTGATCTGGGGTTGCTGTAGAAAATAAAATCTTCTTCTTTATTCACTTTACCACTTTTCCCGATTAAGAAAGCCGAAGCATCCAGGTCAAGCCCATCGTTAGCAGTCCAGCTCAGTTCCACTGTAATTTTGGAAAGTCCAGGATTTGACTTCGTTATATCGACTTTTTGTCCCTTAATCGTCGTCATTCCCATTTCGATCACCCTTTATTTCAAAGGTCAGAAAACAGGTGCTAGCGCAATTACTAGCACCCATTTCTGGAAATTATGAAACTTGCAAACCAAAGTTATTGGCTAACGCTCGTAGACCACCGGAAAAACCGCTACCCACGGCTGCAAACTTCCACTCGCCTTGATGGCGATACAATTCACAAACAACAATTGCCGTTTCTACAGAGAAATCTTCTCCAAGATCGTAGCGCAGAACTTCTCTGCCTGTTGTTTCATCTACAATTCGAACAAACGCATTTGATACTTGTCCAAAGTTTTGGTTTCTGATATCAGCCTCATGAATCGTAATCGTGATCGCTACTTTTTCAATGTCAGCTGGAACAGCCTTCAAATCCACTTTGATTTGCTCATCGTCGCCGTCACCCTCACCAGTCAGGTTGTCACCAGTGTGAACCACCGATCCATTCCCGCCTTGAAGGTTGTTGTAAAAGACAAAATCTTGAATCCCGGACGCTCTTCCACCTGTACGCAAAAGGAAAGCAGCTGCGTCGAGGTCAAAAGCTTGTCCGCCACTGTATTTATTTGTGTCCCAACCAAGACCAACAACGATTTTTGTTAAATTCGGATTGCCTTTTGTAAGATCAATTTTCTGACCTTTAGTTAAACTAATAACTGACATAAAAATTCAATCCTTCATCTGTGATTTGTATGCTTCCTATCCGATGTTTACTCCGAAATCGCGAGCGAGTCCTGCCAATCCATCTTTGTAACCAGAACCGATTGCACTGAACTTCCATTCGCTACCGTTACGATACAGCTCTCCAACTACAATCGCAGTTTCGATAGAGAAGTCTTCGCCCAAATCATAGCGGAGTAATTCTTCGTTGTTTGCAGGATTTACCACGCGTGCATAAGCGTTGGAAACCTGTCCAAAGTTTTGGTTACGAGTTTGCGCATCATAAATCGTGATAGCAAAAGAGATTTTTTGAATACTAGCCGATACTTTGGACAAATCAATATTGATTACTTCATCGTCGCCTTCCCCTTCGCCAGTGCGGTTATCACCAGAGTGCACAACGGAACCGTCAGGGCTAGTTGCATTATTGAAGAAAATAAAGTGTTGGTCATCCAGTACTTTTCCTGCATCATTCAAGAGAAATACGGAAGCGTCGAGGTCGAAGCTTTGTCCACCGTCATACTTGTTTGTATCCCAACCAAGACCTACCTGAATTTGAACCAGACCAGGATTCGTTTTCGTGAGATCTACCTTTTGACCTTTTTGCAAAGATACTGCCATGTTAAAAAACCTCCTTATATTTCATTCATTTTAAAAACTTTCAAATTAACTATATCTTCTTACAAGTTGGGAGATAGCTGTGTCTGTCGTCCCTTCGCCAATCGCAGAAAACTTCCACTCACCATCGTAACGGTATAGTTCTCCAATAATTAACGAAGTTTTTCCCGAATAATTATCGGTTAGATTAAACTTGCACAAATTCTGATTGTTCGAAGCATTGACTACGCGAATATACGCATTGCCGATCATCCCGAAATCTTGGCGACGACTCACACAATCGTAAATATTCACAACGAACACCAATTTATGTACATCATTGGGTACTCGGCTCAAGTCTACGTTCACTTGCTCATCATCACCTTCACCATCTCCGGTGAGATTATCTCCTGAGTGTGATACGCTGCCGCATTGACTTTTTTTGTTGCCGAAGTAAACAAGGTTCTTCTCTTTAGTTATTTTCCCGTTCTGGTCGAGCATAATTACGGAAGCGTCACAATCGATGTTTGCGTTACTCCCGCCACCAAAAATGCCTCCAAGCAACCCGCCACTTTTCTTGACCGGGTCCCAGCCTAGACCAACTAACAATTTAGTTAATCCTGCATTCCCTTTTGTCAGGTCGATCTTCTGACCTTTTTGCAAACTGACTACTGACATGTTCTACCTCCCAACCTCATTAAAATTTTACAGATTCATGTAATGAAGTAAAATTTTTTAGACATCACTATTATTTCATAAATCTACCAAAATATCTACATGAATCCCGTAAAATCGACGATATGTGCAATATTTTGACAAGTAATAACGTTTTACAGATTTAACGTGTTATCTTTATCTGCTCAATGACCCAGTCAAGAATTTCCTCTGACGCTCGTATTCCATTCTTAGCTGTAAACTGAAACGGTGTGTCTTGTGCTGATATTTGAGCAAGATGATAGATTTCCCCATGAGAAGGAATCAGAGAGTTTTTCGTGCAGGACACCAAAGGCAAATCGAGCAAAGAGTCTCCCGATGCGAAAATCTCTGTCCTCTTTTCGATGTCTTTTACATAGAGGACTGCATCGCGTTTATTCACGGCTCTTGGCACAAAATAAAGCTTTCTCCCCTGGATGGATACTGTCCAATTGCCTTGCTCCATCCATTGCACAAAACCGTCCCATTCGCTTGTTGGCATATTTTGGCGATCGATGATGAAATAATGAAACAGATCTTCTGCCGATTTTCCATTGAGAATCCAGCTTGAGTCTTTTATGTCTTCAAAACGCGCCAAAATATCCGTGATGGATATGCACTCATCCTCTATACGCTCACGAATTTTTTTGTTCCACGACTCATCGACAGCCCCATTACGGATGATATTCCCACCATTGCTCGTGACCGCATACGCAGGCCGCAGCTCGTTCTGAAATACCGTGATTCTCCTATATTGCTCGATCGTTCTCGTAGTCACTGGAATAAACAGCATGTGCTTATGGATCTCTTGCAGTAGCAATAGTGCCCGCTCTGTCATATACGAAATTGGCTTTCCATCCAGTTGCTCGATTAAGCGTACCTGCAGCGTCGGGTCCGTTAAGAATCGCTCCGAATATATCAACGTCTGGTCAAGATCACTGGCAAAGATCATCGGTTATCCTCCCCCTGTGGACGAATGATCCCACAACAAGAGTAGGAAAGGTCTGAACGTTCTTCAACCGGTACACCGCGATCATGGGCCAGCAAAAGAATGTGGGCTAAATAAGGATTATCCATTCGATTCACAAGGATTTTCCACGGAACTCTTCGCAAAAGGACACGAGTGGTCTCTCCCACTCCAGGCTTGATTAGATTGATATCATTTATCTTGTAATCCTGTTGTATTCGCTGGATATCACGTTCGCCACTCCATGTGATCCATTGCTCCTCATCTTGAATCAAGTGCATGCTGCACTGTTGCTTCGCTGTGTCTGCCAGCTCGTGGAAATGTTTAGCGATGGTATCAACAAAAAGATTGGATACGTCCTCAGACAACCATTCACGATAGTATTTCGCCCCGTGAAAGTCTGTACGTCCGATTAAATCCTGGCGATGAACAGTCCGACTGACCAAGCCTGATACCGTAGAATTGAGACATGCACTCGGGATAAGAAAATCTTCCCGTGTTCCAAACTTGCTCACACAATGACCAGGATCAGCCAATACTGCCAGATCGTCATCAAGATGAGTTCCCAGCTTTTCATTAAAGGATTTGATCGCTTTTTGCAGCACCCGCGTAATCGCACCTTTTCCCGTCCATCCATCCACAAACTGAATTTTGGCTCCTGGATGCTTGTCTAGCATATACAAAAGAGCATTCTCATCGATGCCCTTTCCACGGATAATAGAGATGCTATAGTGTGGAATATGTAGCCGATGAATGGATTCCAGATACCTTTTTATTAAAATGCCAATTGGCGTTCCTGCCCTGGCAAGTGAGGCAATCACTACATTATTTCCCTTCGTAGCCTTAATCAGCTCTGCTACGATGGCAACTGCCAATGCAACCTTTTTGGCTGATGTTTGTAAGGTTTGATGGAACAATTCCATATATTCTTTTGTTGGACGGTATTCGATCGGTAGCATCTCTGAGTAATGGTGTCCCGTCTGAATTAATTCCTCACGATCCTCTGTCCCTGTCTCCCTTATCAATCCGTTTATCTCTTTAAGCAGAAATGTCACATCACCTGGAGGGTAGCTGCCCATTGGTGAAGGTTCTTGGATTACGCGTTGTAACAACTGTGAATTCAAGAGTCTACGCCACCTTTATCCGAAAAATACGATATATTTATTGGGGATGGAAAGATTATTCAGCACGTCATAAAAGGAGCGCAATCGCTCTCCCGTCGTCCCTCGCTCAAAAAATACGAATATATCTGAATAGTAGTTATCAGGGATGTTGTAACAAAAATTCGGTACAAGCGGGTCATCAGGAGAAGAGAAGGAGAATGCATTTTTCACTGCGTACTTCTCCATCTCAGAAGGATGGATCGGGCTTCTTGTGGTCGACTGGTACCAAACGTCATCACCCATATGCGCCGCAATCATCATTGGGATGTACATAAATTCGCCTGTCCCCATGCATAAAGTTTTTCCGCTCCTATACGCGCCTAATTCGATTCCCGTTTTTTCGCAGTACGTATTCAGCAAGTTTTGATCCGAGCTTATCATCCCAAAACGTCCCGTTTGCAACAAATACGGACGGTGGTTAGGAAAGGCGCTTGAATCCATAGAGGTATAGCTCAAACGCGGCCATTCTGCCCCATCCATTTGTATAATTTTAGGGAAGCTGCTGGTTCGCTCAACAATACTCTTTTCTTCATTATCATTCTTTTCAACCGGTGCTCCCTCCACTTTGATTTGTCCTTTCACGAGGGATACGTTAGTAATTGTGATGTTTAATTCCTCTTGTAACTCCCTGAATCGCTGACAATCCTCATCAGATCGCCAGTCGAGCAAGGAAGCCACAATGTAATGACTACGAGGATACTTCTTTTGTATTTCTCGAATGATATTGAGCGCAGTTTTGCCTGTAGTGATCTCATCATCTACCAAAACAATCGGCGCATCTGTGGATAACAAGTGGTCCTCACGAGGGTACATAAGATGAGCCACTGCGTGAGAATGCTCCTCTTCAAACGTAATGGATGGCTGTATATCCTGAATCATTTCTCTTGTCGTATGGATATAGTACGCGTTGTTCTGAAAGCAGCTAAACATGGAATGACCGAGGCCCGTTGCAGTTTCGGCAAAGCCGATAAAAAGCACCTGCTCAGGCAGTTCAAATCGCTTTTGCATCAGTTGCTGGAAGACCTCTTGACTTCTCTCTTGATTCATCAAGCCTTGAACGAGTGGAGCAGTATCCACCTGCTGACCGTAGTAGGCTTCTAAAAAACGCGCACCTAGTAAAGCACCACTCACCAACGATACAGCCGGAATGACTGGAATATGCTTTCCTAGTACCTTACTTACGAACAAAAAGCCTCTCTTCTTATTAATCCGACCTGCCATTCCGAAAAGAAGCTCTAGTGGAAGATCAAATGGATTCTTCTCCACAATCCCTTCCACTTCCAAGCTATCGAGAATATTGAAGCTGTATCTTGGAGGATTTTGCCAAGAGGTTGATAAAGTTGTTGTGTCCATGATACACCCCATAAATTTTTGATTTCACCAAAACTCTTTTTGCCCAATTAGTATGCGGCTTTACTTCATTCATTTTGTTGGAAAAGTTACTTTTCAGTACTCCGTTGGAATTGCTTTGCAGGATGCTCATGGCATCCTCGTATTCTTCATGGCTAACAACAGAGAGAGAATGAATGATTTTGATATGACTTGGATGAATGATGGTCTTGCCCGTCAATCCATTCTCTTTATCTAGGAGCACTTCTTTTATCAGTCCGTCTTCAAATTTATTTAAAAGCTTTAATCTCAGTTTTCTTCCTTGTACGCCACCAAGCTGTTTTTCAAAAGGCGACTCTCTTAGCTGCGGCTTGAGCAGTCGATCCCCATTAGTGAAGTACTCCCAAACCGGTCCAGAGAGAACATACCCCTTTTCGGTTCTGGTAAAAATATTGACCATGTCACTAATACAATCCCGAATCGTAGAAATGTCGTAGATAGTCACATCGGGTCCCCTTCTCAACCCAAACAGGCTGGAAAAATCAGTAGCACCCATCCGGACGTTCAAAACGAGATCTTCATATTTATCTAAAATTTGCCGAATCGAAACAAGCTCGTCCACTCGCGTTTCTTTATAAATAACCTCAGCAGATTCCAGAATAGGCATACCGTAAACCGTAAAAGAAAGAGGGGCGTTAATCGAATGGAGAATGGAAAAATATTCTTCGCCATTTCTGCTCGTGAATTTTGGGAAAACAAAACCAGCGAGCACATATAGATCTTCACCCAGCGTATCTGCTATACGTTTCATTTGGGCTGCGTCCCGAACCCGAATAAAAATAAGAGGAACATCATTGATATCCAGTTCACCGAGTCGCAGCTGGTGTGCCAGGGTAGCAAATTGTTTAAGCAAGCTTTGCTCCGCTTCCACAACTTCGTGATCACCGATTGCATCTTCCAGACAAGCCACCATCGAAACAAGACCTTCATGCTTCTTTCGAACGATATCTTGAGAAATCGTTGCCTTCGTTGCAGGCATGTATAATGTGGCTCCCAGACTAAAGGAAAGGATTTCCTTCTCCGTGTTTCTATTAAACGAAACCGGTTTTCCATAAAATAATTCATCGCGTTCTTCTACACTCAAATAATCGAAATGTCTCATGAATAAACGTTTTTACTACAATAGTAAAAACCCCGCCCCTTTCCTAATTTATCCATACCATTATCATTTGGAAGCTATACACATTTAAATAACATTACATCCAATAGAGAAAACAATTGTAAATATAACTTACTCTTTCCAGTATAATAAAAATGTCGATATGAAACGAATTAAATTTCGACAAAAATTACGAAAACAATGTCATTTTTTCTTGTTTTTTGATGACGCTGGAATAGGAGACATTCTATGCTACTAAAAAAAGGGCAGAAAACGGATATTACCAAAAATATCAATGCAGAAAAGTGGATCGTATGTTTAGGATGGGAATCAAAAGAGGAGATTGAGATTGACTCTGCGGCATTCTTGTTAGATATTTCCGGGAATTGCCAACAGGATGAAGATTTCATTTTTTACGGAAATACCATGAGCATCACCCAAGCAGTAAAGCACTCAACAGCGCCTGGTAAAGATAAAGAGCAAATAGAAATCATAGAGAAGAAAATTCCTCCTAACATTCATCGAATCGCATTAACTCTAACCATTCATGAAGCTGAAAAAAGAGACCACCGTTTCGGACAAATTCATGACGCATACGTTCGAATAGTGAACCCGTCTGATGGAACCGAATTATTGCGCTTCGAATTTGGATCAGATTTAGAGAACGAGACCGCAATTGTTACTGCTGAACTATATCGTTATAACGGAGAGTGGAAGTTCAATGCAATTGGAAGTGGATTTAACGGAGGATTAGCTGCGTTATGCCGCAATTTTGGACTTGATGTCAGCGAAGAGGAAGAGACATTACCGCCTCCTCTCCCCGTTACATTAACCAAAATTGAACTGACAAAGAAAGAGTCTGTGCAAATAAGGAAATCTGAAAAGATCACCACTCATCTGGAATGGACCAGCAAGAAAGACCTGGATTTGTATTGTTTCTTTGTTACTCGGGATGGCGTAGAAGGAAAAGTCTATTACAAAAATAAAGGCACCTCAACAAAGTCACCGTTTATTACATTAGATGGAGATTCCAAAAATGCCGGTAGAGAAACCATTCACATTCATCGCCCAGATCAATTGCGCTATGTTTTATTCGCCGCCTATAGTGCATTAAGTAATGGAATAGGAAGTTTTAAATCTATGCATGCAAGGGCTGTTGTGGAGAATCACGTAGGACAAACTGTGATCGCTCCCTTATTAGAAGAAAATAAATATGCCTATTGGGTTGCCATTGCCCACATTGACTTTACAGATCAAAGCGAAATGAAAATCAGCCACGTAGAAAAATACTCGAAGAATAACTCAGAAAAGTCTCCGCTCCTTTATAAGGATGGAAGTTTTAAAATGGATGTTGGACCTGAAGAATTTAAGTCTCCCTCTATCTTTCATCTATTTGGAGCGAAAAAGTAAAAAAAGAAGGGCTACCGATCAGGCGCCCTTCTTTTTTATAGCTGAAACTCTGCTGGATTGAGATTAACAACCCCACAAATCTCTCGAACAACGGATTTTTCCTGTTCATCAAAATGACCATCCGCGGAACCAATTGCGCAGCAAACACTGACAACAATACGCGCAGCCTCAGCATTATTTTTATATTTTCCTATCACTTTCAATGCCTCCATCTTGCCGACACCGTGATCGAATTCAAAGCCAGATACAAAGTGATTAAATCTCGCAATGACATCATTCATGTTAAATACCTTTAACTCTTCACTTCTTCCAATATAAGCAGCCATCTTTTGTTTTTCTGCGGAATCAATACTGCCATCGGCAGCCGCTACCAATGCGCAGCCGGCTACCACTGCATCTAGAAAGTCTCGGTTTTGAAACTTTTTCACTTGCTCTTGCAAACCAACTTTTGTCGATTTCAACCAGTTTGTGAACGTACTCGTCATTGACATCCTATTACCTCCATTAAAAATTTTACATTATTTCCTTCTATTATAATACAATATTCGACAGCAATTAACAAAATCTGTTATCCCGCTCTCTCTTTTCGAGGAATTGGAAATAGATATATGCGGGTCCAATAAATCGCGGAGACCATCTCCGAGTAGGTTGATTCAAGGCTGGAAATGTTGCTGCCATACGCAAAACCTCATCAAGCAAATCGTAAGGACCTATAACTGCGCCTTTGATTTCCATCGCTTCCTACCACTTCCTCTCCGAATTTTTACTGCCATGCATTTGGCCATTCTTACATGCAATTTCCGTTAATAGTCCTTTTATTTTTATCCCCTTTTTCTATGAAAAAAACGTGCAAGGAACCACCCCGTCTTGCAGAATGATTCCCTACACGTTTTCTCGACTATACGATTCTATTATTTCTGACTGACACGCGCCAGCAAATCGACGATGTGCACGGCCTCCATCTTTCCTTCCAGCCCAGCTCGATGAATGCCTGCTTTCATTTGCAACAGACAGCCCGGATTTGAGGTCACGAGAATATCTGCTTGGGTAGCCGCTACATGACCCATTTTTTCATCCAAAAGGCTTCCGGCCATCTCAGGCTGCACCAGATTATAAATGCCCGCTGAGCCGCAGCAGCGATCTCCCTCTCGGAGTTGTACGTATGTGGCTCCCGGAATGGCTTGCAGCAGATTCACTGGCTCTTTGGTCACCTTCATCCCGTTGCGTAGGTGACAGGAGGATTGATAGGTGATCCGTTGGGGCAATGACTGCCATTCTGTTGGTTCGACGAGGAGTGCAAGCACCTCGCTAATATCCTTCACGCGTGAAGCGAACCATTGTGCCTTCTCCTGCCATTCTGCATCTTCCGCCAGCAAATGGTCGTATTCCTGTAGCATCGCCCCGCAACCGCCTGCATTGGATACAATGATATCCACATCAGCCGTGTGAAAAGCAGCCACATTTTTTCGCGCCAGATGGCGAGCCTGTTCACGCTCACCGCTATGTGCATGGAGAGCACCGCAGCACACCTGGTCTGGAGCGATGATTACCTCGCAGCCTGCCTCACTCAGAAGCCGCACGGTGTTGCGATTCGTCTCATTGAATAAGACATCCATGATACAGCCGTGAAACATTCCTACGCGATACTTGCGCTCGCCCACGGCTGGAATAACCGTGCCACCGAAAAAGTCCACGATACCTTTTCCAGATGCTTCAGGCATGATTGCTTCCATTTCCCGCATTTGCTTAGGCAGGATGGATAACACGCTTAGCTTGCGAACGGCTTTTTGCACTCCTGAGCGCTGATAGAAGTGCAAGAGTCCGCCGAGCTGGTACATGCGTTTCTGATGAGGGAATAGGTGGAAAAATGCGAGCTTGCGGACGACTTCGACCCACCATGGATGCTCCTGCACTTCTTCGATCGCTTCTCTCGTCTGCTCGATCAACTGACCGTACGGAACACCTGCTGGGCATACCGGCTCACATGCCCGGCAGCCTAGACACAGATTCATTTGATCGACGAAATCTTTGTCCGGCTCCATGACACCGTCTGCTACGGCTTTCATCAAGGCGATGCGACCTCGTGGAGAAGCTGCCTCATAGCCTGTTTCCCGAAAGGTCGGACAGGCTGGCTGACAGAAGCCGCAGCGCATACAGTTGGACAGCTCGTCGTAATCGAGTTTATTCACCAAGGCTTCTTTAAGCACGCTGGACCACCACTCTGTTCCGGGACTGTTTGGCAAACATTTTGTCAGGGTTCAGGAGATTGTGAGGATCGAAAGCGTGCTTGATGCCTTTCATGATCTCCATACCTGCGGCCCCTACTTTCCACTCCAAATACGGTGCCTTGACGATTCCTACGCCATGCTCTCCCGTAATCGTTCCCCCCAAATCGATTGCCGCTGCGAAAATTTCCTCGAAGGCATGCTCCACACGCTCGATCTCTTCCGTGTTGCGAGCGTCTGTCATGCAGGTCGGATGCAAATTGCCGTCTCCTGCATGACCAAAGGTACAAATTTGCAGTCCGTAACGCTCCGTAATCTCTTGAATCGCAGCGACCATCGGCGCAATCGCGGCGCGGGGAACTGTTGCGTCCTCCAAAATGGTCGTCGGACGCATCCGTGACAATGCGGCGAGCGCACTGCGTCGGGCGGTCATTACCTCATCAGCTTCCTCGGCTGTCTTCGCTACCTTAATTTGGACAGCATCATTCTTCTCGCAAATAACAGCGATCTGCTCCATGTCCCGATCAACCGTCTGTGGCTCTCCGTCCTGACCGATCAGGAGGATCGCCGCCACATCTGTCGGAAGCCCGATCTTTTTGAAATCCTCGACAACACGGATCGTGCCCTGATCAAGAAATTCAAGCGTGCCAGGAATGATACGATTGGCAATGATATCAGAAACAGACCTCGCCGCCTGTGCCATATCTGCGAACATCGCCAGCATAACCCGCTGTGTCTGCGGCTTCGGAATCAGCTTGAGAATAGCCTCGGTAATGATCGCCAGTGTGCCCTCGCTACCGACCAAGAGCTTGGTCAGATCATAGCCCGCCACATCCTTCATCAGCTTGCCCCCGGTACGGATGACCTCTCCGTTCGGCAACACAGCTTCGAGACCCAGCACGTAATCCTTGGTTGTTCCGTACTTCAACCCTCGCAGTCCACCCGAATTAAGCGCAATATTCCCGCCAATCGTGGAGATGACCATGCTGCCTGGATCTGGTGGGTAAAACAAACCGAGCGCCTCTACCGCCTGATGGATATCGACCGTTCGAACCCCCGGCTGTACCGTTATCGTCAAATTTTGTTCGTCAATCTCTACGATCTGATTCATCCGGCTCAATACCAAAACAATTCCGCCACCGACTGGTATCGTTCCGCCGCATAGATTAGAGCCTGCTCCACGCGTCACAATCGGGATGTGATGTCGTGCTGCAACTCGCATGACCTGCTGGACTTCGGCTGTGCTCTTCGGCATGACGACCACATCCGGCAATGCTTGCTGCATCGGCGTCGCGTCATACGAATAGGCGACTAATGCTTCCTGTTTGTCGAGACTGTTTTTCTCTCCGACGATGGCACGCAGCTCTTCTCGAATGGATTCTGGCAACATGGAGTCTCTCCATCCTTTCCCAAAAACTTAGTCCAACTGCTGAATGGCTTCCCTGATTCTTCCATTGGTAACATTCAACAAACGAGTGGCCTCTTCCCTGCTCGATCCCGTCAGCTTCATGATAATAGCTGTCTTCGCATCACCATCTGCCTGATCAGCCAGTTGCTCTGCTTCCTCGTAACTCGCTCCGGTCACTTCCATGATGATCCGCTTTACTCGTTCCTTCAGCTTGAGGTTGGTTGCTTGCACGCTGACCATCAGATTTCCGTACACTTTGCCCAAACGAATCATCGTCGCTGTCGTCAGCATGTTTAGCACCAGCTTTTGGGCTGTTCCTGCCTTGAGTCTCGTCGATCCGGTCAATACTTCCGGTCCTACGACCACATTAATCGCGACATCTACGCCTTCATTGATGTACGAAGGCTTGTTGCAAGAGACAGCAACCGTCTTGGCTTCGATCTTCTGTGCCTCTGCCAAAACACCGAGAACATACGGAGTCCGTCCACTGGCTGCGATTCCTACGACCACATCATTTTTGGTCACGCCGTATTTATGCACATCTTCTTGACCTAATTCAAAAGAATCCTCTGCGCCTTCTACCGCGCGTACCATTGCAGATGGTCCACCTGCAATCACACCCTGAACGAGCTCAGGCTGTGTACCAAAGGTCGGCGGGCACTCGGACGCATCCAAGATCCCTAAACGTCCACTCGTTCCAGCACCAAAGTAAAACAGTCTCCCGCCCTTTTCCAATGCGTGTGAGATGACCTCTACCGCATCGGATACTTGATCGAGAACGCGCTCTACCGCATAAGGAACCTTCTTGTCCTCATCGTTCATCATTTGCACGATGCCTCGGGCACTCAATTGATCCAAATCACTGCTGCTCTCGTTTTTTTCTTCAGTCGTCAATGCTTGCAAGTTCTCCAGATTCATGCTCTATCGAACCTCCTTTTCAATCTTACTGCCCCATGCTCACTTCATGACTGCTCCAGATGGCAAGTGACAAAATGCCCTCTCGATACCTCGCTAGCCACAGGAGCAACCGTTTTGCAAATGTCCATACAGTGGCGGCAACGCGGATGGAATGTGCAGCCAGACGGCGGATTCGCTGGACTAGGCAGGTCTCCCTCCAAAATGATCCGCTGGGTCGTCAAATGGGGATTCGGTACAGGCACCGCTGATAACAGTGCTTGTGTATATGGATGTGTTGGTTTCTCATACAACGATTGTTTATCCGCTACCTCCACCACTTTTCCGAGATACATCACCGCTACCCGGTCCGATATATGGCGGACGACACTCAAATCATGCGAGATGAACAAATACGTCAGATTGAACTCCTTTTGCAAATCTTGCATCAGATTCAAAATTTGCGCCTGAATTGACACGTCCAAAGCAGATACAGGCTCATCAGCCACAATCAGCTTGGGGCGCAATATCAGTGCCCTTGCTATGCCGATCCGCTGGCGCTGACCACCGGAAAACTCATGCGGAAAACGATCCAGCTGCTGCTTGGAGAGACCGACGATCTGGATCATCTCCTCTACTTGCTTTTTGCGTTCTACTGAATTGCCGATTCCGTGGATGATGAGTGGGTCCTCCAAAAGCTGTCCGATTGTTTTTCGCGGGTTCAGCGAGGCAAACGGATCCTGAAACACGAGCTGCATGTTTCGTCTTGCCCGGCGCAGCTCTGTTTCATTGAGCTTGCGGATATCCTGTCCTTCAAAAAACACTTCTCCGTCAGTTGGCTCAATCAGGCGCAGGATGCAGCGTCCTGTTGTGGATTTCCCACAGCCTGATTCGCCAACGATGCTGACGGTTTCGCCCGGGTAAACCGTCAAGTTGACCCCATCGACGGCACGGACGACTTTTTCCTTGCTGAAGAATCCTTGCTTGCTCGTGAAATGTTTGGTCAATGATTTGACTTCTAGCAGTGGTTGCCTCATTGCACGTCCTCCTCGCGATACAGCCAGCAGCGGCACTTTTGGTTGTCTGCGACAGGCGTCAGTTCTGGATTTTTCTCGCGGCAAATATCCATGACCTGTGAGCAGCGCGGTGCAAAACGACATCCCGCAGGCATTTCGCTCAAAAGGGGCACCGAGCCCGGAATCGCATCCAAACGCTCTTGGTTAACACTGACAGAAGGCATCGATTTCAAAAGTCCTCTCGTATACGGATGCTTCGGCTCGTCAAACAGCTGCTTGACGTCGGCTTCCTCTACGATTTGACCTGCATACATGACGATGACACGATGACACATCTCCGCCACGACTCCTAGATCATGTGTGATAAGCAGGATGGAAGTGCCTTGCTCTTGCCGGACTTTTTTCATGAGTTCCAATATTTGCGCCTGAATCGTCACGTCCAAAGCCGTTGTCGGTTCGTCGGCAATCAAGAGCTTGGGCGCACAAGACATCGCCATCGCAATCATCACACGTTGACGCATCCCGCCTGACAATTGGTGCGGATAGTCGGAAATGATTTCATCGGCACGCGGAATCCCGACTTCTTTCAAAAGCTCGATCGTTCGTCGCTTGGCTTCCTGTTTCGATAGTCCGAGATGCCGACGCAAGGGCTCGCTAATCTGTTTACCGATCGAATGCAATGGGTTGAGCGAAGTCATCGGCTCCTGAAAAATCATCGCGATCTGATTGCCGCGAATCGTCTGCATTTGTTTATCCGTAAGTGAGAGCAGCTCCTTGTCTTGAAAACGGATGCTCCCGGTCATCTCCACATTCCGTCCCAAGAGCTGCATGATGGACATGCTGGTCACGCTTTTTCCACATCCGGATTCACCGACCACACCGACAGTTTCACCAGGCTCTACAGAGAGACTGACACCCTCGATCACGGTCAGCTTTTTGCCTGCTTGGATAAAAGAAGTTCGCAAATCATCAATCGTAAGCATTGCTGCCATGAGTACTCCCCCTTTTCATCAGGATGTGTGGTCAGGTTTGATTACAGAAAATAATCGGTTATGGTGAGCGGTCCGCCACGCCCCGATCAACGGGTTCGCGACAGGATGCACGCGGTTTGTCAATGTAATCAGCGTCACGTCTCTCGCCGGGTCCGACCAGATAGACGTTCCTGTAAAGCCGGTATGCCCAAAAGCGCATTCCGAAACAAGGTCTCCCCCACTACAACCTGCGGCAAGCTGTTCTAAGGAGCCGCCTGTCGGGGAAATGATCCACCCCAATCCTCTGCGATGAATCGAATGGTCTGTGAGTGAGCGAGTAGCCAAGGCACACAGCGTCGGATCAAGCTGCACGGAAGCCTTCCCACTCATCCAAATGTGCATGTATCGCTCTGTATCAGCCAAGGTAGAAAAAAGTCCGGCGTGCCCACTGACACCTTCCAAGCCATCGTGCGCGTTGCAATCGTGAACCGTGCCACTAATCACTCCTTCTCGCCAACCGTATCCGGTCAAAGCTTGCTGCCATTCCAGCGCCAAAGGATGTCTGGCTTCTGCCAGTTCCGACAAAAAAGTCACTGCCATCTCTTGTTCAAAGGCATTGCCCTTCTCCGTAGCAGCTATGTCCATTCCTTGCATACGTGTTTGTTCCAGCGGCAAGTAGCTCGTATGAAACATTTGGCTCGGTTGAAAAATCAGTCGCATCGCCAGCGCGTCCAGTTCCTCGTCCCAGATGCGCTCCAGTAAAAAGCCCAACAGCATGAATCCCGGATCACTGTACACAACGCTTCGTCCCGGGGCGTCCAGCATCGACTCGTTTGCGATGAGCCGCAAATAGTCCTCCCGATTTTTCCCCAGCAAAAAGTACGGACGCCATGCAGGAAGTCCCGATGTATGTGTGAGCAGGTGAATGATTTTGATCTGCCCTTTGCGTTCCTGATCGTGGGCGCTCGCCAATTCTGGCAGGTAGGTCGTCACAGAGTCAGTCAACGAGAGCTTGCCTTCCTGCACACTAATGAGAATGAGCGGCAAGGTCACCATCACCTTGGTCAAAGAGGCCATATCGTATATCGTTTGACTATGAACCGGCCTTCCATCGTGTCCATAGCTTGTTTTTCCCATGCAGACTGTCAAAGCGGGCGCGCCTTTTCGCAGCATACTGACAGCGCCTCCCGGAAAAATGCCCTGATGAATCCCTTGCGTCAGACTGGACTCCATTCGTTCTCTGATCTGTTGCACGTTCATTCGTTCTCACCTCTGCCTATCGTTCCTATTTCCCACGATGACGCGGGTCGAGAATATCACGGACAGCATCTCCAAACATGTTACAAGCAAGAATCGTCACCGTCATGGCCACACATGGCCAGATAATCATGCCCGGAGCCAACTCCATGTAACGACGCGCCTCTGAAATCATCCCGCCCCATGACGGGTCTGGTGGCTGAATCCCCAAGCCCAAAAAGCTGAGGGCCGATTCGGTCAAGATCGCGCCTGAAATCGCCAGAGAGGATTGAACCAGCAGCGGTGCCGTTACATTCGGAAAAATTTCTTGAAACAAGATACGCGGTGTACTCGCACCGATGGCACGAGCGCTTTCTACGTACTCCAGATTTTTGATAGAGAGAACTGCTCCCCTCACCGTCCGGGTGAAGATCGGAATGTTCACGATTCCGATGGCCATGATCGTGTTAAAGGTTCCCGGCCCTAATACTGCTACAATCGCCAGCGCCAACAAAATTTCCGGAAAAGCAAACAGAACGTCCATACAGCGCATGATAAAACCGTCAATCCAGCGCCCGAAGTAGCCAGCGATCAAGCCAAACAGCGTACCGAAAACGGCGCTGACAAGAACGGCAGAAAGCCCGACCACCAGCGATACGCGCGCACCGTAGATGATGCGGCTCAAAAGATCACGACCAAACTGGTCCGTACCTAGCAAAAACTCACCTGAGCTGCCTTCCATCCGATGATCCTGAAACATTTGTGTCGGGTCATGCGGAGCCAACACTGGAGCCAGCACTGCCGTCAAACAGAGCAACGCCAGCAAAATGGAGCAGAAGACGGCTGTCTTATTCGCCAAAAAACGCTTTCGAAATGTGCTCATGTCGCATTCCCCTTGTCAATACTTGATACGCGGATCAATCCAGGTATAGATCAGGTCGATGAGCAGATTGACCAGGACAAACACCAGAGCGACGAACAAAACGCCTCCCTGTACAACCGGATAATCCCGCTGATAAATTCCCTCCAGAATGTACTGGCCCAAACCAGGAATCGAGAATAGCTGCTCGACGATCACAGACCCGCCCAACAGGTAACCGATCTGCATACCTGCGATCGTGACAATCGGAATCGAAGAGTTGCGGAACGCATGACCTATGACGATTGTCCACTTACTGTTACCTTTGGCCCGTGCTGTCCGAATAAAATCTTTGTCCATGGTTTCCAAAAACGCTGAACGAGTCATCCGCATCACACCAGCAGCCACTACAATCCCCATCGTTGTCGCAGGCAGTATGAATACCTTGAACGCCTCGATCGGATCTTCCCAGAAGTTCACCACATCAATGGGCGGGAACCAGTTGAAATAAAGGGAAAAACCGAGCAATAGCAGGGTCCCGATGGCAAAGTTCGGAACAGAAATACCTAGCAGCGTAAACACACGAACCACGATGTCTGTTTTGGAATGAGCGCGAATCGCCGAAAGAATCCCGAACGGAATCGCGAGCACCCACCCAATCAGAACGCCAAATACAGTCAGTTGCATGGTGATGGCAAAACGCTTGAGAATTTGGGGCAAAATCTCTTCTCCTGTGTGGACCGACACACCAAAATTCCCTTGCAGGATTCCTGTGATCCAATGCAGATACTGGTTAATCAACGGCTGATCCAGCCCCATGCTTTTATTCAACGCCGCAATTGCTTCCGGTGTGGCATTCGTTCCTAGCATGATGGAAGCTGGATCGCCCGGCACCAGATGCAGGATCGTGAAGATCAAGACGGATATGCCAAACAGGATGGGAATCAGGCTGGCGACACGTTTGATTAGGTAAGATCCCACGAGTTTCCCTCCATATTTAGAAACTTGGCTCCGCCTAACCTCTGGCGGAGCCTTCCTCACACGTATGCTACATTACTTGATCGAAGTTTTGATCAGCGAGTATACTTCGCCCGCTGCCGACGGCGTGAAATCAATGTTGTCACGTACCGCGTAGTAGTTTTTCGGAGATGCCAGGAACAGGTTTGGTGCATCTGCTACCAGCATGGTTTGTGCTTCGTCATACAGCTTTTTGCGCTCTCCTTGATCTACTGTCGTCAGAGCTTTTTGCACCAGTTCATCGTAGGCAGGATTGGAGTAGTTCCACACGTTAGCAGAACCAGTTGTCGAGAAGAAGAAGCGCATGGAACGGTCAGCATCTACACCAGAAGTGTTGCGGCCTACCATCAAGTTCATGTCCTTGGATTTCCACGTTTCGATGTAGTTCCCCCACTCAAGCTGGTTGATCTTCGCATTGATGCCGATTGCTTTGAGCTGTTGTTGAATCACTTGTGCCGTTTCCACCATATCTGGGTAAGTTGCTGCTGTTTCGATTTGAGTCTCGAAACCGTTTGGATAGCCCGCTTCCGCCAGCATTTGCTTCGCTTTTTCTACATCTGTTTTGTAGGTCGGATAAGTAGCTGGGTCCAAAGCCGAGTTGGTCAAAGCAGGAGCGATCGGACCAGTCAGAGTCGCTTCCCCTTTCCAGACAGTCTGGATAATTTGGTTACGGTCAACGGCATAGCTGATCGCTTCGCGCACTTTTGGATTGTCAAAAGGCTTTTTGTTTACGTTAATGCCCAGGTAACTGTACTCCAAAGATTGGTAGTTCTTGATCTGTACACCTGGCTTGCCTTCCAAGAGCTTCGCAGAATCAGCAGACACCATGCTGATGTCGACTTTACCAGAGCGAATCGCAGCGAGACGCTCAGCCTCGTCCTTCATGATTTGGAACTTGATGGACTCTACCTTTGGCAGTTCTTTATTGAAGTAATCCGCATTTTTCTTCAGCAGGACATATTGTCCCGACTCACTTTTTTCCATTTTGAAGGGACCGGTACCGATTGCTTCCTTGGTCAGGTCAGTGGAGCCTGTTGGCACGATGGAAGCATAGGCGCTTGCCGTATTTGCAACGAATGAGGCATCCGCATTTTTCAGCTTGAAGACAACTGTCGTTGGATCTTTCACTTCAATTGCTTCTACGCTGGAAAAATATGATTTCGCGATCGAACCTGTGTCTGGATTCATGATTCGTTCAAAGCTGAATTTTACATCCTCTGCCGTCATGTCTTTGCCATTGTGGAATTTGACGCCTTTTTGCAGGAACATGGTGACGGTTTTCCCGTCTGACGCAATCTCCCACTTCTCTGCCAGGTTCGGTATGATGTTCATGTTCTCGTCCAGCTTGGTCAGGCTATCGTAAATGAGCGCATAGACACGCACACTGGATGCCGCTGGAACCTTGTGCGGGTCATAGCCCACTGGCTCTTGCTCGGCTGCCACGATCAGTTCTGTTTTTGCTTGACCTTCCGCTGACTTGCCTTGCTCTGCGGGTGCTGTTCCTCCACCAGAACAAGCGGAAAGCACGAGAGACAATGATAGGAAAAACCCTGCCAATACTCTTTTTTTCACGATGGTACCCCCTCTGTTGATCTCATGTTAGAAGCATATATTTCCTAACGGTACGGCCCTCTTCGCCCCTGTTACAGATGGCACATTGGATGGTCGTCCCATTAGTGTCTCATGACCCAAAATGGCAAAAGCGACGGCTTCCTTCGCATCGTCAGGCATCCCAAATTGCTGCGCCGTCATCACGGTCATTCCTGTCGGCAATTGACGCTGCAGCATGGCGAGAAGCGTCTGGTTATGAGCGCCTCCCCCTGAGACGATCACTTCCTCCACTTTGGTTGTGGGTAATACGAATTGCACATAGGCGTTCGCAATTGTCGTGGCAGTCAATGCTGTCACGGTTGCTAACAGATCCGTCTGACTAATTCCGAGTTGATCCGCATCTTGGAACAGCTCTTGGGCAAAAGCTTTGCCGTATACTTCGCGGCCTGTACTCTTCGGTGGCTTGATCTGGTAATACGGGTCCTGTAGCCATTTTTCCAGTAGCACCGAAGAGACGGTGCCACCTGCGGCCAGCTTGCCACCCTCGTCATATCTCATCTGTCCATTGGTCATGAGCTGGACGATTTGATCCATGATCATATTGCCAGGGCCTGTGTCAAAAGCGACGACCTGTTCAATCGCTGCGCTTGCAGGAAGTAATGTGACATTGGCGATTCCACCGATGTTTTGCAGCAGTCTGCCTTTTTGCGGATGGCGGAACAAAATATAGTCCGCATACGGTACAAGCGGTGCTCCTTCTCCATCAGCTGCCAAATCTCGAGCGCGGAAGTTCCCCACTACCGGAATACCCGTACGTTCTGCCAGTGTGGACAGCTCGCCGATTTGCAAGGACGCCCTGACCTCTGTCATTCCTTGTGGTCCGGGAAATGGCGTGCGCCCGGCAATATGCCAAATGGTTTGTCCGTGCATACAGACTGCATCTACTTCGGCTGTCGTAACACCAGCTTTCTGCATCAATTGCTGTACCGCATAGGCATACCATTCAGATAAGCCGTAATGAACCGCAGTCAACTGATCCACTCTCGCTGTTTCGACACTGCACAGATTCATGACCCACTCACGCAATTCATCGGAGTAAGGCATATAAAAAAAATCGCGGAGAGTCACCTTTTCGATCTCGCCCTGTTCATCTGTGCGGATCGCTACGAGTGCGGCATCAATGCCATCCAGCGAAGTTCCCGACATGAGGCCGATGAGTACATGCTCATTTTTCGCACGATAATCGAGCAATTTTGCAGGTTGATCCATGTCAAAAGCCCCCATTTAAAAATCGAGAATCGTTGAAAAATTCGTTCCTGTTATCGCTTTCATTATATGTAGCAAAATTACACAAGTCAATCGATTATTAGTAAATTTTATTTCTTAAAATAATAACCATGGTCAAGCCTCTCCCCGTTCAAGCTGTCACAGCACTAACCCGTTATAGTGAGGAAAACCAGTGAAGTTATGGGTATGTTTTCCTATTAAAAAGTTTTATATATCAGCCAATGATTCGGTCCAAAACGCAAACAAGCCGAACCTTTTTCACATAGGCTCGGCTTGTCTTCTTATGTAAGGTTCGTATTACGCAAACAAACTAATCAGGTTCCCATCCGGGTCTTTCACAATGGCATACCGCTGGCCCCAGAACGCATCCCACGGCTCACGATGACTCTCGTAGCCATGTGAAACGATTTTTGTATACAACGCATCAAGTGCCGCAGCATCCTCACACAAAAAAGCCAGCTCAATTCGATGCCCAACAGGTGCTTCCCATCCTCCATACACACCCTTGGCAACTACTATTGTATCAAAGGCCAGACGAACACCCTCCTGCGCTACTTCCACATGTGGCTCTTCATTTGCTCCCTCCGGAATATCGAAACCGAGAACCCGATAGAAATCCAGCGCTTTTTTCATGTCCTGTACAACAATCCCTAGCATATCAAGCTTGATTCCCATATCATTCACTCCTATTCGCTCTTGATTTCTTGCTGGACGCGCTTAGGCAGTTTTTGGAGCACCGTTTCGTACGCATGCTCGATCATCCTTTCCCACAAGCCTTCGGGAATGGCAGCGTCCAAGTAGACAGAATTCCAATGGGATTTATTCATGTGATAGCCGGGTACGATCCCTTCGTAGGTCTCGCGCAATTCCTCCGCACGCATCGGATCGCATTTCAAGGTGAGGATACGAACACCTTTGGAATCGCCTCCGATCATGGCAAATATTTTGCCTCCGACATGGTAGCGATCGCATTCCCAATCCATCTGATAGTCATGAGTGGCACCGGGCTGCTTCCGGCAGTATGTATCTAATGTTTGTTCATTCACATGAATTCACCATCCTTTCTATAGGGTAACGAGTCTCCCAAAAAGAAGATTGTAAAAAACGGACAACTTTTCAAGACTATCGATTCGTACGATCTGGCGAGACAATTTTACTGGGAGCTACACCGTAAAAAGTGTGAAAGCTCTTGATCAAGTGCGACTGATCGTAATAGCCACACTGGAGAGCTGCATCTGTAAACGAAGTGCGTGTTCCTTTAGCCAGCATTTGTAGTAGCCCTTGAAATTGAATGATTCGGCCCAGTTCCTTCGGGCTCATACCCAACTGTTGTTGAAACGTCCTACGCAAGGTTCTCTCGCTGTAATTCACTTTCTCGGCGAGCGCAGCCATGGAAAGACTTCCTCTGTATTCATATAAATAGTTCATGCTTGTCAATAGCAACTGGTCTGCTGGATCATCCATCCATATTCGTTTGATTAGCTCCTGCTCCAACCAAGCGATCCGCTCCGCCGTGTCGGAAGCTTCGAGTAAGCCCTCTATCACCTCATCCGCCTCTTTGCCCCAGATGTCTTGCAAATGGGGATGATGTCCGTTGATTATAGCGACGGGGTAGCGCAAAAAGCGAGCTGCTCCCTCAACGTAAAACCGAATGCCGATCAAGGCTTGTGGTTCGGTTACTAGCATGTCTTCGTACGTCCGCATCAGTCCCGTTAGAAATGCCCCCTTCTTTACAGAAGTAGCTCCGAGATTGAAAATGATATCGACGCATCCATCTGGAATGACTCGGCTCATACGTGCGATACCCTCCCCGTTGTACTCTGAGGTCCAGTAGCAGGCGATATAGTTCGCCAGGCTTTTGCTGGGCATGTATTCTCGGTAACGGTACTCATTTTGGACGTTCGCTCGTTCCAGAGTCGGAGGTTGCACTGGGCGATATTGCCGCATGATTTTCGCCATCCTTGTCCAATGATTAGAACATATATTCCCCCACAACTTTCTAAATCCTTCTCACTCCTCGGCATTTTTTGAAAAACGCCAGTCTCATCGAGAGCCAGCAAAAACGGTCGTGAATATAGTTGCATATGTTAGGACGAATGGATTTTTCGAAAGTGAGGTGCATGGTGTGATCTCTTCTTCCAAGTGGAAACTTCATCAGTTCTTTTCAAAAAGTCCGCACATTCGCCCTTACCTCCCGCCTACTTCCTTGTATCAGCCTGCACATTTGGACTCGTATGTAGCGAAGTATTCTACCGTCTATATCAAACCGACGCGAACCCATATGGGAAAAGGCATTATTCGTGTCTGGAAAACGGGCGACGGGGGCTACCAGTTCGTCAAGGAACGTGGAGAGCCGATGCACGCTATGACCTTGGCAGACTTGAAGCAACAGCTCACCAGCCTGTGCACAGAAAAAAATTATGTCATCCAAAAAGGGCTGGATTTAGCTGAAATCGATGGCCGCCCCTTTGATATTCGCGTCATGATGATGCGCAATGGATTAGGCAAATGGCAGTATGCCGGCATGCTAGCCAAGGTAGCCGGTTCCGACAGTATTATTACCAATGTCGCTCGTGGTGGCGGATATGCCGTCACAGTCCCGCATGCCTTGAAAAAATCTGGAGCAGTCGAGCCGGCCAAATTGAAAAGTGTCGTCTCTGATTTGATCCAAATCAGTCACCGTGTATGTGCCCACTTTAATAAATATCGGCACAGTGCGCAAATCGGCGTTGATTTTGCCATTGATAAAGCCGGAAGCCTCTCCATTATTGAGGTCAATTACGACTTTCCATCCCACGGGTTGTTTGCCAAGCTCAAAGACAAGACCTATTACCATACGATTAAAAGACTTCACTCTCAGTATAAAAACCGCGTGAAACGAAAACAGAGGAAGGCATAATCGCCCTCCTCTGTTCGTTTGATTCGTGTATTTGTCTTATTCGTGTGCCAATGTTCCTTTTGTCTCGAGCATGGAGGTGCAGTTCGGGCAACGTGTAGCCTTGATCGGAATAGCTGAGATGCAATGCGGGCACTCTTTCGTTGTCTCAGGTGCTTTCTCCACTTCTTGCTTGCGCTTGAAGCGGTTAAGCTGTTTGATGACGATAAAAATAGAAAAAGCGATAATGACAAAATCAAGGACGGAATTGATGAACAACCCGTAGTTCAGCGTTGCAGCTTTAGCTAATTTTGCTTCAGCGATCGTCTTATAAGGAACTCCGCTCAAATTGATGAAGAGACCGGAGAAATCGACCTTGCCCAAAAGCATCCCAATCAATGGGGTAATGATGTCATTAACGAGGGAGGTAACAATCTTACCAAAAGCCCCACCGATCACGACACCGACAGCGAGATCCATCACATTTCCTTTTAACGCAAACTCTTTAAACTCTTTTAACACAATAACTACCTCCTAATTTCCTAATACATTCTGTAAAAAATGGCTGACAAAGCGCTCATGGTCAACCTCTAGGCACACGTCCACATTCGGCTGCTGCGCTGGATGCTCCCGTCTGTCTCCAATCGTACGGGCATCACTGGCTCCCCCGGACGTATCTACCGCAACATGCATCGGGACTGCCTTCACAAACGTCGGATCAATGACAACACCTACCGCTAACGGATCATGCAGACCGCAGCCGCGCAAATTACCCACTGTGGCGTAGGCATTCATGTACACCTCGCACATATCCGCGAAAACATGGCTCAAGCGTGTATCCTTCGCTCTCCATTCCTGCAAGTGTTCGCGGGTGAGCAGCGTTTGCATCGTCACATCCAGGCCTACCAGCGTCACTGGAATACCAGACTGGAAGACATACGCTGCCGCTTCCGGATCGGCGCAAATATTCGCCTCTGCTACAGGTGTGCGATTCCCAGGCACTGTTACAGCTCCTCCCATCACGACCACTCTTTTGACAAGGGATACGATTTCTGGAGCAGCCATAATCGCCTGCGCCAGATTGGTCATGCTCCCGACGGTCACGAGTGTCAATTCGTGAGGATGTTCCTTTATCGCAGAGATGAGAAATTGTGTGGCACACTGTGGCTGAGCCGTTGTCGATGGCTCAGGAAGGACGACATTGCCTAGCCCGTTTTCACCGTGGAACAGCCTTGCTTTTCCTGTGAGATCGCGAACAATCGGCTTCGATGCCCCCTGATAGACTGGAATCGCAGAGGCACCCAGCAGCTCTAGCATCTGTAAGGTATTGCGTGTTGCTTCCTCCACCGTAATATTGCCAAAAGTCGTGGTAATCCCACACACTTCAAGAGCAGGCGAGTGAACGGCATAAGCAATCGCCAGCGCATCATCAATCCCGGTATCGACATCCAAAATGATTTTTTCCATGCGCCTATACCCCTCCCTGATCCAAAACGGTTTGCAAAAAGCGCTCTGCCTCTTCTCTCTCAACTTCAACACATACGGCTGTATCGGTTCCTACACTCGGTTTCGCCCGTAGATCGGCTAGAATGGCACCGCGTGACCATTCGCTTTTGCATTCGACTGAGAGCTTCATCTGCTCCATCCGCATCTTTTCTGGCGAGAGAGCCGCGAGCATCGCTACCCATGCATGGAGCGCACGAGCAGAAGCGGCGAATGGCATGTCTGACATCGTCGGTCTATCGATCAGGCCAACTGCTTGTGCGAGACTTCTTAGCATATGTACTTGCTCTTCCGTCAAACGAAACGAGCTGGTTGTATCTAATGGAACAAGCACCAGCGGCAAGCGGGCTGCCAAAACGAACGCAGCTGCTTCTGGATCACCATGCATGTTTGTTTCAGCAATGGCCGTAACGTCTCCTGGTACGCGTATGGCTCCACCCTGCACCACAATTCGCGTAAATTTACGCGCCAACAATGGATCACGCGTGACAGCCAAAGCTAGCGTCGTCAAACGGTCAAACGTCACGAGCGTCAAGTCACTTTCCTCATCCTGCGTGTTTTCTGCAAGGAGCCGTACACCTTCCGAGGTGGTTGTCTCTATCGTTCCCGAGAAAAGCGGTTGCTTGGCACCTGTAACGATTGGAATTTCATAGCCTGGCTGCGCAAAATCAATCAGCTTGCTAGCCAAGCTTGACTGCGTGTCTCTGCAAATGATTCCTGCCACTTGAACATCAGGCGACCGCAAAGCATACAGCAAGGCCAGCCCTTGTCCAAATCCACCGCAAAACTCGATGATTAACCGGTGTTTTTTTGCCACAATCTCATCTCCCGCTTCTCGCTATTGCCATTTGTCAAAACCGCTTTTCCTATGCTATCCAAATCAGCAGCAACCGTCAAATATCCAAATGCTCATCTCTACCTTCTCTTCTCTTGCATCGAACTGATAACTATTTTACACTTATTCATAACTTCGACAAAAATCGCCATCACACAAGACTAATGCGCCAAGCCATGCAAAAGGAGTATAACGGTCATGCTTTCGTTGAACCACTCAACCATGGATGCTATTTCTCTCGTGAAAAACCAACTGATTCAAGCGATTGTACAGTACCAAACGAAGCCTTATCTGCCTGTATGGGGAGAACTATTTACAGCGTTGCGGGAAATCCAGAAAGCAGGCCAGCATTCACAGAAAAATATACACGTCTATTCCATTGAGCCGACAGGCGATCTTTGGTATTTGTACCGAGAGAATGTTTTTTCTGTCGATCTACCTGGGATGGGCATCACGATTTCTCTCACACAAGAGCAATTGATTGACGCCTTGCTGAAAGGAAGCTTTCAACCTACTCTATCGATAACAGAGCCGTTATGAGAAACGGCTTTTTTTCATGCATTTTGAACAAAAAAAAAGCCCCAAGATCAAATCTTGGGAGAGAGTAGTACGTTGTATTCACGTGAATACGCTCATTTTATATCCAACTACTCACTCGTTCTAGCTGTATATTCAGGTAGTTGTACCTAATATATCCTATGAGTAAAAATGCTGTCGAAATCGAACATTTGTACAATAGCAAAAAAAGAGGCGGCCCTTCTGCACAGATTGGGTGCCGCCATCCCGAACTTCCCCAAGTTCGTTCATATTGGAATTGTACTATGAAACAGTCCTATCGAAAAGTGTCAGGTTTTGTTTTCCTGTGAATTATTGCAAATCCCTGACGCCTGCTCGGGCCATCAGGGATCATTCTATTTGCTATCGTTGTTGAGCACATCAGCAGCTCTAGGTCCAAAAATGATATACAAATAGACATATTGGCTGACGCTAACTCGAGGAAAGACGAACGCAACACTGGTCTTGCCCTCTTGTTGTCTGACAAAATAACGCAATTTGCTTGTTTTGATCCTTTTCACAATGCGTGTCGCTTCTCGCCATGGTACGGAAAATTGAACGCTTTTTTCCATCAGCACCAACACCTCTCACGGCTAGTATGCCCGGATTGGTAAAATTACACACTCACTCATACCGCAGTGCGTCAATTGGTTTGAGCTGTGCTGCTTTTCTCGCCGGATACACACCAAAAATGACACCAACCAATGTAGAGGTCAAAAATGCATACATGATCGGCGACAGACTAATGGAGGTCGCCATCTGACCGATCTTGCTAACCAATAACGCAGCCCCTACCCCTAAGGCAATACCAATCACCCCGCCAATCAGGCTAAGCGTAACCGCTTCGATCAAAAACTGGCGGAGAATATCTCCCCGCTTGGCTCCAATCGCCTTGCGAATCCCGATCTCCCGTGTCCGCTCCGTGACTGATACAAGCATAATGTTCATCACGCCGATCCCGCCAACAATCAGCGAGATAGCAGCAATGCCAGATAAGAGCGCGGTCATCGAGCTGGAGACTGACTGTGCTGTGCTTAAAATGTCTGATTGAGACGTAATGCGGAAATCATCGGCAGCTTGAGGCCGTAGCTTGTGATTGGCACGAAGGGCTTGCTGAATATCTTGTTGTGCCTTCTCCATCAAGTCCGACGATGCTGCCGAGACGTAGATCGAGCCTACATTTTTATCTCCGGTCAACCTGTTCATCGCAGTGGTAATCGGAATGATGATCCGATCGTCGTTGTTTGTCATGCCTGTACTTCCCTGGCTCTGCAATACGCCGATGATCGTAAAGGGAATCCGGTTGATCTGAACGGTTTGCCCCACCGGATTCGCTCCTTTAAACAGGTTGCTGACCACCTCTGTCCCCACGACAGCCACGTTGTATTGCATCTTCACTTCAAAGTTGCTAAAGAAACGCCCTTGTCCTATTTCTACATTCCTCACCTGAGGGAAATCGGCTGACGTCCCCTCGAGCGTACTGGAATAGTTATTGCTTCCCCAGACAATCTGGCCCCGCGCATTGACACTGGGAGCCACACCCGATATGGACTCTTTTTGCATCAGGGTTTCTGCATCTGCCATCGTCAACGTATTCAGAGAGCCAGCCCCAAGGCTTACCCTGCCTTGTGTCGCCTGACCAGGTGAGACAATCAGCAGGTTGCTCCCTAAACCATTGATCTGTGATGTAACAGACGTGGAAGTCCCTTCTCCGATCGCCACCATCGCGATAACAGCAGCCACACCTATGATGATTCCCAGCATCGTGAGAACGGAGCGCAAGCCATTTGCCCTGATGCTGCGAAATGAAATGCGTACACATTCAATAAAGCTCATCTGCTCTACCCTCCATCGACACCCTCCTGCGATCCTCCACCACTTCATCCGCTATGATTTGCCCATCACGAAATCGGACGATCCTCTTGGCATACTCCGCAATATCAGGTTCATGTGTCACCAAAATAACCGTTTTGCCTGCATCGTTCAGCTTTTGAAAAATACCCATGATCTCTTCACTCGTCTTTGTGTCCAGCGCCCCTGTCGGCTCATCTGCCAGCAGGATGACGGGATCATTGACGAGAGCTCGCGCGATCGACACGCGTTGCTGCTGTCCACCTGACAGCTCATTGGGCTTGTTGTTCAATCGCTCTGCCAGCCCGACACTCGTTAATGCTCGGATGGCTTTTTCTCTTCGTTCCCGTGCAGGCGTGCCTCCATATAATAGAGGCAGCTCTACATTTTCAACTGCGGTTGTACGTGGCAACAGATTAAAATTTTGAAAAACAAAGCCGATTTTTTCATTGCGGATGACCGCCAATTCATCGTCATGTGCTTGTGATACAGGATAGCCGTCTAAAAAAAATTCTCCCGAGGTGGGCTTATCCAGACAGCCAATCACATTCATCATGGAAGACTTGCCTGAACCGGAGGGCCCCATGATGGCCACGAAATCCCCTTCCTCAATCGACAAGCTGACACCTCTGAGCGCATAAATCTCCTGATCTCCGATGACGTACTGTTTTTTGAGCGCTTCTATTTGAATGACCGGTTTCATCTGCCTACCGTCCCCTTATCTGGACGCCCATTCCGCCGAATCCCGGCATACCACCGCCGCCCATTCGATTTCCATTTTGAATCGTTCCAGATGAGGTCTGTGTATTCACGAGGATAACGACACGCTCTCCTTCGGTAAGCCCCTCCGTCACTTCTACCTGATCGGCAGTGAAGTACCCCATTTTGATCGGAACAAATCGATACGGCATATTTGCTCTGCCTCCACTGCGGTTATTCACTTGCTTCGCCTCAGCCTGATTCCCTTCCGCTCCTTCACCGGCTTGTTGTGCAGCAGCATCTCTTAGCACATATACGCCATCTTTGCCATTTTGCGTTTGCAGCGCTTGCGCAGGTACCACAAGCACATTTTTATGGGTACCTCTTTCGATCGCGACGTTCATCGTCATCCCGATCTTCAATTTGTTATCCTGATTTGCCACAGACAAAAGCACATCGTAAGTAGTGACTCCAGCGTCGGTTTTCGCTTCTGGATAGATCAGCTTAACTTTTCCACGGAACGTCTCGTCCGCATAAGAACTTGTCGTAATCGTCACAGGCAAGCCTTCCTGCACTTTTCCGATGTCACTCTGGCTAATCTGGGCCAATACCTCTAAGTCTCCGCTATTCGAATTATCCATGATAATGAAATCGTTGCCGGGTATTTCGCCTACATTACCATTCACTTGGACGATCACTCCGTCCATCGGTGCTTTCAAGGTGACTGCCCTCCATGCCTTTTGTGCTTGTTGCAGCCCCGCTTTTGCCTGTTCCACCGCTGCTTTGGCCGATAATACTGTAGCGGCATCGGGTCCTTCCTTCGCTTCCTGCAACGCTTCTTGCGCTGTTTGATACGCAGCCAATGCCTGCTCTACCTTCACACTGGCCTGCCCTGTCGTCTGTCCGGCTGTCAAGACTGCCGAGTTATAATCGCGCTGAGCTTGGTCCAACGAGGACTGGGCACTGTCGAATTCACTCTTGGCAATCGCACCTGCCGCAAACAATGCTTTCTGGGAAGTGTATGTCTTTTGGGCACTCTCCAGATTTGCCTTTGCCTTCTCCACGTCATTCGTCGCTTTTTTCCCGTCAATGTTTTGCTTTGCGAGCTCCCACTCGTTCTTGGTCTGATTGACGGTGGCTTGCAAGGAAGTGATTTCAGCAGGACTCTTCCGCTTTTGTGCCTCTTCTAGCTTGGCTTGTGCCGATAAAAGATTGGCTTCCGCATTGGTCACCTGGATTCTCGCTACGGAATCGTCCATCGTCGCCAGAACTTGCCCTGCCTTCACAGCATCACCCACGCCGACCTGAATGGTAGAGATCGCATCCTTGGCTTCTTCTGCATCAGAAAACGAGAGAGCCGAGCGCTTGGAAGCCTGGACAGTGCCCGATGCCTGCACGACTTCTGAGATGTCTCCCCTTTTTACCGTCTCCACTTGAAAAGCGGCCTGCGCCGTTTGTGAGGGAAAAAACGACTGGTAGCCGAATATTCCACCTGAAATGACCACGGCTCCGACAGCCAATATACCAACCATCCATCTTTTCTTGTTGCTTCCTACCTTCGAAAACAACGTTCGCTTTTTCTCCATTTGTGTCACTCGTAGTCCTCCTACCGTCTACTTGATTGAAGACTTGTCTTTTTGGTTGCGATCACTATACGGAACGAATACGTCAGGGAAAAGTCAGATGAATTCATACTGGATACAATAAAAGAGAACGATTCTCAGTAAATATTGACGATCGAATAAAGTCAGCCTATAATTAGCTCGAATCTAATTGATAATGATAATCAATATTGATTCCGACATTTTTCATTAGGAGGTTATTCCCATGTATCGTGCATTCCAGTTGAGGCTATTTTTTCTCCTCCTCCTTTTAGCAGTCATTTTACATATTTCAGGATGTGGCTCTACTGCTTCGCCAAAGGAACAAAGCGCCAACGAACAGACAGAAAGTCAGTCTCTGCTCACTCGAACCTATAAAGATGCTTATTCGGACGTGGAGATCCCAGCCAGCCCACAAAAAATTGCCGTTCTGCTCGACTATTTCTCTGATCCGTTATTAACGCTTGGAATAAAGCCTTACGCAGCCACTACTTCCTTAGTGAATGATCAGTTTTTACCCTATATCGCCAAAGAGATGGAAGGCGTCATTCCCATTGGCAGCTCAGAGTCGTTGAACATGGAGCGCCTGCTTGAGTCTGAACCCGACCTGATTATCGCTTTTGGACCTTCCCATGAAAAAGTTGCCGACCAACTGCGCAAAATTGCCCCTACGATATTCATAAGTAGTGAACTGCAAGGAGACTGGCGTCAAATGCTTCTAGAGTTCGGTAAAATCGTAGGAAAAGAGGAGCTGGCACAACAAGAACTGAAGAAATATTTGGACAAGGTAGAGGCTGCCAAAATAGAATTGGATAAGCGCGCGGGCAATGAAGTATTTGTCGTCATGCGTGTCATGCCAAAGGAGCTTCGAGTATATGGGGTCGACGATACACGTATCGGGAGAATCATTCATCAGGAACTAGATCTACAAGGGGTGAAACTGGAAGGTAACAAGCCGATGATGCCGATTTCTTTTGAAGAGCTGCCAGCCTTGAATCCAGACCATATCTTTTTGATGGAGAATGTAGAAAAAGAAGCAAAAAATAAATTGGCTGAAATGAAAAGCTCAGCGGTATGGAAAGGTCTCTCCGCTGTTCAAAAAAATCAGGTTTATATCGTGGAACAACAACTGTGGAATCGTGGAGTTACTCCGCTTGGGGCCAATCACATCATTGATCAGGTCTTGGAATTTGTAAAATAACGTATCGCGGTCTTTGGGGTGTCCATGATGTATAAAAAAGCGACCGGAGCTAACCTGGTCGCTTTTTGTCCATACGTATGTTATTTACGCAAAATCAAGGTGAATGTGCTTCCCGACGAGGTACTTTCTGTCAGAATCAACCTACCGCCTAACGCTTGGGCAATCATTCTGCTAAAAGACAGACCAAGCCCAAGCCCACGGATGATGTGCTTCTTGTCCTCGCCTCGGTAGAATCGCTCAAAAATCAAAGACTGTTCTTCTAGCGGTACCCCACGTCCATTGTCCTTCACGTCAATGCGAATCTCATCTGCTGTTGCAGATAGCGACACGAGAATCCGCCCCTCCGATTCCATCGCTTGTGCCGCATTGTTTAGGAGATTGTACATGATTTGCTGCACACGCAGTGGGTCGGTCTCTATCCAAATCGGATCAGAGGCATTTTCGCTGTGCAAGCTTAGCTTCTCTTCTTCCTGCACAATTTCCCATTGGTGCGTAATTTCCCGGATCAGCTCTTGTATGTTTTGAGGTTGCCTGCGAATGCGAATGTCACCGACAGCAAAAGAGTTAAAATCGAGCAAATCCTCTACCATCTTTTGCAAACGTGCCGTTTCATTCGTACAAATATCCAAAAACTCCTTGGCTTCCTCACCGCTCACAACCTCTTCCCTCACGGCTTGTACCAACCCACTGATGGACGTAACAGGTGTTTTGAGTTCATGGGTCACCCCTGCCAATAGCTCGGTACGCATCATTTCCAGCTGCTTCAGTCGTTCTGCCATTTCTTCAAAGGAATGGATCAGCTCATACACTTCTTGTTCACGCTTGTTTTTATCCAATTGAATCTCGTAGTTCCCCAGCACGATTTGCTTGGCAGCGTCCGCCACATCCTTAATCGGCTGAGACAGCTTTTTCGTCAGCAAATAAATGACGAGCCAGCCAAGCAAGCCGAGACCCAGAAGCATGATCGCAAGCAACTGGAATTCCGTCATGCTTCGAATCACCTGTTTTTGTGGGGTGAACAGCATGACCCAGCCAACCACTCGCTCATCAACCTTAATGCTTTCCTTCACGAAAAGCACTTCTTCGCCCCGCGCAAGCTCAAACCGTGACAGACTGTCATCCGCTTCCACCAAATCAGGCGCGATGCGCTTCAGTTCCCCGGAAAAAGGACCTGGTACGCCAAATACTGGTTGCTTGTGTTCATCTAAAATCATCATAATTGGCTTGTAATTGACTCCGAGTGACTCCTGGCGACTGTCCACTATACGAAACAAGAACGGAGCCATTTTTACCTTGCCTTCCACATCAACGACCCGATCCGCTACTTCCGCCGCCATCAGTCTCATAAAATCAAGGCGTTTTTGAGTTTCGCTATAAGAAATCCAATAACTGGAGGCAATCCCGATCACGAAAAGGCCGATACACAAGATGATCAGGTATCGCGTCGTCCAATACCGAAATAAAGAGGTGCGTTTTTTCTCACTCATATACACACAGCTTGTAGCCCAAGCCACGATAGGTACGGATTTCCCCTTCGGATGTCGGCCAATTCTCCAAGGATCGCCGGATGCGTTTGATCGCGAGGTCTACTGCGCGATCACTTCCTTCGTAATCCATCCCCCACACCTGCTCGATGAGCTGTTCTCTGGTGAATGTCTGGTTTTTGTACTGTGCCAAAAAAAGAAACAGGCACAAGTCCTTAGGCGTAAACGCCAGTTCGATGCCGTGCAGCATGACAGAATACGCCTTGAAGTCGACTTTCAGACTACCGAACTGCTTCACATGATCGCCTTCTATCAATTGTTTCGGACGACGTAATACCGCATGTACGCGAGCGACCACTTCGTCGGCAATAAAGGGCTTGGTGATATAGTCATCGGCGCCTTTGTTCAAGCCCGCCAGCTTGTTATCGATTTGTCCCAACGCGGTCAGCATGATGACGGGACACGAACTTTTCTCCCGAATATATTCGAGAATACTCCATCCGCTTCGTCCAGGCAGCATCACATCCAGCAAGACGAGCGCAGGATTGAGTGAATCAAACTTCCGCTCTGCTTCCTCGCCGTTAAATGCCTGTTCGACCTGAAAATTGTTTTTTTCCAAGTACGCTTTCAATACCCGAGAGATGGGTAACTCGTCTTCCACGATTAAGATGTTTTGCATGCTCGTACTCTCTCCCCTCTGCTCGGACTACTCTCCCCTTTAGCGTAGGACATGAATATGTCAAGCAGATGTCTGGAAGGAAGCATACTTTGTAAGTAAAATAAAGAGACCTGAATGCAAATAGGGAGGTTTTTCTCATGAAACGCTTAACCGCGGAAGAAAAAAACGGTTTGTATAAAGCCATCAGCAATCGTCGCGATATTCGTACCTTTCGTCAAGACCCTGTCGACCCAGAAAAGCTCGCCATGATCTTGGCTGCTGCCCACCATGCTCCTTCTGTCGGATTCATGCAGCCTTGGAATTTTGTCCTGGTAGAAGATGACGCAACCAAACAAGCTCTCGCAGAATGTGCGGATAAAGAACGCCGGGCGCTAGCCATCCACTACGAAGGTACGGGACGAGAGTCGACCTTTTTAGAGTTGAAAATTCAAGGGATCAAGGAAGCGCCTGTCACCATCTGTGTCACTTGTGATCCTACACGTGGCGGAGACCATGTACTTGGACGCAATTCCATCCCGGAAACAGATATCATGTCTGTCAGCTGTGCGATCCAAAACATGTGGCTCGCTGCCTACGCAGAAGATTTGGCGATGGGCTGGGTCAGTTTTTACAAGAAGGCCGACGTGCGTCGTATCCTGAACATACCGCCACATATCGATCCAGTCGCATTGCTGTCGATCGGCTACACGGATCACTATCCGGAACGTCCACTCTTGGAGCTACACCAATGGAGACAACGCGAGGATCTGCAACAGTTGATTTATCGGGAGCAGTGGGGGAGCAAGTCGTAAGCCGCGACGAAAGACTAACAAAGAAAAATGGTTCCCGTTTCGAGCATGGGAGCCTTTTTCTTTCAGGAAAGGAAAATGAAATGAAAGAGATTCTATTGAAATACCTAACTAGATTTACAACCCTTTCTGAAAAAGAACAACAGGCAATCGTTGAAGAAATCGTTACGGAGGAATATAAAAAAGGAACCATACTCCTTCGACAAGGAGATGTTCCCACGAAATGTTATTTTGTACTAAAGGGATGTGTCAGACAGTATTCGATAGATGAAACGGGGAAAGAAGTTACCTCCCAATTCTACACGGAAGAACAAACCATTGTGAATCTGGGGCAGCGTAAGCTGGATCAGTCATCTGCGTATTTTTTAGCTTGTCTCGAAGACTGTACATTGGTTGTCGGCAATCTCGATACCGTAAGCGACATGTTCAACAAATACGCACAATTGGAAACCATGTCACGCAAGATGTTAGAAGAAAACCTTGGCGAGATACAAGATGAGTTCGCTTCCTTCATCGCTTCCACACCTGAAGAGCGGTATAAAACCGTTTTGCAGAAACGTCCCCACTTAATCGATCGGGTGCCCCAGCATCAATTGGCGAGCTATCTTGGCATGACGCCAGAGTCGTTAAGTCGGATCAAAAAGAGGGTCTCTGTCGATAAATAGCAGCAAGTCGTCATCTTTAACTGGGGGCTTTCCCGCCCTTGAACAGTAACCAGATCCCAAAGCCCAGCTCTCCTGCGATCATGGGTATTTGAAAGATGGTGGTCAGAATTGAAATGATCTCGATATTTTGCAAATCAAACAAGTTGCTTACGTTGATGAAAATATAGCCGATGGAAGCCAGCAACAATAACAGGCCAATGACTTTCGGGATACTTTCTGATTGAAATACCATATACCCGATCATCATCAGATGCCCACCAAAAATAAGTAAGCCAATCGACCAAATGGATTGAAATGCCTCCAAGTAAAGCATCATTTGTCCTGGAACCTGCTCGATTGGCAAGTAGGAATTCGGAACGGCACTTTTCGCGAGAAGTAAGACAACGAGTAGGTTCAGTATGGCCATTCCCAAAACAGCCGTATAGATAAGACGGAACCACGCAGCGAGTAAGGACAGGTATTTATTCGTTGGCTTCAAAAAGAGATAGAAAGCCCAGGCGACGAGTATGTCCGTGATCAGGATCATGAGCCATCCCAAAATTTCCGCTTGGAAAAGCACAGTGGATGTCCAGATATTGTGGAAGGTTGCGTTGGGATCTCCTTCTACGACAAGATTTCCATGAACAAAACCAAAAGAAAAAAAGGAAGCAAACGCCATGATGAGAAGTGAAACACCAGCAATCAGAGCAGATTTTCTCTGAATCGATGGCTGATTGATTGAGATCGCCATAAGACCCCTCCTGTTTTGCATTGTTTCATTTTATTGTAGGAGGAAGGTTAGAGACGGTCATTGACTTAAATCAAGTCTGCATTTTTTCAAAAAAAAAACCGCCTGATCAACAGGCAGCATAATAAAGGTAGAGGGGGTAGTACGTGATTCACGGTATCTTCCTGACGTGCCCGAACACGAAGAAGGTTTCACAATTGACATGACTCACGAACATGGAACTAGCAAAATGGGAAATTTCACCTGACGCCGAGCCCCTCCTCTATGCCCGAATATACCTAGCGAATCGATTTATATGCGTGGACGCGTTCGGTTTGTCGGAATGGCCGCTAGCGGATCATCTGGCCAATAATGCTTGGGATAACGCCCCTTCAAATCTTTTTTTACCTCAAAATACGCATGTGCCCAAAAGCTCGCCAAGTCCCGTGTCACTTGTACCGGACGATGAGCTGGTGAAAGCAAGTGCAATGTCAGTGGTACTCTGCCTCTGCCTATTCTCGGAGATTCTTGCCAACCAAACAACTCCTGTAACCGGACCGAAAGCACCGGTGCCGCTGGATCACTGTAATCGACAGGAATTTTGGAACCGCTTGGGACGATCACATGAGTCGGAGCGTATTCTTCTAGTTGTCTGCGCTGCTCCCATGACAGCATACTCTCCAGCAACGTCGTCACTGTCAGCGACTGCAAGTCTTCCTTTCTTTTGAAACCATACACATGGGGAGCGAGCCATTCCTCCAAGGAAGTAAGCAGTGCCTCCTCTTCCACATTCGGCCAGTCTTCCTCCAGACGATGCATAAACAACAAACGCTCCCGATACTGTCTCGCCTGCCGATTCCACGGCAAACTCTCCAAGCCTTCTTCTTTTATTCCGTCCAAAAACGCTGTTAATACCTCATCTGTCGAAGCCTCTGCAGGTATATCCGCCAACAGGATCGCCCCCAGCCGTTTTTGCTTACGGCTGCGAACTGCCCCTGCTGTATGCTCCCACCATACGTTCATTCGTTCGGTAATCTGCATCGTACAATCATTCAACAGCTCGCTTTCTGCCACGCTAGCCGCCAGTAATATCCGACTGTCTGCGCCCTGGTCATCGAGTTCTGCTGCCACAATATACGGCGAAGCAATCAGTGGTTGCTGCACGGAAAAAGCTGCCCCACGCCCATTGCGAAGCAAATAACGTCCATCTGCCCTTCGCTGGGCAATCCGATCCGGGTACGCAAACGCCAGCAGTCTTCCCGTCGCTTCTGTACGAGTGGAAGTGTCACTATGCTTGTTGTTTATCCATACCCGTTTGAAGTACGCCGCCTCTTTCCAAAGTCTTTTGCATGCTCCTACATCAATCGGAAGCTCCACTGCCCCATTCTGCTTGTTCGCTACCTGACGAAGTAGTTCAACACGCGTACGCATATCCGCATCTGCTGAAGCTTGGCGCCCCCTCACAATATCGCGTTCTTCCAAGAGGACAGCCAGCTCGCAAGCCAATTCACCATGCCCCAGTTCTTTCGCTTTCTGAATCATGTGGCCCAATCTCGGATGTACCCCCATCCCAGCCAGCACTCGTCCATGTGGTGTGATCTGCTTGCTCTCATCTAATGCGCCCAGTTGATGCAGCAGCTCTTGAGCCTGTGCCATCGCTGCCTTTGGCGGGGGATTCAGCCAATCCAACTCGTCCGACGACCCGACTCCCCATAGAGCCAGCTCCAAAGCGAGCACAGCCAGATCCGCTTCCATGATTTCAGGTGCCTGCTGTGGAATGAGCATGCGATCTTCTTGCTCTGTCCACAGTCGAAAGCAGACCCCTGGCGCAAGTCGTCCAGCCCTTCCTCGGCGTTGGTCAGCAGATGCTTTCGATACCTTTGCAGTCTCCAGTCTCGTCATCCCTGTTCGTGGAGAAAAGCGCGGCACCCGTTTTAATCCACTGTCAATCACGATACGTACACCCTCGACCGTCAAGCTCGTCTCGGCAATCGTGGTAGCGAGGACAACTTTGCACTCCCCTGTTTTCCCGGGCTGGATCGCCTTATCTTGTTCCTCCTGCGACAAATTTCCGTAAAGAGGAGCAATCTGTAAGTTCGTGCCCACACCGCTTTGTTCAAGCAACTCTTGCACCCGGTGAATTTCTTTGGCTCCCGGTAAAAAGACGAGCATATCTCCCTCTTCTTGTCTCAACGCTTGGAAGATCATCTGGACAACGACCTCTTCCAGACGCCCCTCCATCGGGGAAGTCAAAAAGTGCGTCTCCACTGGAAACATCCTGCCTTTACTATTGACAACGGGAGCATTCCCCAACAAGGCTGACACGGGCTCGGCATCGAGCGTAGCGGACATCACGAGAATTCGCAGGTCTTCCCGAAACAAGCTTTGTGCCTGAAGACTAAGGGCCAGCCCTAAATCTGCGTGCAAATTCCGTTCGTGGAACTCGTCGAAAATAACAAGACCGACATCAGATAGCTCCGGATCATCCTGTAGCATTCTCGTTAAAATTCCTTCTGTAATCACTTCAATCCGTGTGTCTGGGCCTACTCTTGATTCACGCTTGACCCGGTATCCGACCGTTTGTCCAACTGCCTCACCCAACAAGGCAGCCATGTAGGTAGCAGCTTGACGTGCGGCCAGTCGGCGTGGGACCAGCATGACAATTCGTCGATTTTGTAACCAAGCTTCTTCACGCAAGGCCAGTGGTACCCGCGTCGTCTTCCCCGCACCCGGAGCAGCGACCAACACTGCGTTTGTCTCTTTGCGCAGCGTGTTTACCAGCTCTGGCAATACTTCATTTATCGGCAATGCATTCATGTTTTCACCTCATACGAGCAATCATCCCTATTCATCATACACGATACAGAGATATAGGATGAGTGTAGATCACAATCAAAAATGACTGAATGCTCATTCAATAGTATAATGATTCCATTACTATGGGAGGTGTGCGGTATGATTCACATGCATCATCATGAAGACGTGGCATGTCTGGAAGGGATTGTTCGCGTTGGGGATTGGGAATCAGGGATTTATGTCTATGTGACGGATGGCATGCTGGTTGATACTGGCCCGAAAGTACTCGAGCAAGCTCTCGTTCACAGGTTTCAGGAAGCCTCGTTTGATTCGGTCGTACTGACGCACAGCCATGAAGACCATGTCGGTACCGCCTCGTGGATTACCCAGCACAAGCAGGTCCCTCTTTTCATTCACGAAAAAGGAGTCGATATTTGCTCACAAAAAGCACAGTATCCTTTCTACCGTAAGCTTACTTGGGGGATTCGTGATCCGTTTGTGGCCCAACCTTTGGGTGACGTCCATCACTCTCGCTCTACGGAATGGAAGGTGCTTTATACCCCCGGCCATGCCCAAGACCATGTAGCCTTATTGGACGAAAGGACTGGCCGCTTGTTCTGTGGCGATCTTTTTATGGGGGTGAAAACGAAGGTCATACTACGAGAAGAATCGATCCCCACCTTGATGAATTCCCTTCGTACGGTACTGGCTTGTGACTTCAAGTCGATCTTTTGCGCCCATTCCGGCTATCATCCAGACGGGAAAACACGCTTGCAACAAAAGCTGGGGCATTTGGAGAATCTGTCTGGGGAAATCCTGCATTTGCATAGCCAAGGGCTTTCTCCCCATGAAATAAACAAGCAACTGTTTCCTTCTAAACCACCAATCATAGCGGCTTCGTCTGGCGAGTTTGACTCGCTGCATATCGTCACATCTGTTCTTGCAGAGCGCCTTCCTTTTCCATCGCCGGATAGTATACTAGAAGGATAATCCTTACCATTTCATAGAAAAAAGAGAGGAGAACATATGAAAGTCATCACAGTGTTACTTGCACTCATTCTCGGATTATCTGGTATATATCCCGCAGTTTCTCATGCTGCACCGAAATTTAATGATGTCGATCCGAAGAAATACGGTTGGGCCATGAATTCGATCTCCTTCATGGTAGATAAGGGTGTGGTTAGTGGTTATCCTGACGGTCGCTTCCAACCTGACAGATTGGTCGACAAGGCAGAAATGACTGTCATGATTTATCGCCTGTTTGATCAATATAGACCATACAAGGCTAAACAAAAGACAGATTACAGCGACTATCACATCAAGCAATTTGTCGACGTGCCCAAAAATCACTGGGCGTACACGGAAATCACGTCAATCGTCACACAAGATTGGTGGAATGCCGTAAACGATTCACCTGCTGGTGCAAAATTTTTCCCGGATACCAAGCTGAATCGAATTGGTACGGCGAACATGCTGCCCGTTTTTATGTTAGATAACCAAGACATTTCAGCTGCAGAAGTTTTTCAAATCCTTTCTGCCATGCGGGATATTCCCATCGTCTTGAGTCCGTATTCGCTTGATCCAAATTCGCCTGAAGATACTTTCCAGGAGGATGGTCGGTACAACGAAGATGGGGCAGACAAGACGAATATCCTCTATCCCCTTCTCTTTGGGCACGACGACAATGAAATCTTGTTTACGGATGACTACAGTGGAATCATTGGAACTAATCTCGCCCTTTTGCAAAAAACAGGGATCATGACTGCCTGGAACGGCAAGTTCGAGGGTGGAGAAATGCTGACTCGTGCAGAAGCTGTCACTATTTTGCACAGATTTTATAACTATTTGAAGCAAACAGGGACACTCCGCCAATACTCGAGCAAGTGAAAAACCTCCATCTCGGAGGTTTTTTTGCGAATCCTTATTCTTTGTCGATCGGATTAGTGATACCGTCTTTATACGGATCGAAGTAAATTTGTCCATTGGAGCTAATCACCGCGTAATTTACTTCCGCGACACTCAAGCCTTTTTTGCCCACCTGTGAGAGTAGCCATTCGATGGTCAGGCTGTGTTGACGTAAATTGCTCTGGATGATTTGGCCATCCATGATCAATTCAATCGGGAATGCCTGCCTATTCCCCGTTTTCAGCTTTAAGTCTCCGCGTGTGACAGGCAGAAACTGCGGTTTTCGCAGGACCGATACCTCTCCATTCAACTCCAGCACAGCATATTGAACTTCTTCGATATTAAAAATGTTTCTCTCCCTCAGCTCTTGATTCAGCGTATCCAAAGACAGCTTCAGCTTGCGCATGTTATCTTCGAGAATTCTTCCATCCTGGATGATCACCGTCGGCTGGCCCGAAAACCATTTTCGCATCTTTCGGCTTTTCAGAGAGAGGATCATGAGCGAATAGGCGATGCCACTAAAAGTGAGTAACACCACGATCATATGCGAGATTTTGATCATATTGTTAAAGGCAAGATTAGCTGTCAACGCCCCCAAAGTAATCGCCGCGACAAAGTCGTGATACGTCATTTGCGCGATCGTCTGCTTCCCCAGCATCCGTGTAATGATCATCATGATCGCAAAAGCCAGTACTACTCTCGCAACTATTTCCACAATTGACTCCATGCTCCACCCCGAGGATGACAAAATTTCCACTATATCCAAATTATAGCCATGTTTTTCAACGAAAAACCCATCCTGTCTGTTTGCGCATACAGACATTTCCTACAAATTCTTCTACAATAGAAAAAATCATACCTGTGGAAAGGAACGAACGAATATGGCAATCAAAAAGCTGGAGCATGTGGGTTTGATGGTAAAAGATTTGGAGGCATCCATTGCCTTTTACACCGAAGTGATTGGGATGGAGCTAAAAGGAAAGCTCGCTCATTCCAACGGAGTCATTACCCTCGCTTTTCTTGGATTTCCGGGGAGTACAGAGACAGAGCTGGAGCTCATTCACGGATATAGCGATTCACTGCCGGTAGAGGGCAAGGTCCACCACCTTGCGTTTTCTGTAGACAACCTCGAAGCTGAAATCGACCGTTTGAAGCAACTACATGTATCCTTTATCGATCAGGAAATAACCACACTACCGAACGGTTCGCGTTATATGTTCTTCAAAGGTCCGGATGGGGAGTGGCTGGAGCTGTTCGAAAGCACAAGAGCGTAGAGGGAAAAGATTCGCCTTTTCCTTCTACGTTCCCTCTTCTTCTACTCTACTTTAATCTCTTTTCTACGTCCCATATACCACTGATAAAACCCTTCCGCCAACTCAATCGGCACATCTGTTACCCCTTTATGACTCACTGGTTTGGCGCGATTGACCGTTTTGATAGAAGCGAGACCTAACTGCTTTTGAAGAAGGTCTCTTTTGACGTTGACCTCAATAATCTTTTCTCGTTTGGAGACAAATAACGTTGTGGTTAAGCTCCCTGTTTGGAACTGGATGAAGTGATCATTCAAGGTGTATCGCGTGTTGTAGAATTCAATGACCTCGAAGACCAGAACGAACAGTGTCAACGCAATGGATATGATCCACCATGCTTGCTCCCATCCCAAAATATTCGGCTTGAAATAGGAAAGCGCACCTGTTCCTATCATCCAAATCCAGCATGATCTGACCAAGCGAATCCATAACGATTTGATTGGGAGACTCGTCATTTCTTCCGTCACTTCATACGCAGGCAATATTTCTGAGATCATCTCATACGCACGTTTTACCGGTAAAAATGGATAGAGTGAGCTGACATCCTGTTTATCTTTCTCCGAATCACTATCCCCGCCAACAACTGTCAGCTTGACTTCGGCGAGACCCAGCATGCGCTTTAACAAGGATTGCTTGATTTTAATCGCCTGCACTCTCTCTTTTGCGATCGAAAAAGCTGTTTCTTCGATAACTCCTTTGGCAATGTAAATTCGCTCATGATCCGACGATATCTCATATTTTCCGTAACGAATGTAAGTCGTGACCATACCGAATACGATGGAAAGGACCAGAAGTCCAACAGCTGTTAGCGTAATCAATGTCCACGAGCTCGTAATAAGCGAATAAATACCTACTACCTGCTCCTCCACGTCGATATATTCGGTGAGTTTGAAATACGCCCATACCAGTAACGTAATCATCCCGAGGAAGCTGAGAGAAGTGAAGGAAGCCTTGATAATCTCTTTTTTCGTTGGCGTAAAGTGAATGATTCGCTCAGGAGTAGGATACGGCGTACCGATTTCCTCCAAAGAGGTCGCGTCTCCTTCTTTCCCTTCCGCTTCAGGCTCTTTCTCTACTCGCACTGCCTGTTTCGTGTAAGCCTCCAGTCGATCCGCTTCGTTGAAAGAAATCACCGCGAATTCCACGGTAGAATCATCCCCAACCATCCCTGTCTCAAATCGGATGGAAGTCACCTTGAAAATCCGGTGCAGCAACGTCGTATGTCGATTGACGTTTTGGATTTTGGCAAAGGGGATCGTTTGCTTTGTCTTTGTAAAAATTCCTTGGTAAAGATGGAAAGCCGTATCATCCAGCCTATATTTGTACGAAAACCATTTCAAAACCAGATAGACCAGCATCCCTACTACATAGATATAAAACACAATTCTCCCGTACGTAATGAATGCGTTCGTCGAATCACGATTGAACACAAACAGAATCAACGCAGGAAAAAACAGATGCTTTACTTGGGTGATGAGATCAAAAAGGATATTTAGTAGATGGTATCGTTTTGCTTCCATCACTACTCCACTTCCTTTAATTTGGCGTAGTGTGCAATCTGTTCTCTTAATTGAGAAGCGACATCCCCCGGCAGTCCCGGAATTTCGTGCGAGGACCCCATTGTTTTTATCGAGATGGTGTACAATCCGTACTTTCGTAAAATCGGTCCTTGTTTCGTTGAGACTGCTTGGATTTTCGTCATAGGGACAAGGAAATGTCTCTCTGTGATCACCCCGAATTTCAATTGCAAGAAATCTTCGTCGATATCATACCGCCAGCTTTTATATAAAAAATACGGCTCGACAAAAGACCAAATCATCGCGATCACACCGATCACGAGCAATCCGTGCAGACTCCATCCGATCCATTCCTTCCAGGCAAAACGATCATCTAGATAATAAAGGACGGCCAAAATAATCAACCCGATCACTGCCGTAATCCCCTCAGTAATCAGTTGTACTTTGAACGCATCCTTGGACAAGCATTTTTGCGGTGCGCTAATTGGAGATGGCATATCATCACTCCTGTATGTTTATTACGCTCTCAATTCGCTCTTTAATTCATACGTAAAACAATCCGCCCGGTTTCTACGGACGATTCGTCAATTTTTCATACAGCAAACGAATACTCTTATGCCGTTCGAATCATACTAAATGATGGAGAAAACGGCTTGTAAAAATTATCACATTATAATCATTATAAAAAACTTGACTTACTGAATCATTTATTAAATAATAATCATTGTAAATTATATTCAAGCATGCCTCGTTACGCATGTCCTGAATATGTACTATACAAAAAACATATAAAGGAGCTAACACTATGTCACTCATCGGAACTGAAGTATTGCCTTTTAAAGCACAAGCATTCCAAAAAGGTAAATTCCTCGAAGTAACAGAAGCAAACTTCAAAGGTCAATGGAGCGTAGTTTGCTTCTACCCAGCAGACTTTACTTTCGTTTGCCCTACTGAACTCGAAGATCTGCAAAACCAATATGCAACTTTGAAAGAACTCGGTGTTGAAGTATACTCCGTTTCTACAGATACTCACTTCACTCATAAAGCATGGCACTCCAGCTCTGAAGCAATCGGTAAAGTAGAATACATCATGATCGGCGATCCTTCCCATGTTATCTCCCGCAACTTCGATGTATTGATCGAAGCTGAAGGTCTGGCAGATCGCGGTACATTCATCATCGACCCAGACGGTGTCGTTCAAGCTGTTGAGATTACTGCAGGTGGCATTGGCCGTGATGCAAGTGCTCTGATCAACAAAATCAAAGCAGCACAATATGTTCGCAACAATCCAGGTGAAGTTTGCCCAGCAAAATGGCAAGAAGGTGGCAAAACACTGAAACCAAGCCTTGATCTCGTAGGCAAAATTTAAGGTGTGATATAAAATGGCCCTTGACCAAGAAATCAAAGCGCAACTAGAACAATATCTCGAGCTCTTGGAAGGCGATATTGTACTCAAAGTCAGTGCAGGCACCGATGAGGCATCTTCTGAGATGCTTGCACTGATTGATGAGTTAGCCAGCATGTCTTTGAAGATCAGTGTGGAGAAAGCAGCATTAACTCGCACACCTAGCTTTAGCGTAAACCGTGTCGGTGAAGATACTGGCGTCGTTTTTGCTGGTACTCCACTTGGTCACGAATTTACTTCCTTGGTATTGGCTCTCTTGCAAGTTAGCGGTAGAGCTCCAAAGGTCGAGCAAAGTGTCATTGATCAAATCAAAGAACTTCATGGTGAATATAAGTTCGAAACTTACATCAGCTTGAGTTGCCACAATTGTCCAGATGTTGTCCAAGCTCTGAACTTGATGAGTATCTTCAATCCTGGTATTACTCATACAATGATTGACGGTGCCGTATTCAAGGACGAGGTAGAGAGCAAAAACGTGATGGCTGTGCCAAGCGTTTTCCTCAATGGTGAATTTTTCGAAAGCGGTCGTATGACAGTGGAAGAAATTCTCGCCAAGCTGGGTTCTGCTCCAGACGCATCTGAGTTTGACAATAAAGACCCTTATGATGTGCTTGTTGTCGGCGGTGGCCCAGCAGGTGCTAGTGCGGCGATTTATGCAGCACGCAAAGGGATTCGTACTGGTCTTGTTGCTGAACGCCTTGGCGGTCAAGTCAATGACACATTGGGCATTGAGAACTTCATCAGTGTGAAATACATTGAAGGTCCTCAGCTCGCAGCCAACTTGGAGAAACAAGTAAAAGAGTATGGCATTGATGTCATGAAGCTGCAACGTGCCAAGCGTTTAGAGAAGAAGGATTTAATCGAAATTGAACTTGAAAACGGCGCTGTTCTGAAGAGTAAGACAGTCATCTTATCGACAGGTGCTCGTTGGCGGAATCTGGGTGTACCAGGTGAAGCAGAGTTCAAGAACAAGGGTGTAGCGTATTGCCCTCACTGCGATGGTCCTTTGTTCATAGGCAAAGATGTTGCCGTTGTTGGCGGCGGTAATTCAGGTGTGGAAGCAGCGATTGATCTCGCAGGTATTGTGAAACATGTAACGGTTCTGGAATTCTCGCCAGAGCTGAAAGCTGACGCGGTATTGCAAGATCGTCTTTACAGTCTGCCAAATGTCACTGTACTCAAAAACGTTCAAACCAAAGAAATTACGGGTACGGATAAAGTAAACGGTATTTCTTACATCGAACGGGAGACAGGTGAAACCAAGCACATTGAATTGCAAGGTGTGTTTGTACAGATCGGTCTGGTACCGAATACAGATTGGTTGGGCGACACGATTGAGCGCACTCGCTTTGGTGAGATCGTGGTAGACAGCCATGGTTCTACAAACATCCCTGGTGTTTTTGCTGCCGGTGATTGCACGAACAGTGCTTATAAACAGATCATCATTTCGATGGGATCTGGTGCTACTGCGGCTTTGGGAGCTTTTGACTATCTCATCCGCAACTAATAACAAAGCCACTCCTCTTCAAGGGAGTGGCTTTGTTTATTTATTCGATTATGGTGTACCCACGTTGATAAACGGAGTAGCTCCACCTGTTACGTTCGGCAGCTTTCCATCCCATTTGCGGATGGCTTCGAGTTGGGCCTCAATCTGTCTGAGCTGAATCAGCTCTGGCGTAACCTCTTGCTTTTGCAGACGCAGCGCTTGTGCCTGTGCTTCTGCTCTCGTGATTTCTTGCTCTTTCTCGATCTTGATCCGCTCCAAATCGAGCTTCGATTTGAGCGCTTGCTGCTCGGCCACCTGCTTGGATTCAATGGCGCGGTTGAATTCATCACTGAAAGTAAACTCGCGAATATTGATTTCGTCGAGGATGATGTTATAATTCGACAGCTTTGTATGCAAGACTTCTTTTACCTTTTGGCTGACCTCGGAGCGCTTGGATACCAGTTCTTCTGCTGTGTATTGAGCGGTCACGGCTTTAAATGATTCGGCAATGGCAGGATCAACAATTCGGCTAGTATACTCCAATCCCACTTGCTGATACAGTTTATTGACATTTTCTGCATCCAAATGATGGTTAACAGCAATTGTCGTAGAGACGGTTTGCAAGTCACGTGAAGCGGAAGTCTGGCTCATTTCTGATTTTTGAACCCGCACTTCCATCGGCACCACGGTTTGGATAAACGGAATTTTAAAATGCATGCCTTCTTGCAGCACTTTTGGCTGTACTGCTCCCAGTTGCAGCACAACCCCACTATGCCCTGCGGAAATAATCGTAAAAGATTGCGTGCCAAGCAAGACCAACGCAACCAGTATTACAATCGTTGCGATCAGCTTTCCACCTGCTTGAAAGGGACTCATTTTTACAACATTTTTGTCGCTCATACTCGTCCTCCCTCTATCTATACATGCTCATTCATGTATACGAGAGAGTGGGCTGTAAGTTTCAAGAAATTTATGAAAAATACACGTCATAAGCGCTCTGCTTTCGAAGCTTCTAACAGAACATGCGCCATGCGCTCTGCCTCGATTTTGCATAGCTCAAATTCGACTTCACCAGATACATGCGAAATCAATTGGATGACTTCCTCACACCCGTGATCGCATATTAAAAACTGTCCCCACCGCACTTCCGAACGTGGTACCTTGCGGGCGGAAAAGCCGCTCTGAAAGCCGCCAAGACTCATTTTTTCTCATCCCCTATCCGAAAAACAAATCTACGCATCCCTCTCATCTTACCCTTTCTTTCGCAATCAAGGAAAAGATGTTTATTGAAGGAACTCCCTTTTCTCCCTACTATAGAGAATAAGAAGGGAGATGATTCATATGCTAGACCCTTATGTACGAAGAGCCGAATGCGGCTCTGAGCAAAGAGTTCCGCTTTCTCTTGGTTCAGAGCCTTTCCACATATTGAGTTGAGGATCTCTTTGCTCATCTATATACGCATATCACGCTATATAGACAGGAGCAAAGCACATGAAATACAAAAATGCACAAGACCTATTGCCAGACGATCTACTGCGGCAAATTCAGCATTACGTACAAGGAAGTTACTTATACATCCCGATCCACCACGAAAACAAACGACAATGGGGCGCATCCACAGACACAAAGCAATGGCTAAACGAGCGTAATCAGGCTATTTGGCAAGCCTATCACGAAGGGGCTTCTGTCAAAATGCTCGCCCGGAAACATTACTTGACCGAACACAGTATTCGGCGCATTATTCGTGGACATAAATGAGACAGAGAAAAGGTCGACCGTGTGTCTGTTTCCCAATTGCGTTACACTCCTTTGTAAGATCAGTCAGTCAGGAGGAACAACGTATGAACCAGATTCACTTTCTCGACATTTCGTTTATGTACAATGGATCTGCACAGATCATTACCCCTGTGCTACTGCAGGATGAGCATGAAATGATCCTTGTGGACTGTGGTTATCCAGACTTTTTGCCACTGCTTCAGGAGGCTGCACACAAGCAACAGCTTACGCTCGACGACCTTACGAAGGTCATTGTGACGCATCACGATATGGATCACATCGGTTCTTTGGCAGCGTTAAAAAGAACCTATCCCCACCTTGAAATCATCGCCTACGAATCCGAAGCACCGTACATCGCTGGACAAAAGACATCTTTGCGATTGGAACAGGCGCAAGCAACACTGGACCATCTGTCGTCGGGTGAAAAGCAGCACGCTGAGGAATTGATTCGCTTTTTGCAGTCCATCGAGCCCACTGCGGTTGATCGAACCGTAACGAATCACGAACGTCTACCTTGGTGTGGCGGCATCAAGATCATTCACACACCTGGACATATGCCGGGACATATTTCGTTGTATTTGATCGCAAGCAAAACGCTGATTGCCGGAGATGCTGTTGTGATCGAAAACGGTAGACTCGAAATCGCCAATCCGTCCTACACGCTGGATATGCAGGAAGCGATTCGCTCTGTCCGCCACTTACTCGAATATGACATCGAGCAGTTGATTTGCTATCACGGTGGATCGTTTCAAGGGGACATCAAGCAAGCGCTGCGGGAACTACTCCAAGCCTACGATCCGACCCAGGAGGTTTTGAACGGATGAAACAGAACAAATACGATGAGCAAGGCTTTTTCACCACATACAGTCAAATGGCTCGTTCGATTGAGGGACTGAACGCCGCGGGAGAATGGCACGCGTTTCGGGAGCTACTGCCTTCCCTTCGCGAGAAAAAGGTCCTCGATCTTGGCTGTGGCTTCGGCTGGCACTGCCGATATGCACGTGAGCAACAGGCCCGCTCCATTGTGGGTGTGGACCTTTCCGAAAAAATGCTGGCTCGTGCCAGAGAGACGACAACTGATCCCGCCATCGAGTATCTGCGTCTTCCGATTGAAGACATCGATTTTGCTCCAGAGGCATTCGACGTCGTCATCAGCTCCTTGGCCATCCATTATGTGGAGCGCTTTGACTTGCTTTGCCAACGTGTTTATCACTGTCTTGCTCCTGGAGGTTCCTTCGTTTTCTCCGTGGAGCATCCCGTCTTCACTGCTCTAGCTGAACAGGACTGGCATTACGGACCTCAAGGCGAACGATTGCACTGGCCAGTGGACAACTATCAGCAGGAAGGCATCCGGCAAACCATCTTTCTGGATCATGAAGTCGTCAAGTACCACCGAACGTTTTCGAGCTATATGAACGATCTCCTTGCTGCCGGATTTCACCTAACAAAAGTCGCTGAACCTGGCCCTCCTGAAGAAATGCTGGATATACCCGGGATGCGAGACGAACTCCGTCGGCCGATCTTCTTGTTGATCGCCGCCAGCAAACGAGCATCCTAACCGATAAAAAAGCACCCCGTCCTCCACGTCATTTCCGTGTTTGGACGGGGTGCTCTGTTATTCCCCAGCAGCCTCTAGATTTTTAAACTGGTTGTAAAACAATTGATAATAGGTACCTTTCTGCTCGATGAGTTCATCGTGACTGCCTTTTTCCACGATCTCGCCCCGATCCACGACCATAATCGTGTCGGCATCCCGAATTGTATTAAGCCTATGCGCAATCACAAAGCTCGTACGTCCCTCCATAATGGTGAGGAGCGCATCTTGGATATTCAGTTCTGTCCGTGTGTCAATGCTGCTAGTCGCCTCGTCGAGTATGAGCAGCGACGGCTTGGCGAGTATTACACGGGCAATCGCCAAAAGCTGGCGTTGTCCCTGACTCAGGTTGCCCCCATTTTCCGTCAGCATCGTATCATAACGCATCGGCAGCCGATTGATGAACACGTCCGCATTCGCCATTTTCGCAGCGGCGACTACCTCCGTATCTGTCGCGTCTGGCTTGCCGTACATAATATTTTCCTTGATGGTACCCGAAAACAAGTACGTATCCTGCAAAACAAAGCCAAAGCTGCGCCGCAAGCTGTCCCGCGAATACTCCCGAATGTCTTTTCCATCCAAATAAATCGTACCTGAGGTCACATCGTAAAACCGCGTGAGCAAATTCACGATGGTGGTCTTGCCTGCACCCGTCGGACCGACTAACGCGATGGTACTCCCTGCCTGTGCCTCGAAGCTAATATTTTTCAAAATCGGTTGATCCGGACGATAGCCAAAGCTGACCTGATCAAACACGACGTGACCCTTGGGCTGTGCAAGCACAGTGGCACCCGGAGAATCCAATGGCTCCTCTTGTTCATCCAATACCTCAAACACCCGCTCCGCCCCAGCAACACCGGATTGAAGCACATTGAAAATGTTCGCGAGGTCGTTCAGCGGGCGGACAAACTGTCGGGAATAGCTGAGAAAGCTCGCAATCACACCTACTGTGATTAGTCCTTTTACAGCGAGTACGCCTCCGACGATCGCTACCATAGCAAAGCCGAGGTTGTTAATCACGTTCATGATCGGCATGAGAAAGCCCGTCCATACCTGTGCCTTCATCCCGATCTTGCAGAGCCGGTCATTGATCGTCGTAAAGTCCTCAATGGCCTTTTGCTCATAATTGAAGGCCTGCACCACCTGAATGCCTGAAATCGTCTCTTCAATGTGCCCGTTTAGCTTACCCAGCTCCATCTGCTGATTTTTGAACAGTACACTCGTTCGTTTGGCAATCGTGCGTGTGAGCAGAAACACGAGTGGCACCGTGATCAGGCATGCGAGTGTCAGGATCGGAGACAAGACGAGCATCATCACCAGCGAACCGAGGATCACGATCCCGCCTGACATCAACTGCGTTGTGGATTGAGAGATAGAGTTGCTGACGTTGTCGATATCATTCGTGAGCCTGCTCATCAACTCCCCGTGCGTACGCTCATCGAAATAAGCAATGGGCAGCTTTTGCAGCTTGTCAAAAAGGGCTTGCCTCAGATTTGTGACGATCCGTTGCGAGATGCCTGCCATCAACCAGCTTTGCAAAAACGTCAGTGCCCCATCCAAAATGTACGAGCCGAGCAGGGCAAGAATGATGATAGACAAAAAGCTAAGAGCTTCCTCGCCACCTGTCATCGTATCAATCGACTTTCCGATCAAATAAGGTGCAGACAGCATGAGTAGTCCATCGACAAAAACAATGACAAATACAATCGGTAGCAGCTTTTTTTCTTTGCCAAAAGCTTGCCAGAGCCTTTTTAGCGTAGCCGAAAAATTCTTGGGCTTACTCACTGGACCTCTGGCAGCACCATGTCCAAAGCCTCGTCCAGGTCTCGGTGAAAAGACAGGTTGTTGTTTCTGTTGACTCACCTTACTTCACCTCCCGGCCGATTTGTGACTGAAAGATTTCCTGATAGACCTGGCAAGAGGTCATCAGTTCGTCATGCGTACCGATGCCAGCGACTTCTCCATTGTCGAGCACGATGATTTTATCCGCATCCATGACAGACGTAATCCGCTGTGCGATCAAGATGCAAGTGAGGCCAGCCGCATAGGCTCGAAGCGCATCCTTAATCTTCGCTTCTGTCGCCACATCTACCGCGCTGGTACTGTCATCGAGAATGAGGATTTCCGGCTTTTTCACCAAGGCTCTGGCTATGGAAATGCGCTGTTTCTGTCCACCAGAGAAGTTGACTCCTCCCTGCCCTACGCGTGTCTCATAGCCTTCAGGAGTGGTGGAGATAAACTCGTGAGCCTGCGCCATACGTGCCGCTTGCTCGACCTCCTCATGGGTCGCCTCTGCCTTGCCCCAACGAATGTTTTCCATCACCGTGCCTGTAAACAGCATCGTTTTTTGCGGTACGATCGCCATTTTTTCACGTAATCGCTTGGGTTCGATGTCTCGTACATCCATGCCATCGACCCGAATCGTGCCTTCCGTTACATCATAAAACCGTGGAATCAAGCCAACCAAACTGCTTTTTCCAGCGCCTGTCGACCCGATAATCCCGACGGTCTCCCCAGGCAGACAAGTAAACGAAATCTGCTTGAGTACTGGCTGACCGCCTTCTCCATCATAGGAGAAGCTGACCTCTTCGAAGTCAATGCGCCCCTTTTTGCCTGGAAGCTCGTGAGGTTGTTCTTCTTTCCAGCTCATTTGGTTTTCCTCAGCAAATACTTCTCCAATACGTCCTGCCGATGCTTTGGCCCGCACAAACATGTTAAATACCAAGGAAATCATCATGAGTGAAAACAGGATTTGCGTCATGTAGTTCGTAAACGCGATGATATGACCGACCTCGATGCTTCCTTGTTCTACGCCAAGCCCCCCAAGCCAGAGGACCGCGACAATTCCGAGGTTCATCGTCAGCATGATCGCGGGACTGAAGATGGACATCACCCGCGTAGCCGAGACCGATTTGGATTGCAGCTCTTCGTTTGCCCGTGTAAACTTGCCACGTTCAAAATCAAAGCGATTGAATGCCTTAACAACTCGTACGCCAGATAAATACTCGCGCATCGCACCATTCACCCGGTCAAGTGCTTGTTGCACCTTCAGAAAAAAAGGAAAACCAATTTTCATATTCAAGAAAATAAACAATCCCACAATGGGTACGACAATTGCGAGAATCACAGCCAAATCTACGTTCAATTGGGTTGCCATAAACAACCCGCCAATGCACATCAACGGTGCTTTGACGAATATTCGCATCATTCCGTTTACAAACATCTGTACTTGATTGACGTCATTGGTCAGACGTGTCACGAGCGAGGCTCTGTCGAACTTGTTCAAGTTTTCAAAGGATAAGGTTTGAACTTTTGAAAATAAATCTGCGCGCAGCTGCGCACCAAAGTTTTGAGAGACGTATGTGGCCAACACATTTCGGATCGATGCAGCAACAGCCCCCAACGCCGTTACGAGCAGCATCAGCCCGCCTGTCTTGAGCACGTAGTCCATATCCCGGTTTGCTACACCCGTATCGATAATGTGTGATAGGATCGTCGGCTGCAAAAGATCACATACCGCCTCCAAAGCTAAGAAAAACATGGAAATCCCGGCGACTACGCCGTATTTTTTTATGTATGTTGTGTAGAAGCGCATCCGTTCACCCCATCTGTGTTCTTACGTACAAGATAACGCTTAGCTAGCGAAATGTCACGAGTGATTGTCAAAATGAAAGTGTGGGGCTTACAGGTTTTTCCTAGCATCGTCGGCGAAAATGTTAGGTGATAGATTTTTGATCAAATGGGAGATGAAATGATGGCTCAATCACTGTTAAAAGGCATAGAAGGGATTTTTATACCTGTGACGGACCCGCGTGCGTCTGCAAAATGGTATGAAGAAAAGCTTGGGTGCAGACCTTTGTTTGTGGAAGAGGAAGCGGTCACGATGCGGATTTCCGATGAATCAAGCACCGTGATCTGTCTCGTCCGCGTAGAGAACCATCAGCCGATGACATTTCCGGAAAATCATTTTGGTGTCGGCAAATACTATAATTTTCTACCCGCAGATATTGAGGCGGCACATCAACTGTTAACAGAGCGTGGAGTAAAGGTAACCCCGATTGATGGATTTGGGTCTACGAAGGTGCTGACGTTTTTTGACCCAGACGGGAATCCACTTGGGATGTGCCAGTATTGACAAAAAGGGCAAAAAGCTGGAATCACCTCTTCGATCCCAAGCTTTTTGCCCTCAGTTCGTTTTATACGTCTCTTATTCCTGTGGAACAGCGCCTTGATCCATATACAAGAACTCCCACAGATGTCCGTCCAAATCTTGAAAGCTCCAGCTGTACATGAAGCCGTGGTCAACCGGGTCTTTCGATGGAGTTGCCCCCGCGTTTAATGCTTTATTTACGATCTCATCGACTTGCGCTCTGCTGTCCGCCGACAACGCGACAATCACCTCGGTGCTTCTCGTTGCATCTGTCAGTTCTTTTTTCGTAAACGTTTGGAAAAACTCTTCGACGAGCAGCATGGCAAAAATGTTTTCGCTGATCACTAGGCATGCTGCATTTTGATCCGTAAATTGCGGGTTAAATTCATAGCCGATTGCTGTAAAGAAGTCGATCGATTTGTTTAGGTCCTTCACCGGTAAATTGACGAAAATCTGTTTGGATTGCAATGCCATGTGTACTTCCTCCTCGGGTTTGTTTTTCCTTGATGTATATATCCTAGCATTTCTGATTGCACGAGGCTTCTTATGGATTGCTATTTTGCCATGTAGGTATGTGGCTTTCCGATTGAGTTTCTATGCCGATGGACACTCAGGACGAGACCGAGGACGGCAAAATGAGCCAAAGCAGTTCCTATTCTGCTATAGCTGAGAAAAGGAATTTCAAGTTGTGCGATTGGCAGCATGCCTGTTGACATCAGCAGTGGCCAGAAAAAGTACACAGAGAATAAAGGAACGATACTGACAATGAGATGTTTGCCATAAGGCTCGTCCACTTCCTTGACGACCCGAACCAGCCTCATCATAAACAAGGTAACGGCTAACAAGATCAAGAGTCCAGCAATCCAGCCATAGCTATGGATTAAATACGTGAACTTGAAATCTGAGTCTATCTGAGGAAATTGTAAAGGCGCACCGAAGCCCTTTCCCCAAAAACCTGCCGAGCGAATTGTCTCCATCACTAGGAGATAAAAATAACCGCCTCCTTCAGGATCTTTCATCGGTTGCATCCAGTCCAACAACTTATCAAAAGTATGGTAATCCAATAACAAGGCAGCCAGATAAGCACCAACAGACGTGATGTAAAGGGGGAGCTTTTCTTTCTTAACTGTCTTCGTGTACATCAAGAGTACAACAAAACCAAATAAGTAAAGCTTAAGATTCAAATACTGTTGCGTCATCAGCAAAAATATAGTGGGCAGAAAAACAAACACAATCAGCTTAGAAGCAGTGCTCCGGAAACGCCAGACCCTAGTAAGTAGCATTCCTGCGACGCTTATGAGAAACAAATACATGGAAATCGTTCCAAAATCAAAAATTCCGAATCGGTTGAAATGCACTATCACCCTTTCATAAACTGTGTATTCATACCAAAAAACAAATAGGAAAACGCCTACAGTCAGCACGTATACATGCAACGAATACCGCAATAGCTTGCGATAGTCTGTAAAAGCCACCACAAGCATCACCCCGATACCCAATAGGGCTGAGAGCCAATACGTGTCCAGCTTGTACTCAAAGTAATTGACCGGAGTTCCATACATCGTGAAAAGCCCAACAGCCAGAAAAGCCATCACATACACCAGAAGCCTCCACTCCACTTTGGGCTTATAAATCCGATGCAACTGCTTCCCAACCGTAGCTGAATCGCCCATTTGCAATATGGCTTGCCTGACTGCTTCTTCCTCTCCCATCCCCTCGTCCATCTGCTCATCCATCAAATCTAGAAGGTGACTTTCCAGCTCATCCCGAATTCTGCGATGCATTTCCGTCGCCCGCACATGTCGACATACTTGATCGAGGTAATCTGCGATCAGTGGATGTGTATTCATCTGCTTCATGCTCTTCCCTCTCCTAACACCCGATCAATCCCATCGCGGAACGTATGCCACTCGAGCTTTTTTTCCTTCAATTGCCCGCGACCTTCTGCCGTAATCCGATAGTATTTACGCTTCCTCCCATCCTTCTCATCCCAATACGCTTCCACATAAAGCTCCGCTTCGAGTGCATGCAAGATCGGATACAACGTCCCTTCTTTTAGCGTAAACAGACCATTTGACTCCTTCTCGATGGCTTTCGCGATTTCATAGCCGTACATTTCCTTTCGATCCAGCATCGTCAAGATTAAAATCACGGTACTGCCCTTTAAGAGTTCCTTATTGATTTTCATAGTGCCTCCCGATTTAATCACAAATACCTAGATTAACAATACATCATAAATCTATGCATATGATTCTATCATCCAAATCTTGTCATTATCAACTTTTTTCTCTATGTTTATTATGATCCCTATTTTTTAAATGAAAGGACGTTTTTCCATGGAGCCAACTGTTCTTTCCCGCGAGGAAACACACGTAATCGGTTTTACTTTTACGGCGAATGTGACAGAAGACTTGGAACAGAAACACTCCGCTAGTACGACTGAAGCTTTGCGAGCTAGAAAAAGCGAGATTCACAATCAGGTTGGTAAGGGAGAATACCTAATCCAAATCTATCCTGACAAAGATGACTTCGATGCAGCCGTTGATCCTTTTACCACCCTAATTGGCGTCGCAGTTTCCAGCCTCGCCGATATTCCTGAAGGGATGGTCAGTCACACGATTCCTGCGGGGACATTTGCAAAAGTAACACACAAGGGACCTGAGACAAACTTGGGCGAAACATATGATTTTCTTTACGGATCTTGGCTCTGCGAATCGGGATATGATTATGCCGGATTTGATTTTGAATATTGGGACGAGCGTTACAAGCCAGAGCAAGAAGACAATGAAATTGATATTTACATTCCGCTCTTCAAATAAGAGACATAGCGAAAAACCAGGGAATCCTCTCCCTGGTTTTTCTGTTGTTACGATGTTATTATCTACGCACCCACTCCCCTGTCAGTGCATCCACCATATAAAGCGGGGTATCGTGATAATAACTATGATAGACGAGACGCGGCTCTATTTTCCCTGTAGCTGGATTCTCTATCAGCTTGTAAACCAACCGCAGCGGACGATGGGTAACGTATACGCTAGTCGCGTCTTCCCGTGACATTGCGTTGTTTTTGTCAGGAAGCGGTTTAGACTCCTCGGCATACGGGGGAATAATTCCGATCACCTGTTTCCTGTCCACATCAAAATGAACCGTATACCCCCCCATAATCTGTACTCCCTGATGGGACTGGAAGAATTGATAGGTTTCGATGTTGCCTTTTCTTGTGGCAGAACCAAGGAGCAGTTCTTTGGTGTCTAACGGAAGGTATTTCTGAAACTGCTTAGCTGCTTCTTGAACGTTTTCCAGCTTCGGATGAGGGAGCTTCTCCTCTTTCTCATGGATGTTTCCATACCGATAGTCGAGAATATTCCCTGTTTCAGTCACCACGGTCAGTTCCATTTTCTGTTTGGTTCGCGTCTCTACTTTGTACGTATGCACGCCCGAGCCTTGATGAACCACGAAGGAAAACGGAGGCTCGAATCCCCACTCCCGAAAAAGTCTATCTGCCTCTTCCATGTCCGGAGCTACCAGTTTAATGCCTCCCGGATTCACCGGAATTGGCGGCATTTCTGCGAGACTGTAATCGGGATGATAGCGTTCCGTGGGGTAAATTTCTCCTGTGATCGCATCGATATCACCTGAAAATGGAAACTCGTATTGCAACCGCCCTTCCCCCTCTGAATAGAGGAGCCGGGCACTTTGTCCAAAAATTTGCTCAGCCTGTTTCACTGGCATTGCCTTTTGGGGATCAGGAAAGACCATGCGTGTCGTATCGTTTGTCTGTATCTCTTTTATATGATGCCTGCCCGCCTTGTCTATCGTAAATATGTATTGGTCTTCCAGAACCGGAATGTTGTTAACCGTCTTGTTCATCACGACATGACCTATTTCTGTATTGGACAGCATGCCGTTTACCGCATATTGACTCGCATCTCGACCTGCCAATTCTTGCAGCAGCTTCTTCGCCTGCTCGTATACAGGATGGGCGGGTAGCTGCGGACTACTTGTTGCCGTCACCTGAGGGTCCACGAATTCGTTTTGCCCCATCCCAGCCATGATATACAGCCCAAAGCCAGAAGCGATCACGACTGCTGTCATCCCCGCTTTCAACGGATTCATGAACAGCCGTCTCCTCTTGCCGACCCGAATGGTTTCTTGTTCCAGCACAGTACGTAAACTCTCTACAAACTCCTTACGTGGGGGTGTACTTTTTCGCAGAGTCGCTAACCGTTCGAGCATATCTCTTTCATTTTGCCAATCCACTGTACAACTCCCCCTTCTTCGTATGCGACAGTTTGCCATGCAACAGCTTCAGTGCCCGATGCATCGTCGTTTTCACATTTGATTCAGAACAACCCAGTATTTCAGCTGTCTCTTTGACGCTGTATTCTTTAATGCCACGCAGAATGACAACCATGCGGTAATGCGGTGGCAGTCCCTTGATCGCAGCGATCAATTCCTGCTCGTCCTCCCGGCTTTCCGCTTCCTGAGCAGGATTCCCTTCCGAGGCTGGCATCACGACAGACAGCCAGTTGCCTGACAACAGCTTTTGCCACTTGCGTTTTCGATAGTAATTCATCGCTGTATGCTTCGCGATCGCAAACAGCCATGTCTTCACATCAGATCGCTCTTCAAATCGATCGAGCGAACGAATCACTCGCAAAAAAACCTCCTGCGTCAAATCTTCTGCATCATTCTGACTGCCGGCAAAGTACAGCAAAAATTGATACACATCATGATAATGCCGCTCATAGATGGCCATGACCTGATGTTTCATTTCTTCATACAAAGAAGCTCCTCCATTCTCTTGCTGTCGGCTGATCGACTACTTTCCTGTAGCGAAAATTTTCTCGTATACCCATTAGTGTCTTGATCAGGAAAAAGGTTACAGCATAATGTTTGAAAATGTTCAGGAATGCAACAGCGACGGATGGATCGGGTAGCCTATAATTTACATGAGTCCTGCTACTTTCCTGATAACACAAGAAGTAAGAACGGAGTGACCTGTATGTATAAACGGCTACTAGCTATCCCGATTGCCGCTTTGCTCCTCGTCCTGTCAGCCTGCGGCAATGGTGGACAAACGGGCGATTCAGCGGCATCGAAACCGACCCGATCGATCAATTACTTGGGCAACACTTATACAATTCCGGCCAGAACCAAAGATATTGTTTTCGTAGGCTTCCCTGCTTCGTATGAAGATTCTTTCTTGCTGGGAATTCCGCCCGTCGCAGCAACCATGGATAAAAACGGAAAGTTCCCTGCGGAATATCAAGCCATGATCAGAAATGCCAAGCATCTCCCTTATAATATTGCAGATCATCTAGGTGAGCTGGTTGCCCTCGAACCTGACGTCATCGTGACAACCGACAAGACCTCCAAGGAAGACTTAGCCAAATTGCAAACTGCTGCATCCGTCATTCCCGTCTCTACGAACGGAGCTCATTGGCAAGAAAACTTGCGTCTGCTCGCTGATGTTCGTGGAAAAGATGCCAATTTGGATACTTTTGTAGGTAAAGTGAAGCTAAACGCACAGGAACTCCGCGACAAGCTCGCCGCCCTTCCAGAAAAGAAAGTGCTGACGCTGTGGTTCCAAGAAGGCTCCTTCTACGTCTATCCGAAGGATGAACGGTACAATTACCTGTTATATACGGACTTGGCTCTGCCTGTCCCAGATGTCGTCGCGAATGTGCAGGAGCGTACCGCGCTCTCAATAGATGCTTTGGCAAAAGAAGATCCCAACTTCTTGTTTGTGATGGTCAACAAAGAAGACCAGCCCGCTTTTAAGCAGTTGCAAGAGCAGCCTGCATGGAAAAATCTAAGCGCAGTCAAAGCGGATCAAATGTATATGAATGCAGTTGAACCAGGATTGGCTGGTGGCACTGCCTACAGCAACCAATCGTTTTTAAATGCAATTCGAAAACAGATGCTAAAAATGAGTGAATAAAAAGATGAGCTTTGCTCATACTATACTCATCGAGCTCGGTGGTGTGTTCTCAATCAGGCTGTAGTCCTTTACGGAGGCGATGTGCCATGGATGATTTACACGATCACCTAGTGAGTAAGGAAAACCGCACACTGCTTTAAGCTTCTAACTTCATACTGGAGGTAGATGCGTCGCACGTGATGATCGGTAACACCTCAAAACTAACGAGCTCGATATATGCCGTCTCCTTTATGGGGGCGGTTTTATTTCTTTTAAAACCCGTTTGTCGGGCGGTCGTGGTGGGGAGGAAACAGGAGAAAACGCTCAGATTCTTGTCCCACCCCCAGGGTAGCGTAAGCTGCCCGGCTCCATGAAAAAAAGCGAAACCCGCGTCCAAAGTCGTCCATTCAAGAGGTGTCTCAGAGGTGGACGCTAAAAGCTTGTTTCTCTTTTTTTCATTGCGCCTCGGTCGGTGTACCAAAGATCTTCGCTTATTTCTCCTGTTCCCTCTACGAGTTTTCCGTGTTAAACGAGTTTTAAAAGCCTTAATAGATGGAAGAATGTGATCTGTTACGACAGAGAAGAATATTTCCAGACGTAGCGACTTTTGGAGTCCTACCAAGTGAGAAGGGATTAGCGGGAAAAAGAAGCGCAACTTGCCCATGCGACGAAGCGGCTACCACTTTTGCGTTTCCCCGCGAATCCCTTCGGAGCGGACAGTCTTAGCCCCAATCAGGACGGAGCCTGGAGCCTAGACTGGAAATATTCTTCTCTTCACCGCAGCCACATACATAGGAATCTTTAGTTGTTACTGTAGTGCTGGGATTGAGAGTAGAAAAGGCACTTCATCGGAAGCGCCTAAGATAAAATTACTTCATTGATTCTATTACTTCTAACAAATCTGCCTCATTGATGGAAGGAAGCTCATCCGCCTTAGTTATATTTTCAAATTCAGTGTCTGACTGATTTGATCGTAAGCCTTTGGAACTGGTCATTTTAAATAATTGATTAGGTGTGTTTGGAATATAAGTATATTTCTTCAATTCTTCATCATATTCTCCGCTCAGAAATAACAGATATTCACCTTTCTCTAACTCGTGATAGTCCGCGTCAACTACGTTAGCAAGCTCTTTATTGTCACCTAAATCTAGACCTATAAGGCGATAAAGTTCGATGCTTTCACCTTCAGTTATCTTGGCGTCAGAAAGGTTGCTATATAATTTATCTACTTGTACTTCGTACACATTATAAACAACAGTCCCCACTTTTTCTTGCCTAAACTCAGATGGTACTTTTCCTTTTATGATTACATTAGCTTTTTTGACTATTTCTTCTGTAGAGCTAAATGTTCTAGATAGAGCAACGCTATGAGAGTTTGAATGATTGAATTCTTTATACATCAGTGCAGAACCAACACCAGCAATTACAGCTGTCACAGACACAATCGCAATCAATTTTTTCAATGTTCACACACTCCTTTCTATTAATTAGTTGTTATCGTAGAGACCTCTAAGTTCTTTTTTGTCATACTTTGTAGGACCATGGATATCCCAGTCAAATACATCTTTGTTATCCATTATGGAATCTACACTTGTATCTTCAGGATGGGCAAGACCAAATGTATGACCGAATTCATGAGTCATCGTTTTTATCGTATCATCCGTGTCTAGATCGTCACACATTGACTTTACAATTATTATATTGGCTGACGCATATGGAGACCGGTTCATCCTGCCTCTATCATCATAGGGTATTCCAAGTCCATATGTCCCAAGCCTATAAAGTTCCTTTTCGGTTCTTGAATCTGGGTGTTCAACAGAAATATAACCAGTTTCATTAGTGTCTGCTGGAGAAAGGTTTATATTGCTGATTGCGTTCCACTCGTCAGCAGCAGACCAAAGTAAATCCGAGTATTTTTCATCTAAGTTGATATCTGCGACTTGTGGAGTCCTACCAAGCGGAGAAGGATTTGCGGGCAAAAGAAACTTAGGCGTGCCCGTGCTACGAAGCGGCTACCACTTTTGTGTTTCCCCGCGAATCCCTTCAGAGTGGGCAGTCTTAGCTCCCAGCAGGACGGAGCCTGGAGCCTAGACTGGAAATATTCTTCTCTTCACCGCAGCCACATACATAGGAATCTTTAGTTGTTACTGTAGTGCCGGGAGGAAACAGGAGAAAACGCTCAGCTTCTTGTCCCACCCGCTGGAGGATTGACAGCCCGACTCCATGCAAAAAGCGAAACCGCGTCCAAAGTGGTCCTTTCAGGATGCCTTTTCAGAGGTGGACGCTAAAGGGCGTGTTTCTCTTTTTGCATGGAGTCTCGGTCGGTGTACCAAAGATCTTCGCTTATTTCTCCTGTTTCCTCTACGAGCTTTCCGTGTTAGACGGGTTTTAAAAGCCTGAAAAGATGGAAGAATGCATTCTGCAACGACAGAGAAGAATATTTCCAGACGTAGCGACTTGTGGAGTCCTACGGAGCGGAGAAGGGATTAGCGGGAAAAAGAAACTTAGGCGTGCCCGCGCGACGAAGCGGCTACCACTTTTGCGTTTCCCCGCGAATCCCTTCGGAGCGGACAGTCTTAGCCCCCAGCAGGACGGAGCCTGGAGCCTAGACTGGAAATATTCTTCTCTCCTCTACAGCCACATAGAAAAAGACCCTTGTCCTAAAACAAAGGTCTTCTCCATTGAAAACATTATTCACCTAAATCAACGTTATGGTACACCTGCTGCACATCGTCCAGGTCTTCCAAAGCATCGATCAGCTTTTCGAATTGAGCTTGTACATCTTCTGTCAGCGTTACTTCGTTTTGTGGCAGCATGGTCAGTTCAGCTACGGTAAACTCATTAACGCCACCATTTTTGAGTGCTTCTTGAACAGCATGGAACTGTTCTGCATCTGCGTAAACAATGACAGCACCGTCTTCATCCAAAATGTCGCGCACGTCTACATCCGCTTCCATTAAGATTTCCAGCACTTCATCAGAGGTTTTACCTTCCAAGCCAAATACCGCTGTTGGGTCAAACATATAAGCAACCGAACCGGATACGCCCATGTTTCCGCCGTTTTTGTTGAAAGCGGCACGTACTTCAGGAGCTGTGCGGTTTACGTTGTTGGTCAGTGCATCCACGATGATCATGGAACCGTTTGGTCCGAAGCCTTCATAGCGCAGATCGCTAAACGTTTCATCAGAGCCGCCCTTTGCTTTATCAATCGCGCGGTCGATAATCGCTTTCGGTACGCTGTATGTTTTGGCACGCTCCAGGACGACCTTCAGAGCACGGTTGGACTCTGGGTCCGGCTCGCCTTGCTTTGCCGCTACGTAAATTTCCTTTCCGAACCTCGCGTAAATACGACTGGTGCTCGCGTCTTTAGAAGCTTTCTTCTCTTTAATATTGTTCCACTTACGACCCATAATCCCACTCTCTTTCAATATGGCAGATTAAATATGATTACTCCGGATTCCTTTTACACACTAGCCTATTATACCTCAATCTTATGAAATATGTTAAGCAGTGGAAGAATTTAAAAGCACAGCCCCTGATTAAGAGAGCTGTGCTTTGCTTTTACGAATCTTACTTCTTGGTCAATCCTTCGTAAATCGTCTTGATATTCCATTCCATCATTTTGATGTACGTATCGCCATCTTCTCCCGGCTTTCCGAGAGAGTCCGTAAATACTGTGCCGACAATCGGTACACCAGTTTCATTTGATACCATCTCCATGCTGCGCGGATCGATACTCGTCTCTACGAACAGGGCCGGGATTTTTTTCGCACGGATCGTGTCGACCACCTGTGTGACCTGCTCTGGTGTTCCTTGGTTCTCCGAGTTGATTTCCCAAATGTATGCCGCTTCAAAATCGTAAGCTTCGCTGAAATATTTGAACGCTCCCTCGCTCGTCACAAGCATACGCTGTTCTTTCGGAATCTGGCTGTATTGCTTAACCGCGTCCTCGTGCAAAGCAGTCAGCTGTTCGATGTACTTCTTAGCGTTTTGCTCATACGTTTCCTTGTGCGCTGGGTCCACCTTGATCAAGGCATTTTTTGCATTCTCCGCATACTTGATGCCATTGCGTACATCCAGCCAAGCGTGCGGGTCTTCTTCGCTCTCTTTGCCTTTGGTTGTCAAGTGCTTAGCCGCTACGCCCTCACTAAGTCGGAACACGGGTGCATCCGGACCTGATTTGCCTGCTGTGTTCATGAGATTATTGAACCAAGAGTTGCCCGCCTCCAGATTCAAGCCGTTGTAGAAAACCGCGTCTGCATCCGTCGTTTTTTGCACGTCAGCAGGCAGTGGATCATATTCATGTGGATTGGAACCAATCGGAGCGAGACTATGGATCTCTACCCGATCTCCCCCAACGTTTTTCACGATGTCATACAGGATGGAATACGTGGTCACGACCTGTAGCTTGTCACTATCTGATTTCGTGGGCTCGTTCGCACTTTGCGGAGCACCACACGCTGCCATTAATACGGTTGATACTAGAAAAACGAAAAACAGATTCCATTTCTTCATTACGATATTCTCCTTTACTTTGAGAGCTCGACTCGTTTTTGTCGGGCTCGGATTGATTTCCATACCACCCCGTGTTTTCGGGAGAAGAGAAAGGCCAGGAAGAATAACACAGTTGCAACCACGACAATCGTGGCACCAGAGGCCAAATTATAGGTAAAGCTAAAATAAAGGCCGATAACCGAAGACAGCATCCCAAAACCGCCAGCCAAAAAGATCATGATCGACAAACGGTCCGTCAAAAGATAAGCAGTAGCAGCCGGTGTAATCAGCATGGCCACGACTAACACGATTCCTACGGTTTGCAAGGAAGCGACTGTTACCATCGTCAACAAGGTCATCAGCAAGTAATGAATGAGGTTGTTACGCAAGCCGTAGGCAGCAGCAATGGTCGGATCAAACGAAGTCAGTAACAGTTCTTTGAAAAAAGCGTAAACGGTCACGATGACGACGATCCCGATGCCAACCGTCACCCACATGTCTGACGAACGCACAGCCAATACATTCCCGAACAAAATGTGATACAGATCGGTACTGCTTTTCAGCATCGTAACCATGATGATCCCAAGCGCAAAGGCAGACGTGAACAAAATCCCAATCGCTGTGTCGTTCTTGATGCGGCTATTTTGGCTCACGTAGCCAATTCCAACCGCGGTGAGTACACCCGTTAAAACAGCGCCCACGAAGAAATTGATTCCAAAAGCATAGGAGAGGGCCACCCCAGGTAAAACAGCGTGTGAGATGGCATCCCCCATCAAGGACATCCCCCGCAAGATGATAAAGCTGCCAATGACGCCGCAGATTAACCCAACCACTACGGACGTAAACAATGCTTTTTGCAAAAACTCATACTGTCCAATTGCCATCAAGAAATCCATTATGCAAGCACCTCGGTCTTTTCGAGAAATGGTAGTTGATAGGAATATGCTCTCGACATGACTTCTCGATTCAGCACTTCATCGACCGTACCGAACTTGATCAATTCTTTATTCATTAGAAGAAGCTGATCAAAATATGCATATGCTTTGGACAAGTCATGATGGACGACGACAATCGTTTTGTCCTGAAACTGCAGCTCTTTCAAAATGCGAATGATGGTGTCCTCGCTCGCCACATCAATCCCCACAAACGGCTCGTCCAGAAGCAGTAGCTCCGGTTTTTGCGCAAGTGCCCTTGCAAGGAAGACACGCTGTTGCTGCCCGCCGGAGAGCTCCCCGATTTGCCTGTCGCGGAAATCCTCCAACCCTACTCTTCTCAAGCATTCCAACGCCCACACTTTTTCCTTTTTTTTCGGAAATTTGAACAGTCCGACACTTGGGTATGTCCCGATCAGCACTGTATCCATGACCGTGATCGGAAACGTCCAATCAATCATGCTCCGCTGTGGTACATAGGCAATTTTCTTCCGGAATTCATTTGTCTCTTTCCCAAAAATCCGCACATTCCCCTTATCTCTCGGAATGAGGTCCAAGAGCGCTTTGATCAGGGTTGACTTCCCTGCCCCGTTTGGACCGATGATTCCAACCATGCTCCCTACTTCAACTTCAAACGAAACATCCCGAACAACTTCATTCCCAAAATAAGAGACATGCAGGTCCCTTACCGTGATAGCAAATTCCATAATTCTTCCCTCCAATAATAGCCCGTTATATGTTCCCGTCCAAAAACCGATGGTGAAACGGGTAATTCCTCTATGCACATATGCCTACACACAACAATGTAGTCTTGTACCAATAATATTCACCCAAACAAACTAATATGCATTCGTATAAAAAAGTTGCCCTAATGCAAAATTAAATGATTTCCATTATCATGTCAATATATTCTTTTTTCTGAAATACAAAAAAAGTGCAGCCTCTGTTTAAAAGATACAACACTTCCAAAACATTCCTATTTCGTTCATAATGAAAAGCTTTTTTTCTATAAAAATAAATAAACATATGTGAAACAACAATAGTTATGTTAATATGAACATTATCTGTTTGATAAAAATCTAAAAATTGAAAACTAACTAAAAATAAGAAAGAGGTGGATCGTATGCAGGATCAAAACTTGGCGAGAGGTCTAAAAAACAGACACGTACAACTCATCGCGATCGGCGGTGCAATCGGAACAGGATTATTTTTGGGCGCAGGAAAATCGATTCATTTGGCCGGCCCATCCATCTTATTTGCTTACTTGATTACGGGCATCATCTGCTTTTTAATCATGCGCTCACTCGGGGAGCTCCTCTTGAGCAATTTGAATTACCATTCTTTTGTGGATTTCGTCAAAGACTATTTGGGGAACATGGCCGCATTTGTCACGGGCTGGACTTACTGGTTTTGCTGGATTTCCATCGCCATGGCCGACCTGACAGCTGTTGGTCTTTATACGCAATTCTGGTTTCCGGAAATACCGCAGTGGATGCCAGGCTTAATTGCCCTCGTGATTTTGTTAATCATGAACCTAGCTACGGTGAAGCTTTTTGGAGAAATGGAATTTTGGTTCGCGCTCGTAAAGGTCATCGCGATTCTCGCCCTGATTTTTGTCGGCGTCTTCATGATCATCAAGGGGTTTTCTACGAACGCAGGTGCGTCTAGCTTCACGAATCTCTGGAGTCATGGCGGTATGTTCCCGAACGGCTTCAATGGGTTCCTTCTCTCCTTCCAGATGGTCGTGTTCGCATTTGTTGGGATCGAGCTTGTCGGTCTAACAGCTGGTGAAACAGAAGACCCAAAACGAGTCATTCCAAAAGCAATTAACCAAATCCCGATTCGGATTTTGATTTTCTACGTTGGCGCTCTCATCGTCATCATGAGCATCTATCCTTGGAACGCGATCAACCCGTTGGAGAGTCCATTCGTGCAGGTCTTCGCAGCGATTGGTATTGCAGCCGCTGCCGGTATCGTCAACTTCGTTGTACTGACATCCGCTGCTTCCGCTTGTAATAGCGCCATTTTTAGTACAAGCCGGATGGTTTACTCCCTTGCCAAAGAAAAGAACGCACCTGTGCCTCTTACCAAACTGACTGCCAACAAAGTCCCGGCAAATGCACTACTCTTTTCAACAGTTGTTATCCTTATCGCCGTTGTATTGAATTACGTCATGCCAGAAGGCGTATTTACGCTGATCACAAGCGTGTCAACCGTTTGCTTTATCTTTATTTGGGGAATTACCGTCATCTGTCATTTGAAATATCGCAAAACGAGACCAGATTTAGCAAAAGCGAATACATTTAAAATGCCGCTCTATCCTTTTGCCAACTACCTGATCCTGGCATTCCTTGCCTTCATTCTAGTCGTACTGGCACTCGCGGAAGATACACGAGTCGCCTTGTTCATCACACCTGTATGGTTTATTCTGCTCGTCGTGATTTACAAACTGCGGAAAACGAAGACAAATGAAATAGAGGTAGCAGAACACTAAGCAGCGCCTCCTGTTTTCACTTTCAACATCGGTGAAAATAGGAGGTGTTTTATTTTGGTATGTCCTCGAGTTGTTCCCCTTCAAATACCCCTTCGATCACAAGCCCTTTCTTGCATTTGAGATAGTACATAAACGGAAAATAGGAAACGAAGCCAAACAGAACTGCGCCCATCCCATACAGCAACGGTACAGAAAGCAAATGCAAGATTCCCGCTACCCACCCCTTTACCTGCATACGGAAGAGCAAAGCTTCCGATGCGCTCAATTGCCCCATTACGAGTAAAAGTAGAAAACGGAAGGCCCCATCCAAAACCCCGATCGAAACCCCAGCTCCCACGCACAGCTTTAGATAGGACGATATTTTTATGTATTTGACCTTTACTCTCGTCATCCACTGCACCCCTTTTTCAAAATTTTTTCTAAAAGAAAACTAGCTTCCTTCCGCTTCGATGTGTACTATATGTAAAATACCAAATCCAGCATGAGGTGATAGTAAACATGACACAGCAGCATTCGTCCTATGCAAGACCTCCACTCGCAGATTGTATTCCTGATCTCGTTGCCTTTTCCAGAGGAGAGAAAAAAGCGACCCTCTTCATTCATAATGGCACGCTCGTCAATGTTCTCTCCGGTGAAATCTTGCCGAATATGTCCGTCGCTGTCGTTGGTACCCGTATCGCTTATGTCGGTCCTTATGTGGAAGGGATGACAGATGAATCCACCAAGATGATCGATGCAAAAGGAAAGTATATGGCACCTGGACTGTTGGACGGGCACTGTCATATCGAGAGCAGCATGCTGTCCGTGACGCAGTTCGCCAATGCGGTACTGCCGCTCGGAACGACAGGCGGCTTTTTCGACGCCCATGAGATCTCGAATGTTCTCGGTCTACCTGGTTTGCGAATCATGCTGGATGAGGCGAGACAAACACCGATGGCTGCTTACATGCAGGTCGCTTCCTGCGTCCCTTCGACGGATGCATCCTTTGAAACGGCTGGGGCAGAATTCGGACCAGCGGAGGTCGCAGAAGCATTGAGCTGGGGACCGGATATGATCGCACTCGGAGAAGTCATGAACTTCCCTGGCGTCGTGTACGGTGACCCGAAAATGATTGGAGAGATTCAAGCGACACTGCGGGCAGGAAAAGTAGTGGATGGTCACTATACATGGCCTTCAAGCGATCCGCGTCTGGCTGCTTATGCCGCTGCGGGTGTATCCGGTTGCCATGAGTGTGTGACCAGCGAAGATGTCGCACAGCGCGTACGGCTCGGCATGTATGCCAAAATGCGCCGCGGCTCTGCCTGGCACGATGTTGCAGCAACGATCAAAGCACACACCGAACAGGGAATTGACTCCCGCCGGATGATGCTCGTGTCCGATGACCGCATCTGCGATTCGTTGAAAGAAGAAGGACATATGAACTTCATCGTCCGACACGCGATCTCGCAAGGAGTGAAGCCCGTTACTGCCTTCCAGATGGCGACTATCAATACAGCAGAACGATTCGGTGTCGCAAGAGATGTAGGCTCGATCGCACCGGGTATGATCGCCGATATCATTTTGCTCGACGGAAATCTGGCTGATGTGAATGTCGTGATGACGATCGCGCGCGGTGAAGTAGTAGCAGAGAATGGTGAAATGACGATCGAACTACCTCCGTTCCCTTACCCTGCGTTTGCTGTCAACTCAGTGAAAATCAAGGCTGATCTCACGCCATCTGACTTCATCATCAAGACCCCTGTTCCATCTGGGTCGATCAAGACGCGCGTCGCAGGTGTCCGCGAAAATCATGTAGAGACGGATGAAGTATTTGTGGATATAGCTGTCGCAAATGGTGAGCTTCAGATTACGCCAGAGAGCTCCTTGTGCAAAATGGCTATTTTCGAGCGTCATGGGAAAACTGGCGGCTCTGCCATTGGGATTGTCGGCAATGTCGGATTTAACCAGCCAGCAGCGATTGCCATGACTGTCGCCCATGACTGCCATAACGTGCTTGTCATCGGAAACGACGATGAGCGGATGGCACAAGCAGCAAATGCTGTGATCGGCATGCAAGGCGGTATCGCTGTCGTGACTGGAGACGGCGAAATCGTGGAGCTTCCGCTGCGTTTAGCCGGACTGATGTCGACTGAGCCTTATGAAACAGTTGTGAAGCAATCCATGGAGATTAGCCAAGCGTTGGTGAAGGCTGGCTGCACGATGAACTACGCCTTTATGACATTGTCTTTGCTTGCTCTGGTCGTCATACCGACCTTGCACATATCGGATACGGGCTTGATTCGCATTTCAGATGCGGGATTTGAGCGGGTATCACTGTTTGTGGAATAACGACGACATCCCCTCTTTTGCGAATGTGCAGGAGGGGGTTTTCTCTTTTGGCTACCTTATTCTTCGACCAACTGAACCACTTTGCATAATTGATAGAAATAGAAAACCCCACGCATTTGTACGCGATTCATCTGATCTAGATAACGCAACGTTTCCAAAGCAATGTTTCGCGCCTCTCTCACATCCTCTTCATTCATGTTCGCGATGGCTTCCTTTAGCTCCACAACCGATAAGGAATAGACAGCAGGTCGCAGCGTACGAAGCAGCATGATTTTGCGGATTTGCGAGCGATTGAAGAGTCGGTAGCCATTTTTCTCATCACGGGAAGTCGCAATGAGCCCAACCTTTTCCCAGTGACGAATGGTTGAGCTGGGCAGTGAAGTCATGGCTGCTACCTCCCCAATCGTCATCCATTCGCTGTTTCCAGCTTCCTCGTACTTTCCTGTTCCACCGTTTTCGAGCATTGCCAAGTTTCGTTCGGCTAACTGCTTGTCCCTCTGTAGATTGGCCTGAGCCTCATTCACACGCCACAGAGCAGCCTGCAAATGTCTATCCTGGATCAGTCGCATCACCTGCGCCGTCACTTCCATCCCAAATCCGGGAGACATGGCTTGAATACAGGTAAAATAAGCGACATGTTCCTCCGTATACTTCCGGTAGCCACTCGCTGACCGTTCCACAGGCGGAACCAGCCCATGTGCTTCGTAATTGCGCAAGGCGCTCGTGCTCAGCTTCAGCTTACGTGCAATATCAATGGGGCGCATGGCAGCCACCAGCCTCCTACCCGACTTTCTTCGATGAAGATTAAAGCTTAGTTGTAAAGTTATTTCAATCTTAACCCGCTTTATTCCTTTTTCTTTGGTTAGACCTTAGAATTAGCTCGAATGTTGTAAGATGAATGTGACAAGTGGAAGGAGGCGCATTACCCCATGCACAAAGCTGAATTCGAACGGCAACTAACAACGCTCATTCAAAAGGGCTATCCTGAAATGGCGGGCATGACAGCAGATGTGTTTAGGAAAAATCTGACCCCGCTGCAATCACTGGCAGAAGCTCTACCCATTCCAGAAGACGATCAGAAAGACGGCCTCGTCCCCTTTGTTCTCGTTGTGAAAGGCGATTGGTTCGACGGAGAAAAAGCGATGCAAGCCATCGAGCGGCAAAAGAAAACTGGCTTCAGTGTCATGGATGCAGAAGAAATTCGGCGCTTTACACCCATCGAGGGCATCGAGATTCCTACAGGAATGGCTTACCTAATGACCGGAATTGATACAGGAAAAGAGACGTTGAACGTCACTCCGAATGACGCGATGCCCATCCTCTTGGAGCAACAGCGTTCTCCGCTCACGCTGGAGGAAGGGATTGCCCTGATCACTCACTTCCCGGATCTGGTAAAGAAAAACAACGGCTTTTCTCTGCTCGGATCGCGTTGTGGCGACCGACGCGTAACGGCCATGTGGATCAGTGAAAATAAACCGAAGCTAGGTTGGTGCTGGAACGGCAATCCTCATACGTGGCTCGGATCAGCTTCCTGCCAAGCTCGTTTGGACGAAAAAAAACCTTGAAGCTCATTCAAGGTTTTTTCTTTCTTATTCTTTTTCATTCAACGTAACACCATTTATTTTCAAATGAGCGCGAAACATTTCCAACATCGAAGGCATTGCCTCTTTTTCTGGCCATGAATCCGTTTTCCACAAGCTTGCTTGTTTAAATGCGCGCGGGCAATGGAGGAAGCACTCCTCTACCTTCACGATCACGCCGATGCCGCTTGTTTTACCCTTCCATTCTTGCGCGGCGAGTAGCTCTGCATCTTTTGTAATGTGGGCTGATCCGTTAATACGCAACACTTCTTCCAGACCTGGAATCAGGAAAATCATTCCCACCTGCGGATTGGCAATAATATTTAGCAAAGAGTCGACCCGTCTGTTCCCCATTCGCTCGGGAAAGATAATATGGTGATCATCCAGCACTTTAACGAAACCCGGCTCGTCGCCTCGTGGGGAAACGTCACATCTGCCTGAAGCATCTGCTGTGGACAAGAAAAACAACGGCGACATAGACACATAATGGATCACATGCGACTCAACCTGTGCGATGCTTTTTTTCACAACCGCCTCGTGCGGTTCACCTACCAGGCTTTTTAGTTCGTCTGCACTAGTTATAAGATCTTTTACTTCCAACGGATTCCACATAGGTTCTACTCTCCTCTTTTGTGTATATCCCTGTCTATCATCATAAGTCCCTTGGGAATGGAAAATCAATGTCTGCAGCAGCAAGTTTTTAGTCTGCTGGTGTTTTGGCTGCTCGTTTACTGATGAAATCTTTGTAAGCAACAATCTTACGTTCTAGCATATCATCCACAGCGATTAACGTTTTTATTTGTTGCTCAATATAGCGTTTATGTTCTTCTAAAAGACCCAATCGAGCTAAGGTCGTATGTTCTCCTTCTACAAACAGGGAAGCGTACTGCTTTATTTTTGAGATCGGCATTTGCGTTTCTTTTAACTTGATAACGAATTGCAGCCATCGAATATGTGAATCGTTATATCGCCTGTCACCGTTTTCATCGCGATCAGGAATAATTATTTTTTCCTTTTCATAATAACGCAACGTATGTGTGCTTATCCCTAATAGCTGTGCCACTTCACCAATTGTGTACATAGGAAACCTCCGCATTAATCTAATACCCTTGACTTAGAGTTTACTCTAATCAGTATAATCAGCTCATCGTTACTTCTCAATGAAAGCTAGTGAATAAAATTCAGGAGGGATTTTCATGAAATATACGGTTATTACGGGAGCAAGTTCAGGAATTGGCTTTGAAACCGCTCTGGCATTTGCTGCTCGTGGAAAAAACTTAATTTTAGCAGCTCGTCGAACGGAGGAATTAGAAAAGTTACAATCAAAAGTGGCTGATATCAACGCAAAATTGGATGTCGTCATTCGAACCGTTGATTTGAGTGTGAGTGCAAATGTTCATGATTTTTACGACAGTCTAAAGGATTATGAGATTGAGACCTGGATCAACAATGCGGGGTTCGGAAACTTTGCTTCTGTTGGGGAACAAAACTTGAATAAAATTGAGTCTATGCTTCACTTGAATATCGAAGCACTCACGATTCTATCTTCTCTTTATGTTCGTGACTATGCACATGTTGAAGGAACGCAAATCATCAATATTTCTTCAGGCGGAGGCTACAAAATTATTGCTGACGCCGTCACCTATTGCGCAACGAAGTTCTATGTAAGTGCCTTTACGGAAGGTCTCGCACAAGAATTGAGGGAGCATGGAGCAGCCATGCAAGCAAAAGTCTTGGCACCTGCTGCGACTGAGACCGAATTTGCGAAGCGTTCCTTTGATATTGATCAATTTGAATATGCTGGTGCAGTTCCCAAGTTCCATACAGCTGCTGAAATGGCAGGCTTCTTGCTCGATTTATATGACAGTGAGAAGGTAGTAGGAATAGTGAATGGAGCGACATATGAGTTCGAGCTAAAGGATCCGATCTTTACGTATGTGTCGAAGTCAAGAAACTAGTCGAGACGTTATTTTCACATAAAAAAGAGGATGCGCAAGCCGCATCCTCTTTTTTTGAATTACACCATGACTTTGCAAATGTCGTTCGTAAACTCTACCGGGTCTTGAATCGGCAAGCCTTCGATCAAAAGAGCCTGATTGTACAGGAGAGCCGTATACAGATTAACCTTTTCCTTGTCTGTGTCAAATGCACCCTTCAACGACTGGAACACCGCATGGTTCACATTGATCTCCAGTACCTTGTCTGCCTTCACATTCGAATTGTTCGGCATCGCATTCAAGATTTTTTCCATTTCGATCGTCACTTCACCCTCAGTCGACAGGCAGACAGGGTGTGACTTCAAGCGTTTGGAAGCTTTCACCGCTTTGACTTTTCCTTCGAGCAGCGATGCCATATAGTCGAACAGCTCTTTGTTGTTCTCGTTTTCGGCTTCGGCTGCTTTTTCCTCTTCGCCCGGTTCGATTCCCAAATCGCCGCTCGACACGGATTTGAATTCCTTTTCCTTGTAGTTCATCATCATCTTGATCGCGAACTCATCGACGTCATCTGTGAAGTACAGGATTTCGTAACCTTTCTCGGATACGAGCTCTGTTTGCGGCAGCTTTTCGATTCGCTCGATCGACTCGCCAGATGCGTAGTAGATGTACTTTTGATCTTCTGGCATTCTCTCTACGTACTCTTCTAGCGTCACCAGCTTTTTCTCTTTGGAAGAGTAGAACATCAACAGGTCTTGCAATGTTTCTTTATGCATTCCGTAGTCGCTGTACATGCCGTATTTCAGCTGTCTGCCAAACGACTTGTAGAACAGCTCATATTTTTCCCGCTCTGTTTTCAGCAAGCTTTGCAGCTGGCTTTTAATTTTGCTCGTGATGTTTTTCGCAATCAGCTTCAATTGACGATCATGCTGCAGCATCTCACGAGAAATGTTGAGCGACAGGCTCTCGGAGTCAACCATCCCTTTGACAAAGCTGAAGTAGTCTGGTAGCAGGTCCGCACATTTGTTCATGATCAGTACGCCGTTCGCATACAGCTCCAGACCTTTTTCATACTCCTTCGAGTAGTAATCAAATGGCATGCTCTCCGGGATGTACAAAATCGCCTGATAAACAACGGCTCCATCTGCACTGATGTGGATGTGCTTGAGCGGCTTGTCGAAGCCGTAATGCTTGCTCGCATAAAACTGCTCGTAATCCTCAGTTGTCAGCTCGCTTTTATTTTTTCGCCAAATCGGAACCATGCTGTTCACGATTTGTTCTTCCGTCACTTGTTCGTACTCGTTTTCGCTGCCCTCTTTTGGCTTATGCTGCGTAACGTCCATTTTGATCGGGTAACGAATGAAGTCAGAGTACTTTTTGATAATCGCTTGTAAACGGTACTCTTCCAAGAAGTCGTCGTAATTCTCTTCTTCTGTATTCTCCTTGATTTCGAGAATGATCTCGGTCCCGACGGAATCTTTGTGATAAGGCTCGATTGTGTAGCCATCCGCACCACTGGACTCCCATTTGTACCCAGTGTCGCTGCCCAGTGCTTTACTGATGACCGTAACCTTGTCGGCAACCATGAAAGCCGAGTAGAAACCTACGCCGAATTGACCGATGATGTTGTAGCCATCTTTCGCGTCGTTTTCTTTTTTGAACGCCAACGAACCACTCTTCGCAATGACACCCAGATTGTTTTCCAGCTCATCCTGCGTCATCCCGATCCCTGTATCTGTCAGGGTCAGCGTTCTCGTGTCTTTGTTAACCGCTACTTTGATGTAATAGTTCTCTTTATCGAACACCAATTGATCATCGACGAGCGATTTGTAGTAAATTTTGTCAATCGCGTCACTCGAATTGGAGATCAACTCGCGCAAAAAGATTTCCTTTTGTGTGTAAATAGAATGGATCATCATTTCCAACAGACGTGTAGATTCTGCTTGAAACTGCTTTTTTTCCATGAAATACCCACCCTTCCGGACTTCTTATATATTCCTTTTCCAATGTTAGCACTCTCATCTCGTGAGTGCTATTCACTATTTTTATAACAGTCTTAGATTTTTCTGTCAATATGAACCAGCAGAAAGAAAAACCGCCAACTTTAACAAAATGGAATTTCATCTAGTCAACTTGGTAAAATGGCCGGGACATATTAGTAAAAAGCAGTATGGTAATAGTCTTGGTTTCACTCAAATTGAGGGTTAGATGTACTCTTGACCAGTTGGATTAAGGAAACGAATTGCAATAGATGAAGAGCAGCTTTATGATGATAAAAAACAGAGGTGTCCATTTCATGTATTTCATACCATTTACTGATGAGTTAATCTCAGAGGCTGGGCAACTATTGTCCAAACGTCATAAACTAGATCGAGAAATCCTTTCGGTACTACCAATTGAATGTGAAGATGAAAATTATGCAACGACTGCTGTTAAAACGATATGGTCAAAACCAAACAGTAGCGGAGTCGCAGCAATTGAAGATGGTAAATTAATCGGATACCTAATTGGACAAAAGATTGAAAACCCTCTTCGGGATCGACATGTCTGGATGAAGTTGGAGGGGCATGCAATTTCTCGCAATACCTCCGTTGAATTATATAGAGATCTTTATTCAGAGGCTTCTCAACTATGGGTAGATGAGGGGTATTTTAGTCATATTGCGCTAATTCCAGCCAGTCAACCGGAATTACTTCATTCTTGGTTCCGTTTAGGATTTGGCTTTGAACAAACACATGCATTACTCTCATTACTTGATCGGGAATCTCCCCTTCCCTTGAGCATTCCAGATGTTGAAATTCGCTTGGCATCCCCAGAAGACCGTAGTTTGGTAGAGGATATTGCAAATATTATTAGAACTCATCAAAATAAGGCACCCGTTTTTGGTTATTCTTTACGTGATGACCCTCAGGAATTACGTAAAGGCTATGCAGGTCTCCTTGATGATCATGATGTCGATTTCTGGATCGCCTTAAAAGATGGAAAAATTGTTTCTTTCCAAGGATATTTCCCCTTAGATAAAAGTGATGTAAATTTGAATGTACCGGATCGTTGTGTTGAATTAGGAGTTGCTGGTACTCTAGATCAATATCGCGGACAAGGTATCAATTATGCACTTACACTACATGGACTTGCCCATGCGAAGAAAAAAGGATATGTCTACTGCATGACAGATTGGAGAGAAACGAATTTACAATCTTCACGTTTTTGGCCCCGTCAAGGCTTCCTTCCTGTTTCTTACAGAGTTTCTCGCCTTATTGATAGCAGAATAACTTCGGTGATAGAGTAATTCCAAATTCCCGTCCTCTCCTATTTTGAAATACGGTATTCAAATAATCGTTTCACGAATCCGTCTAATTTTTTCAAATTTCCTTCTAAGCTGATCGGTACGGAGTGAAAGTGATAATGAACCAGTTCACGATCCCCAGATCGAAACAAAGAGAGAACGAAGAAGAAACCCTCGGGTCAATTGCCCAAGGGTCTCCTTTACATGCTGCTTATTATTTCACCGGAATATAGCCCGTTTTTTCTACTAATTCTTGTCCCTGTGGAGACAAAATCCATTCGATCAGTTTCGCTGCATTCGGATTGTCCGTCCCAGCTGTCACTGCGTAAAACTCGGCCGAAAACGGATACGCTCTGTTTTTTATCGTTTCCTTATTAGGCGCAACCCCATCAATTGCGAGTAGACGAATGTTTCCGTTTCGCACCATTTCAGTGGCATAAAACAAGAACGAGTAACCGATGGCATTCGAATAATTTTTATAGTTGGCTGTTTGCTCGATGATTCCACCCATTCCTGTTACCACGTCTTCTTGTGGCGCGGTCATGAGTTCTTTATCCCCCATGATCTTCTGCAGCATCGTCTGACTCCCGCTATTTTCTGGACGCTGAAAGGCGCGAATGCGCTCATAGCCGCCCCCGACTTCATCCCAAGAACTGATGTCTCCCACATAGATGTCCTGAATTTGCTGGGTAGTGAGTCCTTGAACAGGATTCTCTGTATGGACGAAGAAGACAAAGGCTTCCCTACCGATTGGTGTCAGCTTAAGCTCTACTCCTTTTTCTTTTGCTGCTAGGAGCTGCTCCTCAGAAGGACCTGCTACAAAGATGACATCGACCTTGCCATCCAGTAAGTTTTCGTACGCTTTTGGCGTCTTACTTACCATGACTTCGCTGTCGTAGAGGTCGTATGCCTTGTCGGGATAAACAGCCTGCACAAAGGAGGCATAGAGAGGATACAAAGCCGTCGCCCCATCTATTTTGGGCAAATCAGACTGTAACGACAGTGTCGCAGGATGATCAAGTTTATTGACCTTGGAATCTGCACCAAACGGTTTATACTGTTCCAGATCGACCTCTGCCTCACTGACCACAGGAATGCTGTTATGGTAATAGCTACTGATCTCATATCCTGCAACCGGCAGCGTACAAAAGAGAAAATAGACAAAGAGGGCTCGGTTCCATAGCCGACTCTTTTGCGGGGCGAACATTTGTCCGATGATGTAGATGATAAAAACGACCGTCGTGACAGCCACGAGAAGGGAATAAACTCTTCCCTGTGCGTTCAGGGCCGTCATTACCACCGCCACGACTCCAATCACAGTGATGATCGCACCCAAAACGATACATCCAAAGATTTTCCCTACCAATTCTTTGTTCATTCCTTCTCCTCCCAGTTCTCCTACCGTTATTATAAATGATTGGAAGAGATTAGGAAGGAGAAGCATACCAAACGAGCCAATTCACTCGACACCTAACCATTCCTTGTAATTTGTCGCCCACTTTTGCAAATCATTGATGAACAGGCTGGCGTGATATCCATCACAAACAGCATGATGGACTTGCAAAGAAACAGGCAATAACGTTTTGCCTTCTTGTTCGAAATACTTTCCACTTGTAATGATTGGCAGCAAATACCGCCCATCTCCCGAAATATTCAGATTAAACCCACTGAAGCTAACCCAGGGAATACAAGAGACAGGGAAAGTATAAGGCGGTTCCAATTCTTTCGCCACAAGACCTTTGTTGTCCCCGTACTGTTTCATATCCGCTACGTAATTTCGATAAAACACAGGGAACTCGTCAGCGAATTCCGTCCACATCGTAGAAAAAGTTTGATCGTCCTGGTGAAAAAAAGTATAGCTGGGTATCATCCTCTCCCAATAGCCCAACTCGCCATCCGCATGAAAAGAAGTTCGAAATTCACGATGCGCATTGACAACGTTTGTCACCATATACAGAAAAGCCGGATACAGCTTCATCCCCTTTTGCCGTAGAGCGGGGAGCAACTCCGTTATATCTATATTGGCAGTCATACTGAAGGTGCAATTCACTCGGTTCAGATAATGCTCGAAATAAGGCTTTCTGCTCCAATTATCTAGATCAATTCGCTGAAATTTCATTGGGTATCCCTCCTAAAATCGAAAACATGATGATTTTAGGAGGTGATTTTGCGTGTCCTTTTCATAACACCATCCCCTTCTCCAATCCTGCCTTACCCCTCCAGCATACCATTTGCATCTCTTCCTGACATCAACCTGTGTATAGCTGCAATGTTTAAGTAGAAATAGGGAAGGGTTCAACTCCCGTGCCTATACAAGCCAGTCAGTTCAGCGATATCCCGGATGGACATTGGGCTCGGGAATCCATTGATTTCATTATAAAAACGACCGTCGTTACATCCACAAGAAGAGTACCGTTCATTCAAGAGGCAAAGTTATTTTAAAAAGAGTCGTATACCGTTGATTTCTTTCCAAATGAATGGTCCCCTGATGTAACGTTATAATTTTTTTACAAATGGCTAGACCGAGTCCTGTGCTATCTTTCACAGGATTACTCCCTTTTATGAACTCTTCAAAAATGTGTTCCCTAACATTCTCTTGAACACCTATACCGTTATCACCTAACCACAGAACAACGCCAGCTTCTATTTTCTCGCATGAAACGAATAGCTGCGTTCCCGGCGGATTATATTTTAGTGAGTTTCCGATCAAATTCGTAATAACGCGGTTCATATGCATTTTGTCGAACATGACAAACAGCGGCTCCTCTGGAATTTTCACTTCCAACTGAAATCCCCTATCTTCTATTTCCGGATAAAATTCCGCAACAAGCTGCATAAACCACTTACTAATATTCACCTTTTCTTGATCCAGTCTCACGTGCTGGTCTTCCAGCTTTGCCAGTTCGAACAAATTTTGAATCAAATGGGCCATATAAGACGATTTGTCGTTAATATATTGAACATACTGACGCCTTTGCTCTTCTTCTAGCTCCGGCCTATCCAGCAACAACTGAGAATACCCGAATACAGAGGTAATCGGTGTTTTCAGATCATGAGACAAATGCAACAGCATGTTTCTTTTGTTGTTCGCTACCGCTTCTTTCTCTGCGGAGGTCTGCTGTAGTCGTTCTGCCATTCCGTTAAATGCTTCTCGGATTTCTGCAAATTCCATTTCAGCCGAAAATGTAAGCCTCTTCTGATAATTGAAGCCTTCCATCTCTTTAATGCCCTCTACAATTTGCCGGAGAGGCGTCTTCATCTTCAAGACGGAGTACCGGGTGTAGAAATAAAGGGCGATGAACAACAGAACGACAAACAACGCTATTAAGATTCCAAACGTCAATGATATAATTTCCGACCGCTCAGGAAATTTCCATAACAGAACATAGTTTTCACCCTCTGGCCCTTGCGCTCGATAGGCATGGTAGAAAATTGAATCATCATTTCGCAGTATGTCCACTTTAGCGTACAGCATTCCATCGCTATATGTCATGATATTGTCTTCCTTGTTGCCTTTTACATAGATGACTGTCCCCGATTCATCCACGATCTCGAACCAGCCGCCGTACTCGTCTAACAACCGACCATCAATCTTTTCAAAAGGGTACTGGTATATTTTACTGCCATCCACTTGGGTCAAATCGGGCGTTTTATTAAAATAGTTGTCCATCAACAGGTCTGTCCCCAAAAGAGCAACCATAATCACACATAAGAACAAACCGCTTATCACAACATAATGCCGAAAAAACAGTTGTTTTAACGGCCGCTTGTCGGGGATGCTCTCATTTTTTTTCAAAACGGTAGCCTAACCCCCTGATCGTAATAAGATAAACTGGCTTTCTTGGGTTATCCTCAATCTTCTCCCTGAGTTTGCTGATATAGACCATGATGAGGTTTTCATCCCCTATGTATTCCTGCCCCCAAACATGCTCGTAAATGGATGCTTTTGTAAAAACTCTCCCCGCATGCTTCATCAGTAAAGACAAAATCTTGAACTCGTACGATGTCACTTCTTTCTGCTGTCCATTTTTGTACAGCTTACAGCTCACCAAATCGAGCATGACATCGCCAATTTGTATGATTTCATGGTTCTGCTTTTCACCTTTAGAAAATACATCCATTCTTCTGAATAACGCTTGAACTCTGCTGACGACTTCTATGGGGTTAAAAGGCTTCCCCACATAGTCGTCAGCGCCAAGCTGCAGTCCAATAATTTTATCCATATCGTCCGATTTCGCGGACAGGAACAAAAACGGAACTTCGGAAATATGTCGCATCTTTTTTAATAACTCGTATCCATCCATCATCGGCATCATAATATCAGCAATAACCAGATCGATTTGCACGTTTGAGAATACAGCCAGCGCATCAACCCCATTACCTGCTTCATAAGTAGCAAACCCGTAATTTTTCAAATAAATACTGAGTAGTTCACGAATTTGTGCTTCATCGTCGATGATCAATATCGTTTTGATTGTACTTCCCTCCATCGCCTCATGTCGCAACGAAGCACAAACAAGAAGTCACGGCTTGTTGTACACTAAAATAATTGGTCTGCAAACCGAGATAGTAACGCAGCCGCTTCTTTCCTTACCATCGGCTGCTCTGATTTATAATCGAGACTGCCATCTCCGCCTTTCACCACTTCTGGTCCGTATAATCCTTTTGCCACTACGAAATGGACTCCCTCTAAAGCCCAAGCATCTGTCCTACCACTCAACTTGGCTTTTTTCGGCTCTGCATGAAAATAGCCAAATGCCATGCGCCATACGATGTTTGCTGCTTCTTGACGCGTCAATGGCTCGTTCGGATAAAATTTGCCACCAGCAGATGCTCTTAGTAAACCTAACTCGTAAGCTGCTTGAATTTCCCGCGCATACTTGTTACCTGAAATATCCGTGTAAATCAGTTTATGCTTTGATGGGGCAACGCCACTCCACTTGATGAACCAGCCAACAAACTCTCCTTTTGTTATCTGTTGTTCGGGCGAAAAGAGATTGTCTCCTTCCATATCAGCAAAGACACCGATCTGTCTCAGGTGATAAATATAGGACGCATATGGATGGTCATTCTCCACATCCTGATAACGTTGCGGCTCAGGCATTTTTTCTGCCCAACTATCTGTTTTTAACTCGTAATAGAAAGCCTGCACATCTCCGTGATCGTTCAGCTTAAAAGCAGCTTTACTACCTTGTTCATCCTGGAATAAGAGTGGCTCCACCTCATATAGGACATGTTCTCCCAGCGAGTCTTTTACAATGAGTTTGCCGCCTTCAGCACGTATACGAGTCGTCCACATCCGGTTTCGCAAATCGCTGTATGTCCCTTCAAACTTCGTGAGTTCTTGTTTCGCTAACGCAAACGCTCCCTTTTTCTTCTCATTTTTCGGGTAGTAATGATCCATAAACGCTTTAATCAAAGGTATACGAATTTCGTAGTCCTTATTGACTGTAACGAATACTCCCACTTTTTCTTCCGGGATCAACCACATCCCGGTATGGTATCCTTGTAAATCCCCTCCTTTTTCAATAACATATTGTCCATTGTAATTTTGCTGGTTGCCATATTCGAAACCAAGCGCCATGTTATTCAGCTTTGGATGCACGGAAAGATGAGGTCTGTGCATTTCTGCCGCCGTTTCTTCTTCCATAATCGTCGCATTCCCAAGCTTTCCTTTATTGAGATGAGCAATCATGAATTTAGCCATATCAGAACCAGTTGAGAGCATTCCGCCATCAGGAAGCTCAGTTGGTACCATTGCATAAGTCGGGATCGGCTGTCCGATAATATTATAAGGCACAGCCAACCCTTTGACTATTGATGGCGTCAGTCGAAAATCACTATTTTTCATGCCAAGCGGCTTAAAGATGCGTTCCTTCACGTATTTACCAAATGGTTTTCCTGCTACTTGTTCCACAACATAACCTTGAATGGTGAAGCCGAGGTTGTCATATCTGTAAAACTCTCCTGGCTTGCGAATGACATTTGGGAGATTGTCCATAACGTATTTCTTTAAAGAAACCTCCCGTTTCAAGTCGGTTGTTGAACCGTCAGAAGTGTCTCCAAAGTCAAATCCAGTGGCGTTCGTTAACAGATGTTTCATAGTAAGAGGAGCGCCTGTCTTATTCGGAATCCGGGCACTCCCCATATATGCGGATACATCTTTGTTCAAATCTATTTTTCCTTGCTCCGCCAATTGCATAACGGCTGTAGCTGTAATAACCTTGGATACTGACGCTACACGGAATACAGTTCGATCAGGATCGACCGGAATCTTCTTCTCTACATCCGCATATCCATACCCTTTTTTAAAAAGGACCTTGTCTCCTTTTACAACTACAAACGTAGCTCCTGCCATGTTGTTCTTAATTTCTGACTGGTTAAAAAATTCATCTGCAAATTGCTCTACCTCTCTCGGATCATCCGGCCCAGATACAGAAGATGCGAACACTTTGGTTGGAGAAACAACTCCGCTTACAAGGCTGACACTCATAGTAGTTAAAATTACAGTCGCCATTAATGTCTGTAACTTCGAAAACATTTTCATAAGATTGCTCCTCTCCTTTACCCTTATTTCCTTCTCTAGAAGAATACACAATCAGTCTTAATCGTATTTCTATACAACCTTAATAGAACATGAATTTTTTGCTTGTTCATGCAAAAACCCCTGATTTCTCAGGGGCACGCTCCTCTATTCTCTCGATATCTGTCTCATATCCATATACAACACATTCCACCGATGACCATCCAAATCAGCGAAGCCTGCCCCATACATCCCTGGACCATGTTCCCGTGGCTCACTGAAAACAGTGCCCCCAGCCTCTTTCACCTGATTCACCAATTCATCCACTTCTTCTCTGCTCTCGGCATCGATCGAAAACAACACTTCCGTTCCGCGCTTTGTATCTGCCAGCTCATTTTGCGTAAAGGTTTGGAAGGTAGCCTCTGGAAACAGCATAATGAGCATGTTTTTCTCACCAATCACCAAGCCCGCCATCTCTTTGCTATTCTCATGGCGAGGATGAAAAGAGAATCCGAGTGCGGCAAAAAATGATTTGGACTTTTCGAGGTCCTTGACGGGCAAATTGATCCAAAGCTCTTTTGTCATGGGAATTTCTCCTTCGCGTTTTGTTTGGATGATACTCATTCTTCTCCTTTAAAGCATAGCAGAATCATGCTCGAACGCTTCTTCTCGATTGCTATTTTTTGTTAAATCATTCATCCATATCATTTCCGATATTGACACTCGGAATTAGAACCGATAAAGTATTGGATAAACTCGGTTTTACTAGCGCGAAAATTCAATAAACATTAACGAGGTGGGCACATGGCAAACGAGCTGATTCAAGCAATTACCCTGTTAAAACAAAAAGAATGGGTGGATCTCACGCACACATTCGGTCCGGAATCTCCGCACTTCCACGCCTTTGACGCCGCCGAATTCCAAACGCTGTTCACGCATGACGACGGCTTCTTTGCTCAGCGCTTCTCATTTCCTGGACAGTACGGTACGCACTTGGATGCACCGATTCACTTTGTGCGCAACAAGCGTTATCTAGACGAGATCGAACTGAAGGAACTCGTAGTGCCACTCGTCGTCATCGACAAATCAAAAGAAGCCGAAGCCAACAACGACTATTCACTTTCCGTGGAAGACATTTTGCATTTTGAAATCGAGCATGGTCAAATCGAGAGCGGCTCCTTCGTCGCCTTGCGTACAGATTGGAGCAAGCGCTGGCCAGATGTGGAAGCCTTCAACAACAAGGATGCAGATGGTAACAATCACGCTCCTGGCTGGTCATTGGAGGCTTTGAAATTTTTGTTCGAGGAAAGACAAATCAAAGCAGTCGGTCACGAAACCTTCGATACAGATGCGACTATCGATTACCGAAAAAACGGAGCGCTTTTGGGTGAGTATTTCGTGCTCGATCAAGACACCTATCAAGTAGAGCTACTCAAAAATCTCGATAAGCTCCCGGCCAAAGGTGCTGTTATTGTAAATATTACACCGAAGCCTGAAAAAGCCTCAGGGTTTCCTGTTCGTTCGTTTGCGATTTTGCCTTAATTCAAAAGCCGAGGAAACGCCAGGTATCATCACCGATCACCTGTCTTTCACTCGGCTTTTCCTCTGAAAATGCCCTACGAATCCAACGAGGATTTGCGGATAACCGCCACACTGGAATCCCTTACAATCAGCCGCGGCTCGAACTGTACGCGTTCGTACGCTCCTGCCCCCTGCTCACGAATCCGTTTCAGCAAAAGCTCAGTCGCCAGCCGTGCCACCTCTTCCCCCATGATCGAAACAGAACTGATCTGCGGAGTCGTAATCGTCGTCCACACATTGTTGTCAATTCCCACGACCGCGACATCTTCTGGTACGCGAACGCCGAGCTCCTTGAACCGATTCACGATCCCGATTGCCACCATGTCATTGACCGCATAGATAGCATCCGGCATGTTTTTCAGGCTAAAAAAGTAATCGGCAGCACGAAGGCCCGTCTCAAACGAGAAGTCCTCACCAAAATACACCAGCGAAGGATCGACGTGCTGAAGTGACGCCTCATAGGCAAAATACCGCTCCTCGATCTTGTCCTTCGGCGCACCAGCGTATGCGATTCGCGTACGGCCAATTTTGATCAGATGCTCCATGACGAGTCGCCCTTCTTGACGGGCCATGCTGACCACATCTGCTTTCACACTATCTTCAAGCTTTTTTCCATAGTTAATAATCGAAACGGGAACACTCGCTTTGTTAATCATCTGGACCAACGTCTTCGGATAGGCGAGTGGCATGATAATCAGCCCGTCTACATGCAGCTTTTTGACCTCACGCACAGTCTCAAGCTCCATTCGGGCATTTCCTGCTGTATTAATTTGTACGACACGGTAGCCATGCTGCTTGGCCGCTTGCTCGACCGACCAAGCGATATCTGGAATGATCGCATTGCGAATGTCAGGGACAGCCAGTGCGATTTGATAGGTTTGGCGCACCTTAAGACTTTGCGCAGAAGTGTTCGGAATAAACCCCAGCTCGTCGATCACCTGCAAAATCAACGCTTTCGTCTTCGGACTGATCCCCCCACTGTCATTGATGGCCCTCGATACCGTTGCGATTCCTACGCCCGCCTTCTTCGCTACGTCTTCTATTGTCACTTTATTTTTTGTATCCAACGCCTTGCTTTCCTTTCCATATCGGAATCGTTTTCTATGTTTCCGAGCAAAATGTGTTTTCCTACCGCTATTATAGCATACACAAAACCAAGGGTAACGAGGCGTGAGCAAAACATGGCAGGCAATTGCGTACCTGTTGCACAACACGTATACATCTTCTCAACTTTGCTAGAATCAGCATCCTTCCCTCAACCGATTGCACACCCACCACAACTCTTGCCTAGGAAATCAAATTGACAAGATGCCAAACTTATGACATATTATTTTTCGGAAACGTTTCCTATTTTACTCGCTGAATTTCATATAGAATCCAAATCAAACGAGGAGATGGCAGATATGAAAGCGTTACGTTGGCACGGTTTGAAAGACCTCCGTATGGAAACCATTTCGGAACCGATTGCGTCCAAAGGTAAAGTGAAAATCAGAGTCGAGTGGTGCGGTATTTGCGGAAGCGACTTGCATGAATACGTTGCTGGCCCGATCTTCATCCCACAGGGAGCTGAACATCCGCTTACAAGCGAAAAAGCCCCGATTGTAATGGGGCATGAATTTTCCGGACAAGTGGTGGAAATCGGGGAAGGCGTGAACACCATCAAGGTTGGCGATCGCGTCGTTGTCGAGCCGGTTTTCGCATGCGGAACATGCGCTGCGTGCAGACAAGGCAAATACAATCTTTGTGAAAAAATGGGCTTCCTCGGTCTGGCCGGCGGTGGCGGTGGCTTCTCGGAATACGTGGCTTGCGATGAGCACATGGTTCACAAAATCCCAGACAGTCTCTCTTATGAGCAAGGCGCTCTTGTGGAGCCATCTGCCGTAGCCCTTTACGCTGTCCGTTCAAGTCAGTTGAAAGCTGGCGACAAAGCTGTCGTATTCGGTGCCGGTCCTATCGGCTTGCTTGTTATTGAAGCACTGAAAGCAGCAGGTGCGGCTGAGATTTATGCAGTGGAGCTGTCCCCCGAACGTAAAAACAAGGCAGCTGAGCTGGGCGCCATCGTCATCGATCCAAAAGAATACGACGTAGTCCAGGAAATTCACAACCGAACAAATGGCGGCGCAGATATCGCCTTTGAAGTCACAGGCGTGCCTCCGGTCCTCACGCAAGCCATCGAATCTACCAAAATCGCTGGACAAATCATGATCGTCAGCATCTTCGAAAGAGAAGCGTCAATCAAACCGAACCACATCGTCATGAAAGAGCGCAACATGACAGGTATCATCGGCTACCGCGACGTTTTCCCTGCTGTCATCAGCCTGATGGAAAAGGGCTTCTTCCCGGCAGACAAGCTGGTCACCCAGCGCATCAAGCTCGACGACATCGTGGAGCATGGTTTTGAAGCACTGCTGAAAGAGAAAAACCAGGTAAAAATTCTCGTTAGCCCGAGAGCATAAGCAAAAACGATTCCAAGAAAATACACCATTCCGCTACAAAAAAACGGAGAGAAAGCAGGGTTCATTCCTGTTTTTAACTCCGTTTTTTCTGGAGGATGTGTAATTTACGCTTCCATTTCTTGCGTATGCTTCAAAATCGCTTCGATGACAACATCCCAATCCCCATGTGGAAGCTCATGCCCTGTCCCTTCCAACGCGAGCAAGACTGCACCTGGAATAGTGTCCGCAAGATGTAAGGCATGCGCGAAAGGGATGAGCAGATCTTCTGTACCGTGAATCACGAGTGCTGGCACAGCGATTTCACCTGTCCGCATCAAGTACGTTTCACTGGCCGTCACAAAGGCGTGGTTGTTCTTACTCGCATAATGGCTGCTTCTGGCGATATCGATTTGGGCCAATTCACGAACGCGTGCCTCATCAAAAGGATACTTGGAACCGATCAAAACTTTCGAACTCGCCACGGCAACCTCTAAAACCTCCTGTTCGTCCTCCCAGTTGATTTCTCCCATATTGCTGAAAAACTCCATCAGCTTCTCATCAATTGGCGGGAGGTCAGGGGCAAAATTCGACGTTGCATGCAAGATGATCGTGCGAACTCTTTCGGGATGTCGCAATGCAATGATTTGCGTCAACATTCCGCCCATGGACATACCAACGATGTGCGCCTGCTGTACATTAAATGCATCTAGGACGTGAACAGCGTCATCCGCCATATCTTCAAATGTATAGCCTGGTTGCCCAACCTCGTAGGTCGTGGAGCGTCCGACATCCCGATTATCAAAACGAATAACAAAGCGTCCAGCATCGGCTATTCGCTGACAAAATTCTTCCTCCCACCAAAGCATGGACATCTGGGCTCCCATAATCAGCAAAATCGCCGGATCTGTGGGCTTCCCAAAGCTTTCCGCACATATTTCTACACCGTTCACTTTTAAAATCTGTTCTGCCATTGTATGTTTTCCTCCTCAACGAATGGAAATAAAAAAACACAGGCTAGACTGCCTGTGCTTACGTCATCGAAAAAGGAAGAAGAAACGAAAACCATAAAATCAGATATCAAAATCTGATTGTACAAAGATTGGTTCCATTCTCTTCGCAGATCATGCAAATAGAGGAGGTCATCACGCTTGCCTTCCTCACTCCATTTGCCCATGATTCAATTGGGTTACCGTAGCGGCAATCCATTTTTCGATTCGTATGCACACAACATAGCCTTTTCACGCTATTTCATTGATTGTGTTGTGCGAATAAAGTATCGAAAAATTAATTTGCCACACGTACCCCTCCGTCCCTGATAAGTTGTGACCATCCTACCACATGCTTTTTCTTCTGTCAACGATTGGCAGTTTCAACGGTTGTTCGTATCCCTAGCTCCGCAAAAATCGTTTCAACATCTCGGGTAAGCCGCAACTCAACCACTTGATCACATGCCAGCTTAGAAAGAATCTGGTCATGCGTGATCATGACGACCGTTTTGCCTGCTTCAGCCAGCTGTTTCACCCATGCGGCCACCTTCAGCACTCCATCGCCGTCAAGTCCGCTTGTCGGTTCATCCAGCACAATCAGTTCTGCGTCAGAGCAATAAGCGGCTGCCATCGTGACTCGCTGCTTCTCTCCACCGGATAATGACGCCGGATGCCGATCGCGAAGCTCGCGCAAACCGAAAGCATCCATCGCTTCATACGCCTTTTCGCGGAGCTCTTCATTCAAGATTTTTCCCAACACGATTTCGTTTCCGACACTATCTGCGTAGAGCTGGTAGTCCGCATCCTGCATCACCAAATAGCTGACAGCTCGTCTTTTGCTAGCGGACAGTGAACGACCTTGGCTGACAATCGTTCCTTTTCGCTCACGAAGAAGACCACATAAAATTTTGCATAGCGTCGTCTTGCCCGTACCGTTTTCTCCAGTCAACGCTGTTACACTCCCCTGTGGAAGCGAGATGTCGATATCGGTGATTCCGTCGTTTTTCTTTTTATAAAAATAGCTAAGCCCTCTTCCTTCCACCATGAATTCGGACATTTCTGGCTGTTCACGTTTCTTCACTGTCTCGGGAAGCGTCATGTCAGGATGGCGCAGACCATACATACGCACGTCATCATGAGACAACTGGCAGAACTCGTCCTTCGTCCACGTACGTGCGATTTTGCCATTTTCCATGCAAACAAACAAATCGACAACGGGTAGAAAAGGAACGAGCCGATGCTCGCTGATGAGCAGGGTGGTACCGTCTTGCTTGAGCTTGCTTACGATTTCAATCAGGTTTTGCGTAGAGGAAGCGTCCAGATTCGCAGTAGGCTCATCCAGCAAAAGAAGTGGCGGTGTCAAAACCGATGCGGCCGCTATCGCTACCCGTTGCTTTTGCCCGCTGGACAGCTTATGTAAAGAGGTATCGAGCAAGTGGGAAATCCCGAGCTGGCTCGCCTGCCTATCCATCCGGCTTCGAATCTCGTCTGATGCCATGCCGATATTTTCTGCGGAAAACGCCAGCTCATCCCGGACGGTTTCCATAAAAAATTGGCTGCGGGGGTCTTGAAATACGACGCCCATTAGCCGGGTACGTTCCTCGGGCAGCATGCTCGCAGGACTTTTGCCGCCAACGCTTACCTCACCCGTGAGACGTCCGGCATAAAAATTCGGTGCGAGACCATTGACCAGCCTCATAATCGTACTCTTGCCGCAGCCAGACCGCCCACATAGTACGACACACTGTCCAGCTTTTACAGATAGGCTTATCTTTTTCACGCCGGTCTCCGTGTCATGTCCCCCATCTTCCTGACCATAATGAAACGTAACATCGTTTAGCTCGATCACGAAATCATCCCTCCTGTCCAGTAAATTGCTGAGCCTATCAGCGCATACAGCCCTACGACGATGCCATCCATGATCTTGAAGCCAACTGGATAGATAGAGGTCCGCGCGTTTGTGCACTCGATGCCGCGGAGCTCAGCAGACGACGCCAGTTCTGACGACAGCTTCAGGCAACGGACGACCAACGGCATAAAAAAACACTCGTAGGCCATGGCCGGATGCTTCAGTACGCTGTACCAATGCGGAAAAATCCCTCTGGCGCGAATACCGTCACGAATCGCTTTCATTTCCAAAATGACCACGGGGAAAAAACGGATCAAAATGCATATCATCACCAAAATCGGTTTGGGGACTGACATCTTCTCAAACGCACTCATGATACTACCAGGTGGCGTATAGATCAGAACCGTGCCGATCATGATGACAGGCATCATTCTCACCATCGTGTAGACAATGAGCTTCATCGTTCCCAATGCCAACGCATTCGGCATGAAAAACACAAAAGCCATGCACAGGCAATAGAACACAACCAGTTGAAACGCCTTTCTGGACAGGTGATTCCATACCAAGTACACTACACTTAATGCCACCAGTAAGTGCACCTGTATATCATCACGAACGGTCATGGCCAAGATACTCGCTATTACCAGCACTAACAGATGCGTTCTGGGACCGAGACGTCTCGTACGCGCTGTTTCTTTTTCATAAGCTTTTTCCTTCATCCGACAAACACCCCTACAACCGAGATCACACACAACCTGATAAAGGGGACATGGAACATTGCTGAAGTCCTCCTTACAAATCGTAATGATAATGATGATCATAATCTCTAGCAATACGACAGGTAGACATACGTCTTTTCGAAGTATGTTTTCGTCCGATCACGGCATGGGTGGTGACTATAATGAAAGATATTTTGACGGAACTGCATACGCCGTGTTTAATGCAATGCGGCTTTTATCGTGACGACGACCACGGTCCATACAGTCGCGAGGGTGTTTGCTTTTCTGTTTTGCCAGAGAAAGGGCAGGGGCGCTACTGGACTTATACCCGTGACAACCTGTTTTCGATTTCGATCCAAGATTTCGTCTTTTACGAGGATTTGTTTCTGGAGTTCCAGCAACCCAAGTACCTGAGCTTCAATTATTACGATTCCGTCTCTGGCGAAGAATTCAACCCATATAAACGATTGTCATGCGGCTGCATCCGCGTCCATATCGGCTATAACAATTTGTATCGGGCCAGCTATCGCAAAAACATTCCGATTCGCTCTACGGCTATTGAAATCATGCCGGAGTATTATGAGGATTATTTGAAAAGCAAATATCCAGTAGAGTATAAGGATCTGCGCTCGTCCTTTATTACGGTAGATGGGATGACGAATTTCGCGGAGCTTGTTTTCGTGCTCCGACAGATACGGAATTTTCGGGGAACGGGAATTGCCGCAAAGCTGTACTACGAGGGAAAAGTCGCAGAAGCAGTATCACTGATCGTGGAGAAAGCCAAAGCACACAAAAAAACGCATCCAACCAAAAGCATATCCCAACAGGACTTGGACGGCCTGACAGCTGTGACCGCCTACATTGACGATCACTTCGCATCCGAAATACACTTGGAGCACCTCGCCCGGATCGCCTGCATGGGACTCACCAAGCTGAAATACACCTTTAAGCAAGCGAACCAATGCACCATCACCGCATATATCCAAAACAAGCGAATGAATCACGCCGAGCAACTGCTTACGAGCACCGATTTACACATTAATCAGATTGCGTATATCGTGGGCTACCATAACTCCAGTCGCTTCTCCCAGCTGTTTCGCAAAAGCACCGGGTTGTTGCCCAACGAATACCGGAGACTCACGGTTATAACTAAATAGCATTATGGAAAAAGCTGTAGCCGATGATGTGGCTACAGCTTTGCACTAAATAAACAGTTTTCGCACTCGCTCATCCCGCAGCCACAATCCGCCCCACATCAAAATTGCGAGGTAGACAGCAAACAACGTATGGGAAAAGAGTGGCGCGTCTACACGGATCTGGGTAGCGATGACCCCACCGAAAAATCCAGTTAACAGAAGTGCACCCAAAACTGCTGTCCGTGGTATCGCATACAACACCGTTGATACAAGGGCGAGAATTCCAATCACGCCAATGTGATGCTCCGCATAGCCGAGTACGAGAGTTCCCTCTACGACAGGAGCAGGCTGGATGAGTTTGAATACGCCGTCAAAAAGCATAAAAAGAATGACAAGTCCGCTCATAATCCGTGCAATCCACAGACGTGTTTTGGAAATTTGACTCCGCATGGGGGTCCCACCTTTCATTTTTTTCCTAAGCAGATCGTAGCACAATCAAAGCGGCGACATTTCTTCTGTATTGCTCTTTTGAGGATCTCCTCATCAGGTCAATAAAAAAGATGACCCCTGTGAAATTCAGAAGTCATCGTTACGCATAAGGAACAATTTTATTTCTTCTGTCCCTAAAATTTTATAAAGGTAATCGTAAATTTTGTATAGCTACTTCTCTCACTCTCCACTTTAATCAAGGCATGATGTGCTTCGATAATGGCTTTGACCAGCGCCAATCCAATCCCTGACGAGTCATGCTTCTTTGAACCTCTTGCTTTGTAAAATCGATCGAAAATATGCGGCAATTCCTCAGTTGCAATTCCTTCCCCAAAGTCTTGAATCACCAATTCTGTAAAGATCGGCGTATCTTTGACTTGAATCATGATTTTACTATCAGGTTTGGAATGCTCGATCGCATTCTTCAGCAGGTTTAACAAAGCTTCCTGCATCCATAGTTTATCGTGAACAACGATTATTTCCTCCGGGGCATCCCAGTCAATCGAAATATGTTTATCACTGATCATGCTCGCCAAACGATCCAATACTTCCTCGATGGTCTCCACCAAATTTGCTGGTTCTTTATCAAATGATATGGCTCTGGCGTCGATTTTCGCTACCTTTAGCAAATTTTGAATCAAGACATTCATTCTCGAGATTTGAACTTCATTGTTTTGCAGTAGTTGAACTTGCTGCTGTCTGGGCAACTCTGTATTCAACATCATTTCATTGTAGATGGATATTGTGGAAAGAGGCGTTTTTAATTGATGGGAGATATCTTGCAGCATTTGTCCTAAAAACTCTTTCTCTTCCAGTAGATCCTGCATGCTTTTTCTAATAATATCTTTCATAGAACGAAAGGAAGCCGCTAGTTTGGCGAGATCCCCTTCTTTATTTTCGTTGATGACAACCGAGTAATCCCCATCGATTATTTTTTTGGCTGCGGAAGTAAGTTGTCTAATTTTATGGAAGACCAACTTATGCTGCATATAACTTACCCCAAACAGCATCAATCCGAAACAAAGCAATCCCCAAATAATAAATTGATTATGGCTGAAAATATGTTGATTTAAAAGCGGAAAAAGCTCTGTTTCCAAATCTTCATATAATCCGTACTGCCTAAATATCTCTCTTCCTTTTTCCTGATACTCACTTGAATCAGAAGTGTGCATCGTTATGACTTTCATAATTTCTGCTTCATTCTCGGGATTTAGTTCAACCAATCTAGCAGTAATTTCACCCCAGCTTGAAATGTAATCGCGTTTCAAATCATCATAAAACATTTGATGTGCAATAAACTGGTAAATGGTAAATAGAGATAACAGAACAGCCAGTATCGTTATATACCCTTTCCATTCGGTATTCTTCATCATCTTACTCTCTGTTCACATCCTTATTCCACCGATAACCCAATCCTCTTTGGGTGACGATAAACTGTGGATTCTTGGGGTCATCTTCAACTTTGTCTCTTAAACGCTTAATGTATACAGATAACGTGTTTTCATCAAAAAAAGCATCTTCTCCTTCCGATACTTTCATGAGGATCTCATCTCTTTTTAGAGCTTTATGAGGGTTCATCATGAAAGTTAGCAGAAGCTTATATTCTAGATTCGTTAATGGAATATTTTCATGATTTTTATAAGCCTTGATTAGGTTCGTATCGATTTTTACATTCTCAGACGCTAAGATCATGGGAGAAGTTTCCGACCGCCTTTGTTTGCGCATTTGCACTTTCACTCTGGACATGAGTTCCTTGACTCGAAAAGGTTTCGTTATATAATCGTCCCCACCAATATCCAGACCCATTACCACATTTGCTTCTTCATCCAGCGCGGTTAAGAAAATAATAACCGCTGACTCTTTTTGTTTTTTGAAATGCAGACATAAATCATAGCCGTTTCCATCTGGAAGGCCAATATCGAGGATAGTCAAATCAAAAGTATGATGATCAAACTCGTGTTTCGCTTCTTTTACGCAAGAGGCTCTGACCACCTCATAGCCTTCATTCTTCAATGAAAATTCGATGGCTAGACCGAGAGCTTCATCATCTTCAACAAGCAAAATTTTATTCAAGAAGTCCCCTCCTTTTGACCAATCCGAATAGCCCGACTATCAAATAGCCAGGCCTTTTTCTGTGAAAAACGTCTCAACGCTTTTCATAAAAAGTGGGTGTGACCGCTTGCGGTCAGCAAAACAGTCATGACCGTTTTTTATTATTGTTCCCTGATAATATCGATAATATTATCTTTTTGAATTTTTCTCAGTGGGATTAGAACCGCTAAAAAACTGATGAACAAAGCGGAAACAAATGTAATGATACAAGCTTCATAGGGGATCATCCATTCGATCCTCACGATACCAGAAACAGCCAAATAGATAATATAAGAAAGTATACAACCGAAAAAGATCCCTTGCAAACTTCCCGAAAAACCGTAAATCAGCGCTTCATAGATGATCATTTTTTTCAAATCCCTTTGTGACATGCCTATGGATTTTAACGCAGCCAATTCTTTTCGCCTGATGATAATGCTGATCGTAATCGTATTGAGGATATTGAGACTGCCAATCAAAGAAATGACCGCAATGAAACTATAGACCAGCACTTTTATTACCAGCTCAGAATCCCTCTTTACTTTATTCTCATCCATGTGATTCGCAATAGTAATGGAGTGTTTGATTCCGACAGTCTGCTTGATGTCAGCAACAGTAGCAGAAGACTGAGTTGCATCCTTCAAATTGATTTCAAAACGGTAGTCCTGTTCCTTCACTTCGGATATATTTTCAAGCGACTTCAATCGCTCCAAAATTTGCTGTCTTTCTACGGAAGAATCCTCTTTATCCTGTTCCAGATAGATGGTCAGATCCGATGTAGCGGATAAATCTTTCACATACTTGGATGCAAAGGCGATATCCATCAAAGACGAGAAAGTAATAAACAATACGCTGGATATAATGATGGATAGAATCGTAATGGAATACCGATTTTTATTTCTTTTGACATTTTTCAAGGCCAGGCTCAAAGGAAAAGAGAAAGGCTTTTTCAACACGTCTTTGTTATGTTTTTTGATCGCCTCTTTCTTAATGGATAACCTGCTGCTGATTGCCAGCAAAGGGGATATTCTGCCAGCAAAAAAAGCCGGGTAATAACTGGACCCTAATACGGCGGTCAGGGTAATGATCGAACTGATGAATAAAATCTGCCAATCGATATGAAAAAAAGAAACACCTGCACTATCTTCTAAAAGGATCGAGAAGATGAATTGGAGAGCAGCAACCGCTAATATGCTGCATACTAGCCCAATCGGTATGGCGATGACAGCCATCACTGCTGCTTCTCTCATCACGATTTGTCTAATTTGCTTTCGTGTAGCACCGATGCTTCGGAGCAAGCCGAATTGCTTCATCCGCTCTACAACGCTGATTTGAAAAGCATTGTAAATCACAACAACCGTCGCGATCACAACAATACTGACGACGATGACGAGCATGGCAAAAATCGATTGGTTCGATCCCGGTTTCAAAACTTTGATCAATTCGTCATTGATCACAATATTCTCGTCTTGCGTAAGTGATTTTATTTCCTCTACAACCTCTTGAAAGTCCGCTTTCTCGTTTATTTCGAGTAAAATCCTGCCTTCGCCAATAGCGAAATCACGTTTATAGGTTAAGAAACGGCCCTCTTTATTCTTCTGAGTGAACGCGCGATTATCCAGCAACCCAACCAGTTGATAGGTTTTACCATCCAATTCAAATGAGTCGCCGATCTGAAGACGATTTTTTATAGAAGGAAGCACCCATGAATCAACAACTGCTTCCTGATCATTGGTTGGTAATTTACCATCAGCGAGGCTGTACGTTAAAAACTCCAAGGCGCGATGATCGGCGAAATTCATTTGCACCGAAACTTCTCCAACTGGAACAATGTTGCCTTGAGACATCAAACCAAACGATTCAATCTGGGGATTATATTTGATTTTATTTAATAACGCATTATCGTAATTGGAAATACCGACATGAAAAGAATGCCCGTTTATCTTTTTAATGTTCTCAATTTGGGAGATTTGTGATCCTTTCATAAAAAGGCCGATCGTGGAAATTAACGCTACAGAGAGTATGATTCCGACCAAGGTCAAAATGGTTCGTTTTATATTCCCTTTTAAATACTTGCTGCTTAATTGTTTATAACTGCTGATCAAAATCATTCACCTCCAGTCTTTTGGCTAATTCGCAGCAAGCCGTTGATCTGAAATGATCGCACCGTCTTCTATCGTAATAACACGGTCAGAAGCCGATGCAATAGTAAGATCGTGCGTAATCAATACGATGGTTTGATTGTATTTTTTTGCAGTCAATCTTAATAAATCCATGACTTCCTTCGTATTTCGCGTATCCAAATTACCTGTGGGTTCATCTGCCAGAATCAAATGCGGCCGATTAATTAAGGCCCTGCCGATGGAAACTCGTTGCTGTTGGCCGCCCGATAGTTCGGAAGGCAAGTGGTCTTTTCGTTCATGGAGCCCCAGGATTTCAATAATTTCATCCAAATACGTCATATCGATCGGTTCGTCGTCCAATAACATGGGCAACGCGATATTTTCCTGGACATTCAATACGGGAATCAAATTAAAGAACTGAAAAATAAACCCGACTTTTCTTCTTCTGAATATCGAAAGCTCATCATCTGTATAATCATAAAGATTATGGTCCCCAATAAATACTTGCCCTGAACTTGGCCGATCCAACCCTCCTAAAATATGCAGCAGTGTACTTTTTCCAGAGCCGGAAACACCTACGATTGAGACAAACTCTCCTTGCTGAATAGAAAGGTCAATCCCTTTTAACGCATCTACCCTGTTGTTGCCTTCCCCATAACTTTTTACTACGTTTTCCATCCGTACAACTTCCATACAGCTCATCCTCTCATCACTCAAACTCAATCTTGTACATCTACAAAATTTACTTTGTTTTCGCTATCTGCATAAACGTTCCCGATTTCCTGTAAGACCTGGTTCACGTTATCTTTATTCTTATAATCGAAGCCGCCATTTCCAAACTGGATCAAGGAGAGCGTTGACTCTGCTTCAGTTAATTGGTTGTAAGTTTTGTCGTCAACAATAACAAGATCCGCTTGTGGTATATACCCAATCCACATTTGATGGTTCACATACGCTACAGGTACCATCTGACCGTTCAAATCGATTTGGTTATTCTTCATGTCTGCATCACTTATAGAGTAAAACAGATTTTGACCATTCGATAATTCTTTGATGCTGGTAACAGGGTCTGAAATAATAGACGTGCTTCTTGGATCTTGTCTGGCTCTGAGAATCCCCTTCTTGACGAATTGCTCAGCTGTAGATCGATTCACAACCGAATACTTAATATCTCGGCTATCAAATTCTTGACCCGTTTCCTTCTGATCTTGCTCTGTCAATTTCGTGATTTTTGTTGTTGTAACCAATTTCAGTTTGTAGTCGCTTGTTTGTTTGGTGTTATCTTTATACAACTCTTTGACCTTATTCGTATCTTTCTCTGTGCCGATAACGAGAACTCCATTGACCGGTTGCGATGGACCTTCTACATATCGTTTTACGCCAAACCCTATGCCTACAAAAAGAGCGATAACCAACACGAATCCTATTATTTTTTTCATCTGAACATCTCCTTGAAAATGATTTATGTCTGGATTATAGACGAGACTCTCATGCAAATGAATGACTCCTATCTAACGATTTCGCCCTCTCTCTTACATTTTAGTAAGAAATCAAATGAAAAGGCTGTCCCTCAGTCATTGTTCATGACTTTTGGGACAGCCTCTTTACATTCGTATCAAAGATTAAACAGGAAGCGTCACTCTGTAACCTGGTTGGTTCTTAGGATGGTTTTGATTCACGAACACACCACGGTCATTTTTCAACACGATTACTTCAAAGAATGGACGGAAACGATCTTCCGAAATACCAAATGCAGTCAAGAACTTGCCAAACAGCTCTTGCTCTTCACGCTCAGGTTGGCCATCTGCCAGGGAGGAATCGATCAGGTTAACCAGGATGCACATTTTTTGAGCATCCGTGAGCAATGGAGTTACTTCGCCCAGGAATTTCTCGATAGAGTTATTGCGTGTATATTTCATTGCGTTTTCGAGCAACTGTCTGTTATTAGCACCTACACCAATCACGCCGTTGCTTTCTTCACCGCCTAATACAGCGAGCAATTGACCGATTTCCTCGTGGTCCATTTCTCCATCCGATTTCATCATGTAGAGCAAGGAGCATGCGAATCCAAAATGAGGGGTCATTTCTTCCCCTTTGTCTGTCTTAAACATATCAAACAAGCCCACGCAAAATACCTCCTATGTATGCCTAGATAGTATAATTTTACTATCCGCTGGATAATGTTAGCAACACTTGTCTGGGTAAGCAATTTTTCGGGAAAACAAGGAAAGGAAGTGCCAGCCTGCGCCGACACTTCCTTTTCTCTCTCTTATTTCAATTGCTGCACGTCATAGCCTTTTGCCCTCAAGTGATCGATAACCATGCCTTTCATCGAGAAGTGGGCAGCACCGACCACGACAAAAGAAGTCGTTTCCCCTTTTTTCTCCAACACTTCTGCGAGTTTAATAGCCATGTTTTTGTCTCGCTCACCGAGCAGACGCTGATTCACTTCGCCTTCACCGAAATCGCCATGCGTCGTCATGATTTGGGTAAATCCATTCAGATCGCCTTCTACCCATTCTGTCTGCATGTCTTTTAAGAGTTTTGTGCTTTCTTCCAGCCCTTTTTCGGCCATAACACTATCTAACATGATGTTCAATTCTTTCTCCTGCTGCTCTGCAGGAACACCTGACAGCAAGTCCGCTTGCAGCTTAATACCTTCCAGCTCGTTGATCGGCTTCTCATCCAGCATCGCCTTCGTCAGGAAGTACCTGTCGATGCCGGATAGCATTGCGAACTGAAGATCCGTTTCGCCGTCCACGTAGCCAAGCGTTGGCACAGACAAGGAAACAGCAAACGGCTTGTAAACGTCAAAAGAATTGGCTGGCAGTTGCAGCTTTGCAAGCAATTTTTGCACCTTTTGATACGTCTCAGCGGATACATGATCCTTCAGTGTCGTGCCATCGGTGTATACCATTTTTTGTGTCATATAATCAGTGTCACCGTTGATAATATCGGCTTCCACCCACAGTTCATCCGACTCTTCATACGCTTCCCGGATGTCTTTTTGCATCGGGTACATATCTGCGATCCCCATGTGAATCGAGCCAAGCAAGTACATGGTGTTTTTGCCGTTGGTCACTTTCCACATGAGACCTTCGGCACCGCCGCCCCCCGTATCGTATACGAACTCGACCAGTCGGCTGGCCATCACCGTTGCTTGTTCAACCGTGCTTGGCTGATTCAGCTCGAGACCAGCGCTTGTCCCTTTGACCAAGCCTTTTTTCTTCATATAATCAATCGGGTTATCCCCGGTCATTTCGAATGCTGCTGGCAGTTCGTAGTTCGCCAAGAGTTTGTATAAAGAAGTAATGACTGCTTCTCTCGTAATGACCTTATCAGTCGGAAAGGATAAGGAAGCGTTCTTTTTCTTCATTCCCAGAAGATCCAGCTTTTTCGCTGTCCCCTCCATCAAGGTAATAAATTTGTCAGCAGGAATGGATTGCTGAAAAGAACTCTCTTGATACCACTCCAACGGAAAAATTCCGTATTTCTCCCCTTCGTTCAGCGTTGTTACCGACCAAGGGCTGATTGGGAGAGCTGCGGGTGTCTGCCCGTGGACTGGAAGCACATACCCGAGCAAAAGCGCCAAACTGAGTGCACCTGTACCCGCCCAGCGAGTCAGCTTGCTCCAGCGTTTGTTTAGTTTCATGAAACTTTCTCCTCTCGATTCTAAGCTGAATGATTTTATGCCATTCTATCTTAGTGGTAGATTATACCACATTTTTCTGGAAGAGATAACCGAATGATAGAAAAGAATAGAAAATGCAACCATTTTCACTATACATAAAAAGCATCGACATTATCGTCGACGCTTTCGCAATGAATCCGCAAGTTATCGATTCGGTTTGGTCAAATACAGACGCATTGTTAGCGGAGCAAATATGACCATGAGCAGCAGACTTGACACTCCCCATGCCTAAAGGCGGGGGATTCAGAGCAAAGTGCTTTATATCCCCATAGCTAAAGCAAGGGGTTTTACGGCACGAGTGATAAAAAACTCACCCTCTTATTTTACAGGAGGGTGAGTCCTTTTTCGAAATCGTTATTGAACGGATGCTTCTTCAATTTCTTTATACGCCCAATAACCAGGTGCAACATCCGGCCATCTTTGCAGGCCAGCTTGGTTCTGCGGCACGCGATTCAGCACGCGATTGAGAATGGTTACAGCTTCGGCACGAGTCAGCGCTTTCTCTGGCTGGAAGGTGCCGTCGGGATAACCTGTCATGTAGCCTTTGGCAACAACCGCTGCAATGATTGGAGATGACCAGTGATCTCCCCTCACATCAAAAAAGGCAGTGCCCCCTCCCGCACCTTGCAAGGCCTTGTACTTATAGATGACCGCGGCTATTTCCGCTCGGGTAATGTTGGCCGATGGACGGAATGTGCCATCTGGGTAGCCGCTCATCATACCCGATGCACTTGCTTGATGAATCGAATTTACTGCCCAGTAGTTGTCGGCTACATCGAAGAACCTTCCCTTATTCGCAGAAGACTGGCTCACCATTCCAGCGTTCAGTAAAATGGCAGCCATCTCCGCACGTGTCACTGTACGATCCGGTTGAAACGTTCCGTCAGGATAGCCATTCATATAGCCACGTTGGCTCTTACTTTTTATATTGGTTGCAGGGAGAACCACTTTCTTATCTGCAGGGCTACCACCAGTGAAAAAGATGGTTGTCGGCGTGGTATAGGAACCCTTTCTACTATCTTTATCCCGATCCCGGTCTCTGTCTCGATCATCATCCTCTAGATTTCTCCATGCTTTTCTCAAATCGTACAGAGCGTCATCTACTTCAGACTGCGTAGCATGTGGATCGTCAATGACATCCCACGCTTGTTCAAGCGCATCCTCCAATTTGCGCCAGCTCGATCTGGTGTAGTCGTCTTCATCCAAGTCTTTGTCCTCGATCTCTCTCGCTTTGGCCCTCAGCTCTCTTTTATAGACAGCGTCATCTTGTCTCTTCAAATCTTGTCTCGCTTTGATCAGTTTCTCCAGGGCAACATCTACGACAAGCTGGCTCGCATGCGGATCATCCAGCACAAAGTAAGCATTCCCTAGTCGATTCTGCAACTCTTTCCAACTGTCCCTCGTGTAATCTTTTTCTTGCAGCTTTTCCACTGCAATTTCCTCTACTTTCGTTTGCAGTTTACTCTTGTCGATTGTACCTTCCTGCTTCTTCAGCCCTTCTCTTGCTAGGACTAACACGGACAAGGCACCATCGATTTCTGCTTGGGTGGTGTTTGGCTTCGTCAGTACGGCTTTTGCAGCATCCAACGCATACACCAGCTTGCTCCAGCTGTCGGGCGTAAATTTTTCCTGGATTAAATTCTCGGCGTTAATTTCATTGACTTTTCCTTGTAAGTGACGATGATCTACAGTGGATTCTACCGCGGCAGGTGTTTCCTCTTCACTTGCTGCTTGGCTTACAGGCACGAATATGGATGCTTGGAAGATCAAGCAAAAGAGGCTAAAGAAAACAAGACTCGTTACTGCTCTTGGAAAACGTCCCAATTCCCATCCTCCGTTCTTTACGATGACCCATCTGATCATCTTTTTCCAATCGTTTACATTATATGATGGAGACCGATCAGAGGATTCATATTTTTAGAGGCCAACAATCAAACAAAAAACCAAGTAGCCCATAGAGCAGCTGCTTGGTTTTTATTTTCTGGTGCTAAGCAGAAATAGGTTTTTCCGGGCGTTGCTTTGTCTGGCCGGAGATTGAAAAATTCGTCCACATCCGCAGTAGTCGTTCCACTGGGCCATAACGGAACCGCTTTAGATACAATGGGCTTATGAACAGCTGTCCCACATAAATCACAATCGCTAATCCGCAGCCAGCCAATACCCCGATCTTTCCGAACCATCCGAGTCCATAGCCATAGAAGATCGTCGTACAAATGACGGTTTGCAAAAGGTAATTCGTTAAGGAGAGTTTACCCACGGCTTGAAATCTTGGCAACCAAGTTGATTTCGTACTTCTGGAAAAGAACCAAACAAAGGCGAAAATGTAACCGATGGCAAGGATGGTCCCCCCCGATATCTCACCGACGCCACTCCACCAAGTTCCCGGCAGATACACATGCAGCACTTTTAACAAAAGTCCCGCTGGCAAGAAGATCAGCATGTTTCGGAGATACGAGGTTCGTTCTTCCTCTGGCTTCTCGAACCACCTGCGCTTCGCAGCATACATCCCAAAAAGGAACATGGGTGCGCTCATAAGCGGCGCCATCAACAATAAAGCAACCATCATGTATTCTGGCAAACCAAGCGGATCTTCACTGCTTCTGTGATGTACGATTTCCTCGTATGTGCCCGTGCCATAGACGGTCATGGTTTTGACGACATAAGCTTCCATACGGGCAGAATCGGTAATACTCGTAGGATCATTCGGATCATCTGGAGCAAGCCCCATTAAGCTGATGAGGCAGAGTAAGACAATCCCCCAAATGAGCAGAGTTTTCGGTTTACGGTTCATGAACAGCAACAGAAAGAAGCCCATCATGCCATAAAACCCCAAGATATCCCCTTCCCACAGGAAGTACGAATGAAGGAGACCAAGTCCGATCAGCATCAAAAATCTGCGGGCAAGGTAGCGTTTTTGCTTCAAACCTTTGGCGGCCAAGCTTTGCTGCATCTTGATCATGCCAAAACCAAACATGAAGGTAAAAATCGGCATAAAGCTGCCTTCCACAAATATTTTCACAAGCTTATAAGCTGTCATTTCATAATCGGGGAGGGCGTATAAATCCATTTCTTGGCTTCCCCAAATCCCATACTGGAAAATCAGCATATTCGCCATCAAAATCCCTACTAAACTAAATCCCCGCAAGCCATCGATAATTCGGACGCGGTTCTCTTTTAGCTCCATGACTATCACCTCATGCCTGATTGTATCGAGCTAAGCTTAATGGCTTCTAAAGGGCACCTTATCGTTACCTTAATTTTACATCCCTTTTCTATTGTTTACCCAAACAAAGATAGATGACTTAATTGTGAATAGTATCGTGAACTCGTCCAATCACTCCCCCATTGTCCAACATAATTTGAGGTATCAAAGTAAAAAGGGGGTGATATTATTGGTACGTATTCTAGATAAAGCAGCCGTTCAGCCACGCCGTCGATTCAACTTGGCAAATTCCTTTACCATCAGACGCGCGCCAGGAAGGTCTCGCCTCGCCACTATCCGAATCAGAATCCCATCTAGGAATTCCCAACCGAATCGTGTTGAATTAGTTGCTACGGTTGGTGTTCGGGGGATTACCGGTATTGCGCAAATCCTCTTCCGTATATTTCGTGATGGTAGAGAGATTTTCAACACCCTCCAAGGTATTGAATCTACTGGTTCTGAACAAAACTATGCTGTCACCTTTCAGGCAATCGATCGAAATGTAAGAGCTGGTACCCATATTTACACAGTAACCGCAGAAAACCGAACGGCAAATACCAGAGCTGATGTTGTTGGGCCTGTTACGTTTAGTGGACTCGCAGTAAAAACGAGAACGAGAACCTGAATGCGTTAAAAAGCACCTGAATAAGGTGCTTTTTTTGCACATGCGCTGATTCTTTTTCCGAAAACTAGCAACAATTCTGTCGATCAAACGTACAACTCTTAGAAGATACATAATTTAACAATGTAATCGAGGTGTTAACAAGCATGGAAGCATCAATCTCAATTGTCACCTACCGCCCTGAGCTGGCCGCAGCGGTCGCAGAAATGTGGAATGCCAGCCGAGATAGCTGGGGAGGCGGAAATTCGATTACGACAGCAGAACAAATTAGACAAGAAGAAGCAGCCTCTGACGCTATCACCGTCTATCTCGCTATGGAAGGTGAAACGGTCGTTGGTTATTGCAGCCTGGCCGAATATCGGGAAGATACCGGTGCCCTCTACATCCCATTGCTCAATGTACGTCCCGACTATCATGGAAAAAAAGTCGGCCGGATGCTGCTTTCATGCGCACTGGAGAAAACGATTGAGCTGGGCTGGCCGCGACTTGATCTGTATACGTGGGCAGGAAACACGAAGGCTGTTCCGTTGTATAAGAAGTTCGGCTTTTTCTGGGAAGACCGGGACGACGCCACCCATCTGATGAACATGATTCCTTCTGTGCTCCGTACCGAAGCGATCGCCCACTATTTTGAGGAGCTTGACTGGTATCAGGACTCCACGCGGGAGATCGTTGTAGAGCCAGATGGACGCAAGGAAAACGGCTTTGATTACTTCACATACTCCTGGGCAAAAGGAGAAAAGAGCCTGCACGTGGAGTTTGAGCGGCGGGGTCGAGGTATGCGCCTCATCGAGACGGAGGATTATCTCGTGTCTGCCGAAGCGGAAAAGCTGGAGCTGGTCTTTGGACGGGAGTATCAAATTCACTACCGGATCGTCAACAAATCAGGCAAGCCGTTACAGATTTCGTTAAACGGGCAACCGAGCGACACGATCCGCTTTGATTATCAGCACGAGCTGGCTGTAACAGGTGAAACGACGCTGTCAGCTACCTTTTTTGTCGATCCAATCACAGAAGAGCAAAGCATCTGGCGCACGCATCCGCGTGTTTGTACCCAGCTACTGATCAACGGCAAGGCAGCGCTATTTGAGGTAGGAATCCTTCCCAAGTTTCCTGCTACCCTTTCCTTGCATGTACCTGGCCTCTCCTATCCGGGACAGACAAAGCTGTTTTATTTGGACGTGGAAAACAACTTTACGGATGAAGCGGAATTTTCATTCGAGCTGCCCGTTTGTTCTTTTTTTGGCTTACAAGAGCAACGCCACACTTTGAAACTATCTGGCAAAGAGCGCATTTCGCTTCCGCTTAACGCTGACCTGTATGAACACGGCTTTTACGAAGCCAGCGTACAGGTGGAGGCAAAGCTCGCAGATGGCAGATCGGTTTCTTTTGCCAAAAAAATCGGAGCTGCCTTTACGGGACTTGGTGCGATGGTGTCTGGAGAAACGGAACAGGCTTGGCAAGTTCACCATGGCCGCCATACGCTCTACTTGAACAAAGAAGATAATGAGATGACCGTTGCCGGCGGGACAGGTGGGGAGCCAACCAACTTCCTCTATCCCAAGCTCGGCAAACCGTTTTCTAGCGAGTTCTCGAAGAAGCGTGCCGAGAATGTTGCGTTTATCGTGGAAAAGGGAGCAATCGGCATCCATGCAACGTATCGCTCCGGGGCATACCCGCAAATTGCCCTGGTTAGCAAAACGCTCCTGTTCGGAGATGGTACCGTTGAACACGGATTGGAGATAGAAAACCACTCTGCTGACAAGCTGACTACTGAGCTTTGGCTTAACCAAGGATTTAGTCACAGTTTTCATCGCCCGATTGTGCCGTATCAAGGCCGTTATGTTGAAACACCATCCTCCTATGGCAGCGATATGGATTATTGGGATGCAGAGTTAGTCAGTGAAAACTGGCTATTTACACAGGATGAAACGGCCCCCTGGGGAATGTGCTGGCCTCCTGAATACCGTTTTGATATTCAAGGCTGGTATGTCACACTCGAAACCAATCTCGGCATGCTTGCTCCACATGAAAAAAAATCGTTTGGTCCCTTCCACTTCTCACATGGGGGCTATGCTGACTGGAAAGAGTTCCGTGCCTTTGCCCGTAAAGAACCTATGCCAGCAGACCTGACCTTGAGCTCTCATCTAGAGTTGAGCGCTAATGGGCAAAATCCTTTTGTCACAAGCAAGGAACTGGATGTACAGGTGAAAGAATACAAGCAACAATATTTGGACGGAGAACTGATCGCATCCCTTTTGAGCGAGTCAGCTTCCGAACAAGCACAGAGCTTTACAGAAGATGAGGAAGAGACGGAATCTGGCTTCTCTTTCAAGACGCCGGAAAAACCATTTGACCTCGTGCAAGTAGAGGGACGTTTTGCCACGCATGTGTCGCATTTGCAGAGCGCGATTTTCCCAATCGGTCAAGGCAAGGTCATACAGGAGCAAACAGTGGAAGAAGGACAGCAGGTCTATATCGCCGACAATGGACGATTGCGGATCAAAGCCGCTCCAGATTTTGCTCCGACGCTCTACTCGCTTACAAGCAATGGGCAGGAGTGGCTGGACAGCGCCTTCCCTGAGCGGAAGCCGAAATCTTGGTGGAATCCGTGGACTGGTGGAATCGGCAACTATATGGAGGAGTTAAGCGCATTTTCACTGGTTAAGGAAGAGCGGACGGCTTCCTTTGTCGAGCTAATCGACAACAAGCAAAATGCGTGGCAGGGAATCAAGGTGAGCTACCATGTGAAAAAGCAGGAGAAGTATCGCGGGTTGACTTGCCATCAGTATTACTTGCTGCTACCAGGAGTACCTGTCCTCTGCCATACAGTAGAGATCGAACAAAATACTGGAACGTACTTTGCTGGCAAAGAATTAGCCACTGACATCTTTTTGCAGCCAGGAACCGAGGAAGAGGCGGTATGGCTGAAAACCATTGGTACGAATGGTGAGGAGCTCAGCTACAAGCTGGCACAAGGTGAATTGGATGTCCTTGAAGTTTCCGATTATGTCCTCGGGCGAGCTTCCAGCAACGATCAGATGCATATCGTTACTGACCTCGATACTGCGGACCTCCAAGTATACGCAAACAAGGAAGTCGCCGTAGCTTCTGTCATACGCGAACTGAATCTGCCAAACAACAGCTCTACCTTTACTCCGCCTGTCTTTTTCCTGTTTGCCGACAACACGCTTCCTTCCAATGCCTTATCTGACTTACGGACGATACGCTTTGCCAAATAAGGGAGGGCTTCTAATGAAAATCATTGATGCGCACATGCATTTATCCCATATCGAGGAATTCAAGCGGACAGCGGCAGAAAAGTCGTTTGTCGATTACTCCGTCGCTGGTCTCTTGCAAGAATATGCAGAGAATGGCGTGGTCCTTGGGATAGGCATGGGCTTGACAGAGACTCAGCCAGACGGCTTTCCCGATGTGGAAGCTGTCACTCCCATGGGACTAGACCTGACAGACGAGTTGCCACCACAGTTCGTCTATTGTCTGGGAATCAACCCATTCAAGATGGATGAAACGGCAGTGGCACGCTTGGAAGCTGACCTGCAAAAGCCCAACGTGGTCGGGTTGAAAATCTATCTGGGCTACTATCCCTTCTACGCCTACGATAGCGTCTATGATCCCGTCTATGCGCTCGCAGCCAAATATCAGGTACCTGTCGTCTTTCACACCGGCGATACGTACTCGGAGCGCGGGCTCTTAAAATACTCCCACCCTCTCACACTAGACGAGGTGGCTGTGAAGCATCGAGACGTTCATTTCATGATGGCCCATTTTGGCGATCCGTGGGTACTCGATGGGGCAGAAGTCGTTTATAAAAACCGCAACATGTTTGCAGATCTCTCCGGCTTAATGGTCGGTGACGCAGCCAATTGCAAGCGACTCGCGGACTCCCCTCTCTTCTTCTCTCATCTGCGACACGCGATCACCTATTGTGATCATTACGACAAATTTTTGTTCGGGACAGACTGGCCGCTGGCGCCAGTGAAGCCGTATATCCAATTTGTACAGGAGCTAATCCCAGCGGAATATCACGAGGATGTGTTTTACAAGACAGCATTGAAGGTGTTTCCCAAAATCAAGCCGTTGGTTGAGTAGACGATACAAATCCCATGTCTCTTCCCCTCGAAGAAGCATGGGATTTTTCTTGTCTGTGCCTTCTTCCCCATTAATCTCCTCTCATTTGTTCAATAAAACTCCTTCTATTTGCGACAAAAAACGACAGTTTTCGTATTATGATAGAATATGCGAGTTTGCTTATACAACATCCGTAACGAACAACCATGAAGCTTTCGCTAGTAAAGATAGAACACGCATTTTAATGGGGGAGGACATGTTTCCTTGAAGAAAAAAATTGCCTGGGTTACAGACAGTACCGCACTCATCCCTGATCACATCATGGAAGAGCATGACATCTACGTCGTTCCGCTAGAGATTATTTTTGAAGATGGCACTTATGAAGACGGTATTGATTTAGCGCCTGAGCAGCTTTATCAGAAAATTGTGCAGGCCAGTTATGCTCCCAAAACGTCACAGCCTTCCTTAGGAAAATTTGTGACGCTCTACGAACGATTAAAGGAAGAGTATGAATGCGCGATTGCTGTCCACCTCTCCTCTGATCTGAGTGGGACCTACAATACTAGTGTAATGGCAGCCAAGATGGTAGACTTCCCTGTCGAGCCGGTAGATTCCAAGCTGATGTCGTACCCGATTACCTCGATCATCTTAAACGGAATCGAGCAAGCCAAAGAAGGAAAAGGCTATCAGGAGATTGCTGCTTCCTTGCGTGAGGAATACAAAAAGTTTGAGAACTATATCCTGGTTGGCAGTCTCGACCAGTTTTACAAGGGCGGCCGAATGACCGGTTTGCAATATTTTATCGGCAATCTGCTTCAGATCAAGCCGATTTTCCAAATTAAAGATGGGCTGTTTGGAGTATATGAAAAGGTTCGTACCGAAGGCAAAGCGATCAAGCGTATGCTGGAGCAGCTGGAGAAAGCCAAGCAGACTTACACCGTGAAGCACGTGCAGATTTTGCATGGCAACGTCTTGGACAAAGCGCTGGAACTGAAAGAGAAAATTCAGAGCAAGTACTCCGATGTCGAGGTGTTGGTTGGACCGATCAGTTCCACGATTGGGGCGCATGCTGGGATGGGGACGCTGGCGTTGGCTTGGCGGAATGAGTAAGAGTTAAATGGGGCAGTCTCACATGCCGATTTTTTCGGCAAAGAGCTGTTCGTTGAAAATAATGTAATAGACTGGAGTTGTTGACTCTATGTAGTTCTTGGATAAAAAAATCTCCAGACTCAGAAAAATTAGTTTTAGACTGAACCCGAATAATAAAACAGCAGCGACCTAAGACCTGAAAAAAAGTCTTAGATTCGCCGCTGTTTTATTACGCTATCGATCACGTTGGTTGAACGAAACTCATTATTTTTTTGTGCACTTTATAATAAAAGCAAGGGGAATTAATGTTGCCTTTTTATGCGTGTACCACACTGCGGGATCTCCCGATTTAAAAGGAAGTGGCGTATACGCGCGACTTCCTTTTCTTTTCTCTGTGAGTTGTTTCAGGGCGACTCGATTTCTCTGAGCGTTACCCCTGAAACATCTTTAGAAATGGTTCCGTTTGGATCGATTACTTTGTCAAAAAAATAGGTACTTACTAGCCATAGTTAAGTCGGTCTATACCTTATGGACCATGAACGTTTAACATCATCATCGTATTCAAAAGTAGACTGATCATTATTTCTTTGCTGGTTTACAGTGTAAGTTCTCTCGTTTCAACAGGTATGTATGGCTTCGTTTCAGAAGAAGCAACCAGGCTATTAATCGAATAAATAATAGACATAGCGGTTAGAAATAAAATGGCTATACATAGAATCTAAAAGGAATATTTAAAATATTCCACATTCAATATCCCACTCCTCTTCAACCTTCTTGCTCCATTGAACTATTAATGGCGCTTATAGTTACCTGCCGTTAAGTTAATCAGTAGCCGATTTTAGACAACGTTCTGTTGGCTAACCTCATGAAGTTGCTTAAAGTTGCTAACGGGAATCGTTAGAAATACGATGATTAATCATATTGCCATACGAGCTGTCCTTTTGGCGGTAAAATCACCCGTTCCTAGTCTTACAAGTTGCAATTCATAGCATAACTCTATGAGAATACCGAGTAAACGGTTAATTTCTCAACATCAAGGATTCGATTCATCATGTGCCTCTAGGTTTAAAGGCGGAGGCTCTTTCTAGTCTTAAGTCCAGTTCTTATTCAAGCCAAAGTCCGTTACCAAATCTTTCTGACCACTGTACGATTAATGTACAAACGGATCACGTAATTTGAAATGACGATCTGTTTAGCATATGCAGAAGAAAGGAAGATAAACGTTTGAACAACAACATGAAGTTAGCAATGATTCTCCTGGCCGCTGCCAGTATCGGAATCGCTGGATGTACGAAGGAATCCTCCGTCACTAGTACACAAAGTTCGTCCCAGCAAAACGCTACTATACCGACGAACACAATTGCAAATTCAGAAACATCGGACATTAAGAATGTCTCGAATGCAGTAAATGGGGATATTTCTCAAATAGATGTAACTAACATTCATTCCCTAAAAATTCAGAGTAACGCTGCTATAGTTAAAGTCATAGGAGACAAACAAATCAATCAAGCAGAATGGGAATTATCCAAGGGCAATTCAAAAGGAATGGATACCAATGTGACTACGTCGATACAAGATGGAACATTACAGATTATGCTTAAACAGGAACAAAAGAAGTTCATAAATACGGAGCCATTGCCATCCTTAACGATCCATCTTCCTTATAAAGACTTCAAATCCCTTGAGATAGATAATGAAGTTGGCAACATCTTCATTGAGTCAGAATTGTCGGTCCAACATTTAAATGTGAGCAGCAATGCTGGCAACATCACCGTAACGGATGTAATTGGCAAGGAAAGCAGTAACATATCTACTAACCTTGGAAACGTCGAATTCGCTCTACCGGATCAATTAGCACCTCTATATGTAAATCTATCAACAGAAATGGGGAATATTGATAATCAAGTTAATCTTGAAAAAGCAACAAATACCACATCGGTTGTTTCCAAAGAACTCCATGGATATGTAGGTGAGGCTCAATCCGAGAATGCAACGCTCAACATTTCCACACAGGTGGGCGAAATTCTATTCAAAAATTAAGTGTCATCATCGTACCAGGCTTGCCATAATCATGATCAGGCCTGGTATTGTTAGCATCCATTTTTAGATCAACGGACAGATGTTCATTTATAATAGAGTTTTAGACTGACTCATTGAACTATCGAAACCCGTTAGTTCAATACTGGACAAATGACTATCCACTTTTTGATTCATAAAACACCTCGCATAGAATTTACCAATATACAAAAGATAGGTAAGGAGGTGCTTTATGCAGAAGAAAGTCATCTTGCTCTTTGTTACATTGCTTATCGGTTTTGCTTCTGTTGCTGTGGCTATTCAAGACGAGGAGGTCGAACCGTTTACTTGGGATAGACAGTATGTTGATGAACTAAAAAAAGTAGATGTTGCTGTGTATGTTCCTTCTTATGTAGCTTCATCTGAATTTTCTCGAAAGCTTGGTTCTTTATTTGTAAGCAAACTTGAAGTAAGTAAAGACCATTATTTATTCGAGATATCACGCCAAAGAGTGCGTGATGGGGAATCAAAAATGCTTACTTTTGACGTAATGACAATGTCAGCAGGTACTCTTCCTAGTTACCGAAAACAGCCTTTCTCTACCTATGAAATGTTCGAAATACCAGAGGGAGCCACTAAATTTAACGGGTATGATGTAAAGTATTCTGCTAATAAAAGAGCATTTATCTGGAAAGATAACGGCTGGGAATACTTAGTATGGGCAGAGAATACTAACAATGCTATTAATATCATGAAGCGTGTCATGGCTACAATACCAAAGGGAAGTAATCCAGTTCATGGTGCAATAAATGGACAGATTACAGCAATTGATACAAATGAGGGTGTCCGTTCGGATGCTGGTTGGTCTTATGATAATGGAAAAACGTGGTACATAATAACTGGGCGAACTACACCAGAGCAATTATTAAAAGTACTAAAGTCTATGGTTAGATTGGATACCAAATAATAATATTAACCGATGGTATGCTAAGGCCCCTTGAGGACGGGCCTTTTCTATGTTATTACACTATTCTGCCCG
>NZ_JABMIV010000006.1:0-352279 GCF_013332445.1 Brevibacillus sp. HB1.1 | reverse complement strand
TTCACATCAGATGCCGATATTGAGTCGGATAACCGAGACTATCAACCCATTCTGGTGTACAGAACAGCTATATCTCTAGACCACCGAGAAATTGATGCCCTAACCGGCAAATTTACTACTACAGCTGAATTTCATTACAGTCCGTACTAAGACAGGAGGCTAACCCGTGCAGGAGGATATCGAGCAGCGGATCAGCGCGATCTATCATGCTCACTATCAGGACGTTTACTACTTTCTGCTCCATTTTACCGGCAACCAGAATGATGCCGAGGATTTGACGCAGGAGGTTTTTACGAGAGTGTTAAAAGGGCTCGCCGGATTTGATGGCAGAGTCACTCTGAAAACATGGCTCTTCTCCATTGCCAAGCATGCGGCGATCGACCAGCATCGCAAGCAGAAGGTCAAGTCCTTTTTCTCAGAAAACTGGCTGATGAAGCTGGCGACCAAGGAAGGGGGTCCGGAAAACGTCCTGACCAAGAGGGAAAACGTTCGTGAGCTGAAGCAAGCGATCCAAAAACTAGCGCCCCATTATCGTCTGGTTCTGATTTTGCGCTGCATCGAGGAATACAGCGTCAAGGAGACGGCAGAAATCCTGGGTGTATCGGAATCCAAGGTGAAAGTAAACACCCATCGGGCATTAAAGCTGGTCAAAGAAATGATGAATGAAACGGAGGAAGGGGGCTTTCTAAATGAGTGGGCTAGAGGATGAGAAGCTGACGGTCCAACTGCGAGGGTTAAGAAGGCAAGACCCACCCCCTCGTCAGGAATTTGTCACCTATTTGGATCAGACGCTGGTTAAACAGGCAAGGCAGATGAAGCAGAGGAAAAAAGTGGGCCGTATCTTGTCGATGACAGGAGGTGCAGCTGCAACTGTCGTACTGGCTCTCTTGGTAGCTGTACCTGACGGAAAAGAAGCACCAGTTGGGACCAGCAGTGTACGTACGGAGCAGCGTGCAGAGAATGCGCCTTCACTGGCAAAAGAGAAGGACATACCGGAGCAAAGGAATATTCCTCCTGTTGCCGAGCAGCGGAAAATAAGCCAGGTGAAAGAACAGCCCAAACAGAAAGAACAGAGTGTCATTACGCAATCACAATCGCTCCCAAAAAGCCAAACACTGCCCAAAACGGCAACCACGGCTAGCAATACGCCAACGCTGTCTGTCGAGCAATATATGAAGCAGAAATTAGGCGAAAAGAGTAAGCAATATCAACTCGCTTCTAACCATCTGGAAAAAGATACGGCTGTTTTTCAACGCGTCATTAACGGTATACCGTTCGCCGACAGTGTCGTGAAGGTTCCCTTGGAGTCAGATGGATCACCAGCGGGTATGGTCATTGAGGAGAATCTCGATGCAGAAGTGGATCTCTCGCTATTTCCCAATCCAGAAAAAGCAATTTCCAAAGAGGACGCAGTACAAAGGCTGACAGCCAGCTTGAAGCAAGAAGAAGTAGCGACTTTTGCGGGCTATATCAACGCATTGAACGGGGAAGTCCTCGATCGTCGTTTTCAGAGCGTGGCGGCAACTGGTAGCTATAGCCTCATCCCGATTCAGGCACAAGGTAAGCTGCTCATGGCCAACTCAGATGAGGAGATAGCCTCTCTGATCCAAAAAGAGTTCGGTGTACGTATCGAAGAGGTTAACCGTCCATTATCAACAGAAGAACAAGAATCGCACATGGAATATACGTGGAAAATGACAGATGCTACTTATCTCACTGCGAGGTTTGCCAAGAAATCTGGTCAACTGCTGGCGTATCGGATGAAAACAAATACGGAGTCACATACTTCCCCGGAGCTGTCCCAAGCAGAAGTAGCCCAAATCGGTGCCAAAAAACTGGCGTACTATTTGCCAAGACAAATCACACAGCTTGCAATGGAGGGCGCGGCGGTGGAAGACTCAGCAATCAGGCTAGACTTCATTGCCATTACACAAGGAGCAAGAGCGGAGAGTCACAGGTATAAGGTGTGGGTGGATAGCACCAGCAGACAGGTAGTAGGCCTGGAAGGGAATTTTTCAGAGATAGGCGAGTCATCTACAGAACCTAACAAGGAGAATAGTCCCTCACTGGAACTGCTTTATGTGTGGCCGGAATTAAACGGAAAACGGACGCCAGCACCCTATCTGGTGTACCAGGTGAAACAATAAAACGACTGGGCTGCCTATTTGTTCAAGACCATCTCAACTTTTTGAGTGGTCTTGTTTTTTTTGTGTGAGTAGAAGCAATTTAACACATATTACTCTGACACACATAGTAATATGTGTTATGCTATAGTTGCGAGGTGAACGAGATGAGTGATAGTAGTATCAGCAGTGACATTATCCGCGGTCATATCGATACGATTATTCTCCGTGTCCTGTGTGACGGCGATAACTATGGGTACGAAATCATCAAAGCCATTTTCAAAAACAGCGGCGGTCGCTACGAACTGAAAGAGCCTTCCTTGTATACCAGTCTGAAAAGATTAGAGTCACACAAGCTGATCGCTTCGTACTGGGGAGATGAGAGCCAGGGGGGCAGACGCAAATATTATCAGGTGACAGAAGCAGGCAGAGAGGCGTACGAAAAAGCGCTGGCATCCTGGAAAGTCGCCAAAGAATTGATTGACCAGCTCATCGAAAGGCGGGAGGAAGTGTGATGGAGAATTTACAGCACTATGTCGATCAATTGTTTCAAAAATATAGAGGAAGTAAACAAATCGAGGAGCTCAAATGGGAAGTATTGAGCAATTTGGAGGCAAAGGTCGCCGACCTGGTTGCAGATGGGCTATCACTGGATGAAGCGGTGAAAAAAGCAAAGGCCAATCTCCCTTCGATTGATTCGATTGTCGGAGAACGCCGCAAAGTCTACATACTTCCACTCCTGCAAGAACTGCTGCAGCTCGGATTGCTGTACACACTCATTGCCTGGATTGTGACTATGCCACTGCGAATTTGGGGCATGGGTATCTTTTTGAACTATGGTCTGTTTGCGATTTGCATACTCATCGGAATCGTCTATTTGATTTTGCTAGGGATCAACCGACCGGCTTCCACGCAAAATTTGACCAGTATGAATGTCCGGTCTGCCTTTTTGCTGCGGAAAACGGGCTGGATGCTTTGGGCACTTTATATTGTCGGGACACTCGTTTTTACGACTGCGCTCTATTTTGGGAGCAATCTATGGTTTTCAACACCAGTGAATCTTACTGGACCGTATCAATTCGCTAACATTGCCGTAGCGTATGCGCTGCCTTTTCTCTCCATACTCATACCACTATGGCTCCACGCCATTCCGCGGCTGATTTTGAAATACGATGCAGGGGAAGGTGACATCATTGCGAAATAAAATGATTCTTGCCTTGGTTCTCATCGGGGTTGTCCTGTTCATGGTCATTCAGATCGTAATTATCCCGGAGAACGAAGCGCAATCAGAGCAATATCAATTAGCTCAGCAAAGCCCGCTGACTCACGATTTGGCATCCATTTTGCCATACAAAAACAAGTACATGGGCGCTACTTCGAATCTGGTCATGTTCAATCATCTGCCGTTGAGTCATCTCAAGCGCACCTTTCAGCTCCGTCCGGAGAAGTTTACGATTGAGATTCATTACGAGGACATGACGACCGACGTCGAGGCGAAATTGTTCAAGCAAGCGATGCTGTATAACTCCGTGTCAGCCTTTGCGCTGGTAGACAATTTGCAAACCGTAGAATATCGTTTTTCTGATACGACGATTGTTGCCACACGAGTTGCTATTCAAGGCCTCTTTGGTGAGGATTTGGCATCGCTTTTGACAAAAGAAAAATGGAGTACAAGCGTGCAGGACAAATTGCGGGATGACACGTTTGTAGAAGAAGGCATAAAGGTTCTTACGAAAAAGTAAAAAACGGGCCATGCAGGCAGCAAAAAACACAAGGAGTTCTTGGGGAAATATAATATTTGATGAGGGACGTAAACGAAAAAAGGGGCGAGCCTGTTACTCGTCCCTTTTGCTTTTAGATAAATACATGCAGCAACAAATACGTAGCTGCAGCGAGCAAGGCAGAGATAGGCAGCGTAATAAACCAGGTGATCACAATGCGTTTGGCGACGCCCCAATTGACGCTTTTCAGCCGTTTGGCTGCGCCGACCCCCATGATCCCGGAAGAGATGACATGGGTAGAGCTGACAGGCAATCCTAGCTGCGTAAAGGTAAAAATGATCGTGGACGAGGTGAGATCGGCAGTTGCACCATTGATTGGTTCGATTTTGGTGATTTTGCCCCCGACCGTCTTGATGATTTTCCAGCCTCCGACAGAGGTTCCCAAGCCCATCGCAAGGGCACAAATGAACTGCACCCAGAAAGGAATGGTGCTTGTATCTGCATGCAGGTCAGCGGCTACGAGAGCGAATACGATAATGCCCATCGCTTTTTGTGCGTCATTGGTTCCATGTGTAAAGGATTGCAGGGCCGCCGTGAAAATCTGAAAGAGGCGAAAACCCCGATTGACCCTGGTAGGGGGGATCATGATCCGACTAAAAATGAAATAAACCAAATTCATCATGAGGTAAGCAGCTACCAGCGCGATAACCGGTGACACAATGAGCGCCTGGAAGATTTTTAAAAAACCAGCCCAGTTGATTTGCGCGCTCCCGGCGGAAGCGAGGACTGCCCCTACGAGTGAGCCTATGAGAGCGTGAGACGAACTGCTGGGGATACCGTACCACCATGTAATCAAATTCCAAAGGATCGCAGACAGGAGAGCAGCCATGACCACAAGCACTCCGAATTCCAGCTTGGCTGGATCGGCGATATCTCCACCGATCGTTTTGGCGACCCCGGTAAATGTCAGGGCACCGATAAAGTTCATGATAGCTGCCAGACCAATGGCAATCTTAGGTCGGAGAGCTTTGGTGGATACGGTGGTTGCAATGGCATTGGCTGTATCGTGAAATCCGTTAATAAAGTCAAAGGAAACAGCCAGGATGATAACCGCAATAACTAGAGGAAGGCTCGTATGCATGAAAGTAGGTCTCCTTGGTTTAAGAGTTGCCCATGATCACAGATTCCATCGCATCCGCGACATCCTCACAATGATCCATGACATCTTCCAGCACTTCGTACACCTCTTTGAGCTGCATGATGTGAATTGGATCGCTCGAGGTTTTGAACAATTGCCGGATGCTCCCCCTCACCAATTCATCCCCTTCGCTTTCTAAATCGTTAATGCGGATGATGTACTCCTTCATAGCGGACAGCTTTTGCTTTTGGAGCAGCTCAATGGCGAGAAGAATTTGCTTGGTAGCGTCTTCGATGAGTTCCCCGAATCTCACCATCGTTTCATCTGCTTCCATGATGTCGTACATATAGAGTCTCGAAGCACAAAACTCCAATCCGTCCAGTACGTCATCCAGTTTGACGGCAAGGTCCAGGACGTCCTCACGCTCGATGGCGGTAATAAATGTCTTGTTGATTTGCACAATGATTTCATGGATGAGCTTGTCGCCTTTTGTTTCGTACTCTTTCATTTCTGTAGAAAAGGTTTTGACAGTCTCCAATGAAGTAATCTTGTATTCATTAAAATAGATCGCTGTTTGATGCACATTTTTCGCAATCTCATACAAGTCATCCAAGAGTGCGTCCGATTTGGTAAAAAGCATAAACAAACCTCCACTTCGAAAACCCGAATAGGAGTATTTTGAGTGGAGGAGGTGGGGATTATTCACTTTTTCACGAACTCTTTACGTCGTGAGTAATTGGGCTGCCATATAGATAGCCACTCCCCACATAATCACAGCGGAAACCATATTCAGGCCACGCTGCAATTTTCCAGACCGATCCAATCGTCCTGCCGTACGACCAGCTACGGAAAGGCCGAAAAACCAGAGGCAGGATACGAGGATGCAGGCAATTGTAAAGCCCCATTTCTCTGTTCCGGTATAGCTAAGTGAGCTGGTGCCGATCACGCCGATCGTATCGAGAATTGCATGCGGGTTCAACAAAGAGACAGAGGCAGCAAACATGATTTGCTTTTTCGCAGAAAAGCGTTCTTTCTCTCCATCCTCCGTATTGGGACGACTACGCCACGTTAAATATCCCATGTACATCAAAAAGACAAAGCCGACGACATATAGAACCGTTTTTAGCCATGTGACTGTCAGTACAACCAATGAGACTCCTAATACCGCCAATAAAATGAGCAGGGTATCACAGAGTGCCGCAGTCAGTACGACGGGCATGGCGCGAAGTAAGGTAGGTTGTAGAGCCCCTTGATTAAAGACGAAAACATTTTGTGCGCCGAGCGGTAAAATAAGTCCAAAAGCAAGCACAAAACCGTGCAAAATCGCTTCCAGCATGATCATTTCCTCCCCGTTTCTCTCTGGATGCAAAGGCTATTTGCATTACTGTCATTATTCACGGTTGTGAATCTGTTGTCTCCAGCCAATTGGTTTACATCCAAACCAACCAATTTGTACAATGATAAGACGAGGAGGAATGTGCTTGTGTTGACGATAGACTGGAAGCCTGACAAATCATCTGACATACCGATTTACGCGCAGATCGTGGCTTATATCAAGGGGAAAATCGCAGGCGGTGAGTGGCCGATCAATAGTAAATTGCCAACACAAAGAGCGTTAGCGCAAGCCTTTGATGTAAACCGCAGCACGGTAGTGACGGCGTTGGAAGAGCTAAAAGCGGATGGCTTCATTGAAGCAACAGTGGGCAGTGGTTCTGTCGTTAGCAACAATACGTGGTCCTTGCTGACGACCGCCCCTCCCCCGAATTGGCTGGGATACGTTCAGGCAGGGGCGCATCTACCCAACTCACCGACGATTCAGGATATCAATCGTTATGAGCCAGACCCGAGGTACATTCGCCTGGGGACAGGTGAGCTGTCGCCTAGCTTGATTCCTGTTGCGGAGATGGAAGAGGTCATGGCTAGCTTGCAAGGCAAAATGACACATCTCGGATATTCGGAGCCAAAAGGGCTGTTACCTTTGCGCCAGGCGATCAGCAACCATTTGCGGAGCAGGGGGATTGAAGCTTCTCCGGCTTCTATTTTGGTCGTTTCGGGGGCCCTTCAAGCCTTGCAGTTGATATCGATTGGCATTCTTCACCGTGGATCTGCCATCTTGCTCGAACAGCCTTCGTATTTATTCTCTCTGCCTTTGTTTCAATCATCGGGAATGCGTCTGGTCGGTGTACCGATGGATGCGGAAGGAATCTCTCCCCAAGTGCTTACGAGACAAAAACAGGCGCATAACGCTGCCCTACTCTATACGATTTCGGCTTACCACAATCCGACAGGGATTAGCCTATCAGAGAATCGAAGGGAGGAAGTGCTGGTAGCATGCGAGCGGGAGAGACTTCCTGTGTTGGAAGACGATGTTTATGGAGAATTGTGGTTAGACGAACCGGGGCCATTGCCGTTGAAGGCGAGGGATCAGAGCGGGCTGGTCTTGTATTTGGGCAGCTTATCCAAAACACTCAGTCCGGGGCTGCGGATTGGCTGGATTGTAGGGCCTGAGCCTGTCATTGAACGCCTCGCGGATGTGAAAATGCAGACGGACTACGGAGCGAGTGCTATTTCCCAATGGGTGGCGACAGAATGGCTCACAAGCGAGAGATATTCTCGGCATCTGGATCAGCTAAGAGCGGCACTGCGACACAGAAGGGACAGGATGTGCGAATGGCTTACTCGCTGGTTTGATGATTTGGCAGATTGGCGTATACCACATGGCGGTTTTTATATTTGGCTTCGTCTGCATCAGGCGGTTTCGATGCGCAAGCTTTTTACGGAAGCATTGGCAAAAGGTGTCCTGTTAAATCCCGGCTTTGTTTATGATCAGACGGATAGTCATCATCTTCGCTTGTCCTATGTGTATGCAGAGGAAGCCGACATGGAAAAGGCGTTATTTGTCTTATCTCAGCTCCTCCGTGGCAAGGGTTAATGGAAAGAAGACACCTGCTTGGGCTAGGTGTCTTCTGCTATTTCAATGATAAGGGAACTGCGTGGAGTACCCGCTAAACTGCTGATAAGCTTGCTGCAGTTGTTGCTGTTCAGCAGCCTCCAGCTTGTACCATCCTTTTTGGAACATGAGATTGAAAGCATCGCGTGCTGACTGATGGGTTTCATTCAAAATTTGTACCATGTCATCATAAAGCTGCTGGTGGCTGGCTTCCCGAACGGCGACGTTAAAGTTATCCGTCAAATACTTGCACGTAGCCAGACAGTCGTTAAGGTAGTCACGATCGTTCATTTGCGGACCTTTTACTTGTGGCAGCTGACCGGATTGCGGATTGGCGATCTGGTTTTGGTTTGGCATCCCGATTCCTCCCTTATTGCATTTGATGTTGTGGCTGGGATTGCTGTTGCTGGGACTGTGTCTGCGGAATGGTCGCCATCACTGCGGTGTTGTTGTTTTGCAGGTGACTCAGTAGTTTTTGGTAGTGTCGCTGGTGCATTTGTCCTTGCTGCTCCAGACATTGCTTGACCTGGGGATCAGTAGCTTGTTGTGCGAAAGCATGCAGCTTTTTGAAAGCGATCAGTTCCCATGACAAAGCATCCTTGAGATAGCTCAAGTCCTTTGTCGTAATGACCTTAGGCGGTTCAGGAATCGGAGCTTGTGTAAAGGGTTTGGAAGACAGGATGGATGGCATCGGGTTGCTCCTTTCAGATGGAATCATGTTTAGGATGAGCAACAAGTCAGGATGTAACCCCTGAGGATTGCAGCCAAAAAAAAATCCGGTCGCAAAGGACCGGATCAGGATAGCTCCAGCGAAGTAACGACGATGTCGATGCTTGCGGGAGCGATATTGAGACAATATTGAGCTTCTTTGTACAACGTAGATTGAAGGGCATGGATAAGTGCTGGAATATTTGTCATGTAAGGCAGTTGAAGAGCAATCGAAACCTGAAACCGAGGCAAATCCTCAAAGCTGGAGACGATCTTGACCACATGATGGACCTCGTCAAACTGGTCGCAGGTCGCTTCTACGATTTTTCGCAACACCTGGGGATGAATCATGATACGTCCGCCTGAGAACGGAGGATGAACTACGGTTGTTTCCCCAATCACTTCTTTTTTCGAGCTGAAAATCTGTTGGGCAGAGGAGATGAGGCGCTGGAGGAAATCTTTTTCTACCTCGACACGCGGAATCGGTATCGTGTGCTTGCCCATTGTTTCCCGCACGTAGCGGGCAGCCTCGATTTCCTGCGGAGGCTTGATGGATTCAATCGGGATGAAGTCCACCTGCAAAGGCAAATGCAGAGCTTCCACGATACGACCAATCATCCGCTGCGAAGTTCCTAACACGAGTAGTCGGCTTGGTTGAATCTCGCCGAGACTTCGCCGTACTTCTTCAGCGTGCTCCTTATAATGAAAAATAGCTCGTTTTACCGCCTGAATTTTTGTCTTCTCATATTTGGCAGAGGTTCCGGCCACCTTGCGTCCCTGGTAAATCAGGATGCCATCATCAATAATGGCGTCGATGTTCATTCGGTGAGCAAGTTCTAATGCACTGGTGCTTTTTCCTGTTCCACTGGTGCCGTACAAGGCGTAAATTTCCATGGGACCTCCTTCGTCATTTTCTCGACTATGCTTGATCTGTTTTATTATACATGACAAGGAGGGGGGACAAAACGAATTTACTGGTATTGTGCCCCCATCTCCCGCGATCTTTCCGCAGCGCGCAGGATGGCTGCAGTGACGGCCTCCTGGAATTGATAGGCTTCCAATACTTCCAGTCCTGCCTGGGTCGTTCCACCCGGACTCGTTACTTTTTGGCGGAGAATAGAAGGCTCTTCGCGTGTATCGAGCAGCATATGTGCGGCGCCGATCACGGTTTGCAGTGTTAATTGGCGTGCCATTTCCCGATCCAGCCCCGCTGTGGCACCTGCCCCCATCATCGCTTCTACCAAATAGTAAATATAAGCAGGACCGCTTCCAGACAATCCAGTAATGATGTCCAGCTCTTCCTCGGCGACTTCATATACGGTGCCAATTGCTTCGAAAAGTTTGGTAGCTAGCTCGCGGTGCTCTTCCTGGACAAAAGGATTCGCGCACAGTCCTGTAGCAGACAAACCAACCGCAGACGATGTATTGGGCATCGTGCGGATGATCGGGCACTCTGCACCGAGCCACTCTCCGATCAAGCTGGTGGAGACGCCAGCAACCACCGAAATGATCAATTGGTCCGAACGAACAACTCCACGCAAATCCTGCAAAGCCTCAGCTGCATCCTTCGGCTTGATGGCCAAAATCAAAATATCGGAAGAGCGGACTACCTCAAATTTGTCCTGAGTAGCAGTTACCCCGTAGTCATTTGCCAACTGTTCCAAACGCTCCCTATTATTGCGGTTGGAGACGGTAATACGCTCAGAAGGGAGTAAGCCTTTCTTTACGATACCGGAAAGCATGGCCTCCACGATCGAGCCTGCACCGAGAAAACCGATCCGCCCTTCTGTAATCATTGTTGCTTGGTTACTCATGGTGATTCCCTCCCTTTGGACTATCGGATTTGGCCGTTTCCGCGTACGACATACTTGTAAGAAGTGAGCGCTGGCAAGCCCATTGGCCCACGAGCGTGAAGCTTTTGCGTGCTGATGCCTATTTCGGCACCGAAGCCGAATTCTCCACCATCTGTAAAGCGGGTAGAGGCGTTGTGATAAACCGCTGTGGCATCGATCGCAGTCAAAAACTGACGGGCTGCGACTTCATCTTCCGTTACGATTGCCTCTGAATGGCCGGAAGTATGCGCTGTAATATGTTCAATGGCCTCGCCCAGGCTATCAACAGTGCGAACCGAAAGAATCAGCGCAGAGTATTCCGTATCCCAGTCTTCTGCCGTTGCATGGTGCAGTTGAGTGGAGAGGTCGGAATGCAGCTCTATCGTACGCTCACAAGCACGGAGTTCAACGCCCTTCGCCAGTAGTTTTTGGAGCAAGGCTCGTTGATTTTCCTGTGGCCAACTGCTGTGCACGAGCAGTGTTTCAGCAGCATTGCATACGGCAGGTCGACTCGTTTTGGCATTGATCACGATGCTTTCAGCCATGTCATACTGAGCCGCTTCATCCACATAAATGTGGCAGTTTCCGACGCCTGTTTCGAGTACAGGTACGCTTGCGATTTGCAGAACCCGCTGAATCAGTCCCGCGCCACCCCGAGGGATGATGACATCGACGAGACCATTGGCGGTACACAAGTAATCGACAGACGCATGTTCGGCAAAAGGCAAGTACTGCACCGTTTCTGCGTCAAGTCCGGTCGCAGTGAGCGCTTGACGAATGCTAGTCGTCAACGCGAGATTGCTGTGAACAGCGCTGTGGCTGCCGCGCAAGACGATCGCATTGCCCGTTTTGATAGCGATAGCTGCTGCGTCAACGGTGACGTTCGGTCTGGCTTCGTACACCATTCCAATGACGCCGAGAGGGACGCGGATTTGTTCGATAAAAAGTCCGTTTGGACGTGTCCACGAGTCGATTCGTTCCCCGACCGGATCATCGAGGGATACCAGCTGCGCTAGACTATCCACGAGCTGTGCAATTCGCTCCGGCGTCAACAGGAGACGGTCCAGATAGGAAGCAGGCTGACCATTTGCTTCCGCGAGGGCGAGGTCCTTGGCGTTTTCTGAGAGAATGACGTCCTCATCAGCCAGCAGCTGGTTGCCGATTGCGACGAGCACCTGGTCTTTTTCTTTGCGAGAGAGTATTGCCATTTTTCGTGAAGCCTGTTTGGCTAGGCTTATTTGTGTATGCACTTTTTCCTTCAAGATTTCCATGGTTTCTCCAACTCCTTCTTTCTATCTACATGGATTCGTTTAGATGACAGGCGTCCATTCATCCCGATGTATAACAGTACCGCTGTGTCGCGTTACGTTATCAGGGGAAAGAAAATCACTTAACTGTGCTGCAGTAAATCTGCTGATACCGCGACCGATCAACGTACCCTCACAGTAAACCTCGATAACCTCACCTTGCTCGAACATGCCGGATACATCGCGGACACCTGCCAAGAGCAAGCTTTTGCTTTTTTCCAAAATCGCTTCCGCTGCACCGCTATCAACCGTGATTTTTCCGCGGGTAGGGGAGTGAAGCGCAATCCATTGCTTGCGTGTAGGAACGCCATTCGGTGCAGGTGCTTCTGGATGATAGTTGACATAGGTGCCATTCCCGTTGCCAGTAAGGACAGCCAACAAATCAGTGGTATTCGTCAATTTTCCGATAAAGCTCGGAATTCCTAATGATTGGGCGGTTTTTGCTGCGATCAGCTTGGAGCGCATACCGCCTGTTCCCAGTTGGGAAGCTCCGCCTGCAAGTGCCTCGATTTCGTCTGTCACACATTCGAGCCAGCCCATGTGTTTGGCATCAGCATGATAACGTGGGTCTTTATCATACAAGCCATTCGTATCAGTCAGGATCGTGTACAAATCAGCATGGATGAGACCAGCGACGAGTGCGCCAAGCATATCATTGTCTCCGAAGGTCAATTCCGCTACGGATACCGTGTCGTTTTCGTTGATGATTGGCAAAATATTTTTATCCAAAAGCAGTGACAATGTGGAAAACGCGTGCTGATACCGTTCCTTGTGAGAAAAGTCACCGCGTGTCAGCAAGATTTGCGCCACGCTGAAGTTATGGGCGCCAAACATTTGTGTATAGGTCTGCATCAACAAGCTTTGCCCAATAGCTGCCGCTGCTTGCTTGGCTGCCAAGGATCGCGGTCGCTGCTGATAGCCGAGACTTTGATAGCCGCTGGCGACAGCTCCCGAGGAGACTAAGACAACCTGATGACCCGCTTCGCGCAATTGGCTGATAGCCGAGACGAGCAGCGACATTTTCGCCGGATCAACACCGCCTGTAGCTGCTGCAATCGAACTGCTCCCCACCTTTACTACCAAACGCAACTTACCCTTTTTCATGCGTAAAACCCCCTTCTTGCATACAAAAAAGCCCTCTCGTCTCTTTGATAAGGACGAAAGGGCTTGATAACCTCACGCGGTACCACCTTATTTGACGTTTTGGACTGAAGGCATACTTCAGCCAGAAACGCCCGGCTCTCTTTCTTTGATAACAGGTGAAAGAAACCTGTCCAGGTCTTCCCTGGATGCTCTGGGGTGGGTTCAAATCGATTCAAGGACGAAACCTCTCAGCCGGTGGATTTCGCTCTCTGGACCTGAAGGGCGGTTTTACTATTCCCCGTCATTGCCGCTCACTATGTGCTTATTAATTCACTATTATTCGCTTGGTCTGCAAGAAATGTCAAGAGGCTTATTGAAATTGTTCATTCCCATAAGCGCCCACCCGTGATTTGATTTCGAACCGTTTGGTCTTTTGATCGCGTACGAGTCGGTAGCGCAGCGTGCGGTCAGAAGCAAAGGAAGAATCGGTTACATCCTCCACGGTCACACTGAGTTCTCCATTGTTTTTTTGAACAGTCGTGTTTCGTACCGAGATCAGAGTCGGATAGTCGACGCGTGGGATTGCTACGTATACTTTTTCCTTCACCAGCTTGGTTGTCATGTTGTCGTACATGGCTTCTGCCAGTGGACGGCTCCAAAAACGGCCGAAGTACCCCGTTATCTTGTCTTTACTGTCGAAGCGCTCAGGCAATTCACGAAAGACGAGACCATCCTCAAACTCAGATTTGCCCTTCGCATTGTCCGCAGCAGCATAATATACATTTTCCAGCTGATGCTCGGCTTGCTTCAAAAAGAGGACCACATCCATTTTGTTATCGCCAAGCTTTTGGATGGCAGACTGCTTGGCAGGCTTACTCTGTGTTTTGGCCTTGTTTTTTGCCTGCTGCTGCTTTACTTGCGTCATGCATCCTGTGACGAGCAAAGAGAGAGCGAGAATAAACATCCAATTTTTCCAGTTGACTTTCATGGCACACCTCACTTGGAAGCAGTCGTTTTACGTTAGCGTGTGTGTCAAAAAAGACAAATAGCCCAGTTAATATATGGATAGGGGTTGTCTGACTCTCGGATTATGTCTATCATGGAGAGAGTTGGACAGATCGAACGATTGAGGTGGAATATATGTTTGGGTTTGGCAAAAAAGCAAAAAAGCCAGATGGTATTGATGTTTTGATAATCAAAACCGAGGAAGCGAAAAATCGCAACTTTTATCAGGTTGCTTTTCCGAGCGTGGTAGCGAATGATATTTTGTCCATGCTGCAAAAATTGGAGAAATCAAAAATGAACAAGCAAGAGTTCCTGGGGGAAATCGGCGGTTTCCGTATCGTAACCCACTTGGAAGCCTTGACTAGTTTTGAAGTTTTGGATGATGCAGATATGGAGGCGCAGCCGATACAGATTCAAGATTTTGCTAACATGCTTTTGCGTCGTTTGGAAGCGTTGGAGGAAAGTGGCAAGTTCGGCGAGAGCGAAGATTTAGCATTCATCATGGGTGAATTGACTATGCTGCGTGATGGCAGCTTTGTACCACAAGACTAAGAAGCTTTAACGAGGGCCGTTGGGATAACCGACGGCTCTTTTTCTTTTCCGGAACTTTTCTTTGAACCACTCGTAATAAATGGAGTGGAAGTAAATTGGAAAAAATGTTGAAAACAGCGGGGGAGAGGGGAGACACAGCGATGATAGAACTTGTCAATGTGACGAAAAGCTACAACGGCATCATAAGAGCAGTTGATCAAATGAATTTCACAGTGCCCAAAGGAGAAATTTTTGGCTTCCTCGGACCAAATGGAGCTGGCAAGACAACCACGATCAAAATGATCACAGGGATCACACGTCCGGATCAAGGTGAGATCACGATCAATGGAAAAAATATTCGATCCGAAGCACTGGAAGCAAAACGCCAATTCGGTTATGTACCAGATAGCCCTGATCTTTTTTTGCGCCTGAAAGGTCTGGAGTATGTCAGCTTCATGGCAGATATTTACGAGGTGCCTCAAGAGGTACGAGGAAAACGGATTTTGCAGTTGGCGGATCGCTTTGACATGAAGAACGCATTGGGGGATCCGATTCAGAGCTATTCGCACGGTATGCGTCAAAAAATCATGATCATGGGTGCGCTCATTCATCAGCCAGAAGTGTGGATTCTCGATGAGCCTTTGACTGGACTCGATCCCAAGTCATCCTTTACGTTAAAAGAAATGATGCGTGAACATGCGGATAGCGGTCGAAGCGTATTCTTTTCCACACACGTGCTGGATGTTGCTGAGAAGTTGTGCGATCGAGTCGGGATCATCAACAAAGGTAAAATTTTGTTCTGTGGAACCTTTGCTGAGCTGCGCGAGCATTTTCAGTCAGACGTATCACTGGAAAGCTTGTTCCTGGAGTTGACCAAGCATGAATAAAGTGCTGATTTTGACGAAGATGATGATGAAAAACGCGGAGCCAGCCTGGAGAGTGGAGAAAGGGAGTGGCTGGAAGACCGCTCTGTTGCTTATCGTCATTGCACTAGGTGTTCTTCCCATGATGGCTTCGGCTGTACTGGTGATTTCTGAGTTGTATGACGGATTGGCGCTGATCGGACAGCAGGGGGCTTTACTCGGATTTGGCGTAGCCATGACGTCTCTTGTCATCTTTTTATTCGGGATTTTGTATGTTTTGAGTGTTTTCTACTATTCCAAGGATGTTGAGCATTTGTTGCCGATGCCGCTTGCTCCAGGACATATTCTCGGAGCCAAATTTACTCTTGCACTCGTGTATGAATATTATACAGCAGTGGTTTTCCTGGGGCCTCTGTTCATTACGTTTGGCGTGAAAAGCGGCGCAGGGATCATGTATTATCTACTAGCGATCCTTGTCTTTTTGGTTGTTCCTGTTTTGCCGCTTGTGCTGGCTGCTCTTGTCGTGATGTTGTTCATGCGTTTTACGAACGTCAAAAAATACAAAGAGCGCTTCCGTATTATTGGAGGGCTGAGCGGGATTGGAATTGTCGTTGGTTTTCAAGCGCTGTTCCAACGTCAGTCTAGCGGAAGTGAATTTGGTATTGAGCAAATTCAGCAAATGCTGTTGACACAAGAAAATGGGCTGTTGGGCTTTGTCACTCAGCTGTTCCCTGGAAGTAATCTGGCTGCCCTTGCTTTAATAGACAGCGGTACTTGGGGTTCTCTCGGCTATCTGTTTGCTTTCCTTTTCGTGGCGATTACAGGTATAGCCGCCTTTCTCTACACCGGAGCGTATCTCTACTTTTCGGGTGTGATGGGAATGAGTGAGTCAGTCGCCAAACGAAAAGAAGTTGTCGATACTGCATTTGCCAAGCTTGTCCAAAAACGTCCGGCTATGCTGGCATACGCGCTCAAGGAATGGAGAATGTTATGGCGGACACCGGCATTTTTGATGAACTGTACGCTATCCAGCATTCTGATTCCGATACTCATGTTGATCCCATTACTTAGCCGTCGTGACAGCGGGGAAATGATTTCATTCATTCAAACTGTCATGCAGAAAGGCTCGGCAGCGGGTATGAGCATAGCCATCGCCTTTGCTGCTTTTCTTATCATGGGTGCCATGAATAGCACCTCCGTAACTGCCATATCCAGAGAAGGACAGGGATTCTTTACGAACAAGCTACTGCCTATGCCATATCGCGACATCCTGTTGGCAAAGCTGTTCCCAGGATTAGTGCTAAGTGCAGTGAGTATGCTGCTGCTTCTTACAGAGGCCGTATGGTTTTTACAGCTTTCGCCTGCCTTTATCATACTTGCCATCGTGAGTGGAATTCCGGGGCTGATTTTTATCAACATGATCGGAATCTTGGTGGATTTACAGCTGCCTAAGCTGCGTTGGAGCTCCGAACAAGAGGCCATCAAGCAAAATCTCAATCCCCTTTTCCCGCTGGTAATAGGCCTTATGGCAGGAGGTCTAGTCGTCCTCGCCAGTTTTTCGCTGGGGACATCCATGTTAGGGACCGCTCTTGGGATTATCGTCCTGTTCACTCTCATTAACATTTTCTTATATCGGTTGCTTGTAACCAAGGGACCAGGCTGGTTAGAGCAGATTGAAGGATAGTCAGCGCATAGAGAAAAAGGATATAATTGGGCCGCTACTACAAAGTGCGGCTCTTTTTCATTTGTTTTGAAAAAGTATAACAAAGTTCCGTTTTCATCCCGATACAAGAAAGGGAGAGATCAGACCCAGGAAAATAGACCAATATGGCAGGAATGGATGCTACTGGGGACGAATTCCAAAAAAAGGGAGTAAGGAAATGATCATGGAAAGAAAGGAGTCATCGTAAGTCATGGTAAAGCGTTTTGCTATCGTTTTTCTCTTGGCACTGCTAGTAGTGCAAAGCGTTTTTTCAGGGAGTGCGAATGCGGCTGCACCTGGCATGTATACGGACATACAGGAACATTGGGCGCGTGAGCACATCAACAAAATGGCGGATCTGGGCATCGTAAAGAGGAAGGGATATCAGCCTTTTTACCCAAACAAGCCAATTACTCGAGGCGAAGCTTTGGCTATGCTGAATCGCGTATTTGAGACGGTATATGGACCGATAGAAAAGCCAGAACGCAAGCCAAACCTGGATCATCGCTATCTACTCCGGGGGGAAGTAGATCAACTGCTGAGCAATCTAAAGACCATGATGAAAATCGAAACAGACGATTTGGGCAAGTTTGATCCAGGAGACCGGATGCTGTACTATCTATATTTGGCTGAAACCGGACACCTGATGAAAAAGCAAGAGAAGGAAAATCCGAACTGGTGGATGTCCAGTGCCGGGATGCAGTGGCCATTGACGAAAGAAGAGGCCAGCTTGATGCTGTTTCATATGCTGGCACCCCAAAAATTCCGTACAGCCAATATTAAGCCACAAGATACAGTCTCTTTCTTTAACAGCCATTACGAATGGAAGCGCGACCGATTCTATCGGGATACATATTCACCGTACCCACTGGCGATCCGCGAATTCAATCTGTTTCTCACGGACAAGACCTTTTCTCCGAACAAGATCCTGACGCGTGCAGAATACGTTGTCGTGATGGATCGACTGATTGATTATTACCGGATGGATGTAGCTTCGCAGTTCCGTGGTTCACCTGCGAATCAGCAGCATATCGCGCAGGCGTATTTACGAGCAGCGAATTTGGCGTACGAAACAAAAAATCAGAAGCAGCTGTCTGTGCTCTTTACAGACGATGCGCTCAAAAGCATGACAAAGCTGGAGCAAGTGCCCACATATAACGGACCAGTAAAAGTATCGGTCAAGGTAGACGAAAACAATTCGAAAACCCTCTGGGTGATTGCTCATTATCTAGACCCGAAAAACGGAGACTTCCAGATTGAATACCGATTGGAAGGAGACGCGTCCAACGCTTACGGACGCAAGATCACCACGCTGATTTACTCGCAAAAATAGCACAGAAAAAGGGGCACTGGAAAATCGAGTGTCCCTTTTCTTTTCTTTCTTACAAAGAAGCGACAAGAGACGATTGCAACTGACAGAATTTTCGATTACAATAAAAACTGAACGGTGATTCAGTTGGTGGGAGCGTAACATCTCCGGGCATGTAAGACAGCCAAAACGTGGGATGTCATTTTTTAACCCACATACTGAATGAGCATTCATTCAATAAGAGACATGTGCTGATGTACACAGGAATATCTATAGAGAAAGTAGAAGTTTTAAAAATGCTCCTCTAGTCTGAATATTAGGTATTCACTGTTGCGAGGCCATTCTTTTGACCATGAATAAGCCATGACTAGGTTTTTAAAAAGGAGGATTTGGAGATGGAACGCAAAATTCGCAAGGCGGCAGTTCTCGGTTCAGGCGTCATGGGCGCTGGGATCGCAGCACATTTAGCCAACGTCGGTATTCCCACTTATTTACTGGACATCGTGCCGCGTGAATTGACAGCAGATGAGAGTACAAAAGGACTTACTTTGTCTGATAGCGTGGTGAAAAATCGGATCGCACAAGCGGGCCGTGACCGACTTTTGAAGGAGAAGCCGGCGCCGCTCTACGATAAAAAGAACATCGACCTGATTACAGTTGGTAACTTCGAAGACCATCTTTCTTGCTTGAGCGAGGTCGATTGGATTATTGAGGTAGTCGTCGAGAATATCGAAGTGAAGAAAAGCGTCTTCGCTATGGTAGAAGCGCATCGCAAGCCAGGGACAATCGTGTCTTCCAATACGTCCGGTGTTTCTATCAACGAAATGGCAGAGGGACGCTCTGATGACTTCCGCAAGCATTTCCTCGGCACGCACTTTTTTAACCCACCGCGCTACTTGAAACTGTTGGAGCTGATCCCAGGTCTTGATACAGACCCGCAAGTCATCTCTTTCATGAAGCATTTTGGTGAGCATGTGCTCGGAAAAGGAATGGTCGTTTGCAAGGATACGCCTAACTTCATTGCGAATCGCATCGGTACATATGGATTGCAGGTTTCGATCCACGAAATGGTGCGACTGGGGCTTGGGGTAGATGAGGTAGATGCGTTGACAGGACCGGTCATCGGCCGTCCGAAGAGCGCTACGTTCCGCACACTCGATGTCGTCGGACTGGATACGTACGTACATGTGGCGGGTAACGTCAGGAACAAAAGCACGGATGAACAGGAGCGCTCGGTTTTTGAAGTGCCGGAGTTTGTTCTGCAAATGGTAGAGAAAAGATGGATTGGGCAAAAAGCTGGTCAAGGCTTTTTCAAGCAGGTGAAGACGGAGAAAGGGAAAGAGATCCTGGCACTGTCAGTTGACACGCTGGAATACCGTCCAAGTGTGAGGCCGAAGTTCCCTTCCCTCGAAACAGCTAAAACAGCCAAGACATTGCCTGAGAAGTTGAGAGCGCTCGCTTACGGCAAGGACAAGGGCAGTGAGTTTGTCTGGAGTGTCTTCAAAAAGGTATTGCTGTACTCTGCGGAAAAGGCTCATGAGATCGCGGATGATATCGTCTCTGTCGATCAGGCCATGAAGTGGGGCTTCGGCTGGGAGATGGGACCATTCGAAACATGGGATGCCATCGGTCTCGAAAAGTCAGTGGCAAGAATGCGTGAGGAAAACGAGAAGATTCCGGCACTCGTCGAGGAGCTGCTCGCGAGTGGGAAAACCTCCTTTTATCAACAAGAGCAAGGGAAGCGCAGCGTGTTTTCCATCGGAGGCACCTACAAGGACGTCGAAGAGAGCAAAGAAAACATCAACTTGGCAGCACTTAAGGAGCAAGGCAAGCTGATCAAGAAAAATGCGGGTGCCGCCTTGATCGATTTGGGCGATGGAGTCGCATGTCTGGAATTCACCTCTCCGCATAATGCGCTCGGTATGGATGTCTTGCACATGGCAAGTCAGGCCGCAGAGGAAGTGCAGAAGAACTTCGCTGGTCTGGTCATCGGTAATCAAGGCAAGAACTTCTGCGTCGGGATGAATCTCGCAATGGCGTTGATGGAAGCACAGGATGAGAACTGGCTGGAGCTCGATATGCTCGTCACGAACTTCCACAAAACAGCACGGGCACTGCGCTACATGCATCGTCCAGTCGTCGCAGCACCGTTCGGCATGACGCTGGGCGGCGGTGTCGAGGTGGTCTATCTCGCGGATCGTGTACAGGTATCGGCAGAGACATACCTTGGACTGGTAGAGGTGGGAGTAGGACTTTTGCCTGGTGGCGGAGGAACGAAGGAGATGCTGTTCCGAGCAATGGAAAACGTTCCAGAGGGAGGCAGCGTGCCAGTTGATCCGTTCCCGTTCGTGGCGAAGGCGTTTGAAGCCATTGCTATGGCAAAGGTATCTACGAGTGGACAGGAAGCTATCAATCTGGGGTACCTGCGACCGACTGATCGCATCAGCGTGAATGCTGATCATCTGTTATACGATGCGAAGCAGCTGGTGCTCACGATGGATAAAGAGGGATACACGCCACCCGCGCCACGCAAAATTCGCGTCATCGGAGAAACGGGTTATGCGAACCTGCGCCAAAATATTTATGCCATGAAGAAGAGTGGATATATTTCCGAGCATGATGAACTGATCGCAAGCAAAGTTGCTTATGTCATGTCCGGTGGTAACGTGCCAGCGGGTACAGAAGTGACAGAGAGCTACATTCTGGAGCTGGAAAAGCAAGCGTTCCTCGAACTGATTAAGACACCGAAAAGCCAGCAACGGATGCAGCACATGCTGACCAAAAACAAGCCTTTGCGTAACTAGGGAGAGGGAGGGATAACGATGAGAGAAGCAGTTATTGTCGCGGGCGCCCGCACCGCTATAGGTAAATCGAAAAAAGGAAGTCTCAAAGATTTTCACCCAGTCGATATGGGAGCCGCAGTTGTAAGCGACCTGTTGCGCCGCGTGCCACAGCTCGATCCGGCTGATATCGAGGATATCATCATAGGGACGGCTGTACCGGAAGCTGAGCAAGGCATGAATATGGCTCGCTTGATCGGACTGCGTGCCGGATTGCCGACAAATGTATCGGGAATCACGATCAATCGCTTTTGCTCCTCCGGTTTGCAGACGATTGCTTACGCTGCTCAGCAGATCATGGTCGGCAGCTCCGATGTGGTTGTCGCTGGCGGAGTGGAGAGCATGAGTCTGGTGCCGATGCTCGGTCACAAAATCGCACTTAATCCGACTCTGGTAGAAACGAAGCCGGAAGCGTACATGAGTATGGGCCATACGGCTGAAGAAGTAGCGAAGAGGTACAACATTTCTCGTGAGGATCAGGATGCTTTTGCTCTGCAAAGCCATCAGCGTGCGACAGCTGCGATAACTTCAGGAAAATTCCAGGATGAAATCGTACCATTGACAATCAAGCAGCATTTTGTAAATGAAGCTGGCAAGGTTCACGTCCAGGAACGTGTTTTTGACAAGGATGAAGGAGCGCGCTCGGACACGACTCTGGAGGCACTCGCCAAGCTCAGGCCGGTCTTTCATGTGCAAGGCAGCGTAACGGCAGGAAATTCCTCGCAAACGAGCGACGGCGCAGCGGCAGTTCTCGTGATGTCTGCTGAAAAAGCAGCCGAGCTGGGTGTCGAGCCGATGGCAAAGTTCCGTTCCTTTACGGTTGGCGGCGTAGACCCTGATGTCATGGGAATTGGTCCGGTTGTCGCGATTCCAAAAGCATTGAAACTAGCGGGAATCAGCTTGGAGGATGTCGATCTGTTTGAGTTAAATGAAGCGTTCGCTTCTCAATCGATTGCCGTCATTCGCGAGCTGGGACTCAATCCTGAAAAGGTCAATGTAAATGGTGGGGCAATCGCATTAGGGCATCCACTTGGTTGCAGTGGTGCCAAGCTGACCGTCCAGCTTTTGAACGAAATGAAGCGCAGAGGTGGCAAATACGGAGTCGTTACGATGTGTATCGGTGGTGGAATGGGAGCCGCTGGCGTTTTTGAGATGATCTAAATTTAAAATAAGGAGTGGGATAGTAATGGCAGAAACAAAAGATTTGATCCGCGGTGGAAGCTTTTTGATCGATGCAGGTTCAGCTGATGATGTATTCGTGCCAGAAGAATACACCGATGAGCAAAAGATGATTGCCAAGACGACGGAGGATTTCGTCAATAATGAAGTTCGTCCTCATTTGGAAGAGCTTGAAAACCACCAATTTGATATTTCGGTTCGTCTGTTGAAGGAAGCAGGGGAGCTCGGTTTGTTGGCTGGAGACGTTCCAGAGAAATACGAGGGACTGGGGCTGGATAAAGTCAGCACTGCACTCGTCACAGAGAAGTTCTCGCTGGCTCGCGGCTTTGCGCTCAGCTACGGCGCCCACGTCGGTATCGGATCACTGCCGATCGTGTACTTTGGAAACGAAGAGCAAAAACAGCGCTACCTGCCTGATCTGGCATCTGGAAAACGAATCGCTGCCTACTGCCTGACAGAGCCTGGCTCTGGCTCAGATGCGCTGGGTGCGAAAACGACAGCGACTCTCTCCGCAGATGGCAAGCACTATATTCTCAACGGAGAGAAGCAATGGATTACAAACGCTGGCTTTGCTGATGTATTTATCGTATACGCGAAAATCGATGGCGAGAAATTTACTGCCTTTATCGTCGAGCGGACATTCCCAGGTGTTTCGTTTGGGCCGGAAGAGAAGAAGATGGGGATCAAATGCTCCTCAACACGCACGGTCATTTTGCAAGATGTACCTGTACCGGTAGACAATCTGCTAGGTGAGCCTGGAAGAGGTCACGTGATCGCGTTCAACATCTTGAACGTTGGTCGTTACAAGCTCGCGGTGGGTGCAGTCGGCTCCGCGAAAAAAGCGGTGGAACTCGCGTCGAACTACGCAAAAGAACGCAAGCAGTTCAAAACGCCAATTGCCAACTTTACTTTAATCAAAAACAAGCTGGCGAACATGGCAGTAAAAACGTATGCGGCTGAAAGCTCCGTCTATCGGACAGTGGGTCTGTTCGATACAGCACTGACTCGCTTGGGTGAAAAAGCGGATGATGGCGCGGAGGTTGCGAAGGCGATTGCGGATTATGCAATCGAATGCTCGATCAATAAAGTATTTGCCACTGAGGTTTTGGATTACTGCGTGGACGAAGGCGTGCAAATCCATGGTGGATATGGCTTTATGTCCGAGTATGAGATCGAGAATATGTACCGTGACTCGCGGATTAACCGCATTTTCGAAGGAACGAACGAAATCAACCGCATGCTCATCCCGGATACGCTCGTGAAAAAGGCGATGAAAGGCGAACTGCCACTCATGCAAGCAGCAAGCAGCCTGCAAGCAGATCTGATGAGCTATTATCCAGAAGAGATTGAAGATGCACCTTTAGCTATGGAGAAGCATCTGATCAACATCACGCGCAAAATCATTTTGATGGTGGCTGGTTCTGCGTTGATGAAATACCAACAAGCGATGTCCAAAGAACAAGAACTCTTGGCATTCGCTGCTGACATGCTGATCGAGCTATATGCAATGGACAGCATCGTGAAGCGTACAGAGAAAGCAATGGCGGAAAATGGCATCGAAGCCGAGCAGCAAAAGCTGGAAATGACCGCTGTCTATGTGCATGAGGCATTCGATCGTATCGAAGGCTGGGCGAAGGAAGCATTGGCGGCAATGGAAGAGGGCGACGAGCTTCGTCTGCGCCTCTCGATCCTGAAAAAGCTGACCCGCCGCACGCCGATCAATACGGTGGCACTCAAACGTTCGATTGCGGATCGTGTGATCGAAGCGGGAGCATATGTGGTGTAGTTCCAAATAGAAGACAAAGAAAGGAGCAAAGCTCAACGCTTTGCTCCTTTCCCATTTAACGCTCTTGCTTCACCTTCGAAATCCCGCCATCGAAAATCGTTACTTTGACGTTCACCGCCTCCAGAGAGGACGGGTTAAGCGGTAGCGTTTCATTTTGCTGCATTCGTTTCCATTCTTTCGGATATTTGCGATAAAGGGTGTGCCCCAGTTGAAGCGTGTCCATCTGTTGCTTCCGTCCTTTTTCGTACAACCCCCGAATCTCCTCTTCGATTTTTTTCGCGGCTTCTTTCTCGATTTCCCGAACGGTGCTTATGTGATGGTATAGCGGTATGAAGCCCAGCAGCTCCACATCGATCTGAAACGTGACTTGATTGTCTCGCAGTAGCGGCTGTATCTTTACTTTTGGTTTTTGCAGGACGAGATTTGCCAGAGGTTGTTTGCCCTTTTTTACGGTCAGTAACGATCGATTGGTATGCTCGTCTAGCCAGCGCAATCCGAGCAGCTCAGAGCGCGGCCAGCAACCCTTGACCTCCTTGTTTTGCAGCATGCAGGCACCGGTTGTTTTAAGCTGGGGCAAAGGTTTGTTGTCCTCCGACCAGGTCTTTCTGTTAATGGAGAGCATTGGCAAATAGACGACCTTGTTGGGTTCATCTCTTTTCCTGACAAATTGAAACAGCTTCATCGGATAAATCGCCGAGTTTTGCTTGTGAAGATCCTGCGGATTGGACAATTGCGAGTAAATGGCAGGCTGGTTGAATACTTGCTTGGGCGTAAGAATATCCATCAGTGGTTCTTTGGACACATACGTCCAGATGGTGTAACGAAATTCGTAAAACCGGTCGAGCTCATCGATGACTTGATCGAGAAGCGGGCGTTTCAATACCTGTTCACTGAGAACCAAGGAACGAATATGACTCCAAGTCATTTGCGCCTGATTCGTGGGATACAGACTAAAAAGGGCGCTCACAAAAGAATCGCCGCTTCCTTTTGCAATGGCCACCCCGCTTGCAGATCGTTCTCCTCCCGCTTCTTGTTTGGCGATGGTAGAGAAGTTCAGCAATTGGGCGTACACCTCGAATTTATTGTCAACATAATCGACCCCAAGTGCATTGACATAAAGCAGATTTTCAATTTCACGTGCGTTCCAGCAGCCACTTAGCAGGAGCGGGAGGAGGAGGATGACGGCCATTACACGGATGCGAGCCATATCAGGAGCCCTTCCTTTTCGAGGGATCATGCAGGAATTCAGGGCTTTTCTCTACTTTTCGCCATGGTGTGCGGAACAGTGTTTTATACAAGTCAGGCCAAGAGGTCGGGGCAAGCGGCGACAAATAATACAAGCCAAAGGAGCGCATGTTGGAAAAGAACAGAACCATTGCCAGAAGCGACATCATGAAGCCAAACATCCCGAGAAGGGAGCATAAGAGCAATATCCCGAACCGAAACAGGGTAACAGACGAGACGATATGTTGATTCGATAACGTAAAGGTAGCCATTACGGAAAGCGCGACAATGACAAGACTGCCTGTAGAGGTCAAACCGGCCGATATCGCTGCTTGTCCAACGATCAGGCCTCCAACAACGGACAGTGTTTGACCAATCGATAGAGGAAGGCGCAAACCAGCCTCTTTAAACAAATCAAACAAGAGCACCATGAGCAAAACTTCCAATGCAGCTGGCAACGGAACACCTTGTCGCGACTTCACAATGGTGGCAATCAAGGTGTACGGAAGCTGTTCCTGATGATAGGTAATAAGCGCGACCCAAAGGCCGGGTAAAAAGAGCGCAATGATCACGCAGGCCATCCGCAGAATACGGACAAACACTACGGAAAAAACAGATGAGCTGGTATCCTCGGCAGCGTTTAGCAGCATGAAAAAGTTAACCGGGCCAATTAATGAAATAGGTGAGCCATCGATCAATATGGCAAATCGACCTTTTAAAAGAGCGTTCACTACATAATCGGGCCTTCCGGTGTACTGAAATTCTGGTAAAAGAGTAAAAGGGGATCGAGATAACCGTTCTTCTACTTGCATACCGCTTACAATGCCCTTGCTATCAAGCGAATCCATTCTGTCGTGAATTTCCTTCAACAAAATCGGATCGATTTGGTCTTGCAAATACAATAAACCAATGCGCGTATGAGTGTGGCTCCCGACGATATATGGAACGAATTTTAGCTGATACGTCCGAAGCCTTTTGCGGATCAGACCCAGATTCGTATTGATTTCTTCCGTAAATCCATCGCGCGGGCCGCTAATCGATGCGTCGGTATTGGTTTCCTCAGGTTCGCGTCGGGGGGGATTTCCCGTCTCTACATAATAGACAGTATGAAAGTCTTCAAACACCATCAACAAATTTCCGGAGAAAACGTGTCTGCAAATCCAATCAACATTCGTCGGCTGTGTCAGCTCATTCATGAAAAAGAGCCGTTTTTCAAATAAATCCTCAGCATCTAGGATGTTTTCGTTCACAAAAAGCTGCACGAGCTGTGGCATCAAATACTCGCTGATCTGGTTCAAATCGCACAAGCAGTCGGAGTAGATAAAATGCACGCGAGTGGAAGAGTGTCCTGGGACGAGGGAGTGCGTATCTATGCATATGTCATTGCAGTCTTCAAACAAATCATGAAATGCCTGTAGCGAAATCGAAGGCAATTCTTTAACGGTTGTTGCTGGCGTGTACCCTTTGACCTTGGCAAACCTACGATTCGTCATGTTGTTTCCTCCTAGAGGCGAAGGCTGTCAAGAGAGCAAAAACGATGGAAAGAGACAGGGCCAATACGAAAAGACTGGGCAAAAGCTGTTTCGATAACAGGCTGTAAAATTGGATCGCACTTATGGGATAGCGGGAGAGGGCAGATGAGAAGAAAAATAGCCCGATTAACCACCAAATCCGTTTCTTTCCATACGGAATCATCAGTATTTCGACAATCAGCAAAAGCGAGAGAGAAATGCGCGTAAAGGCACCGCTAAACCATTGGTATATGCTCAGGGTATCGAGATGCTCGATATGTAGGCCTATATTGGCGAGTCGCCATTCCTCATAGGCAGGATAGCGCAATTTTCCGGCTTTATCCGGACCGAATTCTACAATAGCACCTAAGGTTGGCCCGAATGTGAGGCCAATCATGACAAACGCCAAAATGAAAAGTTGATAGTACGGCACTCTCGATTGAAGGTGATGCTGCATACATAACAGGAGGATCAGTTCGACAAAGCCTGTGCCCGCATACATCATTCCTCGTAAAACAGGGGCAATCCCGTTTTCCATCATAGGGAGGAGCAGACTGTAATCTTTGTTTGGAAAGTTAGTAGACATCACGAAAAATCCCAAAAGGACGACGAATGGTAAAAGTACAGAAGAGGTCATTGCGATGGAGCGGATTCCAAACATCGCGTTGACGAGACAAAGGACTGCAAACAAGATCGTATGTACCTCCAGCGGTGTCTCTGGAGCAAACGATAAATTAACCCACGTAATCGTATCGGTCATCGTCATGGTGGCGATTGTAAAGCAGTAGACACATGTCAGCAGCGCCAATACGCAATAGAGCGGGAAGCCGTACGTTTTTTTGATCCAGTAAAACAGATGCTCATTCTCTGTTTTTTTATAGACCGAATAGAGTAAACCAGTCCACAACAAGTAAAGCACCCCAGCTAACAAAACCGAGATCCAAGAGTCTCTTTTGGCCGAATCTAGCATCATCGGAATGACGATGACATGGTTCATCAATCCGTTGGTTAAAAGCAGCATGACGACGATTTGTGTAAAAGATAATCCGTTTTTCATGATTTCCCCGCCAAAGTAATCTCGTACTCCCAACAGTATTTGCAGGGCGTTGGGATTTATTCGATCGAGCGGCAGAATGTGCCAAGTCGCATGCATATTTTGGGAAGCTCTCACGAACGCTAATGGAACATACTTCGTAAAAGGGCGGGAGCTGTAGGAGATGGCGATGAGAGGGTGGCTGAGAAGAAAAAAGACATCTGTCAAAGACAGGATGAGCCACTCGAGTGAGCCTATCCGTGTACGAGAGATCAGTGAGCGATTAAGTGATAACCTTGCGGAGCTGAATGCGATTTTCACGCTGACACCTGATTTGGTCATTCGGACGTTTGCTTGTCAGCATATAGAGGATATGGTTACACTCGTCTACTTGAACGGCTTGGTTGACAAAAACTCGATTAACAACAATGTGCTTCGTCCACTTTTGTCACATCCAGCGGGTGAGAAATCGAGTATTTTTGACCTGTTATCTGTCGGAAAGGTATCAGTTGCCTACGACTTTCGGAAAGTAGAAACTGAGATTTTGCTTGGGAGCAGTCTATTATTTATCGAGGGTCGAAAAGAAGTGCTTGTGATTGAAACGAATGGATGGCCGCAGCGGGCGATAGAAGACCCGCAGTTGGAGGCTGCGCTGAAGGGCGGACACCAAGGGTTTGTCGAAACGGACACGCAGAACATTGCCCTCATTCGCCGCTATATTCCCAACCGTGAAATGAAAATAAAAGAAATGTGGTTAGGAGAACGAGGCCTTTCAAAGCTTTCGATCATCTATTTGGCTGATGTGGCGAATCCGGAAATATTACAGGAGCTGGAAGATCGGCTCAAGAGCATCAAGGTTGACTCGATTCTCAATGCGTCCGAACTGGAGGAGTATATCGAGGATAATCCTTACTCTCTGTTTCCGCAGTTTTTGACTTCAGAGCGGCCAGATACAGTTGCCTCTCATATCTTGCAAGGGAAGATTGCTGTCGTTGTCGATCGCTCTCCAAGCGTATTAATCGGTCCGGCTACTTTCGTTTCCTTTTTTCAAAATGTTGACGATTACGGTACGCGCTGGCCTGTCGCTACGTTCATCCGATTGCTTCGCTACTTGGCTTTCTTGATTGCTACTTTTTTGCCTGCGATTTATATTGCAGTGATTTCTTTCAATTATGAGGTGATCCCACTCGATTTGATTTTGTCAGTCGGAGAGTCCCGCGAAAAGGTTCCATTCCCTCCCCTGTTAGAGGCATTCATTATGGAGCTCACATTGGAAATGCTCCGGGAATCGGGAATTCGCTTGCCAGCACCTATCGGACAAACAGTCGGTATCGTAGGAGGTATCGTGATTGGTCAAGCGGTCGTACAAGCGGGGATTGTCAGCAACATTATGGTGATCGTCGTTGCATTTACAGCGATCTCATCCTTTATTATCCCGAACTATGATATGGCCTCGGCAGTTAGGCTAATGCGATTTTTGATGATGATACTTGCTGCGATGTTTGGGTTCGTTGGAATTATAGTGGGATTAATGACACTGATTGGCCATTTGATTACGCTGGAATCATTAGGTGTTCCTTATGGAAGCCCTCTTGCCCCTGTGCGTTTCGGAGATTGGAAAGATTTGTTTATCCGCCTGCCACTATGGAAAATGAAAGATCGTCCCCTGTCAGCCCACACGATTGAGGAGCAAAGGCAGGGGAATAATCGGCCAAGGGAGGACGGGTGATGAAAAAGTATACATACAACCAATTGAGCGTCCTCCAGTACATTCTCCTCATTCATGGGGCACAAGTAGGGATCGGAGTATTGACGATTCCCAGAGAATTGGCGGAGAAGGCGAGCACCGATGGATGGATATCGCTTGTGATTGGATGGCTTGGGGCAACGCTAGTCAGTCTTGTCATCACGAACATGATGAAGCAGTACCCGGAGAAGACGATTATCGATATATTTCCATTGATCCTGGGCAAGTGGCTCGGTCGTGTCGCTATTGCTTTGATGTCCATTTATTGCGGGATAGCGGCGTTCGTTTTGATGATAAATGCCACGGGAATCATTAATGTGTGGCTCCTGTCTCAGACACCAGCCTATGTCGTCGTATTCCTTTTTGCTCTGCCGACCTATCTTATTATCCAGGGAGGGGTTCGTGCGATTGGAAGGTACGCCGAGCTCGTGTTCTATCTTACACTTTGGATACCTTTTGTTCTCACGACGGCTTATCGAGAAGTTCAGTGGTTAAACCTGCTGCCAGTAATCAAGGATGGCTGGCACCCAATATGGGAAGCGAGCAAATCCACGGTACTCTCTTTTCTTGGATTTGAATTTGGTTATTTCGCCTACCCTTTTTTGCAAAAAAAACAATATGCGTCTCTCGGCATTGTCATTGCGAATACATTGACGATGCTTGTGTATATATCTGTCATCATCGTTTGCTTTGCTTATTTTAGCCCCGATGAAATCACGGAGTATACATGGCCTACGCTCAATCTATGGAAAGCCATCGAGTTCCGTTTTTTGGAACGTGTCGATATTCTATTTCTCTCTAGTTATTTGTTTATATTGTCAACAACTGCAACGCCGTACATCTATTTTTGTGTCTTTTCATCCAGTCAGTTATTTGGCATGAAGGATCACCGCAAGCATTTGCGTCTGTTCCTTCTTTTGGTTCCAGTGGCGGTATGGTTATATACGCCATCCTTTATCGATCTGAAGAAAGCGTCACAAATTTGGAGCTATACAGGATTGTTCTTTGCTTATGCGCTTCCGTTACTAGCTTGGGGACCGATCAGGCTATCGAAACGAGCAGAAGGTGGGAAAAAAGCATGAGGGTATTTCAGATTCTGTTATGTAGCTTCCTGGTAATCATGTTGGCAGGATGCAAGGACCAGATCAATTTGGAGGATACCACTTTATCGCTGATGGTCGGAATTGATTTGAACGAAAAAAACGAGCTTCTCTATTATATCTCAAGCCCTGTGTTCAGTCGGGAAGCAAAGGAAAAATCTGAGCAATACGGTATCCGGTCATCTACGATTAGAGAGGCGAGAATGGGCTTTGATGAGCGAGTGACAGGCTTGACCCAACCAGGCAAAATTCAGGTGCTTGTAATGGGGAAAAAACTGCTGGCTCACCCGGACTGGTTTCGGTTGCTAGATGTCGTTTTTCGGGATGCAAAGTTTAGTGTCAACGCCCGCATGGCTGTACATGATGGTCCAGTGAATGAGTTGTTTGATTTTAAACCAAAGGACAAGCCTCGTCTGTCCATTCATGTTACAAAGCTGATAGACACAGCCAATAGCAGAAATCTGACGGTAAAGACGAGGGCGCAGGAGCTCCATCGGCAAATGTTTGAAAAAGGGATGACGCCTACCCTGACTGAGTTGAAGAAAGAAAAGAAGGCGGTAAAGGTAATGGGGACGGCTTTGTTAAAAGAAAATGGAACGTACGCAGGCTCGATAGAACCGCGGGATACCATTCTTTTGCAAACGCTGCTCCATGAAAAACAAGGGGAACTGTCCGTCACCATCCCGATTAAAGAGCCGAACGAACACAATCAAATTGTGAAAGACAGGATCAGTTTTTTTATCAAGGGCGTCCAAAAAAAAGTGAAAACATCCTATCAGAACGGTCGGTTTCATTTTGACGTTCATTTCAAATTGCGAGTGTCCATATCGGAGCGAATGTTTCCGTACGACATGAAAAAGGACTACAAAAAGATGGAGCGAATGATCAGTGACGAGTTACAGAAGGATTACACGAAGTTAATCAAGAAATGCCAGGAAATCGGTGTAGACCCATTTGGGTTTGGTCTCTATGCGCGTGCCTATGAATATAAGGAATACAAAAAGGTAGAGGATGATTGGACGAAAGCCTTTTCCAATGCCACTGTTGAAATCAAGCCTGACGTATCGATTAAGGGAAATGGCGTCATAAAGTGAAGGGTGAAAGACAAAACCCCCTGGCAATCAGTAAATGCCAAGGGGTTCGTTATTAATAGATTGCTTCCCAGCCTGCAGGAGTGACGAATAGGCGAATCGCTTTGATTTTGCGGTCGTCCATCAGGGTGAAGTAGTGGCGGTAGTTCGGCGGTACGGAGATCAGATCGCCTGGCTCCAGCTCGACGTCGAAGTAGCGATCATCTTTGCCTTTGATGGCGAAAATACCGTGACCATCGACGCAGAAGCGGCACTCATCGTCTGTGTGGTGATGCTCGCCCTTGAATTTCACCAACAGCTCGTCGAGGTTAGGCGTTTTGTCAGAGAGGACGATGATGTCCGCTGTCAAGTAACCGCGACGTTGGCTGATCGCATCGATTTCTGACTTGAAGGTGTCGAGAATCTCTTGTTTTTCCTCGTCTGTCGGGCTGTAGTTATCACGGTGCTTTGGATCAAGGCGATCCACGCCCCATTTTTCGTAAATGATCTCTTGGGTGTCCAGGAAGGAGACAACTTCCTCGGGTGCTGAGATGTACTCATTGTTGTCGTGAAAACGAATTTGTGCCATCGTTTATTCCTCCTTAATTGGTGGTTGTAGTGGACACGACTGCTTGGCGTAATTGCAGCCAGCGGGCGTGATACTCGAATAGGAATTCAAAAGCTTCCAGGTGGCGCTTGGCCTCGAAGTCATTGCCGCCCCACGTGTAGATACCGTGGTTACGGATGAGTACACCGGGAACTTCTGGTGTGATCACTTTTTCAATTTCGTTAGCCAAGGTCGGAATATCGGCAAAGTTCTCAACAATCGGAACAGTAATACGCGCGTTTTCTTCCCAGATTCCGAGTCCTTTGATCAGCTCTTGTCCTTGAATGGAGAAAGCGCGTTGTCCAAAGTACAGCTCGGAAATGAGATTATTCCATACGGTATGGACGTGGAAGCAAGCCCCAGCCTTCGGGAACGTTTTGTAGACGACGGCGTGGATGAGCGTTTCCGCGGATGGCTTGAGAGCAGTTTCATCCACCGGACGCGAGTCTTGATCTACGACCAGATAATCTTCGGGAGACAGCTTGGTTTTGTCTTTGCCGCTTGCCGTTACGGCAAATTGCAAGGGATCGTTTTGTATTTTAATAGAGAGATTGCCGCTGGTGCCGGGAAACCAGTCCCGGCGGGCAAATGTCAGCTTGGCGTCATCCAGACGGCGAAAGGCATCCAGACGTTGTTCGAGTGTTGCAGTCATGAATTAGACGACCTCCTGTTGGACTTGCTGTAAAATGCGAATCACATCGTGGAATGTGGCGAACTTGCTATGCGACAATTGCAGCTCTTCCGCCTTGTCAGCGAGGAAGTGACGGGCAATCACATAGTCAGCGATTTTGGCTCCAGCCAAATCAGTGATGGAGTCGCCAATGACGATGCGGAAATGGGTTGCTGGATCGTAGCGGCGGATGATGGTCGTCTTGCACATGCCGCAGCCGTTCGTGCAATGCTCATCGCAAGCGTTGGGCCACGTAATGGTGATGCGCTCTCCGCTGAAATCACTGCCATTGCAGTAGATCGGTACATCGGTAAGATCGAAGGGTGCCAGGATAGGCTCCAGGAAAAAGTCGATGCCGCCACTCGTGATCAACAGCTCAATGCCTTCTTCGCGGCAATAGCTCACGAATTCAGCAAATCCCGGGCGAATCGTCGCTTCTTGGACAATGAAATCGATAATGTCCTGGCGCAAGGAGGAGGGCAAGAGTTGAAACAGCTTGCCTACCCCTTCTTGAACGCTTATTTTTTGCGAAAGGATTTGCTCCGTCAAGGCTTCCCACTCAGGGGGAGCAAACTTGCGGACAATCGCTACAATGTTGTCTTTTTCGGTAATCGTTCCGTCGAAATCGCAGAACAGGACGAGCTTCTTGCTCATCGTGCACCACCCCACTTTTCCAAGGCGATCGCCAGTTCTTGCGATTCTGCGGCAGCCTCTTCCAGTGTTCGGCCTGCGGTGACAGCCTCAATCGCGGCGACGAATGCTTTCGCTCCTGCGGTTGCTCCACCGGGATGACCGTGGATTCCACCACCTGCATTGACAATTTGATCCAGACCGAAGTCTTGATAAAGCTGTGGAACCAGCCCAGGATGAATGCCGGCAGATGGAACCGGGAAGGAACGGCGTACACGATTCAGTGGGTCGGTCAAATGCTTGGCGAGCTGTAACGCTTCTGTCTTGTCCAAGGCGACGTTGCCATATGGAGATGGGAAGAGTACCAAATCTGCACCAGCTACGCGCATCAACGTTCCGAGCAGAAGCGGGGTGGCGATACCGTAGTCAGGTGATGGATAGTAAGCGCCTGCCAATGCTGGATGCGCCATGATCGGTACGTGTACATCGGGATCGGCTGCCAAACGGTGCAGGGCATCGAATCCAAAGGCCAGCACATTGAACAAGAGGCAGTCAGCACCTGCATCTACCGCACGTTTCGCTTTTTCGTTCAGCTCATGCACTGGTCCAGTCAGGTTGGCTGCATAAAGGACGGGCTTGCCTGTTTCGGCTTCTGTCTCCTGGGCGATTTGCTTGAACGCTTTGATCCGTTCGATAAAAGGAGCGCGGTCATCTGCAAAGAAGATTTCGTCATCTTTCACGAGATCGACTCCGCCCAAGGCTTGTGCCCGGAATTGCGTCTTCAGGTCATCGAAAGGAAGGCCCAGGCACGATTTGAAAATGCTCATCAAGAGCGGACGGTTATGTGCCCCTAAACGTTCGCGCAGACCATCAATGCCGAACTTCGGTCCAGGAAAAGCCTGAAGGAATGAGTCAGGGAAAACGATGTCGACGAGCTTAATTTTGCCATCCATCGACAGTTTGCCGAATATTCCGGTCAACAAGGATGGAATGTCTGCTGTAAAATTGCGGGTCGGATAGCTGACGGTAATCAAACCGCGTGTTTCTCCGTTTTCCAGTGTCGCAAGCGGTGTTGCACTCACGGCTTCACCAAGATACGGCGCTAGCTCAGCTTGCTTGGCAAGCGGCAGATCCGTCCAGGAACCGACTGTCATGCCGACAGCAATGGCTTGCGCTTTCTTGTTCAAGTCTTTTGCTTGTGTGAGATAGGTGACGAGGATACGTTGTTCACTCATGGTACGTCTCATCCTCCTTGAATGATTAAAAAAAGCCTCCCCATTGAGCGGGGAGGCGGTTGTCGACTATGAAAGCGTCTCGTCTCCTCTCATCTCTCGGGTCAGTAGCCGAAACAAGCCAAAGAGGCTCTATCTCGACTCTTATCCGTTGGAATTAGCACCGTTTCGCTATCCAAGGTACGCATCATCCGCGTACGATTCATGGTATAGCGCCGGTTGCCGGGCATCATAGGGCCAGTCCCTCAGCCAGCTCGCGATAAGAGTTATTCGTTTCCCCCATGATATGACGTTCATTGTCAGGAGTCAATCCTTGTTTTTGCAGAGAATGTGCAGCAGGTTAGAAGAAAAATGAGACGAAGGTGAAACTATTTGGCACTTCCTTCGTGGTAAGGGATGAAGGGGTGTGAACGGCTTGGGAAAGTAGGTCTGGAGGATGTGTACCGGCTGCATGTAAACGATATGTACCGCTATCTTTTCCGGCTGACACGAGATGAGAGGCTGGCAGAGGATCTGACACAGGAAACCTTTTGTCGCGCCTACTCTTCCTTGGACGACTACCGTGGGGAAAAAGTACGGTCTTGGCTGTTCAAAACGGAGTGCGAATCTACGGAGCCGTCCTCACCGGACCTACCAAAGAACTGCTGAAGCTCAAGGCCGAAAAGTCAATAACAGCAGCGTTTCTAGGCAAGATAGACTGGTGAAATTGGGAGCGACCTGCGGCATCGGGAACACAATACAGCTACTGATAGCAAGGTGCGAATTTTTGCACAAAAGGGTGTTGACATCGTGGAAGCGTTGGTTGTATGATTCAAACTAAATCAAAAACCGAATACGATTTGGATACCTTATCCAGAGAAGGTGGAGGGACTGGCCCGATGATACCCGGCAACCGACATGACGCCATTCAGACGCAAGGAAGCGACTGATTGACAGGCGACATGCACGGTGCTAATTCCTGCAGAAACAAAAGTAGTCTGGAAGATAAGGGGGACATCAACACGGTTCTTACACGTGACGACAGCGACCTCTTTTCTTCGGGAAAAGAGGTCTTTTTATTGCTCCAGGTACTCAAACAAAACAAGTAGAGATAGAGGGAAAATACGTAGAGGGGAGTTTTGGAATCATGGCATATCGCGCATTGACTGAACAGGAAGCAGTGGAGTACGTAAAAGGAATACCGGGTCTTTTTAGCGAAGGAGCAGAGCTGACCAGCCATGAAATCGGGGATGGCAATCTCAATCTGGTTTTTGACATTCAGGAGCTGGCAACCGGTAAGAGCGTCATTGTCAAACAAGCACTGCCTTTTGCCCGCGTCGTGGGAGAATCTTGGCCACTTACGATTGATCGGGCTCGTATCGAGAGCGAGGCACTCCGCATTCAGCACAAATACGTTCCAGACTTGGTGCCGCAGGTGTATCATTTCGATGGGGAACTTGCGTTGACTGTCATGGAAAACGTCGGGGACCACATCATCATGCGCAAAGGTCTGATCGAAGGAAAGCGGTACCCACTATTCGCGAAGCAAATTGGTCGTTTTCTCGCGCAAACCTTGTTCTTCACCTCCGATCTGGGCGCGCATCCGTACGATAAAAAAGCGCTAGTCGGAACATTCATAAATCCAGAATTATGCAAAATCACGGAAGATCTCGTCTTTACCGATCCGTATGAAAATGCGCCTACCAACGACTTCAACCCGTTGATTCGCCGGGAAGTCGAGGCGATCTGGAACAACAGGCCGCTGAAGCTGGAAATCGCCAAGCTGAAATACGATTTCCTTACGCGATCGGAAGCGCTGCTGCATGGTGACCTGCATACGGGAAGTATTTTCATCACGGAAAACAGCTTGAAAGCAATCGATCCAGAGTTCGCTTACTACGGTCCAATCGGTTTTGACATCGGGGCGGTCATTGCCAATCTATTGCTCAACTACGCAGGACAGCACGGTTTGCAAAAAGATCAAGGAGAACGGGAAGCGTACCGCGAATACTTACTGGAAACGGTCGAGGATGTCTGGAATGAATTCGTTTCGCAATTCGTTCAGCTCTGGCACAAGCAAGCCAAAGAGCGCAGCGCCCATGTCGAGGGACTGTGGCAAAGCTACGTGAAGCGCTTGATTCAGGATACAGCAGGCTATGCCGGATGCAAAATCTTGCGCCGTGTCATCGGCTTGGCAGGCGTAGCGGACCTGAATGCCATTGAAGACGACCAGACTCGCGCAGAAGCAGAGCGTCTGGCTCTCTCGATTGGAGAAGCGCTGATTCTCGGTCGCGGCGGCATCGACGAATCGACAGATATCACGGACATCGTACGCACTGTCACCGAACGTTACTATCAGGAGGCTACAACAGTATGACAACCAGCACTCAATTGGCACCTGTTAAGTGGGAGAATGACGCATTGGTCTTGCTTGACCAGACGCGTCTGCCAGTAGAAACGATCTATTTGAACTTGACTACCTCCGAGCAAGTATGGGGTTCCATTCGTCGCTTGGAAGTACGAGGCGCACCGGCGATTGGCATGGCGGCGGCTTACGGGCTCTACCTTGGTATTCGTGGCAGTGAAGCGAGTAACTACGACGAGTTTTGGCAGGAACTGAACCAGCAGGCAGACTACCTGGGCTCTTCCCGTCCGACAGCCGTGAATCTGTTCTGGGCGTTGGATCGCATCAAAGCTCGTGTTGAAAAAGAAAGCGGAGCGTCGATTGCCGAGTTGAAGGCGGCTGTGCTCGATGAAGCACTGACGATTCAAAAGGAAGACGCTGAAGTATGCCGGACCATTGGAGAGCATCTGCTCACTCTGTTGCATGACGGTATGGGAATTCTCACGCACTGTAATCCAGGCGCATTGGCTACAGCAGCGTACGGTACGGCTACCGCTCCATTTTATTTGGCAAAGGAACGCGGCTGGAACCTGAAGGTGTACGCGGACGAAACCCGTCCTGTCCTGCAAGGCGCTCGTCTTACTGCATTCGAATTGCAGCAAGCAGGGATTGATGTGACGCTGATCTGCGATAACATGGCGGCGATGGTTATGTCCCAAGGGAAAGTAGAGGCTGTCATCGTGGGTACAGACCGCGTAGCAGCGAATGGCGATGTCGCCAACAAAATCGGCACGTATGGGGTAGCGGTATTGGCAAAAGCTCATGGCATTCCTTTTTACGTGGCAGCTCCCTTGTCCTCCGTCGATCTAGATACACCGACAGGCGCAGATATTCCGATTGAAGAGCGTCCAGCTGAGGAAATTACCCATGGCTTGGGCAAACAGGTAGCTCCAGACGATATCAAGGTGTACAATCCTGCGTTCGATGTAACGCCTGCGAAGTACATTACAGCGATCGTCACGGAGACAGGTATTTTCAAGCCGGAAGAGATCGGCAATAGCAAACCATAAAAGAATGATGGATAAGCGTTCGCCCTGTTGTTACTGGCGGGCGCTTTTTTGCTCATTTTGACGTTTTCCAGTAAAATATCCAAGAAAAGGGGAGATTCGTATGCAAACGATTCAACGGATAGCAATCAATGAAGATACGTACTTGAAACAATTAGAATTAGCAGATGCTGAGGAGTTATTTTTGCTTACGGATTCGAACCGGGAGAATCTTATGGAATGGCTGCCGTGGCTGAATTATACGAAGAAGGTAGAGGATTCTCGCCAATTCATCCAAGCGACGATCCATCAGTACAACGATAATCGCGGCATCAACTACGGCATTTGGTACCAAGGACGTCTGGCTGGTACAGTCGGTGTACATACGGTGGACTGGATCAACAAAAAGACGTCTATTGGCTACTGGCTGGGTTCACAATTTCAAGGCAAAGGCCTGATGACAGAAGCAGTGGCGACCTACTTGGACGTATTGATCTTCGGGTCATGGGATTTGGAAAAAGTAACGATTCAGGCTGCTACGGAAAACGATAAGAGCAGATCGATTCCAGAACGATTAGGGTTTCAACTGGAAGGGATACTCCGCCGGAATGAATTCCTTTACGATCATTACGTGGATCATGCCACTTACAGCCTGCTAAAAGAGGAATGGCTGGACTGGAAAAGCGATAAAAAATAGTAGATTGAACTGTATGCTTCGATTGACAATGAAAATTCTGTCAATTACGATGGTGAAGACAGATCAAGAGGGCTGCGCGTGATTCGCAAGCCCTTTTTTAGTCGTGCTGTTAGGTTTGAATAAATAGAGGTGATTTACATGCAGACACTTCGGCAATTATCTTGGTTTTTCCGTGCCTATTGGAAACGGTACGTCATTGGAATCTCTGTGTTGTTTATTATTGATGTCCTCATGCTTTGGCCACCGAAATTAATCGGGGACACGGTGGATTCGATTCGCAACAGTTCCCTGACAAACGCTGACTTGACGCAAACAGTGGTCATCTTGCTCGTTTTGGGTGTTAGCTTGTATGGATTGCGGTTTCTCTGGCGGTTCTTGTTAAATGGGGGGGCCCTGATACTGGAGAGGACGTTGCGCGAGCGACTGTTTGCCCATTTGACGAGAATGACCCCGTCGTTTTTTCATCGTAAACGCAGTGGGGATCTGATGGCCGTCGCTACCAACGACATTCCTGCCATTGAACAAACAGCTAGTACAGGGGTGCTTACGCTTGTCGATGCGCTGTTCATGACCTTGTTAACGCTGGGCGTCATGGTGACCGCGATTGATTGGAAGCTGACGCTTGCTGCACTGATCCCGATGCCGTTTTTGGCTTGGTCAACGGCGTACTATGGGAGGTTGCTGCATGAGCGCTTTTACTTAGCGCAGGAAGCCTTCGGAGAGATGAATGATCATGTCCAACAATCCGTATCGGGCGTTCGGGTGTTGAGAGCATTTGTTCAAGAAAAGGCCGATATCGAGGCATATCGCCGGGTCAGTGAAAAAACGTTGGAGCGAAATGTGAGCGTTTCGCGGATCGACGCCCTGTTCGAGCCGACAATCGCGATTATTATTGGCTTCAGCTTTTTGATCGGGCTGGGCTATGGGACGTATTTAGTGTTCACCAGCGTCATCTCCTTAGGGGATTTGGTTGCGTTCAATTTATACTTGGGACTTTTAATTTGGCCGATGTTCGCCTTTGGTTGGCTAGTCAATGTGTTGCAGCGCGGTGGTGCTTCCCACAAGCGTTTTACAGAGCTAATGGTGGAGCAGCCAGATGTGACGGAGGCAGCGAATCCGGTCACGAGCCAAATCGCCAATACCGTAGAAGCACGCCATTTTTCCTTTACGTATCCGGGGACTGACAAGCAGGCACTCACTGACATCTCGTTTCATTTGGGCGAAGGAGAGACGCTTGGGATTGTCGGACGGACAGGAAGCGGCAAGTCGACGCTATGCCGTGCTTTATTGCATCAATATCAGATGAAGGAACAAGCTCTGTTTATCGGGGGCATCCCGATTGAGGGACTTGCTTTCGATACGCTGCGAGAAAAAATCGGCTATGTGCCTCAGGAGCATTTGCTGTTCTCACGGACGATTGCAGAAAATGTTACATTCGGGAAACCACAAGCGACGACCGAAGACGTGATGCATGCGTTGGAGCTTGCGGAGATGAAGAGAGATCTGGCGCAATTCAGAGATGGATTGCAAACCATGGTTGGAGAGAAGGGGGTCACCCTCTCCGGTGGGCAAAAACAGCGTATTTCCATTGCACGCGCTCTTTTGATGGATGCGGGTATCTTGATTCTCGACGATTCTTTATCGGCTGTGGATGCGCGGACTGAGGAGAGTATCCTGCGTCATCTGAGACAGGAGCGCGCAGATAAAACGACGATTATTACCGCTCATCGTCTGTCTGCTGTACAGCATGCACAACTGATTCTCGTGCTGGATGAGGGGCGGATCGTTGAGCGGGGGACACATGACGAGCTGATGCAGCGCAACGGCTGGTATGCAGAACAGTACCGTCGTCAGCAAATGGAACAGGATGTGGCTGGTTGAGAGAGGGGGAAAGTGTTTCATGAGCAAAGAAAATGTATGGGGGCGTTTGACCGAGTACGCCAAGCCATTTCAAAAGCAAATACTGGGAGCGCTGTTCCTGCTCTTGCTGGGAACGAGTGCAGAGTTGGCGGGTCCTTTTTTAGCCAAGGTCATAATCGATAATCACATCCTAGCGATCCAAAAGCCTTGGTATCAACTGGACGAAGTGCCACCACAAGCAGCGGGGCAGGTCGCCTCACTGAACGGTACGAACTATATTCGTGAAGATGTCGCAGCAAAGACGGGTATTGCTTTGGATAGTATCCGTCAAAAAGAAGGAACCGTGCTGACAGAAGGCACGACCTATTACTTGGTTTCCGGCAAGGTGAATCCAAACACGGAGAAGCAATTCACCCCGATTACGCCAGAAAACGGCAGGGAACGCTTCGAGGTAACAACGAAGGATCAATCAGGTCAAAAGATGAGCTCCACAGGTATTCGGCTGACCGCAGAGGAAGTCAAGGCGATGTATCAAGGGGATGTCCTGCCCATTGTCTGGCTTTCCGCAGGCTATGGAGCATTGATCTTGCTCTCAGCAGGATTCAATTACGTCCAGATTTTGTGGCTGCAAAAGATCGCGCAGCGCATCATTCAGCAAATGCGGATGAAGCTGTTTATCCATTTGCAAAAGCTCCCGGTTGCCTTTTTTGACAAAACGCCAGTTGGTGCGCTTGTCTCCCGTGTGAGCAATGATACAGAAGCCATTCGTGAGCTGTATGTGAGTGTACTCGCGACGTTTGTGCAGAATGGTCTTTATTTGATCGGAATCTTGATCGCGCTCTACATCTTACAGCCTGAGCTCGCTCTCTTCTGCTTTTTGACGGTGCCAGTGCTCGTACTGTTGGTCTACGTGTATCAAAAGTACAGCTCTCGCTACTATGCGGTGATTCGCGCGAAGCTCGGTGATATGAATACAACGATCAATGAAATGATCCAGAACATGACGATCGTGCAGGCTTTTCGTCGGGAGAAAGGTGTGCAAAAGGAGTTTGCTGATGTAAATGAAGACTACTTCAAGGTGCGGATGAAAGAAATCAATCTCGAATCCTTGCTTTTGCGCCCAGCGGTAGATCTGATCTGGAAAATTTCCTTGACCCTGATCGTTTGGTATTACGGCTCGAGTTCCTTCCACAGCGCAATTTCCTTTGGTGCGCTTTTTGCTTTTGTTGATTACATGGGGCGTTTTTTCGAGCCGATCAACATGATCATGAATCGGTTGTCACAAATGCAGCAGGCGACCATTTCGGCGGGGCGCGTCTTCGAAATTATGGATGAGACTACGGAGAAGAGAGAAGCTGGTGCACAAATCGAGCGCCCGCGTGGAGAGGTTGTTTTTGATAACGTATCTTTTGCTTATCAGGGTGACGATTACGTCTTGAAAAACGTCTCCTTTACGGCGCAGCCTGGTCAGACGATTGCACTGGTAGGGCACACCGGATCGGGAAAAAGCTCTTTGATGAATTTGCTGCTTGGGTTCTATCCGGTGACGAAAGGGAGCATTTTGATCGACGGGCAAGATATGAGACAGATTGATACGCACTCGCTGCGCAGTCATGTCGGACTGGTTTTGCAGGACCCGTTCTTGTTTACGGGAAGCATTGGATTCAATATTCGCATGTACAACGATACGATTACGGATGAAGAAGTGAAGCGGGCGGCAAAAGCGGTACGTGCTGACGAATTCATTTCCAAGCTGCCGGGCAGTTATGACGAACCAGTCGTCGAGCGAGGCATGACGTTATCCGCAGGCCAACGCCAACTGATCTCTTTTGCTCGGGCACTGGCTGCTAATCCCGCGATGCTGATCTTGGATGAAGCAACGGCAAGCATTGACAGTGAAACAGAGCTAGCCATTCAGGAAGCGTTGCATGTACTATCAAAAGGTAGGACGACATTCATTATTGCTCATCGATTGTCGACGATTCAGCACGCTGACCAGATTCTTGTTTTGTCCCGTGGAGAAATCATGGAGCGAGGTACCCATGATGAACTCATGGTGAAAAATGGTCTTTATCAAAAAATGTATCAGCTTCAACAGGGGAGTGCTTCCGTAGAGAGTGCTTAGTAGGGAGCTAGGAAGGAGAAACAACACCATGTCACAGTCACGTTACACCTTTTGGGTGTTGATTTTGGTTGTCGGCATTGCGGGGTTAAGCCAAGGCTTGACGATCCCGATGCTGACGGTTTTATTGGAAAAACAAGGTGTTTCATCCGTGATGAATGGACTCAACGCCGCCGCCTTGTATATTGGAATGGTCATGGTCAATCCATTTTTGGAAATCCCACTGCGGCGCATTGGATACCGATCCACAATATTATGGGGGTTGCTGTTGGTGACGATCGCAACAGCGCTCATCCCGATGTTCAGCCATTTGGCGATCTGGTTCGTATTACGTTTACTGATGGGTGTGGGCGATAGTGGTTTACATTACGCCAGCCAAATGTGGGTGACCAAGATCGCATCTCCCGAGAATCGAGGACGCGATCTTTCCATTTACGGGCTGGCATATGGCGTGGGCTTTAGCATTGGTCCATTAGGCTTAAGCGTGCTCCATTTGGGGATTTGGGTACCTTTTGGAGGCTTGCTCGTTCTGTATCTGATTGCCTTCTTATTATTATCCCGGATCAAAAATGAGTTCCCTGCACAGATCGAACAAACGGAAAAGAAGCAAAACAAATACGCATTTGTTTTGCGACTTGCTTGGTTGGCGCTGATTCCTTCGTTTTTGTTCGGATTCATGGAGACGTCGCTCAACGGCAGTTTTCCCGTTTATGCTTTGCGTACCGGCTTGTCCGTTGAATGGGTTTCCTTGATCCTTCCGTCGTTTGTCGTGGGAAGTATTATTTTGCAGATGCCGCTGGGGGCATTGAGTGACCGTATAGGTCGCAAGCAGGTCATGCTCGCGTGTGCGCTTGTAGGGGGATTGGCCTTCTTCCTGTTCCCGTTTGCAGGTGAAAACGTATGGCTGATGATGCTGTTGTTGGCTATAGCTGGAGCGGCTGTCGGTTCCTTTTACTCGTTAGGCTTGGCTTTTTCGGCAGATATTTTACCAGCATCGATGGTTCCTACCGCAGGAATTATCGCGGGCGTCAATTTTGGTGTCGCCAGTATTTTGGCTCCGAATGTGAATGGCCTGCTGATGGACGTGTGGGAGCCGTGGACGATCTTTTGGCTGATGGGATCGCTGCTCATTGTTTTCGCGGCAGCTTGCCTGTTTTTCAAACAAAAGGCAACCCAAGAACAGACGTATTCGATGCCCTTGCAAAAACAGGGGTAAAAACAAGGATGGATAAGCTTCGCCAAGCTTTTGGCGAGGCTTTTATTTTTTTGCCCAAAAAAGCATAAACGGGCATCAAGGTGGGAAGCGTATGAATAGTAAGTAGAACAGCATGATTGGAAGGGGTTACCCGATGCTGACACCATGTATTTTCAGAAGAGGCATTGCCTGGATCTTATTTTTCGTGCTCAGTCTGGTAATCATTCCGTTTTTCTCAGATGACGGCCAGGCTCCGACACCGTCTGCACCTGCACCTGCCACTACAAATGCAACTTCGCAGCCATAGCTTTGCCCTTGTGTTCATGAAAAAAAGACACGCCACTTACGAAGGCGTGTCTTTTTGCTGTAGTGTTAGCGGGTGACAAAATTTTGGGTGAAATATGGGCGGCCATCTTTCATAACGATACCGACACCGAGCTGCTTGAAATTTGGAGAGAGCAAGTTTTGACGATGCCCTGCGGAGTTCATCCAGCTCATGTGGGCTTCGATCCCGTCTAGCTGTCCGTAGGCAATGTTTTCACCAGCTGCGCTGTAACGAATGCTGGCTTGCTTCAAACGATCAAACGGACTTCCCGTAGATGGGGAGGTATGGTTGAAAAAGTTATTCTGGGCCATGTCTTGGCTGTGTGCTCTGGCCACTGCTGCAACTTGTTCATCCCACGTGATAACGGGCAGCTTGGCACGTTGCCTTGCCACGTTGAGTAAGTCCAAATTTTGTTTCTCGTATGCGAGCGCTGCCTGCTTCATCTGTGCGTCTGTCAGTTTCGGCAGTTCAGGTAATTTCGTATAGGAAATGGGATACATCAAGCCAATCGCAATAGTGGCAAAATGCTCAGGAGTAGAGATGCGCACCCCTGCGACCTTATTTCCACCCAGCTGATCAATAGAGAAGGTGATCGCCTGATTGTTTTGGAGATAGGTCGGATGAGTAAGGGTATTTTTTTGGATACGCAGACTCGGGTTGATCGTCAGCGTATTTTGCGGTGCACCCCAGCTGTTTTGCAGGTCTTTTGTAGTAGAGCCAATCGTGATGCCATTCAGATTCAGCTTGGCTCCATTGGTGAACAACGTCACGACTTTGCCGTTTTGCATGCCGACTTGAATATAGTTGTTCAAATCTTGATTGTAAATCCACCATTCCACGCCCGTATGACTTGGATCAATGCGGGCAGGCTTGCCTACTGTTTGTTCTACCTGTGCGGTGCTCATTCCTAGCTGAAGGTTATAGACGACATTCGTTTTAACGGCTGCTGCTTGAGGGGCAGCAGATGCAGCTGAAACAGGAAGGACAGGGGCAACGTGGCCGAGCAGAGCCAGCGAAAGGCTCAGGGCGAGGATGCTGGTTACTTTCTGTTTTCGCATGTATCTTCCTCCTCGGTTGGATAGGATCTGCCTTGTTGGTAATGGTATCGGCAGGAAGCTCCTACAAAAATAGGGACCAAGGATGCAAAAATAAAACCCCCGCTATAGAGCGGAGGTTATGGTCGACGATCCCGGATGACATACGTTTTGGCGATCAGATCATGCCAGCCTTGCTTACGTGGGTGCCATGCAACCCATAGATAGCCCAATCCGAATACGAGTGAAGCGACGAATTTGCCGATGACTTCTCGTAAAAATACCTGTCCGCCAGACAGATTGCCTCGCGCCTGTCTGGCACTGATGACGCGGATGCCTGTGATCAGCTTTCCCAAGGTTTGTCCGGTCCACCAGGTCAGCAAGATCATATAGAGGAGATCAAACAACGCCTCTACCAAATCGATGAAATGAAAAGAGGCGTATGGAACGGCAAAAAAACGTCGTAACGGATTGAAAATGAGGTAGCTAATGCCGATCAAGAACATCGAATCAAGGAGCGACGCCACCACACGAATCCAGAAGCCAGCATACAAATGTTGTGGTTGGGCTTCTGAATATGGATCAAGGGAATCAGGATCATGTGCTTTTTCTTCGTCGGGAAGCTGGTTCATAAGAAGCCACTCCTTTTTTGTTTTAACAGGCTAAGGCATGAACTGATACAGCAGGCGAGGTGAACTTTGGCGGTCCCATATTCGATTGAGACCAAGCGGATCAGGATTCGACCAGTACTGCTTCATACTGAATAACAGCTTGCTGATGGAGAGTTGGTCCGCATAGCGTATGACCATGGCTTCTTTTTCTCCAGACAAAGAGAGGGCATAGCGTGTCGCTTCCTCCAAATCGCCGAATTCATCGATGAGCCCCAGGCGTTTTGCTTGTTCACCCGAATAGACACGGCCGTCAGCGATTTCCAGCACGCGCTGACGCGAGAGGTTGCGGCCCTTGACGATGACGTCGACGAAATTGTTGTAGCTTTCGTTGACGAGTGTTTGGAAAATGTGCCGTTCTGGGTCCGTCAGTGGCCGGGCTGGACTGCCGATGTCCTTGAAGCGTCCGCTTTTGATCGCGTATTGATGTACACCTAGCTTGTTCGCAGCTTCACTATAGTTAAACAGATTGAAAATGACGCCGAGACTGCCGGTTAGTGTGTTGGGATTGGCAAAAATCGCATCGCCTGTTGTGGCCAAGTAATAGCCGCCTGAGGCTGCTGTGGAACCCATGCTGACGACAATAGGAAGATTGCGAACCTGCTTGAGCCGCAGCAAGCGTCTGTGTAGTTCATCGGTAGCGACGACCTCTCCCCCTGGACTATCAATGCGAAGGACCACGGCTTTCACCATCTCATCCTCTTCAATTCGGCGTAGCTGTTCAGTCAATAGCTCCGTCATCGAAGGCAGCCCAGCGTTATTTTGCTGCCCCGAAATAACGCCGTTTACAAATAGCTGCACAATTTTGCTGTTGCCATAGCCCGATACCACATTTTCTTCCCAAGCGAACCCAGGATGGTCGACGAGTTCTGTATAAGTCCCGTAAATACCCTCAACCAAAAGCCCTAATAGAAAAACGACCAGTACGATTACGAGCGCGACCCATTTTTTTCGATGCATGAAAACCACCTCACACTTAGCATGAGCCGTCGAGGGCAGAGTTACGCATAGGACTAGCACTGGAAAAAATGGGAATGAGGTAGGCTGACAGTAAATTCATGCAATTTTTAGACTATTGCAGTAAAATGAAATCACAAGAACTACAAGCTTGTTTTATCGCAATAGGGGGACAGACAAATGATTATACAGGTGTCGGATTTGACGAAGAACTACGGCGATCTGAAAGTGTTGAAAGGCATTACGACTCAGGTAGCAGAAAAGGAAGTAGTCTGTGTCATTGGTCCGTCTGGCTCGGGCAAGAGCACGTTTTTACGTTGCTTGAATCAGCTGGAGGAAATGAGCGGCGGAAGGATTGTCATCAACGGACATGATTTATCAGACCCCAAGACCGATATTAATAAAGTCAGAGAAGAGGTCGGGATGGTCTTTCAGCGCTTTAATCTCTTTCCGCATAAAACGGTGTTGGAAAACGTCATGCTGGCCCCTGTAAAAGTGAAGAAAATGTCCCAGGAAGATGCCCGAAAGCAAGGCTTGGTTCTCTTGCAGAAGGTGGGGCTCCAGGATAAGGCCGATGTGTATCCCGAGCGGCTGTCTGGCGGGCAGATGCAACGAGTCGCAATCGCAAGGGCGCTCGCCATGAATCCAAAGGTTATGCTGTTTGATGAGCCGACATCCGCCCTAGACCCGGAGCTGGTAGGAGAGGTGCTTGCCGTCATCAAAAATTTAGCCAAAGAAGGCATGACAATGGTAGTCGTTACACACGAAATGAATTTTGCCAAGGAAGTGGGCGACCGCATCATTTTTATGGATCAGGGTATCATCATGGCAGAAGGTCATCCCAGCGAGGTTTTTGGCAACAGCAAGAATGATCGCTTACGCTCGTTCTTGGGCAAGGTATTGGCGTAAAAAAGAAGGGCACCAGTTGCTTCGTTTCGTTTCATGAAAAACGAGGCACTGGTGCCGTATTATTTTGCTGCATCCAACAATTGACTGACCGTGACAAACCGATAGCCCTGCGAACGCAAATCCGTGATGAGCTCCCGAAGCGCAGCGACTGTTTGCCGTTGGTTCAGACCCCCATCATGAAACAGGATGATATCCCCGGAGGAGACATTGCTTTTGACGCTTTTGGCAATGACATTAGCCGTGCGTGCCAAAGACCAATCGCGAGGATCAATGGACCAGTGAATGATGTCGTAGCCACTGGATTGAACCGCATTCATGACGTCATGTGTCAGGATGCCGTAGGGTGGACGGTAGTATTGCGCCAAAATGCCGGTCGTCTTCAAAATGGAGCGCTCTGCATGCTTGATGTCTTCGTACACTTCATGCTCGGTCAGCTTGTTCAGGTCAAAATGGTGGTAACCGTGGTTGCCGATTTCATGCCCGGCCTTGTAAATCCACTGCATGACCTTTGGATGCTTGTCCACTTGTGAGCCAAGGACAAAAAACGTAGCGCGAACATTGTACTGGTGCAGCACCTCAAGAATTTTGGGCGTGTAGATAGCATCCGGCCCATCATCAAAAGTGAGGGCGACGACCTTTTTCTCTGTGTCGATTCTGTGGATCGGCTCATACGAAGGTAGTGTTTGCTGGGCAAAGGTAGGTAGGGTGCCGTAGCCAAGAAGGCAGGCGAAAAGCAAGGCGTACCGTATGCATTTGCGCATGAACAATCGCCACCTTCTTCTGGGATGTGATTAGGTTCACCTCCTGCCAGGGAAAACATGCTACCAAAAGAAAACAGCGGTCAGAGTAGGTGGCGGTTATGCTAAAATGGAAGAACCGTACATAGGAGAGGAGAGAGTTTGGTGGAACTCCGCGGTATTTTGCAAGGACTAACACACGAGTACCAAGGAGGGGACAAGCCGGTAGACTACTATTTGAATATCGGTGAAGATCGCCTTCCGCTTAATGAATGGCTGGGCAGTGAATTGACGATTTCGTTTTTGGGCGAAAAAAATTGCATTGCCTGTGGCCGCAAAACAAACAAGACGTTTAACAGCGGGTATTGCTATCCCTGTTTTACCAAACTGCCGGAAAATGACTTGTGCATCGTCAAGCCGCATGAATGTCATTTTGACTTGGGGACTTGCCGCGACGAGAGCTTCGGCGAGAGATATTGCATGATTCCTCATTTTGTCTATCTGGCAGTATCGAGTGATATAAAGGTAGGATTGACTCGCAAGCATAATGAATTGAGACGCTGGGTGGATCAAGGTGCGATTCGCGCGATTCCGATTGCGGAGCTTCCCACTCGTCGGATGGCTGGGGAGCTTGAATTCCATTTGAGTCAGTTTTTGCCGGACAAGACCAACTGGCGCAAAATGCTCAAGGGAGATGTGAAGGAAATTGACTTGCTCGCCATGCGTGACGAAGTGTACGGTCATTTTCCTGAACAGTTTAAAGCATTCCAATATCGTGAGGACGAATGGGTAGATATTGCCTATCCGATCTTGGAGTCACTCGATAAAATTAATTCCAAGACACTTGATAAAGAAGAACAGCTCGGCGGCCGATTGATCGGTGTGAAAGCACAGTATTTGATTTTTGATAATGGTGTATTCCAGACGAGAAAGCACGCTGGCTACCAAGTCGAGATCAAAGCAAAACCGTCTGCATAATGACGTGCAAACTCCTCACACTAGGAAATGTGAAGGAGGATGGGCAGATGGATGAGCACATTGAGTACACCATGCCTTTAACCGGGACACTGGCTGAGGCTGTGGAAGACCAGAATGCCAAGCAACTAGGGGTGCCCTTCTCGCCGCTTTCGCAAATGTGGCAGGTAAATCCTGACCAGACGAATGAGAAAGATTATGCTAAGGCCGAGCGCACCGAATAACAGATACCACATGAGAAGGAAACGTATGACGACAGCCAGAAGAGAGGGACGGCTGTCGTTCTTGTTTGCTACACGTTTACCAATTCTTATACAATAAATATAATGACAGAAACGAAAAAGCGAGGAAATGAATATGACGACGAAAGCCTACCTATACAACAAATGTGATACATGCCGCAAAGCGAAAAAATGGCTCACGGATCAACATATTGGCTTCGAAGAAATTCCGATTGTTGATGCACCGCCGTCTAAAGAGGAGCTGCGTCAAATTTGGCAGACAAGCGGTCTCGATTTGCGCAAGTTTTTCAATGTGAGTGGTGTTCATTACCGCGAGCTCGGCTTGAAGGACAAGCTTCCTACAATGTCAGAGGATGAAATGCTTGAGCTGTTGGCTTCCAATGGCAAGCTGATCAAACGGCCTCTTATCGCAAGCGATCGTACGGTAACCCTTGGTTTCAAAGAAGAAGAGCTGGAGAAGGCTTGGGGAGGGAAGGCATGATGCGCCAACCTTCCAACAGACTGAACCATCTTACCGCCGACATTTTTTCAGAGATGGAGGCTCGCAAAAGGGAAGTTGCCAAAACAAGAACGGTATACGACTTGAGCATCGGCAGTCCTGATCAGCAGCCTGACGAGAAGCTACTGCAAACGTTAATCCATGCCATCCAGCAACCAACTGCTTTCCGCTATCCATTGAGCGATGGAACGGCGGCCTTCCGAGAAGAGGTCGCCCGCTGGTATCAATATCGTTTTGGGGTGGAGCTGGCGCCTGATGGGGAGGTTCATTCTTTGATGGGGTCACAGGATGGTTTGGCTCACTTTGCTTTGGCATGGACCGATCCTGGAGATATCGTCCTCGTACCTGATCCTGGGTATCCAATCTACGAAGGCAGTGTTCATTTGGCGGGAGCAGTTCCTTACCGGATGCCTCTACGGGCAGAAAATGAATTTTTGCCAAAGCTGACAGACATTCCAGAGGAGATAGCGGCTCGTGCAACATTCATGATTCTGAACTATCCGAATAATCCGGTTTCCGCGGTCGCTACGTTTGCCTTTTTTGAAGAGGTCGTGGCTTTTGCCAAGCGTTTTGACATTATCGTGGTTCATGATTTGGCCTATTCGGAAATGGTGTTTGACGGCTACCAAGCGCCGAGCTTTTTGCAAGTGCCAGGAGCGAAGGAAGTGGGAATTGAATTTAATTCGTTTTCCAAGAGCTTCAACATGGCAGGTTGCCGGATCGCTTACGTTGTAGGGAATGCAGACATCATCAAGCCGCTTGCGATTGTCAAATCCAATATCGATTACGGCGTCTTTTTGCCTGTACAGCAAATGGCCATTGAGGCTTTGCGAAGGGATCGGGAATCGGGTGAGAAAAACACAGTCGCACCCGTTTACCAAGAACGGCGTGATGTGCTGCTGGGGGCATTGGCACAGGCAGGATGGAGCATTCCATCTCCCAAGGCGACCATGTTCGTCTGGGCAGCTGTACCGAACGGCTGGACGTCACGAGAGTTTGCCTTCGCTTTACTGGAGAAAGCCGGAGTCGTCGTCGTTCCGGGAAGTGCCTTCGGCGAAGAAGGAGAAGGGTATGTACGAATTGCTCTCGTTCAACCTCCCGAGATCCTGTTAGAGGTTGTAGCTGCCATCGATCAATCCGGGATTCTTCACATGAAAACAAGTGTGTAGCGGTTGAAGTCCAAAAAGAGGGGATGAGCTTTCATGCGTTTGCACGAAGAAATGCCTGACTTTCCTGGGATTACAGAGTGGATCAACGGGCAAGTAACCAAAGCTGATTTGGTTGGAAGTCCTGTCTTGGTGCATATCTGGTCCGTCAGTTGTTACATGTGCAAGGAATCGATGCCAAGCATAAACGAATGGCGAGATCAATACGCTGCTAACGGTTTGAAAGTCATTGGAATTCATATGCCTCAATCGGAAAAAGATACAGACATCGAGATGATCAAGAAGGCGATTGCAGAACAACATTTGACACACCCTATTGCAATCGATAATGATAGAGAGACAGCCGATGCATTCCAGAATGAATACGTCCCCGCTTTTTATTTGTTTGACGAGGCTCTTCAGTTACGTCATTTTCAGGCAGGAGAGAAGGGTCTCCAACTGGTAAAAAAACGCTTGTTCAGAATTTTGGGGATCGAAGAGGAATCCTAGAATGTTCGTCTAATTATGTATGTGTAATGGATTGTACCCGATAGGAGGATATGTAAACGATGGAATTCCCGAAAAATCTACGTTACAGTGAAGAGCATGAGTGGGTGCGAGTAGAAGGAAACAAGGCGTACATCGGAATCACTTCTTTTGCTCAATCAGAGCTGGGTGACATCGTGTTTGTCGAATTGCCTGAGGTAGGCACGACAATCCAACAGGATGAGCCGTTTGGCAGCGTGGAATCGGTAAAAACCGTTTCTGAACTGTACGCTCCTGTAACTGGTAAAGTAGTAGAAGTAAATGGCGAACTGGAAGATGCACCTGAACTGGTTAACTCCTCGCCATACGAGCAAGCATGGATGATCGTCGTCGAATTGTCTGATGCAGCTGGGCTGGACAAGCTGATGGATGCAGACAAATACGAAGCGATGGTAAAAGAATAGGAAACAAAAAAGCCGGGGCTTTTATGCTCCGGCTTTTCTTTATATAGGGATGGACTACTCCAGCTTGAATGTTCGTATTGCATCATTAAGCTCTTCTGCCATTTTCGCTAGCATCGTTGCAGCCGAAGAGATTTCCTCCATGGAAGCGGTTTGTTCTTCCGCTGCTGCTGCAACTGTTTGAGAGTTGCCAGCTGATTGTTCTGCGATTTGTGTAATATGCGTTATAGCGGATACAATCGTTTGCATTTGCTGACTGATCTTGCTCATTTCTGTTGTCACTTCATTCATACGGTCGAGCAGCCCTGACGTGGAGCCAGTAATTTGCTCAAATGCATTTCCTGTTGAGCGAACGAGTGTCATGCCTTCTCCCAAAATAGAAGCGCCATGATTCATTGCCGCGATCGCTGAGCCTGTGTCCTGCTGAATCACGGTGACGATGTGACTGACTTGCTCAGCGGCAGAGCTGGACTGCTCGGCCAACTTGCGCACCTCGTCGGCTACAACTGCAAAGCCTCGTCCTTGTTCTCCGGCGCGAGCTGCTTCGATAGCGGCGTTCAGAGCGAGCAGGTTGGTTTGATTGGCGATCGTCGTGATGAGTGAGATCATTTCTCCAATCTCTTGGGAGCGCTGGCCTAGCGTATTGACGATGGTAGAGGTCTTGGCCATCTGGCTATGGATCACATCCATGTGCTCGACCGTTTTAGCTGCCATCTGATTGCCATCTGTGGCTTGGCGGTTCGCTTCTTGTGTAGAGAGATTTACATCCTCAATTCCTTTTTCCATCGCTTCAATGTGTACGGCAATCTCGTTGATGACTTCATAGCCTTGAACAGTCGCATCCACTTGCTGCTCAGTACCGTAGGCAATTTCTTGAACGGATTGAGCGATCTGCTCTGTTGCTTTGCTCGTCTGTTCCGCACTTGCCATCAATTGCTCAGACGTAGCAGCAACCTGTTGAGCGTTGAAGCTGACTTGACCCAGCGTTTCGCGCAAGGTTGCCGTCATGGAGTTAAAGCGATTTGCCATAACCCCTATCTCATCAACTGTCTGAATATCCATGGAAGCAGTAAAATCGCCGTTGGAAAGGGCTTGCGACAGCTGGTTGGCTCGCTCGATTTGTTTGGTCAGGTATTTGCTGAAGGAATAAATGACAGCAATCATGATCAACAGACCGATCAGGCTCACCGTACAAAGCTCGAAGAACAAGTCATAGAGAGGATCTACAATTTCTTTTTCTGGCATAACGAGAGCGATTGTCCAGTTTGTATCTCCGAGCTCTTGAAAATAAACACGATTGATGCCGTTTTCATCGTTAAACGTCTTCATGCCTGACTTCTCTTCTAGAAGAGAAGGACCTATTGCTGCCAAGGAAGCATTCTCGTCAGATTGAACGGAATGATTCATCAGCTTGTCTGATTGAGGATGAGCGAGGTATCTCCCTTTTTGATCCACCAAAAAGGCCCAGCCTGTTTCGCCTACTTTTGTACTGGAGACGAGCTTTTCCACGTCAGTGAGGGTAATATCGTCTGTGGCCACACCCAGAAGCTTTTTATCCGGGGTGTAAAAAGGAGCGACTACCGTCACCATTGACACCTTGGAAATTTCGTCAAAGTACGGCTCTGAATAATCGCTTTTCTTTGTGGTCGTGATGCCGACCTTGTACCAGTCTTGATTTGGATAGTTATAGGAGTCGCTGCTGTATTCATCTGTAATGTTAACCTTGCCGTCAGTCTTTGCCCCGTATGTAGCAACGAGTTTTTTGTTCGGGTCAAATGCGTAAGGTTCCATGAAAATTCCCATTCCAACCGTCGTGTCATTAATGAGAACGGTTTTGGACAGCAGGGAATTTAACTGCTCCAGCGAATTTGTAATAGGAGCCATTTCAATAAAGCGAGCCATACTCAGGGTTACCTTGCTGTGGGCTTCCAGTTGCTTTTCTACATTGCTGCCGACCATATCTAGTTGATAATTCATTTTGTCCTCAATTTCCTGGTTCAGTTGGTCGACAGAGAACCAGAAACCGATACCCACAACGAGCAAAAGTGTCAAGATAATGACAGGAAGGGTAATAGTCAGAGTCCGAGCACGAAGACTTTTGAAACGAAACATGAAACCGCTCTCCTTTTGAATTTTTGCTAAAACGATTATTATTCCTTATTATCGGATAGATTAAGACTATCTTGTATGATGGATTTAGGCAAATGAGGGAAAAATATTCACACTAGTCAGAAAATGTTGCAGAAATCAAAGTAAATCGAGTAAAATAGATAAACCAAATCTTTATGCGATTTCCTTCATTGGTATCATTTGCGGGTGGAGTGTTAATGGGTATATAAGCTACAATGCGGATACAGACAGAAGTTTCGACCAAGAAACGGACATGGACGTTTCATTTGGCGAATAGGGAGGGAGACTATATGAGTTTTTGTTGTGGTGCTGGAATGGTAGGTTCCGTAGGCTCAGTCCGTCATTATAAAACGCTTGTACACAATGTCCCCATCATGTTTTGTCCTGTATGTGACAGAATTGAGGTTCATCCCGGTATTGAGGGAGAATACGAAATTTTAGTAGAATATGCTCAGGGAGATCAGGCTCCAGAAGTGGATTTTGCTGACTTTGTGAGTGTTGACAATACATCCGAGTTGTTTGAGAATTGTACCATGACGGATGAAGCGGCCAGCTTCGCCGAAGTATTAAAGCAGCAGATCGATATTTCACTTGATCTGCTAGGAGTCGCCAAGGAGTTACAGGATGACGATTGGCGGGAAGCATTGATGATTCGTTTAAGACGGTTAAGCGAGCGATTGAAGCAGTACAATAAAAGAAAAGCTAATGTCGCACAAGAGCGCATGACCTGAGTTGACGTGGGAGGCAGTGTGAATGTTTCATTTGAAAGCCGTTCACCACATCGCATTGAATTGTAGTGATGTTGTGAAGGTAGCTCGTTTTTTTAAGGACATTTTGGAAGTCCCTATCCCGGAAGAGAATATGACGGAAGGAGCACCTGTCTACTTTCAAATTGGCACATACACACGGATCGGTCTTCATCCTCATGGCGGGGAAGCTGGGAAAGGCGGCGTAGGGCAGGTCGATCATCTCGCCTTCTCTGTGCAAAGCCGAGCTGAGCTGGACTATCTGGTCGATAAGCTGGAGGCAGAGAATATTTGCTATCGTGGCCCAATTACACAGCCTACTAGCTATAATTTGTATTTTGAGACACCCGATGGTCACCACCTTGAGGTGCGACTCGATAAAGACGAGTTTGATGAGTAGTGTTTCAGGAAGCATCTGCGTAAAGCAGATGCTTTTTTTATTTGCCATCTCACTACTGTGGTGCGAAAAAAGCGGTTGCGGATGTTTTTTTTAGTTTTAGAATGTACCGATGAACAAACAAAGCTGGTGAGAAGAAAAAGCACAGGGCTCGTAGACCTTGACAAAGCCTCCCCAGTCGGAACTTAAAAAAGGGGACCACGCTTGTCGAACACTTCTTCCTGGAGAAACTCCCGCCCGTAGGGTGGCTTTGGCTCGACGGTCCCCTTTATTAAGTGGAGACGGTCAGTGAATCCCTTTGCGGGCGTGTCAGAGTCGAAGAGAACTGTGCTTTTTCTTCTCCTCCACGATGTTGACTCAAAAGCCCTCTTTAAAGGTCTTTCTAAAATGTCGAGAAAAAGATAGCTACCCTGACAACAGCCGACAGTGACTCTCATTCCTCGCCAAAGGATTCGACCTGACAGGCCACGAACCCAATTGGGAAGAGAGGGGTGGCGTGCAGATGATCGGAATGGGCAGACTGCTTTTTGAACTGGGCGAGAGACTGCAAGGAAAAGCACACTTGCGATTCATAACAGCAGGATGGGAGCGCAGGATCGGAATTGTGGTCGATGATTCACCTTCACAGTGGCAATTGACGATAGTAAAAGGCGTTGCATCCTGGGATGTGTGGACAGAAGAACAGTCTGCCGATCTGATCATCAGGGGAGCGGAGAAACAAATGCACATGCTGTTTGGCGGCGATGAGCTCGTCTATGCGCTCGCCAAAGAAAAGGTGCAAATAGCAGGGCCATTGCGCGACCAATTGAAGCTCGATGCCATTTTGCGACTGACCTGTCGGTGAACTGTCTATTAGGGCAGTGTGATATAATAGGAAGAAACGGTTTTGGAGGAGGCGCTTTAATGTCTACTGTTATGTCGTTGCAACAGACGGTTGCCGCACGTAAAGATGCTATTGCCGAAACATTCCGTCATCTGCATGAGAATCCGGAGATAAGCTGGAAGGAAGTAGAAACGACTCGTTATTTGGCGGAGCGCATGCGTGCCTTGGGACTGCGTGTTACGACTTTTGACGATTGTACAGGATTAGTAGCTGAATGGGGCGAAGGGAAGCCAGTTGTTGGCTTGCGCACAGATATCGATGCTCTCTGGCAAGAAGTGGGGGGTGAATGGCGCGCGAATCATTCCTGCGGTCATGACGCCCATATGACATTGATCGTGGAAACGGTAGAAGCATTGGTTGCCGCTGGATATCAACCGCCGGGAACGTTAAAAATTTTGTTCCAACCAGCAGAAGAAAAAGGAACAGGAGCATTGAAGCTGGTGGAGAAGGGTGTCGCCGATGACATCGATTATTTGTACGGTGTTCACTTAAGACCGATTCAGGAGATGGCAAATGGAACGGCGGGACCCGCAATCTACAATGGAGCAGCCATGTTTCTCTACGGGGAAATCACAGGAGTGGCTGCGCACGGAGCGAGACCGCATCTCGGGATCAATGCGATAGAAGTAGCGGGAGCCATTATTTCTGGACTCGGGCATATACATATCAATCCGATGGTGCCTGCTACCGTTAAAATGACCATGCTGCAAGCCGGGGGAGAGAGCTACAACATTATTCCGGACAAGGCGCGTTTTGCTCTCGATCTGCGAGCGCAGACGAATGAGGCGATGGAGACCCTCGAGAATCGCGTTCGTCAAATGATTAACGGAGTCGAGGAGTCTTTTCAGGCACGCATAGAGGTAGAGTCCGGTTCTCGCATGGTGGCGGCGGAGGTCGATGATCAAGCGAAGGCATTTATGGAGCAGGCGATCGTAGATGTGCTCGGTCAAGAGAATTTGCGAGCGGCTCCTGTCAGTCCGGGAGCGGAGGATTTCCACTACTATACGGTGGAGCGCCCTCATATCAAGGCGACGATGCTGGCTCTTGGATGTGATTTGGTGCCAGGGCTGCATCATCCGCTGATGCATTTTGACCGCTCTGCATTGGAAAAAGGTGTGGCGATTTTGTGTCAGACAGTCGTAAAAACGTTTGAAAATACGTAAATCTTTATGCCTTGTGAGAGCAACACTAAGGGAGTAAACTCTTGGTGTTGCTCTTTTTGTGGGGAAAATGTCTCTGTGTACTTCCCGTATAGTCGATAGACTGATTGGTTTGTGGACAAAATACTGCTGTTGGGGAATAATACGCATGAGGAGGGTTATTCACACATTCTCCATGAGAGATTATAAAATTATGTAGCTTATTTAGCTAAATGTGATATACTAATTACAAATCGAGCGACAATTAGAAAGTCACAATAAATGATACACATTTTGGGAAGGAGATCGTTCACACATGGAAACCAATACGGTTCAAAAGCTTACTGACATTCTTGGAGCTACAAAAGTGTATCATAACTTACCTGTAGCTAATCTTGTTGAGATGGCAGTGAAGCGTGGCGAAGGGATTTTGACCGATAAGGGGGCGCTCAATGCGCTAACAGGGAAGTTTACCGGCCGTTCGCCAAAGGACAAATTTGTGGTGGACGAAGCTTCCGTACACGATAAAATCAACTGGGGTCCGGTTAACCAACCAATCAGTACTGAAAAATTCCAAGCACTTCAACAAGACGTGCTCCAATACTTACAATCAAAAGATGAACTGTTTGTCTTCGATGGCTTTGCGGGTGCAGATACAACCTATCGCCTGCCAATCCGCGTAGTGAACGAATTCGCATGGCATAACCTGTTTGCACGTCAGCTGTTCATCCGTCCGTCCGAAGAAGAACTGGCTGCGCACGAATCAGAATTCACGGTTATTTATGCGCCTAATTTCAAGGCCAATCCTGCGGTACACGGAACAAACTCCGAGACCTTCATCGTGATGAGCTTTGAGCAAAAGACAGTATTGATCGGTGGCACTGAGTATGCTGGCGAAATGAAAAAGTCGATCTTCAGCGTCATGAACATGCTGCTTCCAGAGCGCAACGTACTCTCGATGCACTGCTCTGCGAACGTAGGTAAAGACGGTGACGTTGCCCTGTTCTTCGGTTTGTCCGGTACAGGAAAAACAACGCTGTCTGCTGACCCGGACCGCTTCTTGATCGGTGACGATGAGCACGGCTGGTCTGACAATGGCGTGTTCAATATCGAAGGCGGATGCTATGCAAAATGCGTCAAGCTGTCTGAAGAAGGCGAACCGCAAATCTGGAAAGCAATCCAGTTCGGTACCGTACTTGAAAATGTAGACGTAAACGAAGCGACTCGTGTAGCAGACTACGATAGCACCAAATATACAGAGAATACACGCGCTGCATACCCAGTGGAAGCAATTCCGGGTGCTGTGATTCCAGGCGTGGGCGGGCAACCAAATGTCATCGTCTTTTTGACAGCCGATTCGTTCGGTGTATTGCCTCCAATCTCCAAGCTGAATAAAGAGCAAGCCATGTATCACTTCCTGTCTGGCTACACCAGCAAAATGGCAGGTACAGAGCGTGGTGTAACTGCTCCGCAAACAGAGTTTTCTACTTGCTTCGGTTCTCCATTCTTGCCACTGCATCCTGTAGTATATGCAGAAATGCTCGGTAAGAAGATTGACGATCGCAAGGTTCAAGTATACCTGGTGAACACTGGTTGGACTGGTGGTCCGGTAGGTGTTGGGCAACGTATGAAGCTGTCCTACACGCGTGCGATGGTAACAGCAGCATTGAACGGTGAGCTGGAAAAAGTAGACTATGTAGCTGACGAGATTTTCGGGGTACAAGTACCAACTTCTTGCCCGAACGTTCCTGCTGAAGTTCTGCAACCACGCAATACATGGGCAAACAAGGAAGATTACGACAAGCAAGCGGCTGATCTGGCTGCACGCTTCATTGAGAACTTCGAGAAAAAATTCCCGAATGCAGCAGATATTGCGAATGCGGGTCCTAAAGTAAAGTAATCGAACAAGAAAGAAACGGGTAGACAATAAGGTCTATCCGTTTTTTCTTCGTGAAAACAGAAAAAACCGTCAGTGACCGACGGTTTTTAGCTCATCCGTTACTTGCTGCCATCGAATACTTTCGAGGTATTGATTGGGACAACTTTTCCATTTGACTGACGGAAAAGAGTCAGGTAAGCTTCCCAAGGGAGCCCTTCAATAGTGTGATAGCGATACATAACCATTATATATGAATGGTTCTGCTTTGGTTTTGACGACGTGGTCATTGACTATCAATTTAATGTTGGAGAAACGAGCATATATTTTCTCTGTGTCCGTTTTGCGAAGACTGTGGGCCACCTACAAGTAGTAAGACAATAGCGAGTTTCTTGTTACTCTTTTTCAAAATGCTCCATCCCTTTCTAGGTATCTAGTGGTGTTTTTTACAAAAAGTACCTGGAATTTAGACAAAAACGTATGTCCAAAAGTTACAAAGGGAAAAATGCTGCGGAGGCAACAATATTTAGGAAGGATTCATGAGCAAAAACGGACTTTCTAAATATAATGATATAAAAAATACAGATATGTTTCATTCCTTGATTTATAATTATTCTTATTATAAGATAGTTATTGAGAATGGATTGAGAATTTACCAACTCACTTTTGACGTGTATGGAGGGAATTCAGATGACAGCAGTACCGCATTTGCAAATAAAAAACCTTCGCGCCAAGATCGAGGACAAAGAGATCCTCAAAGGCCTGAATTTGGAGATCAAGGGCGGCGAAGTGCACGCGATCATGGGACCAAATGGTACCGGTAAATCGACATTGGCATCCACATTGATGGGTCACCCAAAATATGAGGTAACCGATGGCGAAGTGCTGATCAATGACGAAGACTTGTTGGAAATGGCAGTAGACGAGCGCGCACGTGCAGGTCTGTTCCTGGCGATGCAATACCCGTCCGAAATCAGCGGTGTAACTAACTCTGACTTCCTGCGCTCTGCGATTAACGCACGCCGTGGCGAAGGAAACGAAATCTCCCTGATGAAATTTATCCGTGAGATGGACAAAAAGATGAACACGCTGGAAATGGATGAGTCTTTCTCCCACCGTTACCTGAACGAAGGTTTCTCCGGTGGTGAGAAAAAGCGTAACGAGATTCTGCAAATGATGCTCTTGGAGCCAGCTATCTGTATTCTGGATGAAATCGACTCCGGTTTGGACATCGACGCATTGAAAATCGTTGCAGCTGGTGTAAACGAAATGCGCTCCGCAGACCGCGGATTCTTGATTATTACGCACTACCAGCGTTTGCTGAACTATGTAAAGCCTGACTTCGTACACGTCATGATGCAAGGTCGTATCGTGAAGTCCGGTGGTCCTGAGCTGGCTGAACGCCTGGAGGCAGAAGGCTATGACTGGATCAAGGAAGAACTCGGCATCGAGGACGAAACCGTAAACGCCAACGTGTAGGATGAAGGAGGCAGCAGTGAAATGAGTGTGGATGTACAGCTACGCTTCGATTCCGAGGCGATCACCCAGTACTCCAAAGCTAATCAGGAGCCTGCCTGGTTCCTGGAAAAGCGCCTCGCTGGACTGAAGGCGGCGGGAGAGCTGGCGCTCCCTGCCTTGGAGAAAACGAAGATTGATAAATGGAATACCGTTGATTTCGATCCGTTCCAAACCACTGCAAAGGTGGCAGCGGCGAATGAACTCAGCGATTTGGTAAAAGCACAAATCGATGTCGACAGCGTGAAAAACCTGTTGGTACAAAAAAATGCTTCTACCGTTTTTCAAGCAGTATCCGATGAGCTGAAGGCACAAGGCGTGATTTTCACGACGTTTGCTGATGCACTGCAAACACATGGCGATCTCGTGCAAAAATATTTGCTGAACGTAATCGCACTTGATGAGCACAAGCTGACTGCTCTGCATACGGCAGTCGTGAATGGTGGCGTATTCCTCTACGTTCCGAAAAACGTGGAAGTAGATGTTCCACTGCAAGCTGTGTATGAAATAGCAGGCGACAACGCTCTGTTGGCTCCACATGTTTTGATCGTGGCAGAAGCGAACAGCAAAGTAACCTACGTGGATACATATGTATCTGGCGAAGGCAAAAGCATGGTTGCGAACAGCCTAGTTGAAGTATATGTAGGCGCGGGCGCATCTGTGCAAGTAGCTTCTGTACGTTCTCTGTCTGTAGACGTTCACGACTACAGCTTCCGTCGTGCAACCGTTGAGCGCGATGGAAAAATGGAATGGATTTTGGGTGAGATGAACGATGGCAATACCGTTGCCAACAATACCACCATCCTCAAGGGATCTGCTTCGATCGCAGAGACCAAATCCATTTCTGTAGGTACTGGTTCCCAACGTCAAAACCTCACTTCCCAAGTACAGCATATCGGCACGCACACCGAGTCTGACATGGTGAGCAAGGCTGTTATGACGGATGAAGCAGTGAGTATCCTGAACGGTATCACGAAAATCGAAAAAGGCGCTGAAAAGGCAAACGGCGTACAGGCGGAAAACATCCTGATGCTGAGCGATAAATCTCGCGGTGATGCCAATCCGATCCTGTTGATCGACGAGGATGACGTTAAAGCGGGTCACGCAGCTTCGGTAGGACGTTTTAGTGAAGAGTCTATCTTCTACTTGATGTCCCGTGGTATTTCCCGTCAAGGCGCAGAACGTCTGATCATTCTCGGCTTCCTGGAGCCAGTTGTCGCTGAGATTCCAGTAGAAGAAGTGAAAAACAGACTCCGTCAGGCGCTTGAAAGGAAGTTAGGCTAATGAACGCCAAGGAGCTTCGGAAATATTTTCCCATCCTTGACCAGGAAGTAAACGGACATCCGCTCGTTTACTTGGACAATGGTGCAACCTCTCAAAAACCGATTCAGGTTATTGAGGCGATGGCTAAATACTACAGGGAGTATAACTCTAATGTGCACCGTGGCGTGCACACCTTGGGCAACATAGCGACAGATGGGTACGAGGGCGCGCGTGAAAAAGTTCGCGCCTTCATCAACGCCCGTGAAGCCGCAGAAATCGTCTTTACGCGTGGTACGACATCTGCTTGTAATACGGTAGCGTATGGCTATGCTCGCATGTTCCTTAAGCCGGGAGATGAAATCGTGACCACATTGGTGGAGCATCACGCCAATTTCATTCCTTGGCAGCAGGCAGCCAAGGCGACCGGAGCGACTTTTAAGTTCATTCCGCTGGCAGAGGACGGCACCGTTACTCTGGAAGCGGTTAAGGAAACGATTACGGACAATACCAAACTCGTTGCCATTCACCATGTTTCCAACGTATTGGGGGATACTACCCCAATCAAGGAAATTGCCCAAATCGCCCATCAGCATGGTGCACTTCTCTTTGTTGATGGAGCGCAGGGTGCTCCACACAAGAAAATCGACGTCCAGGATTTGGATTGCGATTTTTATACGTTTTCCGCGCACAAGATGGCTGGTCCGACAGGCGTAGGTGTCCTGTATGGCAAGCGTGAGGTGCTGGAGCGTGTGGAGCCGATGGAGTTCGGCGGAGAAATGATCGACTATGTGGATATGTACGACTCCACTTGGAAGGAGCTTCCTTGGAAATTTGAAGGAGGTACACCGATCATCGCAGGAGCTATCGGATTGGGAGCAGCGATTGACTTTTTGGAAGAGATCGGAATGGACAATATCGAGCGTCATGAAAAACATCTCGTGAAATACGCGATGGAACAAATGCGCGAGATTGAAGGACTGAAGATTTACGGCCCACAGCAGGATCGCAGCTGCTTAATTACATTCAACCTGGATACGGTACATCCGCATGATTTGGCGACGGTGCTCGACAGCTACGGAATCGCAGTTCGTGCCGGTCATCACTGCGCACAACCGCTGATGCGTTGGCTGAATGTGACGGCTACCGCTCGGGCAAGCTTCTATCTGTACAATACAGAAGAAGAAGTAGATGTGCTGATCGCGGGCTTGAAGAAGACGAAGGAGTATTTCGGCAATGTCTTCTCTTGATGATTTATACCGCCGCGTCATTATGGATCACTACCAGAAACCACGCAACCGCGGGAAGCTGGAAGAATCCGAAGGACTCATTGTAAATTTGAATAACCCGACCTGTGGTGACAGCATCTCGCTCTCCTTGAAAGTGGAGGATGGCAAGGTGGTAGATGCCAAGTTCCTTGGAGAAGGCTGTTCGATTAGCATGTCATCTGCGTCAATGATGACGGATGCGATCAAAGGCAAACCAGTTGCTGAAGCACTGGAGCTGTCACAGAAATTCTCCGATATGATGCAAGGTAAAGAAATCGATGACTCGATTGATCTTGGCGATATTGAAGCTTTGTCTGGCGTAGCCAAGTTCCCAGCGCGAATCAAGTGCGCGACATTGGCTTGGAAAGCATTGGAGCAAGGCGTCAAACAGGCAGAGCAGGAATAGGGATAGGTAAGGGACATGAACACGAAGGAGTGAGCAACGATGGCTGTTAAAGGCCCAGAAATACAGGAGTATCAGTACGGTTTCCACGATAAAGACGTTTCCGTATTCCGTACGAAAAAGGGTTTGACCCGCGAGATCGTCGAAGAAATTTCGAAGATCAAGGATGAGCCAGCTTGGATGCTGGAATTCCGTTTGAAATCGCTGGACATCTTCAACAGCATGCCGATGCCAAAATGGGGCGGCGACCTGGATGACCTCGATTTTGACAGCATCACCTACTACGTAAAGCCTTCTGAAAAGCAAGGCCGTAGCTGGGATGAGGTACCAGAAGAAATCAAGGCAACCTTCGATAAGCTGGGTATTCCAGAAGCTGAGCAAAAATTCCTAGCTGGTGTATCTGCTCAGTACGAATCTGAGGTTGTTTACCACAACATGCAGGAAGACCTGGAAAAACTGGGCGTTCTCTTCTGCGACATGGATTCCGCAGTAAAACTGCACCCAGAAATCGTGAAGGAATATTTCGCGACAGTGATTCCTCCAGCAGATAACAAGTTTTCTGCACTGAACTCGGCAGTATGGTCCGGTGGCTCCTTCATTTACGTTCCAAAAGGCGTAAAAGTGGAAACTCCGCTGCAAGCATACTTCCGCATCAACTCCGAGAACATGGGTCAATTCGAGCGTACGCTGATCATCGCGGATGAAGATTCCTTCGTTCACTATGTAGAGGGCTGTACAGCTCCAATCTACAGCACGGATTCCTTGCACTCTGCTGTTGTAGAAATCATCGTAAAAGAACGCGCTCGTTGCCGTTACACCACGATCCAAAACTGGTCCAACAACGTATACAACCTCGTTACCAAACGTGCGGTTGCTTACGCGGATGCGAACATGGAATGGATCGATGGTAACATCGGTTCCAAGCTGACGATGAAATACCCAGCAGTTATCATGAAAGGACCTCGCGCAAAAGGTACTGTTCTTTCCATCGCAGTAGCAGGAAAAGGACAACACCAAGACGCAGGTGCGAAAATGATTCACCTGGCGCCAGATTGCACATCGACGATCATTTCCAAGTCCATCTCACGTGATGGCGGAAAAGTAACCTACCGTGGTCTGTCCCAGTTTGGACGCAAATCGGAAGGCTCCAAGTCCAACATCAAGTGCGATACGCTGATTCTGGATAAACTGTCCACGTCCGACACGATCCCGTACAACGAGATCATGAACGACAGCATCACGCTTGAGCACGAAGCGACTGTATCCAAGGTATCCGAGGATCAACTCTTCTACCTGATGAGCCGCGGTTTGTCAGAAGCAGAAGCAACTGAGATGATCGTAATGGGCTTCATCGAGCCATTCACAAAAGAATTGCCGATGGAGTACGCGGTAGAGATGAACCGTCTCATTAAGTTCGAAATGGAAGGCAGTATCGGGTAGGAAACTATAAAGCGTTGTTGTCCCAACGTTTTATAAGTGGAATACGAAGTAAGAAAAACAATCGTGCCGATTTCGTGCCGATTCAAATTGTTCTTTTGGTGTAGGAGGCGAACTTTTTAAGTTCGTCTTCTTCAATTTTTTCGGTGATGGACAGATATGTGTCGGCGGTCGTTTTGATCGTCTTATGTCCAAGTCGCTTTGATACATATACTAGACTGGCTCCAGACTCGAGCAATAGGACGGAGTGAGTGTGTCGAAACCCATGGGTACCCTTGTACTCTACTCCTGCTTTTTCACAATACTCCTGAATCGATTCACGTATTGTCGAGGGCGTTAAATAGTTCCCTAGGTAGTTTTGAAAAATAATTTGATCCTCGTTTTGACGAAATGTTTTACTTCCAAGAATAAGCTCGTTTTGTTTCGCTTTGAACTTTTTAAGTTCTTTTAAGAGATCATCTTCCAGGCCGATTGTGCGATAAGATGACGTATTTTTAAGAGTGGTCAGTTTCACGTTGTTATTATCGTCTCTACTCGTTTGGCGTTCCACTGTGAGTTGATTACCATTAATGTCAGTCCATCGCAAGGCCAGAGCTTCACTGATGCGTAATCCGGTTCGGCTCAAAAAGTACATGAGCATATAGTAAAGCGGGTATCCTTCAAAGCGCTGGTGCTTATAATTTTTCATGAAATCTAACAGTGTGTTCAGCTCTTGAAGTGAGAAATACTTAATCTTCTTTTTTTCTGCTGTCGAGTCCTTCACTGGCACCTTTAGGCGATCTGCCGGGCTCTTCTCCAATACTTCTAACTCGTGAACAGCGTAATGAAAAATGCTTTTCATCACGGACAGGTATTTCAGACAAGATCCGAGTGAATATTTTGGGCGGCCACTTTTGTCAGTTTCGTCCACATAATCTTGTATCCATTTCTTAATGTCTGCCCGTCTTATCTTCATAATTCTTTTGTTTTCAAATTCTGGCTTAATGTGCAATCGAATAATAACTTCGATTTGCCTAAAAGTCGATTCTTTCAGCTCGTTCTTTTTATGGGCCAACCAGCTATCTACTACCTCATCAAACATCCTATTGCGATCGTTTAAGGTCTGCCCGTAGTAAATCCGTTCTTCCACTTTTGCTGCTTCGATTTCCGCTTTTTTTTTCGTTCGATAGGTCCCAATGCTGAATTCATTCCCATCACGAGACACCCTTGCTTGCCACTTACCACTAGGGAGTTTTCGAAATGTCGCCATTACAATTATCCTTTCTTGGAACGTTTGTTCGGTTTTAGGTATATAGTAAACAGCCTTGCGGCTGGGAAGCGCAAAGTTACTCAAATAGTTCAAGAACGCCTAATGGCTCGAAAATGATAGTAGATATACCAACCTTTACATGAGTACCATACTTTTCGATGTACCTATTAATAGCGGAGTCTAGGAATTCCTCCGTTACGCCAAGATGATCAGCGAGTTCGAATCGATTTTTGACACCTTGTTTATGGGCTTGGATAAAGGCATTGAGAGGAATAAGTTTCTCATATCCCCAGCTCCTTGCCCGTTTCTCTTGTTTCCGATTGGCGATTTTCGTTTGATCTAAGATATTGCCAGAAGATGTGTGGTGGTGCCCAAGTTCTTCGGCTAATACACAAACTTTTTCCACATTGGATGAAATATATTTATTAATTGCAATTACATTGTTGCTGTATAGATGTCTAGTCCCTGGTGTACGGCCTCCCAAGTTAGTTCCTCGTAGGTCATTCCGTCACTCCTGCTGTTTTCTCTTTAGTTTCACAAACTCTTTAAAGCGCTCAATTTCCTCAAGTTCTTCCTCGGTCCAATCTTCTCCATCATGATGGGCTGCAATTGTTTCCATTTCATCTAGTTTGGCTTGTGCAAGTGATTCAGCCGTAATCCCTAATACGTTACAGAACGTTCAACCCTTAGTTTTACAAAATGTGTAATAAAAAAAGTCCCAGTATCAAACTGGAACTTTTACGAAACATGCTTAAAGTTTTCTGAAATCATCAGTGAGTATGCCCGCATACCCCCAGTTTTCATCGTCAATCTCTTCAATAACGATGTGAGTATGTTCAGGCTTTTTGCCAAGAACATTAACAAGAGTTTCAGTGAACTCTTTCACAATCTGAGCTTTTTGATCACGTGTTGCACCTTTTGTAATTTGAAGGTTGATATATGGCATTTGTTCACATCTCCAATCAGGTTCTTTTATAACGTAGACGGACAAAGTAGCAAATAGTTTCAATCATATTACAGTTTGAGTGACAGGGATTTTTAACTTAATAGTTAGGGAGAGAAGGAGGAGGGGCGAGGGTGAAAAAATATCGGGTGGATACTCAATCCTGGGGAAGTAAGGAATTTGATGATATCGACAAGGCAGAGGCTTGCTATGAATATACAAAAGATCGGCAAATGTCAGAAGGTATCGACGAAAGCAGCTTTGTCGAACTGGTTTGTAGCGAAGATGATTTTGAAGACTATGTCGTGATCAAAAGAGCGGTCGCTATTGAAGATGTGGAAAGAATGACGAAGTGCACGCCAAAAGAAGAAGGTTATGAATGGGATTATTGGGCCAAATGGCAAGAAGTCGATTTATCACAACGGTAAGGGGGAATAGTGATGAAATGTACGTTTTGTGATCATGATATCGAAGCGGACAAGCCCGAATGGATATTGATAAGCAAGAAACCCTCTGTTGATCACTTTTGCTGCTTGGGATGTATGTCGGGGCATGTAGACGAATTAACAATAGAGGCAGAAGAGAAACATGGAGTTATTAATTAAATTGAGGAAGCTGGCGACAGCATTCATGTTACTAGAAAAGAGTAGGTGGTGTAGGTGAAAGATAAGCTGATCGAACGAGTATGTGAAAAGTGCCCCGCTACACAATGGGGAAAGAAGTCGATCTGTAGTGTCCACAACCTCCACGTTGGTAAAATCGAAACCTGCCCGGAGTGGGACGAGTATATTGTAAGCCAGCGAGGATTGAAGTATCACGATGGACAGACCGCTTTCGCGGACCTGGAACCAGCAATGGAATGGTTGCAACGAACAGAAGAAGAGCTGAGGGACTATCCCTTCATGCTACGCGAAATAGACCGTCTGAAAGGATATCTGAAAGACGCTGGAGAGGGCACAGTTGGCGCATACGGAATTGACGCTTTTCAGCCAAAAGGAAAGGGAAAGAACGGCGATAAAACCCACGCCGAGGTTGTAAGAAGGGAAAGAAAGTGGAAGCGCCTGTCGAAGCTACAGGAAATTGTGGAACGTATTGATCAGGCAGTGGAATGTATCACAGACGAAAAGGAAAAGACAGTTTTGGATGCAATTATGGACGGAGAGAAAAATAACTTCATAGCCCGACAGATCGGAGTGAGTAGGCAGCGTTACTACGAGATCAAACGTATTGAGTAGCATAGGTCAGAGCCTGATAAGATGGAAGTGTTTGAAACTTGGGAGAGGGATGGTGCGTTGAAATGGCCTCTAAGATAGAAAATCCTTTTTCAAGTCGTTTTGTGCTGCCGGAGCAACGTGAACTATACTTACAAATGAAAGAAGACGATAAACTCGTGCCCATGCCGATCCTTGAACAAGACGAGCTTGAATCGCTCCAGTACATCATAAGGGATGCAGCTCGGGAGGATTATGCTGTTACCCTTTCTTGGTGGAAGCAAGTGAAAGGTAGCCTGGGAACAACATGCATGATGTGGGGCGTGGTCAAGTGGATTGACCAAAACGCCAGGAGAATTAAGCTTGTGACCGATGAAGATAGTCAGTGGATCAATATGGATCACATCACGGATGTAAAAGCGGTAACGGGGTCGTAAATTAAGTACCATTAGTATATTGCTTTAGGATGACTCCAAAAGAATTGAATCCTTAACGAAAAAGCCACCGGCAGAGAAATTTACCGGAGGCTTTTTGTCGATAAATCTTGTCCCATGTAAGATTATGGCTTATGGTGAGGGTGACTACCAAAATCAGGGGGATTTTACCAGTGAAAAGAGCATCAATTCTTGCATTGTCATTAGGCATCGTGTTAAGTGGCTGCGGTACAACGCCAGAGAATAACACGCCAGCTCCATCAGCCACAACTACCTCATCTGCACCAGCCCCTGCTTCTGAACAGAAAACTATGTCAGCCGAGGAAGTGAGTAGATTTAAGGAGTACGCTCCGAACTTAAAGGGTGGGCCATTTATTACCCAGGCAGAGATTGTTAACCAAAACGAGGCGGTAATCACCTATGCAGACTTTGCAACTTTGAAAAAGACTAAACCTGAAACCGGAATGTCAGAAGCAGATGCAAAGAACTATTGGGAGTCTGGAGACGCGATCAACAAAGCCTTGATGGAAGAGCCGATCCGATTGCTAAAGGAATTCCCTGAACTGCAAAAGGTGAAGGTAACACTGAATCATGGAAAAAAATATACCACTGAGATTGATAGAGCGACTATCGAGGATTATTTGAAGGTAAACCTTGCTGAAACTAAAACTGATAAAGACAAGTGGCGGAATGAAATTGTGAACAAGTTTTTCACCAAGGAAGAACGCGCAAAATACATTGAAAAATTTGTGAAGGCGGAGTAAAAAGGAAAGCCCTAGAACATAATCTCTAGGACTCTCTAACGTGCCGATTTTGTGCCGACTTAAGATGAAAAGTAATGAATTGTTTTGACGAGTCAACATTTCTGAGATAGCGTAAATCAATGTTTTCCTGATGAGTTGCAACGCTATGAAATTAATCAGTATTCAAGTTCGAGATGGAAGGTTCTATCGGATAATCGTTTCGATAACGTGTAAAAACGTGTCTGATTTGTTCAGACACGTTTTTTTATTGCTCCCGTGGACTGCGTGGTAATGTCTAAGTGCATAAGGGGAAAGGAAGGGGATACCTTCTCTTTTTCAAAGCTCTTTGAAGTGTTCTCGTACTTCATTTGTGCAGAGCCAGTGCATCATTTTGATTAATCTTATGCCGACGCTTATTGCGGTGCTGATTTGAGTGGGTAAACATGTTTTGACGAAACGAGAGCAACCCAAAAATATCAATAGGACAATTCTCTTCGCTCGTGACAAAATAACGCCAGCTGCACAGGCCCAATTAAGTTAAATCACTCGTCACTTTTGCCAAAGTACGTAAAAACACACCAAATTCCAATAACTAAATAGAGGAAACCAAACAATCCGTTTGCCACACTCGTTAACAATAAATATAGGCCAATCAAGCAAATGATAATTGAGCCTGTTTTTTGCAAAGTTGTTTTTTTCATAATACTCACCTATGTATAGCAATTTATAAAAAATGTATCAAGAAATTTGTTTATTTTCAAATTGCTCAGAGAGATGAATAGCGTCGGAAGCAGGGGCCATATGAAGTGCCACGGCTATCCCGGCAGTTTGAAAGATGTACAGATACGTCTGGATTTATGTTGATCCTCCTTACAGCGTGGAAAACATGAGAACTGGAGGGAGAATAGAAAAATGAAAACCCGACCAATGGATCGGGCAAAAGAAATCCTTCTATGAAGCTAACCAATCGATGACAAATGAAATGGACATAACTGCGATGTGAGTGTATTCCTGGAACTTTCACCTCCAAAAGCGTTTCCTAAATCTTACCATGAAAAAGCCGTAATGATCTAGTTAGTCTACCTTATGACGCTGTTTTAATATTGAGTATAGAAAGATGAGCAGACACCCAATAAGACTTACACAGCTTATCAATGTATCGTATGGATGATAATTGTGCTCTAAATCCTGAATGGTGTTCATACTCCATAATAGGATGGGGATTACAAGAAAATAATGTAATTTTGTATCATCTACAAATCTGATGTAGGCAAGAGCTAGGATAGTAGAGATGGCAAAAGTCTGAAGGAATCCTTGCATTTCATCGAATGAAATTGCTACCGGAATGTCACTTGCAAGAATCATTTGCATACACCAAAGAAGAAAGAACCAGCCAGTTGCAAATGTGCCCACTGTGAGCTTTAAAAATAATTTCATGGATAAATTACTCCCTGTATTCAATATGCAAGAATTGTGGGAAAATAGCACCGTAGTTAATTGGTTATTCATAATGAGGGGATGGAGGGTCAAAGTAATCTACTAATTCGACAATCCCCCAAAAAATGATGAATGTGATCAACACATATATCCATCGGTTACGAAGCGACTGCGAATTTACGATAAAACCCCAACTAAGTAAGGCTAGTGTAAGCAATATTATTTGTACGAAGTCGAACATATGGAATACACTCCTTCACGTTTTATTACGCAAATGGAGAATATTGGTTGCACGTTAAAAAATACTAAACTATTAAAAAATTTGTATTTTCACCCCTTTTTAACAGAATATTTCGCGATGAACGAAATAAAACAAGAACAAGGCCCTCGGAAAAATCGGGGGCTTTTTTGCGCGTGTTCAAACATGTACATTCGCTTCACACAATGATAAAATGTTCGTATATACAAGAAAATGCTGCCCAACATCATCGAAGTATGCCTACGTATCCAGGCATGCTTTTTTCGGGCGAGCACAACCATTTCACAATGATGCAGTTGCTCTTCTATGAGCAGGCAGCCGTAGAGGTTTTCATACTTTTTGGAGCGGGGTTGCACATATGATAGTGGTAAAGCAATTAATGGATCATTGCCACCGCTTTTTTGGGAGTCAAGGTGAGCTGTATCAATCCGAGGATGCGGATATCCTGATTGCCGTCTATCCGGCTACACGCAATCGAGGTTGGTGGACGTATGCCACACTTGAGCTGCACAAAATGGGGGCAACGGAGTACCTCGTCTATTCTTATCAGTTTGAGCAGAGAATGATTACGCATTTGGCGAGAGTAGCGGCCCAGGTAATTCGTCAGTGGGAGAGTCAAACGACCCGCATGGAGTCTGGGAGCATCTTTTCGCTCGGGGATACAATCGTGGAAAAATCGGTTTTGAATCATATGGTATTGACCCCTGCCTATTATGAAGAGGCTGGACTTGAATATTATACAAACGGCAAGGACGTAATCAGGTTCATGATGCTTCATGCAATCGCGGATTCTGAAGCAAAGTTTTTGGAACAATATGGACTTATGGCATTACAGGAATGGTTAGCGCACTCCGGTGTCGATTCCCTGAATGTTACGCGTACGCCTGCCATCTGAGAAGGGAGCGAGCGAAATGTCAGCGATTCGCTTGAGAGTCACCGTAGTAGTGGAACACGAAGGGAAAGTCCTCCTCATCCGTGAGCAGACACAACGAGGCATCTTTTACAACCTGCCAGGGGGAATCGTAGAATATTTAGAAGCGATTCCAGATGCGGCGAAAAGAGAAGTGATGGAAGAGACCGGACTCCTCGTGGAAATGGAGCGATTGATCTGGATAGACGACCGGATCGATCAGGAAGGGAACGGCAAGCATACAGTCGGAGTGGGAGTTCTGGCGAAGCTCATCGGTGAAGAGACGAACCCTACGCCGGGCGGTATCGTCGACGAAGAAATCGAATGGGCTGGCTGGGTCACGCTAGACGAGTGGAAGCAACTGCCGAACGACCACAAGACACGCCCGGATCAAGTCAAGCAAGTCTTGTCTGACCCCACTTATCAACCGATGTACCTGGGAAATATGTTTAGCCGAGCAGAATAAAAACGAAAGACACCGCCCTTTTCCTAGTGAAGAGGAGCGGTGTTTTTTTACTTACGCTTTTTGCTGAACGGAAGTCTTTCTTCCTTTTGCGACAGCCAACACGACAATGACAGCCGAAAGAACAGCGCCAAGTGTCAATGGCTCGGACAGCAGGAGCCAGGCTGCGATGATTGATAAAAAGGGTTGAAGGTATTGAATTTGACTGACCTTGGAGACGCCGCCGATTGCCAGTCCGTGATACCAGGCGAAAAAACCGAGAAACATACTGATTACGCTAATATAGCCAAAACCGATCCAGACAGGCCAAGTGGCTTGTTTTAATTCAGCGAGCAGAGGACCGACGAGCGGAACGACGAGAAAAGGAAAGGCAAAGATCAACGACCAACTGATGACCTGCCAACCGCCCATTGTCTTGGAGAGCTCACCGCCAACCGCGTATCCGATCGCCGCACTGATGACCGCCCCGAGCAAGGCGAGATCCGCCCATTGGAGGGCACCAAAGCCAGAACTGATCGCGTAGGCGAGAATCGTTACACAGGCGATCGCACTAGAAATCCAATACTTTCGGGTAGGGCGTTCTCCTGAAAAAAATATAGCTGCGCCTGCCGTAGCCAATGGCAATAGTGCAATGATGACTGCGCCGTGCGTAGCAGGCACTCTCTCCATCGCCCATGACGAGAAAAACGGGAAGCCCGCTACTACGCCAGCAGATACAAGGAACAGTTTCTTGGTCTCTTGCCAGGTAGGAAACGGTACTCGTTTGATGCTGAGTACCAAAGCCGCTAGTACTGCTGCGATCAACGCTCGTCCCAATCCTGCCGAGAGGGGAGAGAGCACGGTAACAACCACCTTCGTTACAGGCAAGGTCAAGCTGAAGCTAAGCACCCCGATGAAGCCATACAGCAAGCCCGTTTTCTCTGTATGCAGCTGCTCAGAAGTGGTTGACTGCTCTTTTTGTACGTCCTGCTTCTCGATCGGAAGCTGTCCGCTCATCCGAATCCCATCCTTTGTCGAAGTAAAGTTTCTGTTGTTCCATCTTAGAGGCGACCAAGCATAAACGGTAGAGCCAATTGGCAGCAGGAGCAGTAAGCCAATTTGTCGAAAGGGAGGAAAACAGCAAGTATGGGGGACGGATAGGGATGGAATGGAAGCCGGACAAAGACGCGGGAGTTCCGATCTATATGCAAATAGCCAAAGAGCTGGAACGACAGATTGTATTGGGAGTGCTGCCCCCTGGTACATCTCTGCCGCCAGAAAGAGTGTTGGCACGGCGCTTTGGCGTCAATCGTGGGACGGTATCGGCAGCGTATGAAGAATTGCGGGCCAAAGGTATATTACAATCGTGGCAAGGGAGCGGTACTTGGGTCAGTCGTGATCTATGGGGCGTTAAACAGATGCCAAACTGGTATACCTACACAAATGGTGGGGCATTCTTGCCAGCTTATCCACTCGCGAAACGAATACAGGATGCATGCTTCGATTCCTCGATCATCAATCTGGCAAAGGCAGAATTGGCGACGACGATGATCCCGTCATTGATCCCAACTACGGAGGGGGAAAAAAACGAGATCAAGCTTGAGCTGGGCTACGCGCAACCAAAGGGGGAGCCGCGTCTGCGTGAGGCACTAGCTGTGCATTTGCACGAAAACTACGGCATTCACGCTTCTCCCGACGAAATTTTGGTGACGTCAGGAGCGCAGCAAGCACTGCATCTCATTACACTATGTCTCTTGAATCCCGGAGACGCAATCGCAATGGAGGGACCCTCTTATTCGTATTCTCTTCCCTTATTCAGTTCAGCTGGCCTGCGTTTATTTCGCTTGCCGATGGATGAGGACGGTATTGTACCCGAGGCTGTCTACGATTTGCAGCGAGAACATCGCATTCGCATGGTTTTCGCGAACCCGACCTATCATAATCCAACCGGGACGATATTAAGCGAGGCACGGCGAGCCCAGTTGCTCGATATTTGTCAGGAGCTGCGCTTGCCACTTGTGGAGGATGACGCTTACGGCGCACTGACACTGGCTGGAAGCCCTAGACCTCCCAAGCCGATCAAAGCCATCGACAAGACAGGTGCTGTTCTGTATGTCGGGAGCCTTTCGAAAACGATTGCGCCAGGCTTACGGATTGGCTGGCTGGTAGGACCAAGATCTGTCGTAGAAAGACTAGCCGATGCCAAGCAGCAAATGGACTTTGGCACGAGCAGCGTCTCCCAGCAATTCGCTCGGCAATTTGTTGAGCGAGCCAGCTGGATCAATCAGCAGGAGCGAATGTCTCGTTACTTGTTGGAACAGCAACAAGCGATGATACGTGCTATGCACAATCATCTCACCGATTACGCCGTATGGAATGAGCCGGGTGGCAGCTATCATATTTGGTGTCGGTTGCTTGCTCCCAGGGACGAAAAGGAATTGCTAGATGATGCGATTAGGGAAGGTGTCGTATTTACACCTGGTAGCGTCTATGGAGCGGAAGCGGGCTGGCTGCGACTGACCTATTCGTGGGAATGCCCGGAAAATATCGAGGAAGGAATACGCCGTATCCAAAGAGTCCTTCAGCAGAAAAAGCGATAAGAAAAGGGATTATTTCCTTATTTATGAAACTAATTCCCATCTGACTCGTATGCACTATAGAGGCAATTTTAGAAAGGGGGGACAGTCGTGGGCGTACTTGAAACCGTCTACATGGTCTGCCTTGTACTTGGTCTAATCTACACGGTCATCTCGCTGTTGTTTGGCGATACGCTCTCGGATTGGCTGGGACATCTGCATCTGCCTTTTGCACAGCCCATTTTGTTGGTCAGTGGCATGACTGCCTTTGGTGGAGCGGGGTATTTGCTATCTCGATACACTTCTCTTGGTACGCTTGTCGTGTTGATGCTGGCTGCAGTCATTGGCATCGCTTTGGCTTTTGTCTCATACTTCCTGTGGGTAAAGCCGATGAGCCATGCGGAAAATTCCACGAGCTATTCCATGAGTCAACTAGGAGGAAAGCTGGGGGAAGTCGGGACAACGATCCCAGCAGAAGGACTGGGAGAAGTGCTGCTGCCGATGATTAGTGGAACGACTTACCATATGGCGGCGAGTCTTGAGGGCGAGATTATCCCGCAAGGAACCCGTGTCGTCGTGGTCGAGGTGCGTGACCATGTCTTGTATGTGATCCCCTTTTACACTGAATCTGGCGAAGGAGATGAGAAGTGATGGTAGATCCTGGTGTTTTGACGATAGTAGGTGTTGTCGTCGCAGTCTTTCTCGTTTTGGGTATTGCCTTTTGGGCCCGTTACAAAACAGTGGGTGCAGATGAAGCCATGATCGTGACGGGTAGCTATCTCGGCTCGAAAAATGTACTAAGTGACGAATCCGGCCGCAAAATGAAGATCGTCCGCGGAGGCGGCGCATTTATCCTCCCTATTTTTCAACAAGCAAACTTTCTGAGTCTTCTGTCTCATAAGCTGGATGTATCGACGCCAGAGGTGTACACCGAGCAGGGCGTTCCTGTCATGGCAGATGGCGTAGCGATCATCAAGGTAGGCGGCTCGATTGAAGATATCGCCACCGCATCCGAGCAATTTATGGGCAAGAGTGACGAGGCACTGCGCGGAGAGGCACAGGAGGTACTCGAAGGCTATTTGCGGGCAATCCTCGGCAGTATGACGGTAGAGGAAATTTACAAGAACCGTGAGCGATTCGCGCAAGAGGTGCAATCGGTAGCGACAAAGGATTTGAAGAAAATGGGACTGTCCGTTGTCAGCTTCACGATCAAGGATGTCCGGGACAAAAACGGCTATTTAGCTGCCCTTGGAATACCGCAAATCGCTGCAGTGAAGCGCGATGCGACCATCTCGCAGGCTGATGCGGACAAAGAAGCGCGGATCAAGCAGGCACAGGCAGAGGAAGAGGCACGCAAGGCAGAGCTGTTGAAGGAAACAAACATTGCCGAAGCAGAAAAGGAAAAAGAGCTGAAGGTAGCGGCGTTTAAGCAAGAGCAGGACAAAGCGAAGGCGAGCGCGGACCAAGCCTACAAGCTGCAAGAAGCTGTCGCCAAACAGCAGGTTACAGAAGAAGAGATGAAGGTCGATCTCGTCCGCAAGCAGAAGGAAATCGAGCTGGAGGAAAAAGAAATTCTTCGCCGCGAAAAGCAATATGATGCGGAAGTGAAGAAAAAGGCCGACGCCGACCGCTACTCTGTGGAACAGGCGGCAGAAGCGGAAAAAGCGAAGAAGCTGAGAGAAGCAGACGCGATCAAGTACCGCATTGAAGCGGAAGCAAAAGCAAATGCGGAGCAGAAGCGTCTGGAAGGTTTGGCGATTGCCGAGGCTGAAAAAGCACGTGGTAGCGCTGAGGCAGAAGTCACGCGCCTCAAGCTCGAAGCCGAGGCAGAAGGGAAAGAGAAGCTGGCTGAAGCATTTGAAAAATTCGGTCATGCGGCTGTACTCGATATTATTGCGAAAATGCTCCCTGAGCTGGCTGAGAAAATTGCCGAGCCAATAAAGGCGATCGACAAGGTAACGATCGTGGATGCAGGAGGCGGTCAGGGAGATGGAATCAATCGTCTGAGCGGGAATGTTACGAAGCTGATGGCCCAACTGCCAGAGATGCTGAAAGACGTATCTGGTTTGGATATGAATAAGATGATCGCAGACTTTATGCAAAAGGGTGGTACCGTACCCACACAGCAACAGCCTGTACCCGTAAAAGTTCAGGTAGAGACGGATTCTGTTTTGGAGAACGAAAACAAATAATCAAACTGATCAGAGGAGAAGTGCCCCTTTATAGCGAGGGGCACTTTTTCGTGGGAAGAAAATCAAGGATAGTCTACCTGCTTGGCACGTCCATATCCTCTCAACAATTCGCTGACCGTTACGAATTTATACCCTCTATTTTTCAGTTCAGGCAATATTTGCTCGAGGGCTTGTACGGTCTGTCTGCGATTGCCTCCGTAATCGTGAAATAGCACGATGTCTCCATTCCGCGCGTTGTTCAAAACCTTGTTGACGATTTTTTTTACACCGGGATCGCTCCAATCACGTGTGTCTTGATGCCACGACCACATGATCAGGAGAAAACCGGCTTGCTTCGCTGTATCGACGACTTTCTCGTCATAATATCCTCCCGGAGGACGAAAGAGGGTGGGACGAACCCCTGTTGCCGAATAAATGGTCTCCTGCGTTTTTTGCACCTCTTCTAATAGTCGATTCGCTGACAGCTTTCGAATATCTGGATGACTGTAAGTGTGATTGGCAATCTCATGTTGATCATTCACGAGAGATTTGACGATTTCCGGGTACTGGCTCACACGATTTCCTACGACAAAAAAGGTGGATTTCGCTTGATACTGCTTCAACAGCGCTGCAATCTGCGGAGTGTATACCTGGTCAGGACCATCGTCAAAGGTAAGGGCAATCACCTTGCTCTCTGTCGGCACTTCCCAAACGATATCTCCTCTTGTTTCGTAATACTCGCGATTTTTTTCCCGGATTGCATTGGCTGTCTCGCTGAAGGAAGGAGCAAGAATGACAGCTAGCAAAAGTGGGAAAAAGAGGATATGCTTTTTCATTCGTTCACCTCTTTATCAGAGACTTTCCTGCTAGGTAGCTGTACATGATGATGTACTCCCCGTTACTATGCGACAAATCTTGATGATTATTCCTGAATGTCCTCAGGGAAAAGACACTTGTTCTTTTTATGCGGATAATTTAAGCTAGTAAAAGCATAAGACGTGAGAGTTAGATGGAGGAATCGATCATGAAGGTAGCAAAATTTGGGGGAACATCACTGGCGAATGCCGAGCAAATAAAAAAAGTATGCCAAATTGCATTGGCGGATCGGGACAGACAATTCATTGTTGTATCGGCGCCTGGGAAACGACATAAGGAAGACACGAAGGTTACTGATTTGTTAATCGCATATGCTGAGCGATTTTTGGCTGGAGAGCCTACAGAGGAAGCGAAACAAGCAATATTCTTGCGCTATCAGGAGATTGTGACAGGTCTCGGGCTTTCTGCCGAGATTGGTCAAGCGATTGAAGTGGAGCTCGGGGAGGTTTTGGCAAACAAGGCGGGCTTGTCCAAGGAAAGATTCATGGATGCGGTCAAAGCTGCGGGAGAGGATACATGCGCCAAAATTGTCGCTCGTTACTTGCAGAGCTTGGGCGAGGTCGCGACCTACATCAATCCAAAGGATGCAGGCATGCTGGTTACGGACGAAGCAAGCAATGCTCATATCCTCCCTGAAGCGTATGCCAAATTGGCAACATTGCGAGAGCGGGAGGGAATTGTCATTTTCCCTGGCTTCTTCGGCTATTCACGTTCCGGTGATCTGGTTACTTTTTCGCGCGGCGGCTCGGATATTACGGGATCGATTTTGGCTGCGGCGGTTCAGGTAGAGGTCTACGAGAATTTTACCGATGTCGATTCTGTGTATGTGGTCAATCCGAACCTGATTGCCGATCCGAAGAAGGTGACAGAGATTACGTACCGAGAGATGAGGGAGCTGTCTTATTCCGGTTTTAGTGTGTTCCACGAGGAAGCGTTGATTCCCGCGTATCAAGCAGATATACCCGTATGCATCAAGAATACGAATAATCCGTCTGCGCCTGGTACGATGATTGTGGCCGAACGAGGATCTGCTACAAACAGGGTGTCGGGTATTGCAAGTGATAGCGGCTTTTGTAGCATTTACGTCAGCAAGTATTTGATGAACCGTGAAATTGGCTTTGGCCGCAAGCTGTTGCAAATTCTGGAGGAGGAGGAGCTTTCGTACGAGCATACTCCATCTGGAATTGATAACATTTCCGTCATTCTGCGAGAGCGCGATCTCACGGAAGAGAAGGAACAGCGGATTGTGGAACGCATTCGCCGAGAGTTGTTCGCTGATGATGTCGCTGTTCAGCATAGTCTAGCACTCGTCATGATTGTCGGGGAGGGCATGCGTCAATCTGTGGGGACAACAGCGAGAGCCACAGCTGCGTTGGCTGCTGCGAAAATCAATCTGGAAATGATCAATCAGGGGTCATCGGAAGTAAGCATGATGTTCGGGGTAAAAGCCGAAGAGGCAGATCGTGCTGTGATTGCTTTGTATCAAGAGTTTTTTGGAGCCGAGGAACCATTGGTTTCCTCATCGTCACAATCCACTTCTGTCAAAGTGTAGTCGCGTGCTGCAAATGAGCCGCAACTTCCATCCTGCACCCATTGATAGACACGCCATTCTGGCTGTTCGGATGCGAGTCCCACAATCCAATAGCTGAGCGTGGGATAATGCCACCCAGCTATGTCGCGTGTAGAAGGGATTGGCGGCGTATGGGGATGTGTATGCAAGACCCCCAACCATTGAAGATTGTGCTTGCGGATGTACTGCAAGGCTTGAAGAAATGTTTTCCCATCCCAAGCGAACACGTGCTTGTCGGGTGAGACGGGCATCGGTACACAGGCCGTAATCGTTGCTCCACGACCTGCGAGCAAAGCAGAATACTCATAAGGAAACGCCTCTTGTGCTTCGGCCAGGAGGCGTTTCGCTACTTTTTTCGTCAGGAATATTTTGTTATCCTTAATCGCAAAGGGTTCACCCAACCAAGCGGGATTTTTCATTCGGCTTCCGTCCTTCTTCTCTATTCGACCATGATTTGGAGGTTAGCATTCGATGACTACGATACAAGTGGGAGTTTGCGGCTGGGGAGATCAGCACGAATTGTACGTACAAGGTGTACGCAATCGAGACAAGCTGTCGGTATATGCCAGCCACTTTCCAATTGTAGAGGTGGATAGTTCTTTTTACGCTATTTTACCACAGCGAAATTACGAATCGTGGGTGAAGGATACACCTGAACGATTTGGCTTTATCGTCAAGCCTCATCAAGGGATGACGGGGCATCAACGGGGGGACGCTTCGGGAAGCAGACGGGAATTGTTTCGTCAGTTCGAAGAGAGCATTCAGCCGGTCGTGGAGGCTGGCAAGCTCAAAGCGTTACTGTTTCAGTTTCCGCCGTGGTTTGATTGTACCCGAGAGCATGTCCAGTATGTGACCGCTTGTCGCCAAGCCATGCAGGCGTATCCGTTTGCGGTTGAGTTTCGCCATCAAAGCTGGTTTGAATCACGGTATTCGGAGCGAACACTGGATTTTTTGCACAACATCGAAGCGACACATGTCGTATGTGATGAACCACAAGTGGGAAAAGGCTCGGTCCCGATTGTTCCTGCCGTGACGAAGCCAACCTTGGCGTTGGTTCGCTTTCATGGGCGCAACAAAGCGGGCTGGCGAGATCCCGGAGAGGGACAAAATTGGCGGGATGTCCGTTATTTATATCGATACAGTGAGACAGAGCTTGCAGAATGGGTGGAACACATCAGACTGCTCGAACGGCAAGCGGATGAAGTCTGCATTTTGTTCAACAATAACTCTGGAGGAGATGCAGCTGCGAATGCGAAGCAGTTTTCGGAGATGCTTGGCCTTGCACCTACTGGTCTGAATCCTCGTCAGATGGACCTGTTCTCCACGTAGCAAGAAAGAAGGGGAGTTCATGCTTGTAGTAATTGCCATCTTATTTGTCATCATCGGAGTCCTGGCTGGCGTCATTGGCAGTATCGCGGGTCTGGGTGGTGGGATTTTTTTCGTGCCTGCTCTGCTGTATTTTGCGAACTGGTACATGCCTGGATCGATGAACCCGCAAGTAGCAGCGGCGACTTCGTTGATTGTGATTGCGGTAACCGCCCTTTCTTCTTCCCTTTCTTATCTCAAGCAAAATAAAGTAGATAAGCAGAGTGCCTTGCTCTTTTTTATCGGGAGTGCGCCGGGTGCTATTGTGGGCGTTTATCTTAATACATTACTAGCAGTGGGGGGCTTTTCGCTGCTGTTTGGCTTGTTTCAGCTCTCCATGTTCGTCGTATTGATGGTCAAAGACAAAATCAAACCACGCAGCATGGAGTGGGAAGTCCAACGCCACTTCATCGACAACGAAGGAAATGAATATGTGTACGGGTATAGCAAATGGTCCGTGATTACGATTGCTTTCTTTGTCGGGATTACCTCGTCGCTATTTGGCGTGGGTGGCGGCATTCTGATGGTTCCAGCCATGATCATTTTGTTTCGCTTTCCGCCACACATTGCTACCGCTACATCCATGCTGGTCATTTTTTTATCAGCGGTGGTTGGGTCCATCACGAATATCTTCCACGACAACGTACACTGGCTGTATGCAGCGATGCTCGCACCAGGAGCATGGGCGGGCGGAAAGCTCGGAGCGATTGTTGCCAGTAAAATGAAGGGGCGCACCATCGTGCTATTTTTGCGTGTTCTGATATTGGGAATTGCCATACAAATGATCGGAGAAGCGATTTTTGGATAATGAGACGAGAGGGAGGGGAAAGTCGTGGCTGACACCTGTACCTTACACATTTTGCACACGAATGACTTGCACAGCCATTTTGATACGATGCCGCGAATTGCAACCTGCCTGAGGAAGCACCGAGAAGAGTGGGAGGCCAGGGGAGAGCATGTGCTGACGGTCGATATTGGAGACCATATGGATCGAATGGATATCCGATCGGAAGCGAGCTTCGGGAAAAGTAACGTTGAGATCATGAACAGAAGCGGGATTCAATACGCGACGATTGGAAACAACGAAGGCATCACACTCCCAAAAGACAAGCTGAATGAACTGTACACAGATGCGCGTTTTGCGATCATTACGGGCAATCTGTTTGAACCGCCAACAAATTCTGTCCCGTCTTGGGCTGTACCATACGCCATTCATACCGTAGGCGAGCTGCGGCTGGCGATCTTGGGAATGACGATTCCCTTTGGCCCTTCCTATCAAAGTATGGGATGGGAGATCAAGGAACCGATCCCGATTTTGCGTGAGCAGATTGCGGCACTGCGCTCGTCTGTGGATGTTGTCATTTTGCTATCGCATCTTGGCTATCAGACAGATTGTCTGCTGGCAAAGGAAGTCGATGGGCTCGATATCATTTTGGGCGGACACTCTCACCGGACGCTGCCTCATGGAGAACGTATAGGCGGTACCTTAATCACACAAGCGGGGCGATTTGGCGAGTATGTCGGTCATGTAGAGCTTGTCTGGGACGGGATTCATAATGGCATCAAAGACGTGCGCGCAGAGCTTTTTCACACAGAACAGTACCAGTCAGACGAATCATTGAGCCAGTTCATTGAGAGTGAAAAAGTATGGGCAGAGAATCGTTTGTTTCAGCCGATTGTTCAATTGGAGCAAGACATGCACATAGGCTGGACGGAGGAGACCCCCTATGGTTCCTTCATCGCAGCGAGTATTCGTAAATGGACGGGTGCTGAGATTGGCATGGCAAATGGAGGGCTGTTACTTGCTGATTTGCCGCGGGGTAGCTTGTCCTTTGCCGATTTGCTGCACAGTATGCCTCACCCGATCAATGCCTGTGCGGTCACGATTACAGGCGAGCAGCTCACCACTGTTCTGGAGCAAGCGATTCAACCGGAAATGGTTCATCGGGAGCTGCGAGGGTACGGTTTTCGCGGCAAAATAGAAGGCTGGATGTGTGTGGACGGATTGTACATCCGCTACAGTGAGGATGACCAACCGCAAATTATCCAGATTGAAGTCAACGGGCAACCGCTTGATCGCGAGCGTCTGTATCGAGTCGGGACGATCGACATGTTTATGTACAATCGCATGTTTCCCGATTTGCTGCTCGGCAGTGAGGTTACATTTTTCTTGCCCGAGATGCTGCGTGAAGTGCTCGCCACCACGATAAAGGATCAACAGATGCTGCAAAATGCGTTTCGTCCACGTTGGGAAAAGATATCGTTAACGTCAAAAAACCAATCGTAGAGACCGGTTTTTCGGGAATGCTATCGAAAAACGGGAGGAGACGAGCGATGCGCTTCATAGATGAAGTATACGAGCTGTACAGAGGACATTTTAATGGCGATGAAGAAGACATTACAGCAGTTGTCGTCGGCATTCTCGCGGAGCAGTCTCGGGATGATTTGCTGGACTTGGTCGAGGAAATGGACGAGGAAGAGCTGTTTCATATGCTCGCGACGTATATGATTGAAGTCATGAAACGAAAAGTCGCGATGGAGGATGAGCACTTTCCGACAAGCGTCATGCATTAACGTAAGATCAAGTTCGTGATCAAAACATAACTTTTTGAACCACCTCTTAGAGACCTCACCTTTCTCTTCTGAATGTCATAGGATGGTAACGCCAACAGACAGGAGAGAAAAAGGAGGAATCTTGATGGTCGAGGTAGTGCCAATCCACTTTCCAGAGGGGACGGCTATTGCTGTCACCGTTCGATTGCCCAAGACGACGCTATTGGCTGTAACAACCGATCATGGCTACATTATGTGTGGAGCACTGGATGTGGGGCTCTTGAACGAGCGGTTAGCAGCGAGGGAAATTCTTGCTGGTCGTGCGGTAGGGGTCAAGACCATACAGGAATTGCTGGATGCGCCGCTGGAGTCTGTGACGACGACTGCGGAGCAGAAGGGGATTACGGCTGGTATGACTGGTCGGGATGCTGTTGTGAAAATGCTGTAAACAAAGAATGGTTTGCCCATAAGAAAAAACCTTTGTCCCATGACAAAGGTTTTTTAGGTTTTTCTGGCCTTGTTTACCAACGGGCTGATTGTTCTTCACAGATTCCGATCTTGCTTTGCACCGCAATGGTTTTTCCATCATCTGTTGAGATCGTCCCGTCGTAACGGCCGATTACTTGATGCAAAGTGGTTCGCACCAACGCAAAATTTTTGTGCTCAGTTCGAGCAAAGAGCGGCGTAAAGGTGAGGCGTACCGCAGAAGATTCTTCACTCGCAAGCGTCCAAGGGAGCATCCGGTTGTCAGGATCGTAGGAAAAACGAATCTGTTCGCTCAGCTTGTAGAGGACACCATCAATCATCAAGCCATTTTCCGTCATACCCGTTCCGTCCGTCCAGCCTCTGCCAAAGTTAAAGCCTGCGACACCCTTCGCGTGACGGAAAGAGCAGGTCGTCCAGTTCCAACGAGTGTGGTATGGCCAAACGCCACGTCCAAAATCCAGACTGGCAAAGGTATTCTGCCGATCGAGCAAATAGGTTTTCCCGTTATAGGTAATGGTGCCGTGCACAGGCCGGGCCGTTTGCTTCGAAGTGAACTGAAAGCGCTCCGCACTCCACGGTATCACGACATTTAAGGATTCGGAGGGCGGATCAATCACGATGTCGAGCGAGAGAGTTTTATCGCCGGGACATATGGCAGTCGCTTCTACGCTCGTTCCGCTGGCTCCTGGCTGAAAGGAGACAGAGAGCTTGCGACTCACAAAATGACAAGGCTCATCTACGGTGGCACCCAGTCGAATCCCTGCACCAAAAGGAACCGTTACGGCACTGTCCGCGGTCTCCCCTGTCGTTAGATCAATAAAATGGACAAAGACAATGCCAGCGTAATCCAGATTGACCATCGCAATCGACATCGCACATTCAGGTGCAGTGATAAACCAAAAATTCCATTTTTTCCGGCGAAGCCAATGCCCGCTAAATTGGCAGTCATGCAACGGATAACGGGACCAACCAATCGCTTCGGGAAGCAAGCGGCCATCCTGATCACATAATGAAAGAGGCTGCGTTAATTCTTTTTCGATAAGCGACATACGATCGTCTCCCTTGCAAACAAGGATTCTTCCAGACAAACTCGTCTCCAGTGTCTTTCCTCGGTAGACATAAAAAGAAAATCTAGAAAAAATTTCATGTAGAATCAAGTCGAATCACGCTATAATAGGGATACCCTGAGGAAAGGCGAAGGAAAGGAAATGCGACTGAAATCCATTCAAAAATGCCAGCCGGGTGATAAACTGGCTCGTTCCATCTATACAGAGAACGGAACGATTCTCGTTGGCGCTGGAGTAGAACTAACCCAACGAATGATAACTCGACTCAAAAACAAAAACGTGAACAGTCTCTACATCCAAGACAAGCGCACGGATGATATTATTGTGGAGACAGTCATTTCCGAAAATACTCGCAGACAAGCAATGTCCATGATTCACGATACATTCCGAACCGTTCATCAAGTTCCGGATAAATGGCAGCAGCTTTTTTCGGACAAGGGTTTGGGACGTAAGCTGCGGGATGTCATGCAAACCGTTGCGGATGAATTAAACAGTAGTGATTCAGCCATGAATTTATTGGCAGATGCTTGCGCCTTCGACAATTACATATTCACGCACTCATTTAACGTTGCCTTGTATAGCACAGCTCTCGCCATAAATACTGGCTGTTCGGAAAAAGATGTGTTGGAGATTAGTATTGGCGGTATGCTCCACGACATAGGAAAAGTGCATATCCCAGACGACATTTTGCAAAAACCGGGCCGCCTTACGCAAGAAGAATTTGAAATCATGAAAAGACATGCAGAGATCGGTTTTGAAATGCTGCGTCGTCAAGACGACATCCCATTGCTTGCAGCCCACTGTGCTTTTCAGCATCACGAGCGCTGGGATGGCTCCGGTTATCCGCGGCACCTGAAAAAAGAAGAGATTCATCCGTTTGGTCGCTTGATGGCAGTGGCCGATGTATTCGATGCCCTGACGTCACATCGGGTATACCGTCGCGGAATGCTCCCTCATGAAGCGATGGAGGTGCTCTACTCCGGTTCAGGCAAACTGTTTGACCATGTGTATGTAGAGGCTTTGCGAAATACGATTGCACTCTACCCTGTTGGTCTGACCGTCAGCCTGAACAATGGTATGTCTGGTGTCGTCGTCGATTCGAACAAAGGAATGCCGAGCCGTCCGATCGTCAGAGTCCTGGTGGATGAAGAAGGTCGGGATATTGAGCAACCCTATGAGTGTGACTTGTCCAAAATGCTGACGCTCATGATCATCGCCTGTGGAGATTTGGTATAATCAGAGCCAGTCTTTCTTTTTGAAAATGAGAAACATCGTCGTGCCGATCGCCGCCATACTTCCCAGCACGATGTAGTAGCCGTAGGGTGAACGCAACTCAGGCATCACATCAAAGTTCATCCCGTATATACCGGTCACAATGGTCAACGGCATAAAAATCGTCGTCAAGGCGGTAAAAACACGCATAATATCGTTGGCTCTGCCAGCAAGCGCCGCTTGATACGCTTCGCGCAAGTTTCCGATGAGTTCGCGAAAAGCTTCAAAGCTCTCTACAATTTTGCTGGCATCCTCTACAATATCGCCAAAGTACTTCCGCAAATAAGGTTGAATCAGCGGGAGTTCTTTTTTATGTAGGGCGTCAATCAAATCCCGCTGGGGAACGAGCATTTTACGGGCGTACAAGATTTCACTGCGCAGCCCGATAATTTGATCCAGATGGGATTTTTTCGTGTGCATCAAAATTTGTTCTTCCAGGTCTTCAAGCAGGTCTTCAATTTTTTCCGTCACATCAAAATAACGATCGACAATTTGATCTACCAAGTAGTACAGAAACGCATCGGGCTGATTGACTTCTTTTTCTCGGATGATTGACAGCATGGTAGTGAATTCGGGGGCCTCCTGCTTCGTTACGGTGATAATGGTGCTGCTGCCCAAAAAAATATTGATCTCGCGTAAGAAGATATCATGATTGTGGAAGGTAATGCCATTGATGACCATAAAGTAATGATCATCGTAATGTTGCAGCTTGGGCCGCTGTTCTTCCTCGTCGATGCAGTCCTCGACAGCCAGATGATGCAGTCCGAACAGCGGCTGTAAAATATCCAAATCGAATGGTGCGGCATGAATCCAGTAAAACCCGTTCACAGGTGGAGTAGCAGCCTCTTCGATGTCTTCTATCTCAGTGATGATTCCGTTTTGTACGAGTCTGATCTTCATGAACGATTCTCCTGCTAGTGGATTCGGTTGCGGCGGGTAGACGGGGCCAGATTTGTGTGAGAATCAGTTCATAAGCAGAACGAAGTGCTCGGCGACTAGGCGGAGCCTGTGATGCACGCTGTTGCTTGGGAGTCGTCATGCCAATTCGCCTCCTCGATAAAAGCCTTCATCCTATACGTATGAACGTCAACTCGTCCTTTTTCCCGCTGCGGCTAACTGTGGTAATTCCCTTGATTCGTACACATGCGCACCTGCCAGTCCAAGAGAGGCGATGTGATGCATGGCTCCTGCGACATCTGTTGCAGTGACAGGTTGATAGGCGCGTAACGGTCCGATCCAGAGAAACGAAAGTGAGTGTGATAGCTTCGCACCGAGCTCTTCCGATCGCCGGTGTTCCTGTCGCGGGCCCAGTAAAAGGGAAGGGTGGAACAAATGCAGACTCGGAAGCGCCAACTCGCGCAGTGCTTCCTCCAGCTCACCTTTTACACGATTATAGAAAAAGACGGATCGGCTATTTGCGCCGATTGCTGTGATGATGAGAAACTGGCTGGCTCCTTCTTCTTTTGCCAATCGAGCAATTTCGAGCGGGTACTGATAATCCACTGTGCGAAACGCCTCGCGACTACCAGCCTTTTTCATGGTTGTCCCCAAGCAGCAAAAGATGTCTGCTCCTTCTAAAAACTGTCGGCAATCCCCCAACTGACGAAAGTCAATGACGACTGTCTGCAAGCGAGGATGCGTGAAAGGGAGCGCGTTGCGGACGACAGCGATGATTTTTCCATATGCGTCATCTTTTAAGAGATGTTGTAGCAATGCACGGCCGACGAGTCCGGTCGCTCCAAATAATACCGCACGTTTCATTGCCATAGTGTTCCTCACTTTCTGCGATCCCTCTCTCTTATTTTACCGTTTCGAGCGGTTTGACCAAAGCCATTTTTTGCATACTACAGGTAAGCTGAACAGATGAAAAGGTGGATGTATCGATATGTGGACAAACAAGAGGGTAGGTATGATTGGCTGTATCGTATGGATGTTGACAGGAGCCGGGTGGGGACAAGTCGCTCTTGCCTTGGAGGGGAGAGACGTACAGCCTCCTCCAACTGTGTTCGAGCAAATCCAGATCAAACGGCAGGATGTGACAGGCGATGGTCGGCCGGATTTCGTTACGTTGCTAGGAAAGAGGTTTGCGGCAGACAGTCCTTACTTCGAGCACCTAAAAATCATGGTTCAAGATCCCGTTGCGAAAAAAACAACCTTTTTTACAACACCGTATGGCGCTTATCAGCCGGAGATGTTCTTTTGTGATTTTACCGGCGGGGGTGTGCAACAAATTTTACTTCAGGCGCCGACTGGGGGTAGTGCAGGGACGTCTGAGTTTTATTTGTTCGCAGACAAGGACAATAAGCCGGCGATTCTGCCTGTTCCTCAGCCCTTGACGATTTCGGGCTCCTACCAGGATCATTACAAAGTGTCATTGACGATCAAGGAGACGGGGGAGACTGTCGTTCTGGATTTGTCAGATCGCAAAAAAATCTATGAAGAAAATGGGGTATACAAGAACGGGAAGCTAGTTTCTCCAGTAGAGGTCATGCCTAACACGTTCAGCGTACTCATGCCCATCGATGAGAATCGTGATGGTATTTGTGAATTAAAAGGAGAACAAAGAGTCAGCGGTGTAGCCAATGCGGATACGATCGCGTATGTGGAGTCGTACTGGAAATGGGACAAGACAAGCTGGAAGCTGCAACGGGCAGTCGTGAGGAAAGCGGAAATGTAGGTGTTTGCTAGGCTCAAACAACCGCCCATAGCCCATGTGGGCGGTTTACACCCGTTTGCAAAGGGGTATATAATTGAAAGGATATTCCAGAGTTATATGTACTCGGATAAAAGGAGTTCAGGCTATGAGCACATGTCCGTTTTCCACCTTTTTTGGTTTGAAAGGGAAAGGAAAAAGTGAATCTTTTTTTCAGGGGGTGAAGGAAAAGGGGGAAGTGCACATTGTAGGGAAAAGTACCCTCGCGAAGCAACTAGCAATGATCAATTTGACCGAAGAAGAATTGGCCATTGTGAAAGCACTTCAGCCACTTATCATTCAAAATATTGACGCTATTGTCGACTATTTTTATACCAGTATTGAAAAAGAACCGCTTTTAATGAAGATTGTAAACCAAAACAGTACGATTGAACGGTTGAAATTAACGTTGAACCGCCATATCTGCGAAATGTTTAGCGGACGCATCGACAGCGCTTACATTGAACAGCGCAGTAGAATTGCGGTTATTCATATGCGAATAGGCTTGGAACCAAAATGGTACTTGAGTGCATTTCAAAACATGATGGTTTCCTTGATTGATCTCTTGCATAAAAATATCGCGGACAAGGACGAATTCGTACAAGCCCTCACGGCCGTCACGAAGATTCTCAGCATCGAACAGCAAATTGTGCTGGAGGAATATGAAAACGAGCATGAAAAGGCGCGGCGAGCAGAACAAGACAAAAAGGACGAGCTGCGAATCCTCCTGACCAATTCTGCGCATGAGCTGGCAGCGGTCTCAGAAGAAAACAGCGCGTCTGTTGTACAATTGACAGAACAGTCGAGAGAAGTGCTTCGTTTTGCTGAAAATGGCACGGGCTTTTCCACGAAAGCACAAGACCTGTCCCGTGAAGGCAAAGAAAAGCTGGAAAAACAACAGGAACAAATGTGCTTGATTCAGAGCAGCGTCAAGCAAATCTCGGAAGAAATGAACGCGATGGAGAAAAACGCAGAAAAAATCCAAGGGATTGTAGAGGTCGTGACGGCAATTGCTGAGCAGACGAATCTTTTGGCGCTAAATGCTGCGATTGAAGCAGCACGTGCGGGCGAACAGGGACGCGGATTTGCCGTCGTAGCTGATGAGGTACGCAAGCTGGCAGAACAGACCAAAAAGTCGGTTTTCGGTGTGCGTGAGCTGATCGAGAAGACGAACCAACAGACAGTGGTCCTCTCGTCTGTCGTGGTAGAAATTCAGGCGCTGGTCCAATCGAGCACTGCGGTAGTAAACGAGACGAATGCCTTTTTTGAAGGAATCATGAGCGCTGTCTCAGACAGTAAAGAACAGAGCTCACGGATTCAGCGGGAGCTGGAAAACTTCTTCAAAGTCATGGAAGATATGAACCAAGCGGTGGCACAGGTAGCCAGCTCTGCGGATGAGCTATCGGAAATAACGGAAAACCTGTAAAAAATAGTAAGTTTTTCAGTTCAAAGGGAACAATAGTGGCGGCAATTACGCAATGGAGGACTGTAGACGTTTACGGAAACAACCGGACTTTGTCCATTGTTGCGAATGGCGTGGATTTCCCCAGGCTCTACAAAATAGTATTCACCCGTACTGACATGAGTGGTTTGTGCTCGTTGTACTTCATTTTCATTATTCGTTTGGACATAAATCATATTCGTTAGCGTACCTGAGACTACCAATTCCCATCCAAAAGAGTCACCGTGATTATGGGGAATGGATTCCTGATCTGTCGGTAGATGGATCAAGACAACCTCTACATGTGGCGTGGAGAATAATACTTTGCGTCCATAGGGCAGGTTTAGTGGCTCCGGGATGTATGGACCGAGTTGTTCCATGCAGGGAGACAAGGAAATGAGAGCGTGTCTAAGCTGGGCAGGAGTAGGTGAAACGAGGGACCCAAATGCTTGTTCCAGACGTTCCAGATTCATAAAAAACCTCCCAAACGAAAGTCATACTTCCTACACCATATGATCAAATTTCAAGAGTAGTGATAGCCTGAGCTCGTCCAAAAGGGAATTATTTACCATTATTATTACATTGTAAATCAACAGGATTACTTGAATTTAGGGCGCTTTTAAAGAAAAAGCGTCCTTTTTTGTGCTATCGACAATCTGCTGGCCCACCACCTATTATGGAAGTACGGCAATAAATGCCGTACAGGACGATTTGGGGAACGTCCCCCTTCCGAATGTTTCGAGTAACATAAGCTTTTTTTGATTTTCATTCAAGAGGAGGCATGCGCATGTCAACTGCCATAATCAGTGTACGCACCCACTAGAGGGGGGCGTTGATTCAAACCACCTGTCATGATCGGGAGGTTTGGATGTAGATGAATAAGAAATGGTATTTGTATGTCAATGCGTTGTCATCCTTGGGATCACGGATGAATTTGATTGCGTGTAGCGCGTTGATTTTTACATTTGAACATAGTGCTTATTGGATGACTGCTTTTTTCGTTGCAAGACAGCTAGGGGGGATGCTGTTTAGTCCCCTGGCAGGCATGTTGGCTGATCGAATGGATAGAAGGCGTACCATGATCGTAACCGACCTGGGGGCCGGTCTTGCTATTTTGGCCATCGCATTTTATCCGACACCGTATGTATTAATCGCAGCGGCTTTTCTCAATGGAATGCTGTATACGCTGTTTCATATTAGCTTTCAGGCATCCTTGCCACAAATATTTGGGAGTGAGCAACTGGTTCAGGTCAATGGATTAAAGGTCAGGCTGGAGTCATTGGTAGGCATCATGGGCTTCATGCTGGGAGGATGGCTGACAGATCACTATGGTTATACGATTGTGATCGCTTTGGATGCTGCCAGCTTTCTTTTCTCTGCATGGATTCTGACGAAACTTCGTTGGGAGGAGAAGGGAAACGCTGCGCTTGCTACTTCATCTGACGCGGATATCAGAGGAAAAGCAACGAGTGGCTTTCGTGTCACCCTTCGTTACTTGCGGGACACACCCGTACTTCTGACGATTAGTCTGTTAGCTTTTCTCGTATCGCTGAGTACATCTGCGTATAATTACGGGTTGCCTTTTTTGGCGGATCAGTTGCGAGGTAGTGACGCTACCTTGCACGGATTAATGTGGACGGCGATGAGCGTCGGAGGTTTGATTGGCTCCTATGTGGCAGCTCGCTTGCAGGTGAAGCTGGTGAATGGGATGCTCGTTGCTTATGCTGTTTTTTCCGTGGGGATTGTAGGGGCATTCGCGGCAAACCATGCTGTGGCTGTGCTATTGCTCTTGATTTTCGCGGGTCTATTTTCCGGCGCAGCACAGGTTTATGAGAGCACACTTTTGCAACAAGCCCAAAATGAGCTGCGCGGCAAGGTGATGGGGGTGCAGGGGCTCTTGAGTCGAAGCGGGTACTTCGCTGGTTTTCTCATGGCTCCATTCTTGGCGGGTGCCTTCACTTTATTGGGGATGCTGGTCTTTGCCCAATTGATGTTTGTCGCAGGGCTGATCGGATTTGGCTTGTACCTTGTTATTTCTCCCAAAAAATCGAAATCGGCCTCCTGATACACGTAGTCTTTTTTTCACCTTCTAGCCATAGGATGTACCAGTTGGGAGGTGTCGGGATTGGCCGTATTTCGACCCCGGCGGCGTTGGAGAAACCCGCTTTCACGTACGAAAGCGTTTTTGATCGCGTTGGTTATCTTTTTTGTTTTGACGATACAGACACTTGTGTTTTTGCAAAATCGATTGGAGCCTACTCTCTTGATCCTGGCTACGCAAAAAGCTGAACAATTGGCGAAAGAAGCGATAACAGATGCCGTAACCAAGCGGATTTCACAGCAAGGCGTCGACTTCAATCAGATTGTCAAAATCGAGAAGAACAACGAGGGGCAGATTCAGGCGTATCAGTTCAACTTCAAGGAATATGCGAGAATCGTGGGCGAAACAACAGCGAGAGTCCAGAACAAGCTCCAAGAGTTCGAACAAGATAAAGTAGACCGCACGATCCCGCTTGGTTTGGCTACCGGAAACTCCTTTTTGGCATCGATGGGGCCGAATTTGCCAGTGACTTTCGTGCCCATCGGCTCGGTCAAGACCAAGCTGGAGACAGAGCTGAAAGAAGCAGGCATCAACATGGTGCTGGCGACGGTATATATTTTTGTGGAGGTCGATCTGCGCATTGTTATCCCTTTTGCGACTGAGGAGCAGACGGTCACGACGAAAATCCCGATCACCCACTCCTTGATCATTGGCGATGTACCGACGTATTTGTACAACAACCCGGAAGGCAAGCCGGATGTGCCGCGGATTCCTGGGGATGTACCGAATAGCACTCCGTAATCGCGGAATAGGAAAAAGCGGCAGCTCTTGGTTGTCGCTTTTTTGTTTTTTTTCGTTAGAGACCAAGGTTTGTTAATTATTCACATTTTCTGCAATCATTTGCCGCTATGATGAGAGATGGATGTGATACCTATGAAGAAACAAAGGAAAATCCTCTTTCTCATCTTGTTAGTGGCAGGAACTCTGCTCGATTGGTCCAGTAGTCAGCAAAAACAGGACGTCGATCTTTACACGATAGGAATTGTGATTGCCAATGAGGATAGAAAAGATAAAGTAGCGGGATTAAAGGCGGGATTGCAATCGTTAGGTCTCAGTGAAGGCGCACGTGTTCAGTATGTGCCCGTTTATTTGAATGCGGTTCAGACGCTAGAAGAGGAGCGCTCCCTTGTCCAGGACTTGATATCAAAAAAGCCTGATGTAATCGTAACGACAGGAGCGCATGAGACCTTTTTGATTCAACAGGAGACAACGACGGTTCCGATTGTTTTTATTGGTGTCGCCTCAATGGCAGAGCTACCCCTTGTTGAGACTGAGGGAACGGTTACGTGTGGCATCAGTAATGGCCAAATGAATGTCATTGGGAAAAGATTGGAGCTGACATCTCGTTTGTTGCCTGACGCCAAGCGCTTTCTGGTCATTGCCGATTCTCATGCTCCTACGACAGAGCAAGCCATCGTAGAAGCACAATCAGCTGCTGCCTCGCTTGGTATTCGCTTACAGGTGAAGCAGGTTGCCTCCCCAAAAGACTTAGAGCAGTTGCTCAGTGGGCTCTCTCCAGGAGAATACGATGCCATGCTCCCTTTACCTAGCTACGTTCTGGAAGATGCGATTATCGATTGTTTACCTCTTTTGATCGAGAAGCAATTGTTTGTCATGGGCGCATACCCCGAGCAGGTGAAGGCTGGTTTGTATGCCGCTTACGGCGTTTCTTTTCATGCACAAGGCATGCAGGCTGCTCATATGGTGGCTCGGGTGTTGGATGGAGTGCCTCCAACAGCTCTGTCAATCGAATGGCCGAATGACGTGCGGTTAGCTGTCAATGCCACTTCTCTGTCTAAGCTTCCTATTACCGTAACCGACCAACAGTGGTCACTGGCACAAGAATGGTATGGAGTGAGGAACAAATGAGGAGGAGCAGACTACCGCGCATCAATCGACTGAAGACAAAAATGCTCCTGTTTGGGCTATTCATGTCCATCATCCCTTTTCTGATTCTTGGTTATATCAATTTGCATACCAGTAAAGAAAAGGTTCGAGAAGAGGTAGACAGAGCCAATCAGATCTACGTGGAAAATACGTTGGCGCAGTTAGATATGCTTTTTTTACATACGTCCCAATCCATGCAGGTGGTTCAGCAGCGTTTTCTCAATGAGCGCCCTAGCGATGACGATGCTTATTTCTTGCTGAATACGTTATTGAAAACGTCAGCTTACATGGAGGAAGTCGCGCTTTTTCATCAGGATGGAGAGCCGCAGTATTTGCTGAATCGCTGGAAACACCATAGGCAGGACACACCCAAGGAGAGAGACACCCAACTTCTTTCCACGATCCAGTCGGGAAAACCATACATCGGAAGCATTGTCCGATCAGCAGAAGGGAAGCTACTGGTAACTGTCGCGATCCCTCATGTATCTGCCAACGGTGTAAAAGGCGGCATGTACGCAAAGCTCAATGTAAAACAGTTACTCGAACAAGTCACACTGCGAGCTCGCTATGAAAACGAGGCCTATTTGTTCGTCACAGATGGGAAAAGCGATAGGTTTGCCGATCCATTTATGCTGGGCAAGCCTTCTGATGGCTCTTTGACCTATTATGAACAAGCGGTTCCTCCCTCCTGGACACTACCAGATCGAATGGAAAAGCCTGTTATCCGTACGTATCAAGCTTCCAATGGAGATGTCATGGTCAACTATGCCATGCGCTCTTCGGTCACACATTGGGTCATTATGCTGGAGCAGTCGAGCCAAACGGCGTTTGCTGCCTTTTCAAAATTGGAACAATCTCTGCTCTTTACGACCTTATTTATCGCACTTATCGTTCTAGGGATTAGCATTGTGTTCTCTGTCTCGTTTAGTCGATTAATGGAAAAGATCGAATCGGCTGTGCAAAAAATCGCAGGTGGCGACTTATCCGTACGAATACCAGTGACGACCTCAGATGAAATTGGCAGGTTAGCAGCGTCCTGTAATGCAATGGCACAAAGTCTGGAGATGAAGACCAATCAGCTTCTCGAAGAAAAGAAACGGCTTGATCTCGTCGTCAGTGGTATGGGGATGGGGCTGATTCTCGTAGATGAGTCGTTTCGCATTCGCTGGATTAACCAAACAGCGTCGGCGTGGTTCCAGGATGCGTCTAATCTCCTGGGAAAAGACTGCCATCAGACGATTGGTCAGCAATTCAGCTCATGCAGTGGTTGCATGCTCCGAACGCGACAAATGGTAAACGAAAAACAGACTGACCTTATTTCCTCCAGAGTCGATCAGGATGGACGTGTCCGTTCTTATCGACATCAGGTTTTCCCTCTGCATCCGGAGAAAGAGTCGTCTGCTTTTCTAGAGGTCATCGAGGACATCACGGAGAAACGAGAGCTAGAAGCCGCTATCGCACAAGCGGACAAGCTCGCTGCTATTGGACTATTGGCGTCGGGCATCGCCCATGAAATTAATAATCCATTAGGTATTCTGTCGGTGTATGGACAAGACTTGCGAGACCGTCTCGTGGACGAGGATATTCGAGATTTGCAGGATACAGGAGAGCTTACCCAATACTTGGACACGATGGATAAACAAATTAACCGTTGCAAGGAAATCACGACCCGATTGCTGCATTTTTCGGGGAAATCACCCGTTACCGTAGAAAAAGTAGATATTCATCAAGTCCTATCAGACATTCTCATTCTTCTGTCCCATGAAATACGTGTCAAACAGGTAACGGTGAACCAGTCTCTGTTGGCCTCTGCTCCGTATCTTCTTGCTACGCCTGGACAACTTCAGCAGATCGTGCTCAATCTGTTAACCAATGCGCTGTACGCGACCACAGAGCGAGGAAATATCGAGATAGCAACTGATTCTCCATCGAATGATCGACTCCGTCTGTGGATCAGAGATGATGGATGCGGTATACCCGCAGCAGATTTGCCCCATGTTTTGGAGCCGTTTTATACAACTAAGCCTCCTGGAAAAGGGACTGGTCTCGGGTTATCGGTCTGCTACGGGATTGTGACGAATTTAGGCGGAGAAATCGAGATCGAAAGTACACCAAACAAAGGCACGACTGTTACGGTCATCCTGCCGTCAGCAAAGGGGGAATGAACAAAAGATGCACGCAGACACACGTATACTCATCGTTGATGACGAAGCAGATTTCCGCCATCTATTAACCAGTCGATTAAAGAGAAAGGGATATACCACGCTGGAAGCATCTGACGGAATCAGCGCACAGAAGCTAGTAACCAGCGAAACGATTCATGTCATTCTGCTTGATTTGAAAATGCCCGGGATGGACGGCCTCTCCTTTTTGCAATGGTGCAAGGAAACCTCTCCTGCCATTCAAATCATTGTTGTGACCGGACACGGAACAATCGAAACAGCTATCGAAGCGATGAAACGCGGCGCTTATGATTATTTGACAAAGCCTTACAACCTCAATGAATTGGAGGTTTTGATTTCCAAGGCCGTCGAAAAACAGCTGCTGACCGAGGAAAACCAACAGTTGAAAGAAGTGCTATCGACAAACGGGAAAACGACGTTTCAAATCGTTGCGGAAAGCCCGAGGCTAAAAGAGGTCCTAGCAACTGCTAGGCGAGTAGCCAGCACGGATTTTCTCGTTCTCTTAAAAGGGGAAAGTGGAACAGGGAAGGATGTCATCGCGAGACTCATTTATGAATGTAGTGAGCGAGCAGCAGAGGCATTCGTACCGATCAATTTGGGGGCGATACCTGAAACGATGCTGGAAAGTGAACTGTTCGGGCACGAAAAGGGAGCTTTTACAGGTGCAACGGCGCAGAAAAAGGGACTGGTAGAGATTGCCCATCTGGGGACGCTCTTTTTGGATGAAGTAGGGGATTTGCCTTTTCCTTTGCAGGTCAAGCTGCTCCGTTTTCTGGAAACCGGTGAATTTCGCCGAATAGGGAGCCCGATTCTGCACAAGGTGGATGTTCGTATCATTGCTGCTACCAATGCTGATCTGGAGAAGAAAGTGGAAGAAGGAACGTTTCGATCCGATCTTTATTTCCGGCTGCATGTCATGGATATAACGATTCCACCTCTCATAGAGAGAAGAGAGGACATTTTGCCACTGTCGGCTTTCTTTTTGAATCGACTCAAGCGTAAGTATCCAGTCAAACCGCTTTCTGTGAAAGCGCAGGCAGCTCTTTTGGCCTACTCATTCCCGGGGAATGTTCGGGAGTTGGCTCATATGATCGAACGGGCTGTCGTTTTGGCAAAAGGGGAGGAAATTGACGACAAGGATCTCTTTCCTCACGAACAGCCAGTACCTCACAACCCGTCAGATAGGAAGCTTATTTCATCAGCAGAATCTGGGGAGGAAGAGGCGTTTTTACTGAAAAATGTAGAGCGAGAACATATCAAGCATGTGCTGGACGTTCTGCAATGGAACAAAACCAAGACAGCGGAGAAGCTGGGGATTAGCGTACGCAATCTGTACCGAAAAATCGAAGAGTATGAGCTGCGACCGTGACATTTTGTCGCGTACTGACCATGACATTTTGGCATGGTCTTTTCTTTTTCTTGCTGTTTGGAAGCGTTAGGCCGTTCGTTTTCCTGCATCTATCGTATGGCACGCCTCTTGCTACTCTCCTGTAGTGAATGCACGATCAACATGGAGGAGTGAGACCTATGATTAAAAAAGAGAAGACAGGCTGGAAGAAGCTGTCTATGGTAGTAGTGGCGATGCTGGTCTTTGCAGGCTGCGCTACACAGCCGACTGCTCAACCCACCCCAACAGCGAGTGAGGCCAAAGATAAAACAGCGAGTGGGGCAACTGGAGCGAGCAATCTAGATACCTACACCCCGCCTAGTATGGACAAGGTACCAGAGGGGCCATTGGGAGAATCGATTAAGTATGGACATAAGTTAATGAATGAAACGAGTACAGCGATCCCTGAATACACAGGGAATAAGCTCTCCTGCTCCAGCTGTCACGGGAATGCCGGAATGGATGCTACCTCTCCTTTAACGGGTGTCACCGCAGTCTATCCCCAGTACATTCCAAGGTCTGGCAAAGTGCTTACCATTGAGGATCGCATTAATGGTTGTTTTCAACGAAGTATGAACGGAAAGCCATTGCCTTACAACAGCGATGAAATGAGAGCGATGGTTGCCTATCTGACGTATATCTCAACAGATGTACCAGTAGGAATTAAAGAGCGTCCGTGGATAGAGAAAAATGATATGAAGAGCGTACCTCAACCGAATGTGGCAAATGGAGAAGCCCTCTTTCAAAAATCGTGTTTGCAATGCCATGCAGCTGATGGTTCAGGAACAGGACCAAACTCTGGACCAGCGCTATGGGGAGATAACTCCTTCAATATTGGTGCAGGTATGGCCCGAATTTCCAAAGCTGCTGGCTACATTCAGCGCAATATGCCTCTAGGTGAAATGGGCGGTATCAAGCAAGGCTCGTTAACGGATCAAGAAGCAGCGGACCTAGCAGCCTATATCTTGTCCAAGCCACGTCCAGACTTTGCCAAAAAGGCACAGGATTGGCCAGCTGGAGGAGTTCCAAAGGATGTGCCGTATGAAGTAGACAGCGCCAAGAAGAAGCAATAGGAACTCGGCATCTGACCCCTAAAAGGGGCTGTCCCTTTCGTTTGCACATAATTTGAGCAACAGTAGATGAAAAGAACAGAGGCAGTTCTCAAGTAGAAATATCTACTGTTGGGATAGCCTCTGTTTTTTGTGCTTAACAATACATTGTGAGAATTATCTCTATTTTTGTGGAATATTTGTAAAATATTTGTATAATAAACCGGAATAGTAAAAATATAAAAATAAGGAAGGTAAACGGGAATGAACAAAAAATCAAAACTGTTTTCAGTAGCAATGGCTACAATTATTGGTGCTTCTCTTGTAACTTCTGGGGGATTACAAGCAAATGCAAAAACTGATCATAATATTGAAAATATTCAGGGTGGCTATTATTACATCGATGGAATTGAGTATAAAGTACCGAACAGCGAGATTTATAATTTCGTAAATGAAAATAGAATCACGAATTTGCCGCATGTTACCTCAAATACATCAACAACGTCATATAGAGGGGATGCGCGTAAAGTAAGACCCACAGCTGGGTGTGATCAAGGTGAATGGGTATTTACAGCGAAAAGAACAGCAAGCGGCTTCAAACTAGGGGATTCTGGAACGAGAGTTATCAATAAAACCAGTAGAGATTTGACTGAAACGTCGAAATTAAGTTCCAGCACTACGATTTCAGGTAAAGTTACTGGATCAGGAAAATGGAATTGGGGTGTAATCGAAGCGACAGCAGGCTTCGAAATAGGCGGTAGCATAACATGGACGACAGAAGAGTCAACTACCATTACAGTAGGCCCTGGTGAGTGGGGATGGATTGATTATGGTGCTTATACGGAGACTTGGGAAGGAGACCATTACTATGTAACCCCCACTTGCAAAATTCAAGACAAAAAGAGAATCAAGGTAATAGGTCCAAAACACAAAGCCAAACTAGCAAGAACTGAAAAATTCTAATTACTGCTAAGAAGGAGAAGAGTTGAGAATGAGAAATAGACTCCTAATACCCATAATACTCCTAGCTGTATGCAGCCTCTTATTAGGGTGCCAAGAAGATAAACTTAAGGATCCGAACGATAAAGTGCTACCTAATAATACTGCAGCTCCAAAACCGGAGGAGCATGCATTAAAAGAAGTGGAGTGGGTAAAGGTTGTTGATCCACCTCAAAATGTCTCTTCTCCTTCTGAAGCTGTCGTCCATCAATACGAGGTTGGGTTTAGAGATGGAACCACAGAATTTCCTAAGAAGGATTCTGTCATTTTCGAAACGACCCTTGGAGAAAAGAGTATAGTGGCTATACGTTCTCCAGAGGGGAAAAACAATTTTGCTATTTTTTTGTATGAACATAATCCCTCATCTAGTTGGGGAGTTTATGGGCTTGTAAGGTTGTTGGGGAATACAGAGTTTACAGATAAAGAGGGTTTACAATTACCTTTCGAAAAGTTCAATGCAACAAAAATGAATATTCCAGAAAAAGAAGTGAATGCTTGGGTGTTTGCAAACGAAAAAGAGATCGTTACGATTACCGTATATAAACGCTTTCCGTTTACACCTAGTTCTGATCGAGAAACAGTCTTACTAAAAAATGGCAACGAAGCATATATAGGTAAGGATCATTTGAATAATAGCTACTTGTATTACTTTGATACTGAAAAGATAATTGTTGTTTCAGGTAATGTAGCCAAGCAGAAATTTATTGATGCAGCAAATTCTTTACCCCCTGTTACTTCTGCATTGTTTCCTAGCCCGAAGAAAAAGGAACAATAAAGGAAAATCCGTAGTGTGTGGAGAAGAGCGACAGTGTAGAACTGTTGCTTTTCCTTTTTTGTAAAAGATCGTAGGAGGCTTGGAAATGCTGATCAAATGGATTACATGTAAAGTAACGGAAAATCAGAAGCAATCGTTTTCCCATGCCCAAGCGAAATGGAGATCATTAGAGGACATAAAAGGCTTTCTGGGACAAGTCGGAGGGTGGAATCAGCATCAGCCGTTGGAAGCTTGTATTCTTACTGTTTGGGAGAGTAGAGAGCACTATCAATCTTTCATGGAGCAGGATCACGATCCTATTTTTCATCAGACAGGGCAGAGCCAGACATATGAAGCCATTTCTGTACAGCTTTTCTCGAAGCTCACAGACAGCGATGATCGTCAGTTGCTGGATGGATTAGAGAGCGCTCAAGTTCTTCGCGTAGTCTGTGGAAGCGAAAACAACGTACTCGCAAAAGCTGGGGCAGAGCCGGGAGGGATCGTTGGACAAAGCCTGAAGGACAGCAAGCAATATATAGCGGCGACTTTGTGGATTAATGATCAACTGGCACCGACGGGCGACGCTCAAGCCTACACCGTTGCTCTTGAACAGACATGGCGAGTTGTTAAAAAAGGAGACCACAAATGAGTAAATCCTATCCAAAAGGCATTATTTTCGATATGGACAATACCTTGCTGCAATCCCGAATCAACTTTGCCGCGATGAAACAGGCCATTTTTCAACTGTGGGCGGACAATGGAATTGTAGAGCCGACTCTCGATTGGGAGAAGTATACCGCATCACAGCTCATTGAGATTGGCAGAAAATCGGAGCAGATGACGAGTGAATTGGAACAAGCTATGTGGGAAGCAGTAACCGCGATTGAGAAGGAAGGCATGCATGGAGCTGTATTGGAGAAGCATGCGGTGGAAGTGCTGGATCGCTTGAAAGAGAACTACTATTTGTATATCCTGACCAACAACGCCTACGCCGCGGCAGAGGAGGCGTTGAACGAGACGGGAATCGCCTCTTACTTTGACGAAATCGTAGCTCGCGAGCAGATGACGGTCTTGAAGCCATCTCCATCGGGCATTCACTATATTCGCAGCCGCATGCCAGATTGGCCTGTTTCTGCTTGGACGATGATCGGGGATTCGTGGATCGATGGAAAGGCGGCATGCGACGGACAAGTCGCTTTTATTGCCTATCAAGGGAACGAGCAGGACATGGAGCAAAATGGCGTTGTGCCAAGGGCGTACATAAATGATTTGAAACAACTCCTGACCGTCCTTGAAGAGTGCGAGCAAGGATAAAGTGCACTTCTCCAATAAATGATTACAGACAATAGCGAAAAATGTGCTATACTTTGCCTAACTGAATACCAGCCTTCAGGGTAGGGTGCAATTCCCGACCGGCGGTAATGACGAACGCACGTCTGAGCCCGCGACTCGCTATCGTAAGCAGTTGATAGCGACTGACTTGGTGCAAATCCAAGGCCGACGGTACAGTCCGGATGGGAGAAGGTATTTGGAACGGCCTGTTTCGCTGTTTTTTCAAAAAACGGTAGAAACAAGGCTTCTTTCTGAACGCCCTGAGCATAATATTCATGGGCGTTTTTATTTTTCATAAAACCTCATAGCGACAATCTTCAGGGCAAGGTGAAATTCCTGACCGGCGGTAATGGCGTACGTACGTCTGAGCCCGCGACTCGCTGACCACGCTTGCAGCGACTGATCTGGTGAAAACCCAGAGCCGACGGTACAGTCCGGATGGAAGAAGATTTTTGTGCTTTCTTCATTTGTTTTTTTCGAAAAACGGATGAGGTAAGGCTTCTTTCCCTATGCCCTGAAACGCTTTGAGGTTTCAAGGGCTTTTTGCGTTGTGCTTGGCTGGAATGCTGGACAGAAAGGAGTGCGGTATGGAACAGGACAGCAAGTACATGGAACTGGCGCTGGAACTGGCACGATCGGCACGAGGCCAAACCAGTCCGAATCCCATGGTCGGAGCTGTGGTTGTGAAGGATGGAACCATCGTGGGAATGGGAGCACATCTGCGGGCAGGAGAGCCCCATGCGGAGGTGCACGCACTGCGGATGGCTGGGGAAAAAGCGCAAGGTGCGACCGTGTACGTGACGCTTGAGCCTTGCAGTCATTACGGGAAAACACCGCCGTGTGCAGAGGCGTTGATTACAGCTGATGTACGTCGTGTCGTTGTAGCGACACTCGACCCGAATCCGCTGGTGGCGGGACGAGGAATGGAGATGCTGCGGGCAGCAGGGCTGGAAGTGGCGGTGGGCGTGAGCGAAGAGGAAGCGAGGGTGCTCAATGAGGTCTTTTTCCATTACATTCAGACCAGACGTCCATTTGTGACGGTAAAGACGGCCAGTACATTGGACGGGAAAATCGCTTCGTTCACGGGACACAGCCGGTGGATTTCTGGAGCAGAGGCTCGGGCAGAGGTGCATGAACTGCGCCGGCAGCACGATGCGATCCTGGTCGGGGTTGGGACGATTCTCACGGATGACCCATTGTTGACGGCGCGCCAGGAAGAGCAGCGTTTTGGAAGGCAGCCAGTTCGAGTGATTTTGGACAGCCAATTACGGACGCCGCTGGATGCCCATGTCGTCCAGAATGCAGATGCGAAGACGTGGATCTTTACGACAGATGCAGCCCCAAGGGAAAAGCAGGAGCTGCTTGTGGCAAGAGGAGTAAGGGTCATCACAACGGCAGGGCCAATTCGCGTGGAAAAGGTGCTGGATACGTTGGGTGAGCTGGGGATTACCTCGTTGCTTGTGGAAGGCGGGCAGGAAGTCAATGGCTCCTTTTTGCAGGCGAGAGCGATTCAAAAGGTCGTGAGCCATATCGCGCTAAAGCTGATCGGAGGAAGTGGCGCGCCTTCGCCATTCGGTGGTCAAGGCTTTGCGACGATGGGAGAGGCGGTACCGCTGACAAATGTCTCGATCACGCCGATCGGGAAAGGTGATATACAGATCATCGGGTACCCACAATGGGAGGATCAGACGTAGCAAATGAGGAGGAGAGAGCATGTTCACGGGACTGGTCGAAGAAGTGGGCGTGTTGGAATCGATTCAAGGGAACGAGCAGGCGAGTCGACTGGTCATCCGCGCACAGCAGGTACTCGAAGGGGTGAAGCTCGGGGACAGTATCTCGGTCAATGGTATTTGCCTTACGGTTACTTCTTATACGAATCGTCAGTTTAGCGTCGATGTGATGCCAGAGACGATGAACAAGACGAGCTTGCGGCAATTACGCAGCGGGCAGCGAGTGAATTTGGAGAGAGCGATGCGGCTGGGGGACCGTTTTGGCGGGCATATCGTCTCCGGACATGTAGATGGGACCGGAATGGTTGCTTCACGAGAGGTGAATGCGAACGCTGTCGTGTTTCGGATGGAGGCCCAGCCGCAACTGTTAAAGTACGTGATTATCCGTGGATCGATTTGCATAGACGGCATCAGTCTTACCGTGGTGGACGTAAACGACAGCGGTTTTACCGTTTCGATCATTCCGCATACGCTGGCGAATACGAGTCTTGCAGATAGACGACCTGGGGACTTGGTGAATCTCGAAACAGATGTTATCGGCAAATATGTGGAGCGTTTGTTAGGCTATCAAAATCATGGCGGTACAGAAAAATCTGGCGGGCTCAGTCTAGCCTTTTTGCAGGAAAACGGCTTCGCGTGAGGAGGAGGGAGAAAGCATGTTTCATCGCATAGAAGAAGCATTGGAAGATTTGCGTCAGGGTAAGGCGGTCATCGTGGTAGATGATGAGGATCGGGAAAACGAAGGGGATTTTGTCTGCATGGCCGAAGCGGCTACGCCTGAAATGATCAACTTCATGGTTACACATGGGAGAGGACTCGTTTGCGTACCGGTGACAGAAGAGCACGCAACTCGCTTGCAGCTCCATCCGATGGTGAAGTCCAATACAGACAAGCAAGGAACGGCTTTTACCGTGTCCATCGATGAAGGGAGTACACACACAGGGATATCCGCTCATGAGCGCTCTTTGACGGTCTTGGCGATGCTGGACGATCAGAAGACGGCAGAAGATTTCCGCAGACCGGGACATATTTTTCCGTTGATCGCGAAGTCTGGCGGTGTATTGCGCAGAGCGGGACATACGGAGGCGGCAGTTGATTTAGCTCGCTTGGCGGGGAGCATTCCAGCGGGAGTCATTTGCGAAATTATGAACGAGGATGGCTCTATGGCACGTCTGCCGCAATTGGTAGAGATCGCGCGCCGCTTTGATCTCAAGCTGATTACGATTGCAGACTTGATCGCGTATCGGATGAGGACGGAATCCATAGTGAAAAGGGAAATCGAAGTGCAGCTTCCGACTGCCTACGGTGATTTTCGGATGGCGGCCTATACGAACGAGCTGGATGGAAAAGAGCATGTGGCTCTCATCAAGGGAGAGATTGGACCGGATGAGCCCGTTCTCGTCCGCGTTCACTCGGAGTGCTTGACAGGAGATATTTTCGGCTCTCATCGCTGCGATTGCGGTCCACAGCTACACGCTGCTTTGGAACAGATAGAAGCGAGCGGACGCGGCATTTTATTGTACATGCGCCAAGAGGGCAGAGGTATTGGCTTGCTGAATAAGCTGCGTGCCTACAAGCTGCAAGAGGAAGGCTTGGATACCGTAGAGGCCAATGAAAAGCTAGGGTTCGCCGCTGATCTGCGCGATTACGGTATCGGTGCGCAAATTTTACGTGATCTAGGAGTGCAACGCATGCGGCTTTTGACCAACAACCCACGAAAAATCCGCGGGCTTATCGGTTACGGATTAACCGTAGAAGAACGGGTGCCGCTTCAAATGCTGGAGCATCTGCACAACAAAAAGTACCTATCAACAAAACAAGAGAAGCTGGGTCACCTGCTTCATCTGCACGGATAAGGAGAGGGAATAAGCATGAAAACATTCGAAGGACATTTGATTGGAACAGGTTTGCGTGTAGGGATTGTGGCAGGACGCTTTAACGAATTGATCGTGAGCAAGCTGGTCGGAGGGGCTCTCGATGCCCTGAAGCGTCATGGTGTAGAAGATGAGCAGGTAGACGTGGCTTGGGTACCGGGGGCATTTGAAATTCCGTTGATCGCTAAGAAAATGGCAGAATCCGGGCGCTATGATGCGGTTGTTACATTGGGAGCTGTCATTCGTGGCTCCACTCCGCACTTCGATTACGTCTGCAATGAGACCGCAAAAGGAGTTGCGTCCTTATCTCTATCGACTGGGATACCCGTTATTTTTGGTGTTTTGACGACAGATAATATCGAGCAAGCCATCGAGCGAGCGGGAACAAAAGCAGGCAACAAAGGCTGGGAAGCAGCAACGGCAGCGATCGAAATGGCTAATTTATCTAAGCAGTTCGCTTAATCATTTCATAGGGAACGAGATGTTTCGACGGGGGCTTCGGCTCCCGTTTTCTATTTTTTTGGATAAAATCACCACAGACAGGTCAAAGTAAGAAAGATTTTCCTGAAAAAAGGGGGGATCTAGCGTGAAGCCGACTGATTGGTGGAGAGCGCAAGTACAGGCCATACAAGCAAAGCGGCGCATCGGTTCGGTTCATGCGCGGCGAAGCGAACAAATTACACCCGATATGGTAAAACAATGCATGCAAAACGTGGATGACCTCAGTAGCTTGTCATTGAAGATGAATGACGAAGAGGTACACGTTTTTTTTCTCGATACGCTGGTGGATGTGTCCCAGATTTATGAGAATGTCTTTCTTCCGTTGCAGCGTTCCGATGGTAGAGATCCGATGCAGGCGCTTCCTTTCTCACAGGAATGTCTTCTTGACGATATGGAGACGTTGATGAGTAACTTGCTACGCGGTCATACCATCTTGTTTTTCCTGGAAAGAGACCTCATTCTGCATGTGAATACATTTCAGGTGGCGCACCGTTCCATTACGAAATCCGAGACAGAGGCGACCGTCCTTGGACCGCAAGACTCCTTTGTTGAAATGCTGGAGATCAATTTGTCTTTGCTTCGGAGAAGACTGGCTACGCCTCATCTGAAAGTATCGAGCTACACGATTGGTACCCAGGCGCAGAACAAGGTAGCTGTGATTTATTTGGACAATATCGCGAACGCGGAAAATGTGGAGCGCGTGAAAAAAAGGATCGACAATGTCATTTACCACGGATTTGTCGGGATGCCTATATTGAAGCAAATGCTGGAGGACAAGCCATACTCTCCGTTCCCGCAGTTTGGCTTGACGGGTCGGCCGGACAATGCAACAGCAGCTTTGTTGGACGGTAGAATCGTGATCATGCTGAATGGCAGTCCGGATGCCGCGATCTGTCCGACTTCCTTTCTGGAGATGTTTAGCAGTCCTGAAGACTTTTACAATCGCTGGTCAACGGCGAGCCTGCTGCGGATGATTCGCTTTTTCGGTTTATTTATCACCATTATGCTCACATCCAGTTACGTCTCTGTCTTGACGTATCATCCGGAAATGCTTCCCCCCGCTTTACTGACGATTTTGTCTGAATCGCGCAGCCAGGTGCCATTTCCGCCTGTGATCGAGGTGCTCATTATTGAGCTTGTCATCGAGATCCTGCGGGAAGCGGGGATACGCATGCCGACTAAAATCGGCCAGACCATCGGTATCGTTGGCGGTATCGTGATCGGGACAGCGTCTGTACAAGCGGGGTTAGCCAGTAATATCTTGATCGTCCTTGTTTCTGTATCGGCACTGCTTTCTTTTGTGCCACCCAATTTTTTGATGAGTAATGCGATTCGGCTCGTTCGTTATGGTTTCATCTTGATGGCAGGTGCATTGGGCATGTACGGCCAGATACTGGCACTGGCATTTTTATTCGCGCACTTGCTCAATCTGACTTCACTCGGGACGCCGTACATGGCTCCGGGGGTTCCGCGTCAATGGACTGATTTGATGAATAGTCTGGTACGTGCACCATTGAGATTTATCGTCAATCGCAACCGCATGTCCCGGGCAAAGCAAAAGCATGTCCGGCCAGTTGGGGAGGACTAGGGTAGATGGATAGAGGGAGAATTCACAGCCTGAATCCGATCCTGGTAATCGGATTGATTATGAATACGATGGTAGGGGTTAATTTACTTGGACTGGCTCATCATGCGAGCAAAATGGGCTACAATCTGTGGTGGTCTCCGATTTTGCTGGGATGTATCGTCAGCTTAACGCTAATCCCGATGATGGCCTTGTGCCGTCGCTATCCAGAGGATAATCTTTTTCGGATTCACGAAAAGCTGTTGGGAAAATGGCTGGGAGGCTGTTTCAATATCCTGATTATCGTCTACGCCATTCTGAATGTATCTACTGCGAATGAAGGATATATCAGGTTGGTGCAAACCTCCATGCTGAACAATCAGACTGTCACATTGCCCTTGCTAGGATTGACATTAGTCATGGTCTACATTACAAACGGCGGCATCAAATTGATCGCGCGCTTTTGCCTGCTAACGTTCTTTTTTACGGGCTGGATGATTTTTCTTTTGCCGTACGGATTTCAAAAGGGAGGAATGATGCATATTTTTCCTCTTTTTCATACAGATTGGCGCAGTATAGCCGAAACGGTGCACAATTCTTACGCGAGCATGCTTGGGTATGAATTGGTCTTGTTTTTTTACCCCTATATCCAAGAGAAGAACAAGGCACACAAGCATGTGCTAATTGGGGTATGGATCGTTGTTTTGTTGTACGTCATGATTCTGCTCACGAGTGTGTCTTATTTTTCCGAATGGCAAATGGACAATCTCATTTATCCCATTTTGAATTTGTTTAAGGCTGTAGAGCTGTCTTTTTTGGAGCGGATCGAAAATCTCGGGATTGGTCTCTGGGTCTTCCTTATTCTCAGCACGAGTACGGGTTATTTGTGGGTTGCGCGTACTGGTCTTGAAGAAATGGCAGAAAAGACGAGGCTGTGGCATCTACTTGTACCGACAATCATTTCGTTTCTATTCATTGTGGGGCCATTATCTGTAGAAAAACAACGCTACATTTATGACAAGGTGACTGTTTATATGGCCTATGGATTGATCTTGTGGCCGATTTTTTTATTATTGCTGCATTCCTTGAGGTTTGGTAGAGGAGAGCGAGTATCATGAAGAGGGCGAGCTGGCTCATTGTTTCGGTTATCCTCTTGCTCAGCCTTTGCGGTTGTGGGCGCGAACTCGAACGGCCGGCACTGGAAGACATGGCCATGATTGGGGTTATGGGCTTCGATTATGTGGATCGTGAAAAGATAGATATCACCGTAGCGGTACCGGTTCCCTCCAAAAATAAGGAATCGACACAGGTGTACTCGACTCTTGCCTCGATGACGAGCGAGGCAATGCTGAATCTTGCAACAAAAGCAGAGAGGACCATGTCCCTCTCGCAATTGCGTGTGATTTTGTTCAGTGAAGAATACGCCCGCAAAGTCGGGATTGGAAAAGTCATCCTTGATCTCTATCGCAATCCGATTGTAGGAGAAAATGTATACATTGCCGTCGTAAAAGGAAAAGCGAAAGATGTCATCAAAGGAACCTATAACCACAGGCCGGAAATCAACACGTATTTGAACAACTTGCTTCGTCCGCGAGTGGAAACGGCCTTTTCGTCTTTTTCGACCATTCACGATTTTGTTTTTATGATGACCAGCAACACGATGGACCCCAATCTTCCTTATCTCATTCACAGCAACGGAGAGATTCAGATCATCAAGGCGGCTCTTTTTCGAGTAGACAGGATGATCGGAATGTACACGCAGCGAGAGGGGAAGCTGGTTCAGGGGTTTTTGGGAAGAGAACGCTTGCCCCGTATGAGCTTCGAGTTCCAGCACGAGACGAAGACAGGTAAAAAACAAACGGAAAAGGTCGTCTTCGATTTTGTGCGAGCAAAAACGAAGGTAAGAAGCAAAGGCAGCCTGAAAAAGCCTGTCATCAACATCGAGCTTCGGGTAAGAGGGATGCTGGTGGGCTATTCAGGCAGCAAGGATTTGGAGAAGCGGGCTCAATTTAAGACTATGGTTCAAGAGCTTGAAAAAAGAATCAAAAAGGAAAGCGTGGATATGCTGGTACGTTTTCAAAAGCAAGGGGTTGACCCGGCGCAGCTCGAGGAGAGCATTCGCCAAAAATATGATGGCAAATGGACACGGCAAACGGGTCTCGCCCTTTATAGAAAAGCGAAAATCAACGTTAAGGTTCATGTGGATATCGTCGGTTTTGGCACACTGAAATAAGGAGCGATAGCATTCCGGCGTGGTTAGAATAGACGCTTGAATTCGCGCCAGATCGCACCCAAAGTCCGACGATTTACATTTTGGAGCTTGCCGTACAAGAGGTTCGTCAATCCAACAAAGGTGAGCTCCTGATCTTTCGTATACGGATACCAATTGAACTCACGCTTGCGTTTTCCCGGATCATGGATGACAGAGATGCTGTGCGTAAAGGCTTGCAATCCGGAAGGTCCGCGATAACGGCCGATGCCACTCTGTTTGACCCCGCCAAAAGGAAGATGGGGATTGGCGTAGCTGATAATGACGTCATTGATACACACATTGCCGCTTTCGAGCTGACGAGCTACGCGATCCGCTTTTGTTTTATCGGCTGACCATACCGAGGCATTCAGCCCGTACGGTGAGCTGTTAGCCAGGCGGACAGCCTCCTCTTCGGTGGCAAAAGTCATGATCGGCAATACCGGACCAAAGGTCTCTTCCCGCATGATTTTCATGTCAGATGTCACGTTTGTGAGAATGGTCGGCGCGATATACATGCTGTCAGAGGAAGGGAGTCCTCCGGTGACTGCTGTCGCGCCCGCAGCCAGTGCTTCGTTCACATGCTCACGGACAATTCCGATTTGTTGGGAAGACGTCATCGAACCGACCTCGGCCTGATTCGGATAACTTTGGCGCAATGCTTTTGTCTTTTCGGTGACCAGCTTGAGAAATTCAGGATAGACCCTTTCATGGACAAAAAGCCGTTCAACAGACATACATACCTGTCCGGAGTTCGTAAAAGCCCCCCATACCGCACCATTTGCTGCCCGTTCCAGATGAGCGTCTTCAAACACGATCATCGGGTCTTTTCCGCCAAGCTCCAGTTCTACCGGGATCAAATGCACCGATGCTGCCGCCATAATTTTTTTGCCTGTCGCGACAGAGCCTGTGAAAAAGATTTTATCTGGGCGAGCAGCTACCAGCGCCTGTCCAGCTTCGCGTCCTCCATGCAGAACGGTAACGACTCCATCCGGCATAGAAACAGCGGAAAACACCTCTTCCATGAGCAGTCCGGTAGAAGCAGTCACCTCGGAAGGTTTTAAAATAACGGTATTGCCTGCTACGAGGGCAGATAATACGGGAATGACGGCAAGCTGAAATGGATAATTCCACGGAGAGATAACCGCGACGACACCCATCGGCTTGTAGTGGATATACGATTTCTTCGGCCACAGCACGAGGGAGGTTGGTACCGGCTGATCGGCCAGCATCTGATAAGCATGTTTTTCATAAAACCGAATCGTGTCGACAGTGACGAAAATTTCGGTCATGTACGATTCCAATGTAACTTTTCCGGTAGCCTCACTAATTTTTCGGGCGATTTCTTCGCCGTGATCGACTAAATAGTGCCGCAACCGTGTCAAATAGTCCAGACGCTCAGCCAACGATGTAGTGGACCAAGCTGGAAAGGCGAGACGCGCACGTGCCATCGCGTCTTTTACTTGTTCTGGAGTCGCTTCCTGTAAAGAACCAAGCAGCTCACCTGTGGCGGGATTTTGCATGGACATGATTGCCATCATGATTCACCTCGATTCAGAAGATAAAGATTCAGAAGAGAAGAGTGTATGCATCAAATAGGCAAAGGTCTGTTCAAAACGGGCAATCGCTTCTTCCGGCTTCTGTGACTCATCGAGCAAAAATTGAAAAAGGAATCCGTCGATTGCAGAGTAAATGAGGGAGATTGCGGAGTCTTCGTCGATGGTCAATGAGGATTGTTCTTCGCGCTGCAACCGTACGAGCATACGAGAAATGAGCTGATGCAGGCGGGATCGAATGACTTTTACCTGCTCACCAAACGCCGGAACGTACATGGCCTGAACCTGCAAGTCATACCAGAGTCGATGCAGCTTCCGATCCTCTTGTAGACTCCGGCACAAGACACGAGCTAGAGCTGCTGACCATTCACCAGATGGAGCTGCGATCACTTCGCGTTCCAACTCTTCCATAAAGCGTCCTTTGTAGCTAGAGATGACAGCGAGCAAAAGCTCTTCTTTGCTTGCGAAGTAATAATGCAGAATGCCCAGTGAGACGCCAGATTCCTTGGCTATGTCGCGCAAGGAAACATGTGCATACCCTTTTTCAGCCAGACAAGCAGTCGCTTGCTCAATCAAAAATGCCCGTTTTGCTTCGGCTTTTTTCTGGGTAGTCACTTTTTCACCTCTTTTTTGGACGACTGTCCAGTTTTTCTATTTTTATTGTATTTTTACGGATGATGTCTGTCAATGAAAAGAGCTGCCCATAAAAAAGAAGCGGCTTCATTGCCGCTTCTTTTGCCGTTCCCAACGACGTAAATACGGATAAGGATCAAATGACCAATCTGCGCCACCTGTTTCCCGATACATACCGTAGTGCAAATGGGGAGGGAATTTGCCTGAGGTGCCGGGCTTCCCATATCCAGAGCTGCCGATATATCCGAGCACTTCTCCTGGCTCCACGATGTCACCCGGCTTCAATCCCTTTTTAAACGAGGAAAGATGTGCGAAGTAATGGTACACATTGCCCATGTCACGCATGCCGATCCGCCATCCGCCAAACCTGTTCCAGCCGATTACCTCAATGACTCCGTACGCTGTGCTGAGTACTGGGGTGCCGTGACTCGCAAAAATATCGGTCCCCTCGTGGATCCGACGACCACCCCAGCCACGCGGAGCCCCCCATGTACTGCGGTAGCTGTAATCGTACCTCGCGGGGATAGGAAAATGCCGCTCATCCAGGTGCAGATGGTGATACTTTGCATACACCTGCGCGAACTGCCTGATCGTCTTCACAGAACGATCCCGCTGGTAGTACGACCAAAGACCAATTTGCCAATCCTCGTGGGAGAAGCCGTATTGGGATAGGTAGTGAATGAAGGTAGTGAGTGCATCGAGATCGTTGTGACGATCTGCGACACCATCGCCATCTCCATCCATCCCGATGCCTTTAAAAAATTGGATGGATACCGGATTCGTATCCTCTGCATCAGGATTGAATGCACCTGCCCAACGATCGCTTGGAATGTCCACGGCTGTTAGTCGTGAAACGTTTTCTTGCTCCTGCTTCTTCCGGCGTATTTTCATGGTTCGCTCGTATTGATCAATGGCTGCTAAATAATTCCACGGAATGCCGTACATCGATTCCAAGCGCAAAAAAACTTGCAAGCGCTCTTGCAGAACCGGGTCTTGCTCATTGGCGGACGGAGCAACTCCGGCGACGGATTCTAGTGGTGAAATAGCTGCAACCACGCACAAGCTGATCTGAATGATTAGGCGGAAAACTCGCATGCCGTCTCCCTCCAGCCTCGTAGTCTTTTGTTGTAGTTTCTGCCAGTTGGAGTGGATTATCCAAGATACTTTTGGAAAGCGTTTTGGTTGTTGTCGAGGAAAGTTTTGTAAATTTGCAGGAAAGGAGGCAGGAGCATACCGTACAGCCAAAGAATTGAAATCAGGAGGAGTGTATTCCTTAAAAATCGTCATGAGGAGGCTGTGTGATGAGCAAAAAAGTGTTGATTGTAACAGGTGATGCTGTAGAAGCACTGGAGGTTTTCTATCCGTATTACCGCTGCTTGGAAGAAGGGTATGAAACGGTCATTGCAGCACCCAGCGTGAAAACCCTACACACCGTTTGCCATGATTTCGAAGCACACAGTGAGACATACACAGAAAAGCCAGCTTATCAGCTTCCCGCCCATGCTGCATTCTCAGATATTAACCCTGAGGCGTTTGACGCCTTGATTATTCCGGGTGGACGGGCACCTGAGCATATCAGGCTCAATGAGCACTTGAAGCCGATTGTGGCGCACTTTTTCGAGACCAACAAGCCAGTCGCAGCCATCTGCCATGGTTCCCAAGTATTGACCATCGTTCGCGAGCACTTAGCCGGACGTGAAATCACAGCTTACCAGGCATGCAGACCCGATGTAGAGGCGTGCGGAGCGATCTACCAAACAGAAACGCTCCATGTCGATGGCAATCTTGTTTCCGGACATGCATGGCCAGACTTGCCTGGCTTCATGCGTGAATTCCTTCGTTTGCTCAAGTGAAAACCAAATCCCCCCAACTTCCGTCACTGCTGGCGGAAGTTTTTTCGTTCTGACAGATGCTTTTCATCCAGCCTTTTCCTCTGTATCATAAAGGGAAAGTATGTTCGTCTGTTTCATGTGAGGAGTGGAATTGATCGTGCTGTCATTTATTCATACAGCGGATGTCCATCTGGATGCGCCGCTTCAAATGTTGGGGGAGCGTTACGAGCTGCGTCAGGATGATTTTCGTCAAACGATGGAAAGAATCCGTGACCTCGTCCGAGAAAAGGAAGCAGACTTCTGGCTCATTGCCGGAGATTTGCTGGAATACCACGGGGGAAGACGATCAACTGCGATGTTTTTACGTGATCTTTTTGCCAGCATCGCACCAATCCCTGTTGTGATCGCACCTGGCAATCACGATCCGTGGCGAGCAGATTCGCTTTATCAAACGTTGGAATGGTCAGGGAACGTCTACTGGTTTACACCCGAGTGGGGTGTGTATGAATTTCCCGAAAAGTCGTGCGTGATCTATGGCTGGGGCTTTGGGCAGCCACATGTGTACGAGTCGCCACTTGAGACGTTTCCAGGCAAATTGGAAGGGTATGCCCATCATTTGATGGTTCTGCATGCCAGTGTGCTTTCCGATTCAGGTACCGAAGAGCATCATCCGTATGCGCCTGTCACCTTGCAGCAGCTCGTACAGACGGGCATGGACTATGTTGCGATGGGACACATTCACAAGCCGGAGCAATTCATACATCCTGTCAAAAAACAACCGTTCGCAGCTTACCCCGGCTCTCCAGAAGGATTGACGAGTAAGGAAGCGGGAGAACGTAATGTTTTGTATGGAGAGCTAGATCATGATGGCAGATTGCGGCTCACGGCGATTCCTGTCCAGTCACGCAAAATTAGAAAGCTGGATATCAAAGGGAATGGAGTCGAAACGACTGAGCAGCTCATTGATCGGATGGAGCAACAACTCGCTGAGGAAAAGGATTCCGATATGATGTACATCACGCTGACTGGAGAACGTGCTGCGCATTTTCAGCCTCCATTGTCCGTCCTTCAACAGCGATTTTCCCGTTTTTTTGTGCTGCAGCTGACAGACCGGACCTGGCCTGATGTGGATGAGGACAAGCTGATCACAGAGGGTGGCGTCTGGGGGAGATGGCTTTCCAAGCTGGCAGAGGCGGAGTCCCGTGTGCAAAATGAGGACGAGCGAGAAATCGTCAGATTAGCCAAGCAAGAGGCTTTGGCGCGGATTGGAGGGACCATTCGATGAAAATAGAGGAGCTAGTGCTGGGGGGCTTCGGAAAATGGCAGGATGCTACCTTTCGTTTTGCTCCAGGCATCAATCTGTTTTATGCCCCTAATGAGTCAGGAAAATCAACGATCCTACAAGGTATTTTCGCTGCCTTGTATGGAATGAAGCGCGATTACGTCAAATCCGCGCGATACTTGCCTGAATATGAAAAATACCGTCCGTGGCAGAGTGGTGCGTACGAAACGATCATTACGTACAAATTAGCGGGCAAAACCTATCGCCTCCATCGTCAGTTGACGAAGGAACGGGAGGATGCGCGCCTCTTTTTGGACCCCGAATGGACGGAAATGACTGATCTTTATTTGGAAGACAGACGCAAGGAACGGAATTTTATCGAAAAGCATACGGGCCTTACACGCAGTCTATTTACGGATTTGACGTGGATCAGGAGGGAACCGCTTCAGGCGGCTGAGCATTTGATTCCGACTTTTACGACTGCGGAAGAAGCCAATCCGGCTGTCCAACAAATTTTGGCGGAGCTGGATCGGGAGGTTGCGGTCATCGGCAAAAAAGAACGGGCCGAAAATACACTTTTGGGAAAAGCCGCTACGAAGGTGGCGCAAAAAGAGCAGGAGAAGGAAAACGCAAAAGAAGCGTGGCGAACGATCAGCCAACTGACGCTGCAAATAGCGGAAGCCACAGAAGAATGTCAGCAATTAGAACTGCGGCGCAGCAGATTGGAGCAGCGTCTGGATCGCTCAACCGGACAAGCAAAAGCGTTGCAGGAACGCTGGCAACGAAGCTATGCCCCTGTCAGTCAACAAGACTGGACGTGGTGGGAGCAAACGGCTCGCTCTGAAGCCGAGCTGGCTATTCACGAAGAGGCAAGAGGTGGTTTCACTCAGGTAAACATGCCGACGGTAGTCGTACAACAGAGTGATGACCAGCTCATACCCTTACAGCACGATTATGAAAAAGGCGTACAATTGCTCAAACAGCGAGAAGCATTGCATATTAGTTTGGCGTCACTGGCTGTATCGGCCCTTTCTACAAGTCCGCGAAGTACAGCATCACGAAGGACTCGCCAAGGCAATCAGGCGAAAAGGAAGCGGGGAGCTGCACTCATGTGGGGCGGCGCAGGGATATTCTCTGTTCTCGGGGTAATCGGCTTCGTGAGTGGACATCCCGTTCTGGGAGGAGTTTCTGTGACTGCCGCTTTGTTGCTGTTCGGCTTTGGGGTTTTCTTGCTGCGAGTAAAAGAGAGTACGGGCGAACCGAAACAGATAGCAGAAAATGATACGGTACAGGAAAGTCAAAGAGTACAAGAAGAGATCGCTTCACTCGATGCCGAACTCGCCATACTCGTTCAGAAATGGGGGGCGAGTAATTGGGATACATTTTTGGAAAGACGGGAAGAGCTACTGAAAAGCACGCGCACGCAACAATCTGAGCAGCTACTATCCGAGATGGCGAAAACGAAGCAGGAGGCTAATCTGTCTGCAAGCTGGGGGGAGGCACTTCGAACCCTACTTGATCAGGAGAAAAACGCGCTTGAGACAGAGCAAGGCAAATTACGTATCGAGATGGTGGAGATTGAGGAGAGACTGCAGGAGCTGCGGGAACAAATGGCCAGAGGAAATGGGGAGATGGCGGTTCATGAGAGCCTGTCATTATCTCGCGCGACTGATGAGCTTGAGGAAGCGCAGGCAGCACTTCGTCAGCTGCAAAATAAGCGGGATGCCCTTCAGCTGGCTCGGGAAATGCTTCAGGAGGCAGTAGGGGAATGGAGACGGGATAGCACTCCTGCTGTAAATCAGCAGGCTTCGGAGGTCATCGAGCATATTACAGGGGGAGCGTATCGGGATGTCAGACTCGATCCCCGTGACGGATTTGCCATCCGTTTGCTTTCGCCGACCAAACAAATGGTGCTCGAACAGGACCAATGTTCCACGGGGACCATTGATCAGCTATACCTTGCCCAGCGTTTGGCATTGGTGCATCATGCCAAGCAGTCGGAGCCATTGCCGCTGTTTTTCGATGATCATTTTGTCCATTATGATGAAGAGCGTCTGCGTCGAACGCTTGACTATGTCGCGATGCTGGCACAAGAACAGCAAGTGTTTCTTTTCACCTGTCATGAACGAGAGCTGCGTATGCTGGAGCCATTGCTTCGTCAAGAGAACCGTCATACCGTGCATCGGATCGGGTAATTGTTTCCGGGGGAGGAAAGAGGTTGCCCCTCCGAAATCCAACCTCTATAATGGAGATTGTTATTGTCTTGTATCATGATGTCACATGAGGAGTGAGCCCTATGACGCAACGCAAGCCGGAGTGGCTCAAGATCAACCTTGTTTCAGGATCAGAACTAGCCAGCTTTAAAGAGCTTAAGCAAACCATGCGCACGAAGACGCTACATACCGTTTGTGAAGAAGCAAAATGCCCCAACATTCATGAATGCTGGGCAAGCGGTACAGCAACTTTCATGATTTTGGGTGATATATGTACCCGAGCCTGTCGGTTTTGTGCAGTAAAAACGGGACTACCGACGGAGCTGGATACAGCTGAACCAGAACGTGTAGCAGAAGCAGCAGAACAAATGCGTTTGAAGCATGTCGTTGTTACTTCCGTTGCTCGTGATGATTTGGCAGATGGAGGCGCACAGATTTTTGCCGATACGATTCGTGCGATTCGTCGTCGACTGCCGTTTGCCTCTGTAGAAGTATTGATTCCCGATTTTATGGGGAACTGGGATGCATTAAAAGTGGTCATGGACGCAAAGCCTGACGTACTAAACCACAACATTGAGGCGGTTCGCCGGATGTCAGATCGCGTACGGGCAAGAGCCAAGTACGATCGGACGCTGGAACTGTTGAAAAAGGCGAAGGAATTCCAGCCGAGCATTCCGACGAAGTCCAGTCTGATGATTGGTGTAGGCGAGACGATGGAGGAAATCATCGAAACGATGGATGACCTGCGTTCTGTCGACGTCAACATCATGACGATTGGCCAGTATTTGCAACCGACCAAGAAGCATTTAAAGGTAGAAAAATTTTACCATCCAGATGAATTCGCTCACTTGAAGGATGAAGGCATGAAGCGTGGCTTTAGTCACGTGGAGTCAGGTCCATTAGTACGTAGCTCGTACCACGCTCATGAGCAGGCGAGTGCCGCGAAGGAAACGATTGCGAAAGAATCCATGCCGAAAGCGCAATAATAAGTAACCCCCTCAGCCGCCCTACACGAGCGGAAAAGAGGGGGTTTTTCACTATATGGGGGAGAGGACTTTAGCGACTGGTTGTAGCTTTGTGAGTTGCCTTCACGTTATGGGATGTTCCACCCATACGCTTGATAAGCGTTTCAATGCTTTTCGCATCTTCTGTACGTGCTGTACTCACGTTGCTGGAGCGGCTTGCTACACGAGCGATTTCTTGGATGTCATTCGGATTATCGGTAACATACACTTTGTAATAGCGTGGTGAAACCGATTCAGCGTTCATTTTTGCCTGTTTTTTCGCTGTGTGCGCATCTGCTCCTTGTGTGTGCACACCTACAAAAACTTCTTTATCCGTTACCAAGACCGTAGAACGCTGAACGCCAGGGCAACTGGCAGTGACATTCCCTACAGCTTTTGCCAATGCATCACGGTCTACATAGACGTTTGTTACACTGGCGGTTTTCATATGCTGACGGTCAGTCTGCGCATAGCCCATGCGTGGCATTCCGGTTTGCATGACTCCTGCTCCACCGCGATTCCAAGAATGCTGTTGATAAATGGAATGGTGTCTTCCAGTCGGAGTATTGTAAACACCTGCTGTACCCGTACCCATACCAGCTTTATGATCCGTAAAGGCATTGTACGGTCTCATCCCGCTGGTGAAGGCGTTGTAGTTGTTTACATTTGCTCGTGGAGAGGTACCATGTGGATAGACACCGTTGTTAATCCCAGCATTGTTGGTCAGTCCCATGCCATCGTAGTTGCGGACATGAAGCCCGTCACGCATGCCATCGTAGCTGCGGGTGTGAATGCCGTCGAAATTTGTGGTGCTTGTGCCATTGTAATTACGAGTGTGATGATACCCGTCAATGTTTGTCGAGCGCATGCCATCGTAGTTACGGACGTGCATTCCATCAAAATTTCGAACGTGCGGAGCAGACTGGTACGACATCGTCTTGTTCGGATGTGTGTAGTTAGGCGCAGCATTGTTGTAACAACCAGTAGCTAAGAGCGCAATCCCTGCAATCGCAGGATACAACCATGTCTTTTTCAATGGTAACACCCCCTACACGATAGAATGTCCAAAGGCACAGGTCAGTTATCGTGGGAAATTTAGCTCATGTTGCGTGAAATATGATAAGATGGACATAGTATACATGCGTAAGGAGGAAGCGAGTTTGATTCGCACGCAAGCCGGTACTTATGAAGTCATGGAAGTAAATCGAGACGGCTGGAACCTTGAAGCGTTCAAGGAGCGCTATAGCGACATCCTCGACAAGTACGATTATATTGTAGGGGACTGGGGCTATGGTCAGCTTCGTCTTCGTGGGTTTTATACTGACGCTAATCGCAAAGTACCGTTCGAGCAGCGGATCGCCGCTTTGGATGAGTACCTGCATGAGTTCTGCAATTTTGGTTGTCCGTACTTCGTTTTACGCAAGGTAAAAGCAAACGTTGGCAACGGTGACGACCAGAGCGGGCATGACGAATCTGGCTTTGATGTCATCATTGATATTCGTCAGGACATCCCCCGTGAAGAGGGTGGCTCTTCGCCTTTTGTAGAACGAAAAGATCGCAGACGCTATCACCCGCGTCAAAATAAACAGGATCGCCAGAACAATGCTGGCGCTGATCGCAATGGGGCAGGGAGAAACGAGCGCGGGGAGAAGCCAAAGTTTCAAAAGGATCGACCCGATAAAAACGGCAAGGATTCCAACTCACGAGAGCGCCGTTCCAATCAATTGAAACCCAATCGCGAACGCGATAAAGTCCCAACAGGACCAAATACGCCGAAACGTGAATCCTAAAAATGACTCAGAATAACCGAAGCATAAAAAAGAGCCCTGTATGTCAGGGCTCTTTTCGTTTTTCTTCTAAAAACCGCCGCCAAAACCACCGGGTCCGCCAAAACCACCGGGTCCGCCAATACCACCGGGTCCGCCAATACCACCGAGTCCACCAATACCACCGGGACCACCAAAACCACCGGGTCCACCAAACCCACCAGGACCACCAAACCCACCGGGTCCCCAACCAGGCCAGCCCCATGTGGGCCAATAGCCAGGCCAGCATGTATTGCATCCCCACCAAGGATATGGCTGTGGGACGACAACGACTTCAGGACCTCGTCTTCTTCGGAAAAAGACTGGATGTGCCTGATCTTCTGGAATGTATCGAAAATCCTGGTCTGCTGAGTAATAAGGTGGTTGGTCATATTGAGCGGGAACAAATTGGTTTTGATCGTATTCGTTTTGATCATATTGAGTTTGATGGTATTGGTTTTGGTCGTATGAGCTTTGATCGTATGAGTTTTGATCGTATGAGCTTTGGTCGTATGGATAAGATTGCATGATGCGATTCGCACTCCTCTCGTTATCTGTCTGTGCAGTAGCAGTATACGAGGCATACGCCTGTAAGGAGCATTGTCCAGTAGGAAATGGGCGGGAGCTACAAATAAAAAAAGGAAGAGCCCTCAATCGCTCTTCCTTTGGTGAATTAAATAGCTGCTTCCAAAAATGATTTCAATTCTTCTGCTTCACTCTCGTTCAAGTTGAACGCGAATTCCAGATAGCCTTCTTCTTCCAGATCATCATGTCCAATAATAGCGGAGCGTCCATTTTGAATGTTGATGACAATCGCCTTCCCATAAAAACGGTTGGTCGTTGTAATCGCGAGGTCAAAACGTGTAGCTTCGCCCGTGAAGCTGACAAAGCGCGTTCGCGTATCCTCAGCTTCGTCGTACAAGTAAAACAAATCATTTGCCATATAGGTATCCCTCTACTTCCATAAAAGATTTGGTTTGTGTTCGGTATTGTGTACAGCGCGGACAAAGCGAATGGTTTTGGTTTGGGCACGCATGACGATCGAATGAGTTTCCACCATATCATCACCGAGATAGCGCACGCCTTGCAACAGCTCTCCATCAGAGACGCCTGTTGCCGCGAAAATGGCGTCGTCCCCTTTGACCAGATCGTTCAGCGTCAAGAGCTGTTCCGGATTGTCGAGCCCCATTTTGATGCAGCGTTCGCGCTCGAGGTCGTTTTGCGGCTTGAGCTGGGCTTGCATGTCGCCACCCAGGCACTTGATCGCCGCGGCACTGATCACGCCCTCAGGCGCACCACCGATACCCAAGAACAGGTCAATCCCTGTATGCGGCAGACAGGCAGCAATCGCAGCACCTACATCGCCATCTCCAAAAAGCTTCACTCGCGCACCCTTTTCACGAATGGCGTCAATAATCGCCTGGTGGCGGTCGCGTTCCTGAATAATGACCGTTACATCTTGCACGCGCTTGTTGTTTGCTTTTGCTACAACCTCTATCATTTTATCCACGGGATCGTAAAGGTTGATTTGTCCGGCAGCACGTTTGCCGACGGCCATTTTCATCATGTACATGTCTGGTGCATGCAACAGTGTTCCACGGTCGCCGATGGCGATAACAGACATGGCATTGTTGTGACCCTTGGCGACAATCGTCGTTCCTTCTAGCGGATCAACCGCCACATCTACCTCAGGCCCGCCTGCTTCCGGATTACCGAGCTTTTCACCGATATAGAGCATGGGGGCCTCATCCAGTTCACCTTCGCCAATGACGACGGTACCCCTCATGTTAATCGTATCAAACATGGCGCGCATGGCGCTGGTCGCTGCTCCATCTGCTTCATTCTTTTTCCCGCGTCCCATCCAGTGAGAAGAGGCGAGTGCAGCCATTTCCGTTACCCGCACAATTTCCAGAGCCAATTCGCGTTCCACAGTGTGTTCCTCCCCTTATGCTTGCCGGCAAAAATTCACCCCATCATTGTAACATAAAGTGAACGATCAAAAAGTCGTCTTTTCAGCACCGAGAAAGTGGCGAGAACCTGTAGAAGGAGGAGCGGAGTGTAGTGTAGGGGAGCTACATGAGCACCCGTGATCAAAAGACGAACGTGATTCGTGACAGGTCGTACAAATTTGGTATACTGAGGAATGAAAAGAGGTGAAACCGGTGAGCAATTCCTATTTGCAGGAAGGGGAATTGGTGCTTCTCGTCCTGGTGCTAACATTTGTGTTTACCGTTTACTACTCAAAACGCAAATCAAAAAAGCGAAAGTAAGGAGAAATATATGTACGACGTGAATACAAAACGAATCGACCAAGTATTGGAACATATGTCTCGTATGCTTGATCTGTTGGACAAGCTCAGCGAACGAGGAGCCAAAGCGGTTTTGGCAGATGAAGTAGCTGTTGCAGCGATGGAGCGAGCCCTGCACTTGTCTATCGAAGGAATAGTGGATGTCGGAAACGCGCTGATCGACGGATTCATTATGCGCGATCCAGGAAGCTACAGCGACATCGTGGAAATTTTGCGGGATGAGCAAGTCATCACGGATGAACAGGCTTTGATCCTGACACGTGTTACTGATTTCCGCAAGCATCTGGTTAATGATTATACAAGTGTGCCGGTCAATGAGATGTACAGCCTGGTAGAAGAAGCTGCCGGTGCCATTCGTCAGTTTGAGCCACAGGTGAGAGCCTTCTTGAAAAAAGAACTGTTTTAAAATGTTTTCATTCCAACACTAGGTAGCGGATATTTTATACAAAAGACTTTCGTTTGTTTACTAAAACGTCTTGATCCACTACAATAGGGAGAAAGGACGGTGATACGTATGACAAACGAAGGAACGTCCACTCGTGATCAAATCCTGCACATGCTCAAGGTCAAAGGTTCACTCCCTGTCAGCGACATGGCCGTCGAGCTAGGGATTACTGAAATGGCGGTTCGACGTCATTTGAACACCCTGGAGAGAGATAATTTGATCAAGTCTACGCTTGTTCGCCAAGCGATGGGACGCCCAACGAATGTTTATTCATTGTCGCAGGAAGCAGACGAACTGTTCCCGCGCAATTATTCTCATTTGACATTAGATTTTTTACAAGACATAAAGGAAATCGATGGTTTGTCCAAAATAGAAATGCTATTTAGACGCCGCGAGAATCGCTTGGAGGAGACTTATCGCTCCCACATGCAAGGTGACTTGGAAAAGCGTGTAGCCAAGCTAGCCGAGCTGCAAAACGATAAAGGCTACATGGTGGAATGGGAAAAGGACGAAAATGGAGACGGCTATCGGATTCAGGAGTTCAATTGCCCAATCTCGCAAGTAGCTCGTGAATTCAACCAAGCGTGTAGCTGTGAACTCTCGTTGTTCCGTCGGGTCTTGAATGCCAATGTCGAGCAAACCACGTGCATGGCAAAAGGCGGAGACAAATGCGTGTTCCACATCAAGGAAGCGAAATAACGAGCTATAACGAAAGTCCACTCAAATCGGGTGGATTTTTTTCTTTTGTTTACAAGATTTCCCCGGCACAGGATTCGGTTAGGATCCTGTGCCTTTTTTCTGTAAACAGGCAGGTATTAAGTACCCTTTTACTACATTCTCGCAATCTTAATGTTGTTTTAACGTTTTCTTTATGTTGGACATCTACTATTTATGGTGTAAAAAACAACAAAACACAGGGAAAACAACAGAAAGGCGGAATGATAGCAGGATAATATTGGTTATTCGGGTGGGTGTCGTGACGAAAACAGATGAGGAGTGATCCGTAATGAAAAAAATGGTATCAAGTATAGCTGCTTCTGCCATCTTGTTGGGTGGAATCCTTCCAGTCGATGATTCCGCTCATGCAAAAGAGAAAAAGATGACGATGACATTTGACGTGATCAGTGACATCCAAGGAGACCTCCGAGATTTTGATCACGTTTTGCAAGACATCAATGAGGAAAATTCAAATTCCGAAGCGCTGATCATTAACGGTGATATTACTCCTCGCGGCTATGATTTTGAATATCAAGCCGTGCAAGATGTACTCGATAAAAATCCTCACCCTGAAAACGTGTGGTACAGCATCGGTAATCATGAGTTTTATGTGCCGAAGTGGAAGAATCCCCAAACGCTTGCACAAAGTAGCTGGCCAAACGGCACAACGGAAGAAGAGTTGTTCGATAACTTCTACGAATTCAGCGGAGAAGACAAAGTCTATCACCAGAAAGAAATCAATGGATATCCCTTTCTCTTTCTCGGCACAGAAAAATACATGAAATACCACGATCCAAAATTGTGGGATGAAGTATACATGAGCGACGAGCAACTGGATTGGCTGAAAGAAAATCTGAAGCATTACAGCAAGCAGGACGAGAACAAGCCCATTTTCGTATTCTCCCACCATGTGCTTCCAGACAGTGTCTCCGGCTCCAAACAAAATCCATACATGAACGATTACCTGAAGGTGGACAAGCTCCTTGACATCTTGAAAGACTATCCACAAGTCGTTTTCTTCACGAGTCACACCCATTGGGATCTGAACCTACCGGACTGGGCAGGCAAAAAGAAAGTCAAAGGCGGAGACAAACGCGGTTTTACCGTCGTAAACACGGGCGGGATTGAAACGGGATGGATGTCAGCCGGTCCAGACGGCGGCGAAAAAGTCGCGCCGGATGGAGGGGCTTTCAAGCAAGGACTGCGCTTGCAAGTGTACGGTAATGATGTCGTCATCCAAGCGTATGACTACCAACATGACAAAGTCATTAAGAAGCTCGGCATCCATAATGGAAAAATCGAGCAGTTGCCGCCGGATGTACAGGCAGATGATGATAATAATGTGCTTGTCAACGCGACGCCATACATGGAGTACGCAGTTGGCAAGCAAAAAAACTGGCGGGATTTTGATCCCGAAAATCCACCGACATTTCCAGGGAACCAGACCGTGTATGTCCGTCATAAAGGGGAAATGAACCTAGAAGACGGCAAGCCAATCATGGTTAAATTCAAGAAATAAGTGGACTTCCGTGCATTGTTCGTTAAAAGAGGGCCGATCGGGTCCTCTTTTTTTGCGATAGAAAGGACGAAGGTTTACACTAAGAGGGGAGAGCTTGTACAACCGGCTTACGAAACAGATGGGAGATGGAACAACGTGAAACCATATAAAGGCTATTTACTTGATCTGGATGGAACGATTTATCGGGGAAAAGAAGCGATTCCGGGAGCCGCAGCATTCATCACCCACTTAAAAACTCATCAGATTCCGTATTTGTTCCTGACCAACAATTCTTCAGCCTCTGCAAAGCACGTGGCGGAACGGCTGGTGGCAATGGGCATAGAGGCAGAGGCTCGGGACGTATATACCACGAGCATGGCGACCGCTACTTATTTACGAGAGCAAGCACCAGCGGGTACACGCGTCTACGTGATTGGAGAGGCGGGCTTGCATGATCAGCTGACGGATGCAGGTTATGTGATTACAGAAGAAGATCCGGCTTATGTCATTGTTGGGATTGATCGTACTTTTACGTATGAAAAGCTGGCGATCGCCGCACGCGCTATCCGTGCAGGAGCAACCTTTATCGCTACAAATGCAGATGCAGCCCTGCCGACGGATGCCGGTCTGTTCCCAGGCAATGGTTCACTGGTGGCAGCCGTCTCCGTTGCGTCTGCGACCAAACCAATCGTGATTGGCAAACCAGAGTCCATCATCGTCCGATATGCTCTGGATCAGCTTGGTACTGCTGCGGCTGACACGCTGATCGTCGGGGACAATTTATATACGGACATTGAGGCAGGTGCCAACAGCGGCTTGGACAGCTTGCTCGTTTTGACAGGCTATTCCACCCGCGAAGAAGCAGACAAGCATCATGCTGCGCCTACCCATATTGCCGAAGATTTGCCTGAATGGCAGCGACGAATCTCCCTATGATTCTGCGCATTCTTCCTGCTGCTTCTGGCGGTGGGCAATACGGCTGGAGGCGGCTGCTGCGACCGCACCGACGAGATCGTCCAAAAAAGTGTGGACACCAAAACGCTTGTCGTTGAGGTCGGCGAGTTTGCCGTGCTTCAGCTTGTCTACATAACCGAAGTTGGTGAATCCGATGCTCCCGTACAGGTTGACGATGGCGAGGGCGAGTACCTCGTCTATGCCATAGAGAGGCTCGTCTGATTCAATAATCGCCTGGAGCGGAGGAAGCAGCTGCTTTTGTTCTGCGAGGATGTCGAGTTGAATCCCAGTCAGCAACGCGTTTTGGACCTCACGTTTTTTCAAGACGGCAGTAACGCTGTCCAGACACATGTCCAAGGTGATGTCCGGGATATATTTTGACTGTAGGAACATGACAATTTCAGCAATGTCGTTCATACTGACTCCTCGTTTTTCCAAAAGCTCAATAACGAAGTCCAGACAACTCTCACTATTTAGTGGATGCTCACTCATGCTTGGGGTTCCTCCTTTTTCACGTGCGTGTTCAAAACGTCGACTTTTCAGCACCCAGAAAGTCGGCATGAATGTATCTAGTATCTGCATACAGATAGGCACCTATCCCGATCTAACGACATACAATGCCAGAAGAGCAGTATGCAAGGAGGGTGAACGACTGTATGGAAGAAAAAGAGCTTCTTCAGGAGAAGTACGGTTTTGAACTCCAGGGATATCGCACGACGGGGGCAAGCAAGGTACTGGAAACGGATCGAGGCCTTTACTACATGTTCGAGGCGCCAGCCGGATATAAATACAAAAGCAAGTTTATTGAAAAAGTAAAAAATCATTTGAGTCAACAGCAAAACATTCGCTTGTTAAAGCTGGTGAATACAACAAGCGGGCAGGCTCACATCGTTGATGATGAGCAGCTTTACTATTTATACAGAGGCGTGCGGGAGGCGGTTCCTGACAATCCATTTTATGCCAGTGGCCAATCACTCGCACAGTTCCATCTGGCCACGAGTGATTTTTCATCTGACAAGATGTTTATCCCTTATAGCTCTCTTGGCAACTGGCCGAGTATGTGGCGTAAAAAGCTACGGAATTTTAATGAGTACCGGGATGAGATGGATGAGGATAATGTAGAGCTCGCGCCAATGGATGAATATTTGTTGACCTGCTTCACCTACATTACTCAGCTTGGTGAATTGTCCGTTCAATATTTGTTGGATGCTGGATACGATAAAGTTGTGAAGGAAACAGCTAGTCTCGGGAAAGTAGCCTACCAAAATTTTGATCAAGGGTATATGCTATGGAAAGAGAAGGATGTACGTCTAATGGCAGGTGAATGGAACTGGGTTCTTGATATGCGTACTCGTGATGTGGGGCAGTGGATCAAAGCCGAGACAAAGCGAAACGGCTGGAATGAAGAGGCTGTGACCAGCTTTCTCGACGGCTACAACAGCGTCTCTGCGCTACAGCCAGCTGAATATGCCGTGATTTATGCGCTCATGCTCTACCCAGGCAGGTTCTTGAGGCTCGTGGAGACCTATATGGAGCTGCCAGTAGAAGAGCGCCAGGAAGTCAACATCCAAGCATGGCAAACGCAGTTGGAAGACGAGCTAACCAAAATGGAAGACGGACTTCGAAAGTATCCCCTATTCATTGCACAGCGTTATGACGTATCCATTCCACAAATTGACTGGTTGTGGAGGAAAAAAGATGATCAAGCAACAAGTTTTCGTTACGAGGAAACTCAATCCTGAAGTGATCGCGATGCTTGAAAAAGTAGCCGAGGTCGAGCAATGGACAAAAAATACGCCGATCCCGCGTGAGTTGTTGCTAGAAAAGATTGAACATGTAGATGCCGTCTTGACCATGCTGACAGAACGCGTGGATGAGGAATTTCTGGCGCGTACAAAACGACTCCGAATCGTGGCGAACATGGCAGTCGGTTACGACAATATTGATTGGGAAGCGTGCAGGCGACACGAGGTCATCGTAACCAACACGCCTGATGTGCTGACAGAGTCTACAGCCGATTTGGCTTTCGCTTTATTGATGGCAACAGGCCGCCGATTGACGGAAGCCAATCGATTTTTATTGCAGGGGGAATGGACATCGTGGAGTCCGACCCTCATGGCTGGACAAAATATATATGGTTCGACCCTGGGGATTATTGGGATGGGGCGAATTGGGGAAGCTGTGGCGAGACGCGCCAAAGGATTTGGCATGCGGATCTTGTATCACAACCGGAATCGCAAACCGCAGGCTGAGCAAGAGACAGGAGCACGGTATGCTGATTTGGCGGAGCTTCTGCAAGAGTCCGATTACGTCGTTCTGCTTACACCGCTGACAGAGGACACACGCATGTTAATGGGGGAAAAACAATTTTCGCTCATGAAAGAAACCGCTGTGTTTATCAATGTTTCTCGTGGTGGGACAGTCGATGAGTCCGCATTGTATCAAGCGTTGGTAGACAAAAAAATATGGGCGGCAGGCCTGGACGTTTTTGCGGTCGAGCCTGTCCCGATGGATAACCCGCTCTTGCAGCTGCCAAATGTAGTCGCATTGCCACATATCGGTAGTGCAACTGTGCAAACGAGGGCGGAGATGGCGAGGCTGGCTGCTGCTAACATCGTAGCTGTACTAAGTGGGAGGGAACCTCTGACTGCCATATGAACACGTTCTTTGTAGGAATCACAGGACTCTTATTGCTACTCTTGATTGCAGCAGTAGCCGTGTCGTTTCACGTAACCTGGCGCTTGACGCATCCTGTACGAAAGCCGGTTAACATGATCCCCCGAGATTTTGGGATTGAACAGGTGGAATCCATCGTTTTTTCGAGCAGGGAAACGACCATTTCGTTAGCTGGATGGTACTTGTCAGCTGAAAAAAATGGGAAAGTCTCCAATGGACGTACTGTAGTCTTCGCCCATGGGTATAGCCAAAACAGATTAGAACCGCATCTTCCCGCTCTGTCACTAGCGGCAAGACTTGTTCATGCCGGCTTTGACGTCCTGATGTTTGACTTTCGAAATGCGGGTGAGTCCAGCGATGCGCTGACTACGATTGGTCTTCGGGAACAGCAGGATTTGCGGGGGGCCATTGATTTTGCGGCAGCCAAGAAGCCGGAACATACACTGGGTCTCGTCGGATTTTCCATGGGGGCGGCAACCTCCTTGATGGTGGGAGGAGTGGATGAACGCATCACTGCGATTGTAGCGGATTCTCCATTCTATTCCTTGCGTGAATACTTGGTTGAGAACTTGCCGCAGTGGACGGGCCTGCCTCGCTTTCCATTCAACTGGCTCATCCTTACCTTGTGTCCTATATTGCTAGGAGCTAATCCGCGTGACGTCAATCCGTATCAGGCAGTCAAGCAAGCGGAAAAACCCATCCTTTTTATACACGGAACAGGCGATACGACGATCCCCATGGTGAACAGCGAACGACTATTTGAGCTGACGCAAGACAAAGATTCCGAGATTTGGATCGTACCGCGAGCGGGTCACGTCCGCAGTTATCCGTTAGTTCCAGAGGAATACGAGAAGCGCGTCGTAGCTTTTTTGGAAAAGGGAATGGGGAAGAGGAAATGAAAAAAGCAGCTACGCGGTTGCTGTAGCTGCTTTCATGTCGATGTGACTGGATTAGAATACTTGTTGAACTTCCTTGATGCCTGGGATTTCTTCCACCAGTGCACGCTCGATTCCTGCTTTCAGGGTGATGGTAGAGGAAGGGCAGCTACCGCAAGCACCCATCAGGCGCAGCTTCACGATGCCATCTTCTACATCAACGAGTTGTACGTCTCCGCCGTCACGTTGCAGGTAAGGACGCAGTTTATCGAGAACTTCTTGTACTTGATCCATGATATCCATGTTACATTCACTCCTTTCCAACCTCTCCTTTATTATAATCATACCATGGTGAGAAATCCATGGCTTACATGCCCTGTTGACACTTTGAAGTTCCGCTGACACACCGAAGTTTAGTAGCATGGACTTTTTGTAATCTTTGCATGTTATAATGAAAAAGAAAGAAGCAAGTACTTCAATATAAGGAGTCAGATCTTCGTGAACGTATTTCGTAATGTGAAGGAACTGATTGGTAATACGCCGATCGTCGAAATTACACAATTTGAGCTCCCTGAAGGTGTCCGCTTGTTCGCCAAGCTGGAATATTTTAATCCAGGAGGCAGCGTAAAAGACAGACTCGGCATGGAGTTGATTCGTGCCGCAGAGGAGAATGGCCAATTGGCCCCAGGTGGTACCATTATCGAACCGACAGCAGGAAATACAGGAATTGGTGTAGCGCTGGCCGCTGTAGGAACTGGTTATAAAGTCATCTTCTGCGTACCAGCGAAGTTTTCCGAGGAAAAGCAAGAGCTGATGCGTGCCCTCGGAGCAGAAGTCGTCAATACACCGACAGAGTTGGGGATTAAGGGGGCAATTGCCAAGGCAAAAGAACTCGCAGAATCGATTCCAGGTGCTTTTGTACCACAGCAATTTGCTAACCCGGCAAATCCAGACGCACACTACAAAACAACAGGTCCGGAAATTTGGAGTCAAATGGACGGCCTAGTAAACGTATTTGTGGCAGGCGCGGGCTCTGGTGGTACTTTCATGGGTGCTGCTCGTTACTTGAAAGAACAAAACCCAAACGTAAAAACGGTAATTGTCGAGCCAGAAGGTTCCATCTTGAATGGGGGAGAATCCGGCCCGCATAAAACAGAGGGGATCGGCATGGAGTTTTTGCCTCCATTCATGGATACGAGCTACTTCAATGCTATTCACACGATTCTCGATGTGGAAGCATTCGATCTGGTCAAGCAGCTGGCTGCCAAGGAAGGCTTGCTCGTAGGCAGCTCCTCAGGTGCAGCTATGGCAGCGGCACTGCGCGAAGCAAGAGAAGCTGCTCCAGGGACGAATATCGTTACACTGTTTGCTGACGGCAGCGAACGTTATCTAAGCAAGAAAATTTACCAGGGGGGAATTTAAGATGCGTATCAAAACTCGTCTGATCCACGGCGGAATCGATGGAGATCCACATACAGGAGCCGTATCCGTTCCAATTTACCAGGTAAGTACTTATAAACAGGAAGCAATTGGCGTTCACAAGGGCTTCGAATACTCCCGTACCGGGAACCCGACTCGTCACGCTTTGGAAACATACATCGCAGAAATCGAAGGCGGCGCTCGTGGCTTTGCATTTGGTTCTGGTATGGCGGCACTCTCTACCATCCTCTCCATGTTCAACAAAGGCGACCATCTCGTGGTAGGTGACGATGTATACGGTGGTACTTACCGCGTCGTTACACGTGTATTCTCCCGTATGGGTCTGGAAGCAACCTATGTAGACACGAGTGATCTGGCAGCAGTAGAGGCGGCAATTCGCCCGGAAACCAAAGCAATCATTATGGAAACACCGACAAACCCGCTGCTGAAAGTAAGCGACATCAGCGCGTTGGCAGGCATCGCGAAAGCAAAAGGCGTGCTGCTCGTGGTAGACAACACGTTCATGACACCATACTGGCAAAATCCGCTGGATCTCGGTGCTGACATCGTGTTCCATAGCGCAACGAAATATTTGGGCGGACACAGCGACGTAGTAGCAGGTCTGGTCGTAGCAAAAGATGCGCAAGTGGGCGAAGACCTCCATTTTGTGCAAAATGCAATTGGCGGAGTGCTCGGGCCACAAGATTCTTGGCTCTTGCTGCGCGGTATGAAGACGCTGGGAATTCGGATGGAAGAGCATGAGCACAACGCACGTACGATAGCAAAATGGCTGTCTGAGCGCAGTGACATCAAACGCGTCATTTACCCTGGACTGTCCAGCCATTCCGGTCATGAGCTGATTCAAAAGCAAGCGCGTGGCTTTGGTGGCATGATTTCCTTCGACGTAGGAAGCGCAGAGCGTGCTGACGAAGTGTTGGCAAAGGTAAAATACTACACGTTGGCTGAATCACTGGGTGCAGTGGAGAGCTTGATCAGCGTACCTGCACGCATGACACATGCATCTATCCCGGCAGAGCGCCGTGCTGAGCTGGGCATTACGGATGGCTTGGTGCGCATCTCTGTTGGTATTGAAGATGTTCAGGACTTGATCGAGGACCTGGAACAAGCATTGTCCTAAGCTAGCTGACCCGGGGGAGGGCGGATATAGTGACTGTCGATATCAAGGTTTTTGGGACAGAGCAATTGTGCGCAAGCTGCGTCAATTTGCCATCTGCAAAGGAAACAGCCGAGTGGCTGGAGGCGGCACTCTCTCGCAAATATGGGAGTGACAGCATCCGCATCGTTTATAGCGACTTTCAACAGCCGCAGACAGACGATGACAAAAGCTGGGCGAATCGCATTATCGAGGAAGATTTATGGTATCCGCTTGTCGTAATTTCCGGGGAAATTGTCGGTGAGGGAAATCCGAAATTAAAGGATATCTATGAAAAGCTGGAGAACATGGGTGTGCAGCCGATTGCTTCTACAGCCGATGCCGAATAACAGCATAAGAGCAACGACAAACATTTTTTACAGCGACCAGATGCATGAGCCTGGTCGTTTTTTTTATCTGTGAGAAACGACATTGTTCATTTTTTCATCTAATTAGTATTATGTAAAAAGGATGATTTTGGAATGAATAGGAATAGAATGATGATCGGTGCTCTGGCATGTACAATTTGCTTTGCGGTCATGTTAACTGCTCCCTTGCCTCAAATGCAGGCAGAAGCAGCTACCTATCAGATTACATACAAGCTACCGCCGAATCCGGAAAAGTACTTGTTTTTGAATAAACAGATGGTCTCTATTACGAATCCGCAACCGCTTCCAGTAGGGGTGCGTCCCTATTCGTCTGGTGACTTTCTCTCGGACATGCATGGTGGTGGTGATCCACAATCACTAAACAAAATGTACTACTCTTATAACCTGAAATTTCAAACCTCGAAAAAAGGATTTCTATGGAATGTGTACGATTTTATCGGAACACTTCCCCCAGCTTATCCCGCAGATGTGAATCTGGATGAGCTGGACAAGCGAATCAGGAGCCTCAAGCGTCTAACAAGTGAAGACGAACAAGTAATCCAAAGTCGTGCCCAAATCCATATGGATGCTCGCCTGAAGCCACTTATTCAGGCTGGATACGTCATGCCAGACGAAATTGATGATGAGATGGCAACGAAGGAATTCGTCGCAACGGTACTCTACCGGATGTTTGGAGCAACCCGACCCTATCATGGGGGGATTGACCTGAAGGACTCGGAGAATGTTGCCGTTCGGTGGGCAGTCGAGGTAGGCTTGCCTGGATTTGAAGTCGATAAAGAAGGATACATTTATCCGAAGTCACCACTTAGCATGGACCCTGGTCCGAACGAATACGGGCAGGAATATGCTTATGAACGCTTGTTTCACTTTATCACGCTCGTTCTGCCGGGGAAAAAGACGGCCGAGGGTTGGGAGTATTACCAAGTCAAGCTGTTAGATGGCATGCTGCCTGTTCAACTCCGTGGGTTCATCCTTGTGAATGGCAAACCATATAAGGACAACGGAGAGTACTCCATCGATGAAACGAAGGAATACCAGAATGCAAGGGGGAAAATTTTTCAGTATTTCGTTCCGCGTTTCCCAAAGATGCTGGAGTTGGCACGCAAGGATGCGATGAAGCCTCGCGTATGGGACTGGAGCCGTGATCTCATCCACCATCCGAAGTTTGCCAAGCAAGTGGCTGCCTATCGCAAAAATAAAAGCAGCAAAAACGTAGATGCCGTCTATCAGGCAGTCAGACAGCATTACAATCTGAACATTCGTCAAGACTCGCCAGCCATTATCAAAAGTGTGTTAGAAAACGTCAAGTAATGGGCTGTTTACTATTTGTATATCATTCGTAAACCTTTTGTAACGAAATGGAACAGGCGTCGTCCTATAGTAGTAAATGTAACCAATAACTTACCATTTAGTGGAGGCCATAACGATGAATAAAAAATGGATGAAGCCTGTTACATATTTGCTGCTTGCAGGGGTTGTAGGCGTAGCTGGATTTTCTGCAATGAATACACAAGTAGCTCACGCAGACTCTGAAAAAGGAAAGCTTTTCTCGGCTGCGGCTGAACTGAAACTCGACAAAAACACCTATGTGATCGATCAAAAAACGGCTGACGTCAATGGCGATAAAAAGGATGACATCGTATATCTGGTCGGCCAAAAGGAAAAAGCAGATGACATCTATGCTTCCAATATGAACATCGTAGTGAAAGACGGAAAATCCGGCGCTTATAGCCAAACGGATATCAAAGAGCTGGGCGGCTATGAAGGCGAGCTGACTCTCGTAGACTTCACGGGTGATCATGTTGCAGATGCCTTCGTTAAAACAGCGACTGGTGGAAGCGGCGGTGTTTACAGCCACGTAATCGCTACTTTTGAAAACAACAAGCCAGCCGTGATTTTTGGTGAAAAGGAAAACGAAGGAATCCGGTACGAGGGGAAATTCGTAGATGGCTTTAAAGTAGAAGGCAAAGGCTCCCATCTGGATAAGCCGCTGACGCTTGATGTGAGTGCCAACCAGGATGTATACGTAGCTGCCAAGCTGTATGACAAAGCAGGCAAAGTACAGCCAACAGAAGATGCTGTTTCTGTATTCTCCTATCCATTCGGTTCTCTGACTCCAGTCGATATGGATGCGAACGGTACATTTGAGCTGGTAGGAGAGCAACGACTTGTAGGTATGAACAACACAGATACCGTTTCCCGCATTAATTCTGTTTGGGGCTACCAAGGTGACGGCAAATGGAATCCATGGGAAGTAGAGTATTCTACTTTCTTGAAAAAACACCCGGGTGAAGCGATCAACACGATGATTGAAAAGTAAAAATTGTAGAGCTTGATACGCAGCCTCCTTTTCATGACGGAAATGAAAAAGGAGGCTGTTTTTCGTTACCAGCGAATGGTTCTACCAACCGACTTTTTCTCATATGGATTTTGGGTACAGGGGTAACCAAAGGAGGAAGAGCGGATGGACCAACCGATTGCTCGCTACTACGAGTTGAAGGAAATTCAAAAGCAGGTAGAGGAAGAGTTGAACGAGCTGCGGGGGAAACTGATTGAAGCTTACAGCGAAGCAGGCAGCGCAGAGGAAGGCGAATACAAGCTGCTGATCTCCTATCAGGAGCGGCGAGAATACAATGATGATCGCCTCTACAACGCCTTGCCAGATCCTTCGCTTTGGCGCCTCATGTCGAAGGCGGATACCGGGAAAATTTCGAGTTTGCTCAAGCTGAATGTCATCCATGAGAAGGTGTTGGCAGACACCTTTGAACCGAAAAAAGTACCTGTTTTACGTGTCCAAAAGCGATAAACCAGCAAAATGAGGAAACCGTCAGGACTTATCTTGACGGTTTTTTTGCATGGGAAGAATTATTTTGTATAATGGAAGGATGTAGAAATCCCTGTTTTTTTCTTACTTTTTCTCTAGCATCTGGAGGAGGATCGCGCAGATGAAAGTCTTATTTTGCAGCCAGCCATTTCAAGAAAACAAAGTCGATGAAACCTACGAATATGAGTATACGTGTGCAAAACAACTCTGCTTGGACATTCATCTGATCAGCTTGGAACAATTGATATACCATGACAACCCGTTAGCGGCTGTGAAACAAATACAACCCGCTCCTGAATAAGTAACGGCTATCTACAGGGGATGGATGCTAAAACCATTCCTGTACCAAAAATTGTACAACGCCCTGCTAGCCCAAAATATAGAGTTAATCAATACACCCGAAAAGTACGCGCATTGCCATTACCTGCCTGAATCTTATGAAGTCATCAAAGATTTCACACCGCTTTCGGTCTGGCTGTATAAGGAAGAGATAGACGCGTCATTTGAGAGCGTGCATCGGATCGTAAATAGATTTGGTCAGTCTCCGATTATGATCAAAGATTTTGTAAAATCTCGAAAGCACGATTGGAATGAGGCTTGCTATATCCCCGATGCTTCCGATAAAGAAAAGGTACAGCAAGTGACCAATCGATTTCTGGAGCTGCAGCAGGATGAGTTGAATGAGGGAATCGTCTTTCGAGAATTTGTGAAGCTTCAATTTTTGACCCATCACTCGCAGAGCAACATGCCATTATCTCAGGAATATCGCGTTTTCTTTTTGGATGGCGAACCCATGTACATGGCAAATTACTGGGAAGAAGGACAATATGACGATACGCCGCCAGACCTCCAGACATTTTTAGAGGTAGCGAAAAAAATTAAGAGCCGCTTTTTTACCATGGACATCGCAAAGCTGGAAAATGGCTCGTGGACCATCCTCGAGCTAGGGGATGCACAGGTGTCTGCTCTGCCCGAACAGGCTGACACATTTGAATTTTTCACAAAGATAAAAGGAAATCTAACATAGAAGAGGTATCTACCCATGAAAATAGGTTTGGCCCAGACGAGGTTTCCCCAATCAGCGGCGGAGGGGCTTGCGATCATTAAGCAGCAGATGAGAAATGCCGCCAACAACAACTGCGATCTGATTTGCTTTCCTGAATCCGTCATTCCGGGGCTGCGAGGAGTAGGCTATGAAGTGGAAGCCTACGATCACCAGATTCAGCTGGGAGCACTAGGGGAGATTCGTGCGATGGCAAAGGCATGCAAGCTCGCCGTGATTTTGCCGATAGAATGGAAGGATGAGCGCGGGTATCATCTGGTCGCCTTTGTCATCGGAAAAAGTGGAGAAGACCTCGGGATGCAAATCAAAAATCAGATTGATCCAGATGAGGATCTGTTCGATTATGTTCCTGGTGAAGGGCGCCAGTTGTTTGAAATGGAAGGCGTGGCTTTTGGAATTGTCATCTGTCATGAAGGATGGCGGTATCCAGAGACGGTACGGTGGGCGGCACGCCGCGGGGCAAGCATCGTTTTCCATCCGATGTTTACAGGGGAAGTCAGCAATCCCGATTTTTACAACGGGGCAATGGTTTGCCGAAGCTTGGAAAACAACATCTACTTTGCCAGCGTGAACTACGCGATTCCGAATCAACAGGTGACGACGGCTTTGATTTCGCCTACGGGGGAACGACTGTGTGTCGCAGCTTCAGGGAGCGAGGAACTGCTCGTGTATGAGATTGATCCTGCGAGAGCGACCCGATTATTGGCCCAGCGCTTCCAGCCTGAGTTGGTTGATTAGTTAAAGAAAGAGTGTGAATGAATGAATCCAGAATTGTTTCAACCGAGTCTGAAGCCTGGTGTAAACTATGAAACCAAATCGTACAATCTGACCTCTTATCTGTATGCATGTATGATTGGTGGTTTTTTACCCGCGCTTGTGTTGGGGATGCAAAATGCAGTATGGTTACGGGCTAACCCTCTGTTGCGTAGCATCATTTTGGCAGTGGGAATTATTCTTTATTTCGTCTTACCACTAGGGATACTCCGATTTTTTTTAGGGACATGGATTGGGATTGCGTATTACTTTTTAATGGAACGAAGATATAAGGTTCATAAAGGAATCCATGCCACAATACAGCCAATGCTCCAAACAGCTATTGGGTGCTCTTTCGTAGGCAGGATGCTCGAAGTGGCTTATATAGTAAAAGGAGTGCCATTATTATATGGATCTTGAAGTTTTGGAGAGTTCTGTCCTCTATCAGCTAGGCGAGCACTACTATGAGATGGGGCGCTATGAACAGGCAAGAGAACAATTTAAGCAGGTATTGGCCAAAAACGCAACGCATCCCAGACTGCTGTATATGATGGCATATTGTGAATACCAACTGGACAATTACGAAGAAGCCTATGAGCTTTGTACATACGCCATCAATGAGGGCTTGGTCACAGAATATGTATATAATACCCTTGGACTGATTCTGATACAGCAAAAAGAATGGTATGAAGCGGAGCAGGCGATGCTTTTTGCGTTGTCCTTAAACCCCAGCGAACCGAGTATCATTGCTACGTATTCGTTCTTGATGTACGAGACGGGCCATCTAAAAAAGGCCAGGCTGCTGATGGAAGAAGCGAAACGCCTAGACCCAATGGACTCAACCGTACTGCAATACCAGTTTTATATGAGCATGATCGACGGAAAGAAAAAAGAAAAGCACGAAGCGCTGACAGGGTATATGCAAGTAGCCGAAGACGATTTGTAGTGAAGAATGCCATTCATATGAAAATTATCAAGCCGTTTGTGTCTCCTGGACTGTTCGAGCTCTTCAAGAAAAAAATAGGGGGTGGAATCCTCCTGTATGGGCCTCCAGGATGCGGGAAAACGTTCATTGCCAAAGCCACAGCAGGGGAATGCCGTGCCCGCTTTGTGCCCATACATATTTCGGATATTCTCGATCCTTATATCGGCGCTAGTGAGCAAAACCTCCGAGAGATCTTCTCGTCTGCGAGAGCGAACAAGCCGAGTGTCCTGTTCCTCGATGAAATGGATGCGCTCGGTTACAATCGCAGCCGTGCTTCGTCTAATACGATGCGGACAGTTGTTGATACGCTCTTAACCGAGATCGAAGGGATTGATACCAGCACAGATAAGATGCTCATCATCGGTGCGACCAATATGCCATGGGATGTAGACCCTGCCTTTAAACGTCCGGGTCGTTTCGACAAGATGATTTTTGTCTCACCTCCAGATGAAGAAGCGAGGAAGACCATTTTTCAAATCAAGCTGGCCGAACGTCCAGTGGTTGAGATCGATTACGACTGGTTAGCCAAGGAAACGGACCTGTATTCTGGGGCAGACATCGAGAATGTCGTCGAGATTGCTACAGAAATGGTGATCGCGGAAATTATGAAGTCGGGTGTTGAACGCCCAATCCAGATGAATGATTTGAAGCAATCCATTGCATCCACACATCCTTCTACCATTGACTGGCTGCGAACAGTCAAAAATTACGTGAAATATGCCAATCAGGGCGGGCTGTACAATGATGTAGAGTCATTCTTATCGCGTTATAAACGGATTTGATATAAATCTAAGCAAAAAGCTTATTCCAAAAGAAAGTCTGGAATAAGCTTTGTTGTTTTATTGTGTGAATTATTTGACGATAGAGCCTCGATGATCAGCCAGGTTCCTTAGATGATACAAAAAGAAAACCTGTTAGACCATCCGGCCAACAGGCTTGTGCTTTATCCCATATGCTTTTTGTACATCCATAGCTGACCGCTCTTGATGACACGAGCCATCTGACCGACTAGAGACATTTTCCCCATGCTGGCAAAGCCTTCCTTTTTGCCGAGGGAACCGAGGAAGCCTTTGTGCTTGAGAGCAGGCAATGAAGCTGGATACTCCTCACCTTTGATGTCTTTTTTCAACATCAAGGCAATTTGATCACCCTGGATCTCAGCTGTTTGTGCACTTGGCGCGATGATGGTGCTTGCACAGTCACCTACCACATACACGTTCGTATGGGATTGGATTTGATGATACTGATTTAGTTTGGCACGTCCGATGTTATCTGTTTCGATCGGCAGAGAGCGCACGATTTTGTTCGCTTGAATACCTGCTGTCCATACGATAACATCACTTTCAACAGGCTGGTTGTGGTTGTACACGATCCCTTGCTCGATGCTAGTGACATTCGCCATGGAAACAAGCTGTACATCGTGCTCAATGAACCATTGAGACGCGTATTCCTGAAGCTTTTTCGGGAATGGGCTCAAAATGCTTTGACCGCGGTCGATGATGCGTACATTCAGGTCGGGACGGCTCTCGCGTAGCTCAGCAGCCATTTCCACCCCGGAAAGACCACCACCCACAACGCTAACCGTGCCGTATGGGTTCACATTATTGATTGCCATGTATGTGTTGCGGGTAGCTCCCATGGATTGAATCGAACACGTAAATTGTTCAGCACCAGGGATATCATGGTAACGATCCTCACAACCCAATCCGATTACAAGCCAATCGTAGGAGAGGGTGTCCCCGTTAGCAAAATTGACGACCTGCTCGTCCAATTCCACACCAGCAATTTCACCGTATTTGACGGTCAGGCGTGGATCGTTTGGAAAATTAACACGCAGGTGAGATTCCGGTGTAGTACCTGCCGCCAGAGCGTAATACTCTGTTTTCAAGCCATGAAACGGCATACGGTCTACGAGGGTTATAAACACGTCATCTGGTAAATCAGGGGACAGGACTCGCTCAATAATACGAAGACCCCCGTATCCTCCTCCAAGGATCACAAGTCGTTTCATAGAAGGTCTAGTCCTTTCTTCTGTCCGTTTTTTACAGCACCCACTCTATTTTTAGTCTCTTTCACTAAAAATGCAAGCAGAATCTTTTTCCCGTTTTCTCCGCTGGATTTTTATCAAAGTCGCGGTACAATAAAGTACGTGATGATGTCGAAATAATCGGTAGGTGACAATAGATGAAACCACTAGTAGAATTTTGCGCGAGCAATGTTTCCTCCTATACGCAATCCGTCGTGGATGCATTGGAAAATGATCCTGATCTGGACGTGGACGTACTCGAGTACGGCTGTCTGGGGTATTGCGGTGAATGCTACATGGAGCCATTCGCGCTCGTAAACGGCACATTGGTACAAGCTCCAACAGCCGATGAATTACTGGTAAAAATCAAGAAGAAATTACGTGAGGAAGAAGAGTTGCTGAATGCAGATTTTCCTCTTTAGGTTGTTCTCTTAGGATGTTCATTGGGGAGCATGATCAACCGTGCATGTTTCAAAATAGTAAAGCTGATGCCCAAGTGATAGGGAGCATCAGCTTTTTTTATTGATTAATGTTCTTTGATTACGTTGTAGAAGGTATCGCGTTCCAGCGCACGTTTTCCTGCGCCTTTGATCAACCAAACCAACTCATCAACAGTCAGAGCTTGTTGGGTAAGTGCACCGGCTGAGTGGCTGATACGCTCCTCGATCAAGGTTCCGTGAGCATCGGAAATTCCCATTTGCAGAGAAAGTTGTGTGAGCTGGGTACCGATGTTGATGAAGTATGCTTTGATATGCTGGAAGTTATCGAGCATCAGACGGCTGATCGCCATTGTTTTCAAATCATCAATGGCAGAGTTGCGGCGTTTGATACCAGCTGTTGCTTTGATCGGTTGAACAGCCAATGGAATGAACACCATGAAGCCGTTTGTGTCATCTTGCAGCTCGCGCAGGCGGAGCATGTGAATCACGCGCTCTTCCAATGTCTCGATGGAGCCGTACAGCATGGTGGTATGTGTTTTCAAGCCCAACTCATGAGCCGTGCGGTGTACTTGCAGGTACATGTCTGTACTTGCTTTTTCCGGGCTCATTTTCATACGATAGCGCTCAGTCAAAATTTCAGCGCCACCACCTGTAAGGCTTTGAAGACCAGCTTTCATCAGCTCTTGCAAAACCTCGCGGATGGATAGACCGGAAATGCGGGAGAAGAACTCAATCTCTGCACCTGTATACGATTTAATCGTTACATCCGGGTACGCTTTTCTCAAGGTACGAATGGTGTCGAGGTAGTATTCAAATGGCTTGTGCTGGTTATGTCCGCCTACGATATGGAATTCACGGATACCTGGATGGAAGCGAGTTTCTACATAATGAAGCAACTCATCTGTGCTCATCGTGTAGGCACCCTCATCCCCTTCATCGCGGCGGAAGCCACAGAATTTGCAATGAGCTTCACATACGTTCGTTGGGTTGATGTACAGATTTTGCAAAAAGTAAACGTTATCCTGATTCTTGCGATAGTTAACAACGTTAGCCAATTGTCCAATCGTCAAAAGATCGTTGGAATTAAAAAGGGTGACACCGTCTTCCAAGGTAAGTCTTTCGCCATGCATAACTTTTTCTGCGATTCCGGCGAGAGATTTGTCTTGTATGGCAATCGTTTCAAGCGCCATTCCAAACACTTCCTTTCAAAGTCAATGGTTCTTAGATGAAAGAGCTTTAATCCAGTCATACCCAATCGATATTCGTTCCATGGGAGTGGAAAGGCTCTTAGGAATAGAGTAAATCTCGGGCAACAAGAGCACCTATATTATAAACCTCTTGGTAAGTACGAACAATATCATAAGTTCTCCAACTCTCTAGAAGGAAGTTGTGGATGTAAAAATATAACAATTACCGTCGTATTTTTGGTATATTTTCGGAAATAAAGGAATTTTTGTTTGCGAAATTCTAGCTGTTCTTGTAAAATATAGTAAGAAAGCCTGATCTATTACTAGGAGGAGCTTCAAATGCGGGACGTTTTGCTCGAGAAAATCGAACTCCTTCGACAGCGTATGGTATATATGGGGTTAGAGTTTGGGTTAGATCATCCAGATGTCCTCGAATACAGTATACAAATTGATCAACTACACAACGAACTGAACCAGATCGATCATAGTCTGTCTAAGGCAGGGAACCGGAAGAAAGCTTATAGATTTTATCTAATGGAAAACAATGCACATTTTGCATAGGAAGGGGAAACCCTTCTTTTTTATTTTGAAAAGAATGAACGCGTAAAGTGCAGGGGAACCTTGTGGGAAGAAGCGTTTCTTAGTAAACTGAATATACTGGTTGTAACAAGTGCAGGAATAATGAGCCTGTGAAGGAGGGAAAGAAGCATGATTACATTGACAGAGCGCGCCAGTCTGAAAGTAAAAGAAATGCTGGCAGCAGAAGGTAAGCCCGATGTGTTTTTACGGGTAGGTGTCAGAACTGGTGGTTGCAGCGGCTTTACCTACGGGATGGGCTGGGACGAAGAGATAAAAGAAGGCGACGAGACCTTCGAGCAAAACGGTGTGAAAATTGTTGTCGACAAGGACAGCTACCCATACATTAAAGGTACAGAGATTGATTTCAAGGAATCGATGATGGGCGGAGGCTTCTCCATCGAGAATCCGAATGCAGTCGCTTCTTGTGGCTGTGGATCTTCGTTTAAGACGGCACTCGCTGAAGGTAAAGCGGAGAAATGTGACGACTAAGGCCTTTTGCTAGTATTTGGTGATTAAGAGTAATAGAAACCTCTTTGACTTGTGCAGATATTGCGCATGAGTTGAAGAGGTTTTTTTGTTGGGAGTATTCGGTTAAAAAATTTCCAAATCGTGTCACAAAATGACGCCTTTGTTTGTTATACGTGCGAATCGGAGGTGAGAGGGATTGGATCATAACGAAATGGAGCAAGCGCTAAAGGAGGTCAGAGCCGGGGATATCGACCAATTTGGTTTGATCATCGATGCGATGCAAAAGCCGTTGTTCGTGTACTGCTATCACATGCTGGGACACCGACAGGAAGCGGAGGATGCTGTCCAGGAGGTTTTCTTGAAAGCATTCGAGCAGCTGGACAGCTATCGGCACACTGTTTCTTTTTCGGCATGGATGTATAAGATTGCGTATCATCATTGTCTGAACCTCTTAAACAGAGCGAAGCTGAATCGTGTGTTCACTTTTTTGCGAGCGGGGATTCAGACGGTCAGTCGCCATGAGGGAGAAAAGAAGGTAGAAGATACGGAGTATTTGAACAACCCTCTTCATGTAGCAATAGCAAAGCTATCTGTAAAGGAGCGTAATCTCCTGATTTTGCGTGTGGTGGAAGACCGAAGCTACGACGAGCTGGCCTTGTTGTTTGATACGAAGCCAGCTACGCTGCGCAAACAGTATGAACGGGCATTGAAAAAGTGCAAATTCTACATGCTCGTGAATGAAGGCGGTGATAGACATGACTCGATCTCAGCAACCCGATGATTGGAAACAACAGTTAACTGCCGCCGCCGATGATTTCGATGTCAAGGAACAGGTTCTTCAAAAAATGAAGGAACAAAAAATGAGGTCGGAGGGGAAGCAAGTGAAAAAAAGATGGGGATTACTTGTCGCAGCGATTCTTGTGTTTGGGGGAACATCCGCTTATGCAGCCATGAAGGTATACGAATTGAAGAATGAAAAAGGGGAAGCCGTTGTAAAAGTGCAGCAGACTGCTACTCCACAACCGCAAAGTAAATCTGGAAACTGGAAGAGTTTTCAAGATGTAAGGGATTCGCTTAAGCCAGGAGAGGGAGCAGCTGTATACATGGCTGGCCCAGACAATCCGAAAAAACGTGTTTCTTTCACCTATATTCCTGTTATTCATGAATCCACACCGCCACTACAGAAAGAAGTGGGGAGCTTTTATGAGGTACCAGCTGAGCTAGCGGGTGGTTACAAATTTGTAAATGGGCATGTAAATTACCCATTTGATTATAGCCAAGCAGAATTATTCGAAGAAATGTACAAGGAAGCAGAGAACGAGAAGAAGCAAATCGTTGTGCGAAAGGTATCTCCTAAGTCAAATTTTGATAGAGTCTATACGTTGTACAAAGGGAGTGAAGGAAAAGAGCGGGACGGGGACGTATACATCGCCATCACGAATTTTGAAGGTGTGAAATACATCGAGGAAGAAGCAGGACAGGATGCCATCGTAGAAAAAGTGAAAGTGCAAAACTATGAGGGACTGTATATAGCTGGCAAGCTAATGGATGGAACCGAAGAAAAGGTCGTAAAGGTCTATCAAGAGGACAAGAATAGACTCATCGAAGTGGTTGCCATGAATCCTGTTCTGACGAAAAAAGATTTACTGATGATTGCCCAGAATTTAAAATAGATACACCTAACCAAAAATGTAACATTTATCCAGATGCGCGCGTATTTACAAGAGCAGCTCCTTATTGGAGTCTGCTCTTGACTTTTTTAAGGAAAAAGCATGAGTAAGGAGTGAAAAAGGTGGCTGATGTTACGCAAGAACAAAAAGGCTTACAGTGGCTATTGCTGGGGGCATTTGGGATCGGCTTACTGTTTGACTGGATGTTTTACGGTAAAGGATTTGGCATCTCTTATCTATTGTTCGTAATCGGCTTGTATGGTCTTTTTATTTGGCAGGCTAGGCAACGCATTCCTATACGCTTTTCTCGAAAGCAAGTATTCGACTGGATATGGACGCTTCCGATTTTTCTATTGGCCTTTACCTTTTTTCTATTTTCCAATCCGCATTTTCATCTGTTCAACCTGTTATTGATTCCGTTTTTATTCGTGATCCAAACGATTCTGATCACCAAGCGTCATCAAGCGAAATGGTATGAGGCAGGCTTTTTCATGGAGATGTTGGAGATGCTGCTCCTTTTCACCCCGAAGTATATGCGGATGCCTTTTCGGTTGTCAAAGGAATGGATCAAGGGTAGGGTGAACCAGGAGAAGTATGGGGTGATGAAGAAGGTTTTCATCGGAATCGGCATCTCGGTGCCTCTGCTGGTGATTGTACTCTCCTTGCTCTCGAATGCGGATAGTGTGTTTGGACATTTTCTGGGTCAAATACCGCGAAGGGTCATTGATGTCCATTCACTTGAAGCAATCTTTCGAATGATGCTAATCGCGATCATTACGATCCTCGTGTTTGCTTACATGTATTCTCTTTTCGGGAAACGAGAAGAAGTAGTGGAATTGCCTGTGCCTGAAGAAGAAAAGAAGATCGTCTGGGACGGGGTTATCCTTGTAACGATTCTGGCGATCATCAATATGGTGTACACAGCGTTTACATACATTCAGATATCGTATTTGTTCAGCGGGGCGAAGCGAGTTTTGCCAGATGAATTGACGTACGCCGAGTATGCTAGAAATGGCTTCAATGAGCTGGTGACGGTTACTGTTATTAATTTCTTGATTCTCCTATGTACGATGCACTTTGCATCACGGGCAAAACCAATGCTCTACCGGATCATTCAAGTTCTGCTGAGTATGCTGACGATTTGCACAGGTTTCATGCTCGTGTCCGCCTATTTTCGCCTCTCACTGTATGAGGATGCTTACGGGTATACGCATACGCGGCTGTTAGCTCACGTTTTCATGATCTTTCTGTTTGTGTTGTTTATCATTGCTCTCTTGAAAATTTGGCGCGACGGTTTCTCCCTGATCAAGTATTACGCGATTGTGACACTAGTGAGTTACGTCATTCTGAATTACATCAATATGGACGTCATCATTGCCAAAAACAATGTACAGCGCTATCATGCGACTGGACACATCGACATCGAGTATTTGAGCGAGCTGTCTTATGACGCCATACCAGTGGTTATAGAGCTTGTGCGGGATAAAAAGGTAGAAGAGAGGTTTATGGAGATGCTACAGGAGCGAAAAGAGATTTTGTATGAGGACAATAGCTGGCAGTCCTTTAATCTCTCGGAGTATCGTGCAAAGGCTTATCTTCCATGAAATGAATGAGGGCGGAGACGAGGTGATCTATCGTCTCCGTTTTGTTTGGAACCAAAAGAGGTAGAACAAGACTCCTCCTGAGATGATGATGACAATAACAATAACTATGGCAAAATAATCATTCCAATTGAGATTTGCTGAAGGGACAGGCACTGTACCAGACCCCAATACTTGCAAGTCTTCTCCTGCATCTGCTTTGAGGACTGTTCGTGTACAGATGTTGGTTTCTAGCTCATTTAGCTCCCCATAAGACGCATAGACAAGATATTCTTGCCCCAATTGAAAAGGAATGCCACATGCGCCTCCAAGCCCATCGGTGACAATCAAGACTTGTTGCTGATCTACTCCTTTCCAAGTGGACTGTACCTCGAACATAACGTCAAAACCTTCCCGAACTGGTTTATCCCAAAACGAAAGCATACCAATCCAGTCTGTACGCTCATTCACCTGTAGCACCTTCCCTGTAAAAACAGCAGCAGACAAGTCCTTTGCCGTTAGTGTGTCGGGAGGTCTGGCACAACTACAGGCTGACGCAGGGAAAGGGTGGATGAAAAAGGTAAAAAGAATCGCTATCGAGAAAAGAACTGCTATGGTACCACGATTTTTTTGAAGCATCATGACTGATCCACTCCTATTAACCATAAGACGGGTGAGAAGGGGAATTGTTCCAAAATGATGACGACGATTGTTTTGTGTATCCTGATGGGAATGATATTTTTGGCCCACTCTCCCAATATAATCTCATTGATTCACAGTGAGAGTTTGAAAGCTGACCTTCTCTTGACCGGACATACTCATGGGGGACAAGTTCGCTTGTTCAATCGGACTATTGGTGCCTACAAGCATTTTCATGTCGGGCAAAAAGAGGATCAATCCGTTGGCGTATTTGGCATCAGTCGCGGGCTTGGTACTTCAAGACTGCCAGTCCGGCTGAATTGCTTTCCAGAGATCACGGTATACGGGATCAATCGATCATGAGCGCTCGTGTTCATCAATCGTTCCCCAATTCGTCACTGTTCGTTCACACGATCCCAGATTTTGGATTGATTTCATCGAGTAAGATGGAAGTGTAGAAAAAGAAGAAAGAAGGGGTCATTGTGAATAAGAAGTGGGGTCTGTTGGTTTCTTCAGTTGCATTGTCTGCAATGTTGATTACAGCATGCGGCGGAGGCAAGGATCAAGCTGCTAGCACGGATGCAGCGGCTCCTGCAGCGACTACTGGCACACAAGTGAATATCGAAGCTAGTAACTGGAAATTCAATCAAGAAACCTTTGAAGTAAAAGCTGGCGAAGAGTTCACGCTCAACTTCAAGTCGACAGAAGGCTTTCACGGTATTGGTATCCAAGGGCTGGATGTAGAGATGCAAAAAGATGGCAGCAAAACGATGAAAATCGATACAGCTGGTGAGTACACTATCTTTTGCAACGTGATCTGTGGACCGGATCATGGAAAAATGGTTGCAAAATTAGTCGTGAAATAATTCGATTCTCTTATTGGAATATAACAACAAACAAGCACTTTGGCCTGCATAGCGGGTCAAGGTGTTTTTTCATTTCAATGGTAGGGACATACTACATGGGTAGCCACTCACGAGTAAGGGAGGGAACCACATGTCCAAGCACAACAACAAAGACAAACGTCCAACAGAAGCATCCGCCGGCTCACGCAGCACTCCTCCGAAAACGGGAGAGAACACCGGGCATAATTTGCGGAAAGAAGATCGATCGTAACAGATAGGCTTAGCAGCAAATAGGCAGAAGTCCTCCCATGACGGAGGGCTTTTTTGCTCGTCATATACATGTTTTCGCGATTTTTGCACAAGGTAAGGAGGAAAAGTTTTCAAGTCGGTGATGCGATCCAAAAAGGAGATGAGTGACACTGGATAAGAAACACTACTACGTGACCTTACAAGCAGGAACGACAGTGGCAGAAATCCGTGATGAAAAAGGCTCTGCCACGTACGATTTTGAGATCGAAGCGACCGATGTTCAAGTAGGCATGATGCGAGACTTGTTCAATAACTGCGTCCATGGGGATTTCATGATGTGGATGCATGGGCATACACTATGGTCTGACATGCCGGATCGGGACAACGACGAATACGATGACAACCTGAGGGCCATCTACCAACTCATTTATCAGTATGGCACCGAAAAAACAAAAAGTGATCTCGAGCAAATGGGTCTTGTAAAGCTATTGGGGCTGGATAGAGAAGAGTTGCGCCCTTTTTAACGGATCAATGATAGACGTTTTCTACCAGAAGGAGTGAATCGTATGAAGATGTGGAAGCAAGGAATGATGACAACAGCGCTGGTAATGGGTCTCGCCATGCCAGGGGTTGCGTTGGCCCAAGATGTATCGGCAACTGTTGCCCAGGTGATCAAGCCGACTCACAGCCATGATGAGCATGGAGAGAAGCACATGAAGGTGCGAAACAGCTCCAACAGAGGCGTTCATCAAAAAATGTACATGCTCTTGCTAGCGGAAAAATATGCACCGGATAGCGTGGAGAAATGGCAGGCAACGTTTAAAGAACGTGATCGTTTAATGAGCGAGTTCGAGGCGCTGAGTGACGACCCGAAGTGGCAGGCGAAGCGTGAAGAACGGAAGCAACTGATTAACAAGCTGAATGAACAGGTGAAAAAGGGCGAAATAACCAACGAACAGATGGAAAAGCAGTTCAAGGAATGGAAAGACAAAAACATGGGGCCAAAAGAAGAGCGTGACGCCCGAAAAGCTCGGATCGAGCAAATGAAAAAAACACACGAAGCTTTTGACTCGGCGATCGAATCTGGCGATACAGCCAAGATTAAGGAGTCACTTCAGCAAATGCTAGAACAAATGCATGCAAACAATTCTCGCATGGCGGAAAAGCTGGCCATGAAGAAAAAATAACGTTTCGAACAAAAAAAGGACGTGACCGACTTACTGGTACGCGTCCTTTTTCATATCGGTTACAAGCATAGCGGGGGTCCATTCATCCAGGAAGACCACCTGTTCGGTTTGGCAGGAGGGACACCAGCCTGTATGGACGCATTGGTGGCGCGTACGATCTATGTAGCCGTTGTCCATCTTGGCATCGTCTATCTCCCGGTACGGGCTGTAGCTCCCATAAAAGTCATACAGACGGCCTGCATCTTGCAGAGCTTGACCGCACGTTGAACAGGTTTGTTGGAGCGGTGTAAAGCCATTGCAAACTGGGCAGAGATGATTCAAAGCGTAATCGCCTCCTCGTTGTTGCTTCTACTGTGCACGCCAACAAAAGCGGTTATGCAATGGAATGAAAAATCCCTGTCGCAGCCAACGGAGGCACAACAGGGACGAAACATTTTTACGATTTGAAGTTGTCCATGCTTGAAGAATGACCAGGCTGCAATTTGGCATCCGGATTAAAGTAGGAAACCGCGTTGTTTACAGCGGTAGGGGCCTCACCAAATCCGACAGCGATCAGCTTGACCTTACCAGGGTAGGTTGCGATGTCGCCTGCTGCGAAAATGCCTGGAATGTTTGATTCCATGCGGGTATCGACCACGATGGAGCCTTTTTCGAGCTCCAGCCCCCAGTTCTTGATCGGACCGAGAGAGGAGATGAAGCCGAAGTTGACAATGACTGCGTCGACTTCCAGATCGACTTCTTCTTTTGTTGTGCAATTGGCCAGCGTGAGTTTTTCGATGCGCTCCTCGCCGTGCAAAGCTGCAATTTCGTAAGGTGTCGTGACGTTTACTTTGGAGGACATAAGCATTTCTACGCTGTGTTCATGTGCGCGGAACTTGTCTCTGCGATGGATGAGGTATACTTCTTTTGCGATAGGTTCTAGCATGAGGGACCAGTCCAGAGCGGAATCACCGCCGCCAATAACAGCTACACGCTGTCCCTTGAAGGAGTTCAGATCGGTAACAAAATAGTGCAGATTGGATTTTTCATATTTGACGGCATCTGGGTGTTCCAGCCTGCGAGGTTCAAACGCTCCTACCCCAGCAGTGATGATTACGGATTTGGAGTAGTGAGTGCCTTTGTCCGTTGTGATTTCAAACACATCGTCTACTTTTTTTACGACATTTTCCACTTTCTCTTCCAGGCAAACGGTTTGCTGAAAGCGGGAAATCTGATCTTTCAGATTATTGATCAAATCTTGTGCTAAAACCTTTGGAAATCCGGCTACATCATATATGTACTTCTCCGGATAAAGAGCGGATAATTGCCCACCTAGCTGGGGCATGCTCTCAATGATTTTTACACTGGCCTGCCTCATCCCGCCGTAAAAAGCGGTAAATAACCCGGCAGGGCCGCCACCAATGATCGTAATGTCGTAGATTTGCTCGTCCTTTTGCAGAAAATTCAATCCAAAGCACCTCCGAATTAATCGTAAGCGAACTCCTCAACCATTATAACCCATACAAGTGGAAAAACAGGAGAGAAAATTCGAAAGATGATAGGCAAAAAACCCTTGCAAATCCAATCGGCAGCCGATAAGATGAGGATGACTGTAAAGAAATTGTCACATTTTTCTACGTCTGACTTTGTGCATTTTTTCACAGAGTGGTTCGGATGGCAATACAGGGCAATAATTCCGATACTACAAGGATCATGAAATGGGGCATCTTAATAGGTAACAGACCACGTGAAAAATCGCACAATCTTCCTAAAGTTACCATGAACTATGACATCATACATGATTGGAAGGGATACTGATGGGTACACCCAAAATCCTGATTCTTGGCGCTGGATACGGTGGTTTGCTCACAACGTTGCAGCTACAGAAAAAGCTCAACTACAATGAGGCAGAAATCACCTTGGTCAACAAGCACAACTATCACTACATCACGACTTGGCTACATGAGCCGGCTGCAGGTACAGCACCAGCGGATCATGCTCGCGTCAGTCTGGATGGCATCTTGAACAAGGACAAAGTCAACTTTGTCAAAGGAACGGTGCAAGCCATTCAGCCAGAGGAGCAGACCGTCACGCTCCAAAATGGCGAGGTGCTGGCGTATGACTATCTCGTCATCGGATTGGGTAGCGAGCCAGAAACTTTCGGAATTGAGGGACTCAAGGAGCATGCGTTTAGCATTCGCAGCATCAATGCAGTCCGCAATATTCGCGAGCACATTGAATACATGTTCTCCAAATTTAAAAATGAGCCGGATCGTACGGACTACCTCACGTTTGTTGTGGGTGGAGCTGGCTTTACAGGTATTGAGTTTTGCGGAGAGCTCGGCGATCGTCTGCCAGAGCTGTGCCGAGAATTTGATGTCGATCCTGAACTGGTGAAAGTCTACTGCATTGAGGCAGCACCAACTGCATTGCCTGGCTTTGATCCAGAGCTGATCCAATACGCAATGGATGTATTGGAGAGAAAAGGCATCGAGTTCAAAATTGGAACGCCGATCAAGCAGTGCACCCCGGATGGCGTGCTGTTGGCTACCGGAGAAGAAATCAAATCGAAGACGGTGGTTTGGGCAGCAGGTGTTCGCGGCAACAGTATCGTGGAAAAAGCAGGCTTCGAAGTCATGCGAGGTCGCGTCAAGGTAGACGAATATTTGCGTGCGCCTGGTCATGAGAATGTTTTTGTGGTAGGGGATTGTGCCTTGATCTTCAACGAAGAAGGACGTCCTTACCCGCCAACTGCGCAAATCGCGGTACAGGAAGGCGAGACGCTGGGTGAGAATCTCGCTGCCTTGATCCGTGGCGATCTCCCTCAAAAATTCATCCCGCATCTGCAAGGGACACTTGCCTCTCTTGGAAAAGGTGAGGGCATCGGGCAAGTTGGTTCGAAAAAGCTGTTCGGCAGCACAGCAGCCATGATGAAAAAAGCGAGCGACCTGCGCTACTTGTACAAAATTGGCGGCGTCGGTCTCGCACTGAAGAAAGTAAAGCTGTAAAACGATGCGTCACGCGAGCATTCAAGTCCGGGGGCTCATGGTCCGCGAAGAGATGGATCGGTACAATGCCTTGATGGAAGTGGGAGCTTTTCTGGAGGAACAGGGGCGACACGATTTGGCATGGCATGTACAGCGTGAAGTAGATATTCTCATCCTGCCTGCCATCGACCGGCTCAAGGAAAAGGGCCGCGAGAGGGATCGGGAAAATCTACGATACATGATCGATAATGGGCTCCTTGATGACGAGGATGATTGATAGGTACCCCCGGCGAGGAAGAGCCGGGGGTTTCGCTTAGCTAGGACGTGGAAGGAGCGAGCTAGATGCGGGAAGGGAAGGTTTGGCTAGGCGCCTGCGGGATTGTTATCCGCGGGCAAGAAGCACTGGTTGTCAAAAAAACGTACAGCGGACTAAAAGGACAATGGTCATTTCCTGCGGGATTCGTGCAGGAGGGCGAGACTGTAGATGAAGCAGCAGTGCGTGAGGTGCTGGAAGAAACGGGTGTCGAGGCAGTCGTACGACAAATAGCGGGAATCCGTTCTGGCGTCATTCGGGAGTCCATTAGCGACAATATGGTCGTTTTTTGGATGGATTACATAGGTGGGGAGCCGCGCCCGCAGGAAGGTGAGATCGCGGAGGCGAGATTTATGCCGATACAGGACCTGCTTCAAGACCCGCTGTCATCGACTTATTTGAAAATCATATTGCCGGACTATATCAAACGTGAGCAAGGAATGACAGGTCAATCATTTGATATCGATCCCATTTTTCAATACACATCCTATAAAATCTTTAAGTAATACTGCGAATAAGCTAGATAAACCGCAATGTTTCCGCTTACATTGCGGTTTTTTTATGGTTTTTTCGCAATGAACTGTATTGTGAACCAAGGGGAAATTCTGATATAGTTAGATACATCAAAATAATCTGAAAATACATGCAATTAATTCTCACGCATGTATGCCGAAAGGGGAGCTCAACATGAGACAAAAACAAGAACAGTGCCCGTACTGCCACGGCCAAGGGTATTTCCAACTGCTCCTGGGGGGCTCGGAGAATTGTCCTAACTGTGACGGAGCTGGTACACAGGAAGCTCAGAAGGAAGCTGTTTCTTTTCATCAATAGTGATTAAGGAACCTCGCATAGAAACCGTCGAAGCGAATGCATCGGCGGTTTTTTCTGTCAGGCCATACACATACGATAGGGTTCTCTTATTGACCGATCCCTCGCCTTTTTGCTACACTTAATACCGAAAATAGCCCGTCTTTCCTGTATTTGCCGAAAAAGTGGCAAAAGGTGGAGAAGGTGGCAGGAGGTCTTTTTCGTCGATGAACTTGATGCAATTTATGGTATCCATTGTTCTGTTCTCCGTGCTAGGGTTTGGCATTGGGTTTATTTTAAACATGATTTTGAAAACAACATGGTTTCCAGTTGTGATCGGCGTGGGTGTAGTTGTAGGTGCGCTTGTCTATCAACAAATCGTTCCGGGAATATGGGATTCGCTCATTCTGGGTTGCGGCATGGCAGGTACAGTGGCGAGTGGCTGGACCATTCAAACGCTTCGCAAAAAAGGATATCGGATGTTTTAATCAAGTACAAGCAGGCCTTTGTTTCGGGCCTGTTTTTCTTTTGGTATTTTATTGGAAAAACATATAACTGACTGAATATTTCTGTAATCAGCCAAAATTTGTGTATACTTTCCTCCTCGTCGGGACATGACTAGAAACGAGAGGAGGTTTACCAAGAAATGAATGGAAAGCAGTTCGTAAGTATCGTCGCGCTGTTCATCCTGGTCTTGACGGCCTTCGCAAGCGATGGATACAGCTATAATGTTGTGGGAGACCACGGAGTCTCATCCACTTTTGGAATCAAGGAAATGAAAGAGGGGCAACATGTCGTCAAAAAACGGACGGTATCAGCCAGTTCTCTTACTCAAGTGATTGATAAAGCGGATGTATTTCACGATCAATATCCAAAAGTACGTGTAGTTGCGACCGGCTACTATGCTGGATACGAGTCGACGGGCAAAAATCCATCTCACCCGTCCTATGGCATTACATATTCAGGTGTAAAAGTTCGTAGGGACGACTATTCCACGATTGCAGCTGATCTGCGCGTTTTCCCGCTGGGGACCATTTTGTACATCCCCGGTTATGGATATGGCGTTGTAGCTGACAAGGGTGGAGCGATTCGCGGCCATAAGATTGACCTGTATTTCGAGACCAAGCAGGACGTATTCTCACAATGGGGGAAAAAATCGGTGGACGTGTATATCGTAAAAAAAGGCGAAGGCAAAGTAACGGAAGCTTTTCTGAATAGCTTGAATGAAAAAGGAATCGCAGCCATGGCGGAACCCGTCAGCGGCCAACAACAAACTGAATAGCAACTAACGAAAACAAATGGATGCCGCATCGGTGGCATGAAAGAAAAAAAGAAAAAACGTTCAAGGCACAGGCTTTGAACGTTTTTTTTGTCATTCTGTATGAATCAAGTCAACTAGCTTCTCCAGTCCTTCCAAAATGCGAGGAGAAGGGCGGCAATAAAGGCCCTCTTCCAACAAGTGGACCTGATTGTTACGAATCGCAGTCATGTTCATCCACTCTGGGCGGTTTGTGATCATGTCAGGCTTGATTCGCTTCAGTTCAATTCCGCACCAGACGACACAAATATGATCGGGATCGCGTTCCATGACCATTTCTCGGGTAGCCTTGACGTTCGCGACAGGATAATCTGCAAAAATATTAGTGGCACCCGCAATCTCACTTACATCAGTCAGCCAGTTTTCCTGACCAGGTGTGTAGATGGGATTCGGCCACCATTCCCAGTACAGCTTCGGGCGTTGAGCGTACTTCGCGGCCTTTTGTCGGATGCTTTCAATGGTTTCGTCAAATTGAACCGCAAGCTGCTCGGCTTGCCTCTGTGTTCCTGTTGCCTCACCGACGAGTCGGATATCCTGAGCGATTTCTGCGATCCGGGAAGGGTTCAGGACGATATGAGGAATGTCTCTATCGCGCAGTGCCTCTATATTTTTCTCCATGCCAGGAACAGAGAGTGACGCTACGACCAGATCCGGTTGGAGGGCAGCGACCAGGTCCATATCGATTGTCAAATCGGGCCCAACCCGGGGGAGATGCTGCCACTCCAGCGGCCAGTCAGAGTGATCATCCAATCCGACGACATGCTCATGCAGGCCTAAATAATACAGGATTTCGGTATTGCTGGGACAGATGGAAACAATGCGCATGGGAGCCCTCCTTTAAAAAAACGGATGGAGCAATAACGCAATCATGACGCCTAACCAACCGCCGATCAAAACCTCGATCGGTTGATGACCGAGTAGTTCTTTCAGTTTTTTTGCTTTTTCCTGGCTAGGTCGTACTTTTAACGATTTCATTCCTTCTAACAGGTGGTTGAATTCATCGACCAGCTTATTTAAGACAACGGCTTGCATACCGGCATGGCGGCGGACACCTGCGGCATCAAACATCACGATTACGCCGAGAATAGCGGAAATAGCGAACATGTTGCTGCCGAAGCCTTCACGCAGTCCCACGGCTGTGGATAGTGCCGTCACCGCAGAAGAGTGGGAGCTGGGCATACCGCCTGTACTCATGAGTAGTGACCATTGCCACGTTTTCGTTGCAAAAAAATGGAGGGGAATTTTGATAAATTGGGCGATCCCTATGGCTAGCAGTGCTGCCCATAAGGGGAAGTTTTCAAAAAAATCCGCCACGGAAAATCCATTCCTTTCTACTGTGCGCTTATCTCTAGGATTATTGTAACAGAAGGGCGTTGTCTTAATCCGTGAAGTTTTTGTTTGGATGTAAAGTCATTGCCAATCTGTGTTACCATGAAGACGGAAGGTTCGAAACGGAGGCATGCATCCATGGGGTATCCCGAGCAGTATTTGCAGTTCATTGAAAAATTCAATGATGGAGAATACTACGAATGCCACGATCTGTTGGAAGACATCTGGATGGAAGATAAGTCAGACAAGTTTCTGCAAGGATTGCTGCAATTGTCAGTCGGACTGTATCACCAAGAGTACGGCAATATAAAAGGTGCTCGCTGGATGTTAGGCAATGCACGAAAGTATTTGACCCGTTACCAGCCAGTTCATTGGGGACTGGACGTAACAAGAGTTCTTCGTTACATAGATGAATGCGAGAAATTGTTGCCGGAAAAGGATGTCATTTCTTACACAGAGGCAAAAGCCATGACGTTTCCACCCTTGCGCTTATATGTCGACACATCATGTTAAACAAATGTGCCCATATAGTATCCTACCACACAGAAAGAGGGAAGAGTATATGAAAGTAGCAGTAGAAAAACGCATACAGCTTGTGAATATTGCGTGTGATGAACTGATTGTTCCGCTGTGGAAGGGTGAGGAGATTTCGCAAGTATACCCGGAATTGGACGAAGCTTTTGGAGGTAGTCTGAGTGGTTTGCAGCAGGACAAGGAAGTTACGGGTGAGGCAAAGGAAATTACGGTTGTTCACGGAATGAGCAACGTAGCTGCGAAAAAACTGTTGATCGTCGGGATGGGTGAACCAGGGAAATTTGATTTCGTCGCAGCCCGAAATGCATGGGGACGTGCAGCCAAAACGGTTGTGGGAAAAGGCAAAGGCAAAACAGTAGTCATTGATTTGCCAACAACAGAGCATCTGAGTGCTGATCGTCTGGCGCAGGCAGTGACAGAAGCCTTTGGACTTGCCGAATACAATTACGAGGGCTATCGTCAAAAGCCAAAGCGTGAGTCTGACCCAATTTCGACGGTGCAAATTTTGTCAGCAGATGCCGATGCTTCATTGGTACAGGCAGGTGTTGCACGTGGTTCGGCGCTCGTATCCGGGACGAATCTGGCGCGCACGCTCGTCAATGAACCAGCTAACTACTTGACTCCACGCGCTTTGAAGGATGCGATGGTCGAGGTAGCAGAGCGCTATGGCATGACTGTGGAAGTAATGGAAAAAGCGAAGCTGGAAGAGCTAGGGATGGGCGGAGTGCTTTCTGTAGCACAAGGCAGCGAGCTTGAGCCTTACGTTGTGGCAGTCAAATATCAAGGAAGAGACACGTGGGACGATGTCATTGGCCTGATCGGTAAAGGCGTGACATTTGATACAGGTGGAATCTCCATCAAGCCAGTAGCTGGCATGGAAGACATGAAGTCGGACATGGGTGGAGCGGCTACAATGATCGGCGCATTGGAGGCACTGGGACAGATTAAACCAAAAGTAAACGTACTGGCTGTCGTCGGTACCGTGGAAAATATGCCATCCGGAACGGCATTCCGTCCAGGGGATGTCATCACGACCATGAGCGGCAAAACGGTAGAGATCATTACGACAGACGCAGAAGGTCGCCTCGTACTGGCTGATTGCATCACCTATGCAAAAGAGCAAGGTGTGTCTTGCTTGGTGGATGCCGCTACCTTGACAGGTGGTATCGTGGTCGCGCTCGGTCATTTCTGCTCTGGCGCCATGACTAATGATAAAGTACTGTTGGATGAACTGATGAAAGCTGCAGACGTGGCAGGTGAGCGTTTGTGGCAGCTCCCTACCTTCGATGAGTACCGCAGCCTGAACAAGAGCCGTTTTGCCGATTTGAAAAACTCGGGTGGACGTTATGGCCACGGTATCATCGGTGGTGTTTTCCTGCAAGAATTCGTTGGCGACACACCGTGGGTACATCTGGACATCGCGGGTACGGCGTACACAGCAAGTGCTGGCGACATGCAACCAGCTGGCGGTACCGGAGCGATGACGCGGACCATCGTTGAATTCGTTTCCAGTCGTAGTAAATAAGAGGTAGTTCAACTTCCCATTTCAAAATAAAAAGGAGTGTTTTCACATGGCTCAAAATCCAAGCAACGAAGCACGTCGTCAACTGCTGGAGGATGCAAAAACGATCGCAGTAGTGGGGCTGTCCAACAAGCCGGACCGTACCAGCTATATGGTATCGCAAGCCATGCAGAACGCGGGCTACACGATCATCCCGGTCAATCCTGTCATCGCGGGTGAAACGGTTTTGGGTGAAAAAGTATTGGGGAGCCTGACTGAGATAGATCAGCCAGTAGACATCGTCAACGTGTTTCGCCGCAGCGAAGACATGATGCCTGTTGCAGAGGAAGCATTGAAAATGCAGAACAAGCCAAAAGTGTTCTGGATGCAACAGGGCATTGCCAATGAAGAAGCAGCAAAATTGGTTGCAGATCAAGGCATCGAGGTTGTGCAGGACATGTGCATCAAGGTAGATCACGCCCTTTTGCGGGTTGGAAAATAAGAGACTGACAATCGAGGGAGTGGAAACAACATGTTTATCAACCCAGCGGCAGATACCAAGCGCGATCGCATTCCACCGAATCAAAAACAGACGACAGGCTTTCCTGTCCTGCACTATGGAGAGGTTCCGGAATATACAGATCTGTCTACGGAGTGGAGTTTTCGCCTTTTCGGTCTCGTCGAAGAAGAAGTGACGCTGGCCTACGAACAAATGATGGCTCTGCCAAAAGGCGGCACGACCAACGATATTCACTGCGTGACAGGCTGGAGCAAGCTGGACAATGAATGGGAAGGCATTCCGGTGGAGGAAGTTCTGAAGCTGGTGAAGGTGAAGCCGGAAGCGAAATACGTCATGCTGCACGCTGAGCACGGATGGACTGTGAACATTCCGCTGGTCGACTTCATGAAAAGCGGTAATCTGTTCGCCACGAAACATAACGGTGAAGACTTGACCCCTGAGCACGGCTGGCCGATGCGCTTCGTCGTCCCGCATCTCTACTTTTGGAAAAGCGCCAAGTGGGTGCGTGGGATTGAGTTTATGGAGAAAGATAAGCAAGGGTTTTGGGAGAAGAATGGGTACAATATGTATGGCGATCCCTGGAAAGAGCAGAGGTTTGCTTGGGATTGATTTGAGAAAAGAGGCGGTGATGATCCGCCTCTTTTTTGTTTTAAAGGATTTAATTTCACAAGCTACTCGTCTTATTCCATCTAAGGCTTCGTCATACGACTCTATGACAAATTCGAAAACACGGTATAACAAGTACAAATGATACTACCTGACGAATGCCGGGATCCTACAAGAAACGTTTTTGAATGGCAAACTGCTAAAGCAATCGAACTTGATTCTGAAATCCTTATTTAGGATTGGCTCAAAATGTCATGTGGCCCAATTGTGGACATAATTTCTATGTCGGCCGAGCGGTAGCACCACAAATACCAGAGTTTTTTTAACTATGTTCTCGTAACCATTCGTGTTTGACAGGAAGAATGCATTTACAATGTGGTACATTGAAACGTTTGAATGTCAAGTGCAGCTTAACAATTTGTACGCCCCAAGTAAAAGGCGAAGGGACGTGCATAGTTGTTACGGAGGGATCATAGTAGCAAATAACCCGCTAGGCTTAGTGTCTTAGCGGGTTATTTTGGCTTTTACAGTGAGATCACAGTCACGTAGCTAAAAATGAATTGTATTTTTTGTTTGACAGGAAGAAAAAGGGAATTATTATATAATTATGGAAGCGTAGAGAAGGTGAGAGAATACCTGATTTTACGTGTTGTTATTTCCATTAACTGTATGCAACAATTTAAAAAAGGAGCATAAAAATGAATAAAAAAAGAGTATTTGGTTTAGTCTTACTAGGAGCTTTTTCTTTAACCAATGTAGCATATGCGGAATTGACGAGGGGTGATGCATTTTTTGATACTACTCCAACATCAAGTTATGTCAAGGACATTGATACCTATATCACTGCTTCAGTTTCAGATGAGAAACTACTAGGTGCTGTTACTGAAGCTATAGAAGACTATGAGGGTATTTCTGGAGCTAATATTAACTATGATACATCCAATGCGTCTTCTTCTAATTACGATTTGAGGGTTACTGCAGGTCAATATGGATTGGATTATGCTGGAGAGACCCGCTTATATTATTTAGACAGCAATGATAATTACGAAAGACATTACGGGACTGAATCTTGGGATAGAGTGAAAATAATTCTAAATCGTGAATATATGGATTACTATAACTACAGTTCTGCAAACCGCAGAAAAACTACAATTCATGAATTTGGTCATGGACTTGGCTTAGTCCATCAAGCGTCTAATTCTATAATGGAGCAAGGAAAGTTGAGCCTTACTGATCCTACGACATTAGACGAAAATAATTTATCCTGGAAGTACTAGGAGAAAGCAGGTGGAGTTATGAAAAAATTAATCGCTGTTTCTGTTGCTACAATTGCTTTGTTAGTAGGAGGAGCATTTTCTTATAAAGAATTAAACACTTCTGAAAAAGATTATCGAGTTGCTATGAATCAAGCCGATTTTATTTTGTTTGAAAATATCGAAGAGGTTGAAAAGTACTCGGGCTATATAGTACAAGTTGAATTTACTGGAAAGAGATCATTAAAAGAATGGAATCTTGGCGAAGGTGATGTAAAAACTGCTTCAGAGTCCGAAGTAAAAATACAGAAGGTTCACAAGGGAAGTCTTGAAGAAGGAGATACAATCTCTGTATATGAGCCTGCTTATTTCGAGGGTGATGTTTTTGATACAGTTGAAGGCTATAATCTCATGAATGAAGAAGGTACCTACGTATTATTCTTGAGAGATACAGGTGATAAAGCAGGATATGCAATTATCGGAATGTATCAAGGTAAATATGATATCAGTGCAGGTATGCAGAATACAAAGGCTAAAAAAGCACAACCAACTGATACTTACCGTAGTTTAGAGGAAAGTGAATATTTTGGTGAAAATGTTGAGCAGTTTAATAAATTGAAGAAAGAAGTTTTAGAGAAGTATAATTAGCTATTAGTTAAATGGTTGCTAACTCATTTGTTGAGTGGTTCAATGATCGTGGAGTAGGGAAGAATTATTATGTAATAAATAAAGAATTTAACAAAGGTCCATTTACAAGCAGAAAAGATCACATTGTTTATACTGCTATTTCAGACTTTGAAATTATGGAGTATGATAAGTGATTTATTAATTTATCTAACTAAGCACCCACGTGGTGCTTTTTATTTTGGAGGTGGGTGAAATGTAGTGCCTCAGTATGTCGACCGGAGCTCAGTCACTCGGACACGTATTTTTAATTGCACCACCTTCTAAAATGAAGATATGGGGAAAGCAAGGCGAGTGACGTCCCGCTGATACAGGTCACTACCTTGCCATTATGTAAGCTTTTTCGCACGTGGCTTGACAATTTGTCTTAAAAAAACGAGTGAGATCAAAAATAGATCAGCATCGAAAAATCCTCGCTATCTGTGCAGATGCGAGGATTTCCATTCATATCGTTATGCTATGTTATGCTAACTTAAATGTACCTGTAATTTCCTGAAGCTCCTGTGCCAGTATATTTAGAGATTGGGTTGAAGCTGAAATTTCCTCCATTGTAGCCAACTGCTCCTCAGAGGAAGCGGCAACCAACTGTGAGTTCCCAGCTGTTTCTTTGGAAATCCGCTCAAACTCAGAAACAGTAGCAGAAATCTCTTCGGAACTGGCTGACATCTCTTCTGCCAAAGCTGATACCTCTTGAATTTGATCGGTGACGTCCTGGATTTTGTTTACTATTTTCTGGAATGATTCACCTGCCTCGTGGACGACGCTGATCCCAGATTGAACATTTTGGTTTACTTTACTCATCGTGCCTACGGCATGGTTCGTATTGTTTTGAATCTCGTGAACCAAGTGTGCAATCTGTTTTGCTGATTCCTCCGATTGTTCAGCAAGCTTTCTTACTTCATCAGCCACAACAGCAAAACCTCTTCCATTCTCTCCCGCTCTGGCAGCTTCAATCGCTGCGTTTAACGCCAATAAATTGGTCTGCGAGGCGATGCCGGTAATCACATCTACGATTTTGACAATCTCTTCAGAGCGTTCACCCAAGAATTTTATGACATTGGTTGAGGTATCTACAGCCTCTTTGATTGAGTCCATCTGCTCGACAGCTTCTCGAATCGAAGTATTCCCTTGTATCGCTTCCTCCGAAGCCTCTGTGGAGGAGACAGACACCGTATAGGCTGATTCTGCAATTTTTTGGATGCCTACTGCCATTTCTTCCACGGATCGCGCACTCTCCTCTGACCCGTGAAGCTGTTGCTCCGCGCCATTGGCTACTTCCTGAATCGCAGTTGTAACGACAGTAGTGGCTTCCGCTGTTTGTTCCGCGCTAGCTGCCAACTCTTCCGAGCTCCCTGCTAAGGAAAGGGCATTGTCGTTAATTTTGCTGACAACGGTACGCAGTCCAGCGATCATTTGATTAAAATCTTTGGTAAGTGTCCCAATTTCGTCCCTGGATTGATATTCTCCGAATACGGTAAGGTCGCCAGCTTGGGCCCGGCTCATCAGTTCCTGTATTTTTTTTACCGGTTTTGTAATCATATTGCTAATGACAACACCAATTACCGCTAGTAGAATAACAAACACGATGACAGCAACAAGCATGAAAGTAGCTTCAGTTTCGGCATTTTGCTTGTTTTCTGCATTGACCTTCCTTGTATCATCGCTCATGTAGTCCGAGAATTCCTTCATCACATCGAAGGTCTCTTGCTGCACAGCGTAGACTTTTGTTAGGTAATACTGATAGGCTTCCGCGTTCCTGTTGGTTGTAGCAAGTTCTATTGTTTTATTTCGTTCAGTAACGTAAGCCTCATACAATCCCTTGAATTTCTTGAACAGCTCGCTTTTCTTCTGATCGAAAGCGATGTTGTCCAGATCGGCTATTACTTTTGCATTATCATTTTTCACTTGTTCAATATTGTCTATTAATTCTTTATTCCTTTTCTGGTCTGTGGTAACCATTAGTTCCATAAAATAAGAGGCATTGGTCTGCATATTGGTGCGGATCTTGCTGATCGACTCGACAGCATAAAAGTTTTCGTTATACAACGTTTCCGAGCTTTCGGCCACATCTCTTGTGGAAATGTACCCAACCCCTCCGACTGCGATCAACATCATTAATGCTAGGACAATAAGCGTAAAGATTTTGTAATACAACTTCAAATTTCGAAAGAACATCCGCTCTCACCTTTCTTATGAAAATACGATATGCTTGTTGTTTTCCGCTATTTTTGAAACTTTAAACATTATTCGTAGACTGCTAAAGTCGATAACACCGACGGATAGAAGCAACGACTGACCGAGGAGGGCATTTTTTAACCTGTTTAATGGTTACACAAGTATATGTACGGCAATCCCTGGAAAGAGCAGAGGTTTGCTTGGGATTGATTGAAAAAAAGTGGAGAGGCACCTTCCTTATTTTTAGGGAGGTGCCTTATCTTGTTTGTATATTCCATCACTTCAAAGGATTGAATCTTGCTCAAAGCTACATAGTCTTTTCGAGAGGAAAAAAATTCTTTTTCATGGCCACTGATCATTTTTATAACAAACAATGCGTCATCATATTAATTTTCAAGCTATAGACTTCAGAATTAAAGATATGATTTTATCTTTTTACCGACAGTCTTGCTTTATTGAGGAAACGGATGACCCTGGAAGAGGAGTCAGGAGTCCAAAGAAGTAGTAAGGCAGACATGAAAAAAATATATATTGGAAATATTTACAATTAATTATATATGTGATAATTTATATATTGTAAAAAATACCAAAATATGGAGGTTTTACCGTTGAAAAAAATAGCTTCCTTATTTACTGCTATCGCTATTCTTGTATCTGTAGCTCCTATTTCTTCATTTGCTGCTCCCCAAAATGCTAGCACACAAGCTCTGAAAAATTATACTTTGGAAATTAAGACATCTGATGATCAAGATTCAGGCACTGACGCTAATATTAAAGTCACGATAAGAGGTTCAAAAGATTCTTTCACAAGAGAGATTAATGGTAGCTTTGAGCGAGGTGATCTTGAAACGTTTTACATTTCAGGAAAAGACGTTGGAGAAATTAGATCAGTTACTTTAATTCAAGATGATAATGGCCATAAGTCAGACTGGAAAGTTGAATATGTTATCCTGAATAATTTGAAAAAAACGGTGAATTCATGGGTGGGACTAAATGGAAATTCTGGTAGTCTGGACATTCCTTTAAGTTAAAATATTGGTCAAGCCCCTGTTGCTCAGCTATTAGTCTGGGCAACACTGCTGTAGTTACATTAGTAAATGTACGGTGACTCGCAGAAAGAGCAAAGGTTTGCTTGGGATTGATCATACAAGTTAGAGGGGCGGGAAACCGCCTCTTCATTTGTTTTATTAAATTCACATTCATGCCTCAACAGCAATATCATGATCAAGGGCATTTGCATAGTATGCACCACGTGCATTTTTTAGCCTTTATTGGTGTTTGGCGTGAAGCATTTCGATCAGGGAATGGCTGCCTGTATTCCTGTAAGAAAGGGTGAATCCAAATTGGCCTGCCCATTTTTTCAACCCTCAGTCGAATATAATACGGGAGGAACATCTCCTTCCAGCATTACTTCTGCAGATTTTAATGGAGACGGTTTAATAGACCTGGCTGTAGTGGATATTGGGTCCAACGATGTTTCTATTCTTGTCAACAATGGGTCCGGCGTGTTTTCCGTATCGCAAACGATACCGTTCAATACTTTGTTCCCTGGGTCTTTATTAGGGCAAATTGCAGCAGCAGATTTTAATGGAGATGGCTTCATTGATTTGGCTGTAACGGATCAAACTCCCAATGACCGAGTTTTTATCCTTTTGAATAACGGGGATGGCACTTTTGCTGCACCTGTAGCTTATAGTACAGGTGTGTTTCCTGCTGTTTCGCAATCTTTTGCAATTGCTACAGGTGACTTTGATGGTGTAAACGGTGTGGACTTAGCTATAGCAAATGTAGGCCAAATTACAGGAACTAGTTTCATTACTGTCTTGTTGAATAATGGATCAGGTGTATTTACCATGGCGCCAGGGAGTCCATTTGACACTAATCCTGGTTTGGCCCCTTTTGATATTGTAGCGGCTGACTTTAATGGAGATGGGAGACTTGATCTGGCCACTGCCAATCGAGACACGAATGATGTAACTATATTTAGTGGGAATGGGAACGGTACGTTCCAAACTCCTGGAGTGAGTTTCTCTGTACTTCCAGGGGGATCATCCCCCATTAGCCTTGTAGCTGCTGATTTAAATGGTGATGGGTCTATCGATATTGCTGTCGGGAATATTGCTACGAGTAATGTAACCGTCTTTCTAAACGATGGATTCGGTTCTTTTACAGAAGCAGCAGGAAGTCCCTTTACCTTGGGCGCTAATGCATTTCCTTTTGATATAACAGCGGCTGACTTTAATTGTGATGGAGTCATTGATTTGGCTACCCCAAATGCGGGTTCCGATAACGTTTCTGTACTCATAAACAACGGGTCAGGAGGGTTCTCGACTCCCTTTCAGTTCCCTACAGGAGCAGGTCCTTTCAGCATTACAGTAGCTGATTTTAACGGAGACGGAAGAGTTGACATTGCTACTGCAAACGAGGATTCGAGCAATGTTTCTGTTTTGCTCAATGGATGCGTGCAGCCACCAACCTGCCCACCTGACATGGTAGTACCCTGCCCTATCGTAAACTATCCAACACCTGTTGCCACCTGCCCCGGAGTCACTGTTACCTGTTCTCCGCCTTCTGGCTCCCTTTTTCCAGTGGGAGACACTGTTGTCACCTGTACGGCACAAGATATATTTGGCAATACGGAAGTATGTTCATTTACCATCACGGTTATGGACGAACCTCCCACGATCACTTGTCCTGAAGACATCACAGTCCCTGTTTTACCTGGGCAAACGTCCGCTACTGTTACCTATGAAGTCACTGCCACTGATACTTGTGGGGTAACCTCTATTACCTGTCATGGGATCACACGGTCTTTTTCTCCTCCTGCCCCATTTGCAGTTGCAACCTTTACCATGGACTTTCCTGTAGGAATGACGATGCTCACCTGCACAGCCAGAGATCAGTCAGGAAATATGGCCTCTTGTAGCTTTGTGGTTACCGTCACTTCTGGAGTCTCTAACAGTATTCAGCCAGAAATCATTCGAGTAAAAAAAGTGTATGATTGGGTAGTCTTTCAATCTAATTTTAGGCTCATACTGGATTTAAATCGTAGTCATGATGATCAAGGAAATCAAAAATGAACCCGTCTCCTTACAAGGGACGGGTTTTCTTAGTTGTTTATGGTTTAATGGATAAAGCTTCATTTCTTTAAGCGATATGGAACCGTAGCGATTTTTACATCTTGGCGGGCAAATAAATACGCGCGGATCAATAAACTTGTCTGGTTATGAAGTAAGTTATGCCACCAACGCTTGGTAATAAACTGCGGAATCATGACAGTAACATGATCCGTTTCTGCCTTTTTCCACTCAACGGTGTCAATAAACTTAAACAAAGGTCTTATGATACTGCGATAATGTGAACGCAGGACAATCAAACGTACTCCGGGATTCCAGAGATCCCATTTTTCTTCCATTTTCTTCATGTCTTCATCACTGAACCCGACGTAGACAGCGATAATATCATCTGACAATGATTGCGCATAACTAATGGTGTTTTTCACCACCTGCGAAATCCCTGCCACAGGAATAACGATTACACTCCCTTTGGGTTCGGGTTTGTCTGTTTCCATATCAAGTCGTAACTCATTTGCTAAATCTCTATAATGCTGATTGATCTTCCTAAAGATGAAAATGACGATAGGAAGGAAAATAAAAATCGGCCAAACCTGAGAGAGTTTTGTAATCAAAAAGATGAGGCAAATGGTAAGGGTCGTTAGCATTCCTAACGTATTGATAACAAAAGGTAGTAGCCACCCTGGGGGCTTTTTGGAAATCCAGCGTTTCATCATTCCGGCTTGAGACAAGGTAAACGGGATAAAAACCCCAAGGGCATATAAAGGGATTAAGTTTTCCGTTTCTCCTTTAAAAGCAATCACTAATAGTGCTGAAAGAATAGCCAAGAAAATAATTCCGTTTGAAAACCCAAGACGATCTCCCCGAACCATGAACATATTTGGCATAAATCTGTCTTTGGCTAACATAAAGGCGAGTAAAGGAAAGGCTGCAAAAGCAGTATTAGCGGCCAGGAATAAAATAAGGGCTGTAACAGCCTGAATCGAGTAATACACGATTCCTCGTCCAAAAACAGCAGAAGCAATTTGAGATACCACCGTTTCCTTTGGATTCGGTGAAATACCAAACAAATAAGCCAATAGGCTAATGCCCATGAACATAACACCGAGGATAAGCCCCATTATGATAAGCGTTAATGCTGCATTTTTCGGTGCTGGGTCCCTGAAGTTGGGAATTGCATTGGATACGGCTTCTACCCCTGTTAATGCCGAACACCCTGAACTAAACGCTCTCAATAGCAGGAATAAAGTTATTCCCGGAACAACTGTCCCATATTCTGGGGGATGAGCTTGAACATTTCCAGCCAACCATTGAAAACCGCCGCCAATAATTAAGACGAGGATAGCGACAACAAACAAATAAACAGGGTACATTAAAATCGTTGCCGATTCTGTTATTCCACGTAAATTTAATATCGTAACGATTGCAATCATGAACAAGGCAAGTAGAACGCGATGTTCATGTAGCACTGGAAATGCCGAGGTAATAGCGTCTGTAGAAGCAGACGTACTAACAGCAACCGTTAGAATGTAGTCCACGAGCAAAGAGCCACCTGCAACCAGTCCAGTAGTAGTTCCTAAATTGTCCTTTGCGACAATGTATGCTCCACCACCTGTTGTATAAGCAAAGATGGTTTGACGGTAAGACAAAATGAGTATGGTTAAAAGACCAACAACCGCAATGGAGATGGGGATAGAGTACCACATCGCTACTGCACCCAAAGTAATTAACACGAGAAGAATCTGTTCTGTACCGTAAGCGACAGAAGAAAGAGCATCAGATGAAAGAACCGCCAAAGCCTTTACTTTATTTAACTTTTCTTCGGCAAGTTCACTTGATTTCATAGGTCTACCGAGTAAAAATCGCTTGAATTCTGAGATCATGTGTATTCCCCTATCTGACATTTCTCGTTAGTTTTCCCACAGCTACAAAAAAATGAGTCCATTTCTTTGTTTCCCATGGATTGGCAACTATGTAAGTAGGTAGGCTAAAAAAAACGGGTTCTTGTCCTTTAGCTTCATGCTTTTGGACAAAACCCGTTGCAATCATGTAATGGGAGCCTTTTACAGGAATGACTCCTCGGAACAATTCATTCACAGAATACGTTGAAACAATCGAAAATCGGGTGGACTGCACCCTGCCATACGGTAAAGTCTCAGATAACTGTACGCGTATTTATAAAAATGGCCATGTCTGCTTTCAGCTAACGCCTGTTCCCAGTAAGAAGGTTCTAATGGATTCAACTCGTTTGCCGTAACTGCCGACTCAGATTCAACCCGATTTTCCTCGAGTGTATTTGCATAAGCCAAGAGGTTGATTCTTGCGTAAAAGGCCGGATCGAGATTGTCGTGTACATCATGGCGATAAGCTTGTTTCATTTCTACAATGGCGTGACCATGCGTAAGGATATGCCCCAACTGCATATCGCCTTTCTCCATTTGCACCGGTCTCTGAAAGTTATGGAGTAAGTCAAGCACAGTCTCCGGAGTCAGCTGCAATCTTACACCAGTATAAGGTACGCCGTCAGGATCAATGACGATATTCTCTCCATTCACAGTAACAAAACCAGGACCTGATGCTTGGAAACTACCAACAATTTTCCCCATGGCATCAAACAATTCGGCAGTTGCCGGAATAGCGGAACGAGAGAGCATGCTCAGCAAATAGAACGTGTAAATCACGTCATGACCAAGCGCATGGCATGTTTGGTTCTTTTGGACAAGCAGTCTCATCATTTGAGCAGGAAAGTCCTCGTATTCGTTGTTTGCCCGATACTGCTGTTCGTTTGCATGTTCTTCCACAATTTTATCAAGATTTTTACGAATCAACTCTTCTAACTTGGCAGGTACAAGTTTTTCTTCCAAGAGTTCAGTCAAGGCGATAACTGCACACGCCCAATGTCCTTCCCACATATTGCTTTGTGACGATTCGATCATTTTTTGGCAAGCCCATTTCCTATAGAAATCGATATCCAAATCAATCACCTCTCAATCTGATAGAGCTTATTCTTTAAAAGAAGGAACCTGAATACATGATGATAGAATAATACAAATACCATAATGTCAAAACTAAAAATTGACATGACACCAACTAGATGAGAGGTGTTCCTTGATGACAACAAGTAAAACGAATCCTAAGGTTGATGAATTTTTAAGCAAGGCGAAAACGTGGAAGGCTGAATACGAGAAGTTGAGAAGTATTGTCCTTGACTGTGAGCTGACTGAAGATTTTAAGTGGATGCATCCTTGTTACACGTTTGAGAAAAAAAACATTGTTTTAATACATGGATTTAAAGAATATTGTGCGCTACTGTTTCAAAAAGGTGCCTTGTTAAAAGATCCAAATGGGATTCTCATTCAACAAACGGAGAATGTACAGGCCGCGCGCCAAATCCGGTTCACCAATGTGGACGAAATCATGGAAATGGAAGCTATTTTGAAGGCCTATGTTCAGGAAGCCATTGAAGTTGAAAAAGCTGGCTTGGAAGTGAGCCTGAAAAAGCATGAAGAATACATCATTCCTGAAGAATTGCAATTGAAAATGGATGAAATCCCTACCTTGAAAACTGCTTTTGAAGCATTGACTCCGGGACGGCAAAGAGCCTACATTCTTCATTTTTCAGCACCCAAACAAGCCAAAACGCGAGAATCAAGGGTTGAAAAATGCATGCAGCAAATTCTCGATGGAAAGGGATTAAATGATTAGTATATTTGATGAGGAAATGGTGAAGAAGAGGCGGGAGAACCGCCTCTTTTTTGTTTTTGTATTCGTTTCATTCCTCTATCAGGAATAGTATACTTTTTCTATTTTATATAATGTCTGCTCGATGGTTGGGCAGAGATCGGCATCTCCTTTGTAAAATTTCAAACGAAAGTACAAGCTCTTCAAAAAATTCTTTCTATTGATTTTTTGTTTAAAGGCAGGCAGAAATTCGGAACTCTTATCTACATCTCCAAAACTTTGAATCCATTGCTCTACATAACTCTGGCTAAGCATTTTTCTATTCAGAATACTAACAATGGCTGTTACCATTCTCTCATCTTCCCCATCGGAGTAAATTCGATCGGTTATGGTCATCTTTTCGTAAACCAAATCGAGGATGGTGATGAGGTCACTTTTATCCAACTCGGAACATTGAGCTAAATCATCTAATGCATCCGCTGCATGGGCTATGGCATGAGCCCAACCTTTTTCTTCATCATATCCTCGGTAATCTCGCTCTTCACGTACGTTGAAAAATACTTTCTCTTTTATCGCATGGATGTTCTCTCTGGAGAGAAAGGGTGATTCTCTATGCCGCATGAGGAGTAGGGGGATGACTAGCATAGAGAAAGAGCGGGTAAAGACAGAGTCTGTATTTGTTTCACCAAGCTTAAAAAGCAAATGGTTTTTATCTAGAATGATTGGTATCAGTTGTTCTAGTTCATTTGCAGTTAGAGAATTACCAGGAATCCAATGTGATAAGGTTGTATAAATGAGGTCATCACGTAATGTGGCATCCAAAGAACCAATTTCATTCATCATTTCTACTACGAATTGAAATGTATCGGATGGTGTTTGGTAGCCATTTTCTTTTATGAATATTAGCTTTTCTTTTACATTCATTTTACATGCTCCCACTCTTTATTCTTCGAACTGACTTTGTGGCTTTACTTAGTGATTATTGTCATTTTAGATTTCGACATAAATAGGTTATCAACCTCCAAAACATGAGCAGTTCTGACTGTGGTGGGGTGAGATGTAGCAGTACGAGCACGCACAGAGATCCTAGGATACTCACCTTTTGCAAAAAAAATAAGAAGAGGACCGAACCTTTTTCCGAAAGAGAGACAATATAGTGTGTAAGCTTACTCAGGAGGGCCCTCTGAATGGAAAATGAAGAGATGTATCAATTACTTATAAAAATGAAAGAGGGTGATGAACAGGCATTTCATACAATGTATGATGCTACCTTTCAGGACGTATACCGGACCGTCTCCTTTCTGGTGGATCAAAAGCAGGATCGGGAAGATGTCATGAATGAAATCTATATGCAAATGTGGACCTCACTTGCTAATTACGATACGAACCGTCCTTTCCAGTTCTGGCTGCATGGCCTGGTAATCCGTCAAGTGCAGAGATTTCGGGTCAAGAGCTGGAGGAGATTCCGCATTTTTGAGCGGATCCGTTCCTTCTCCCGGGAAGAGTCTTATTGGGATGAACATACTGCGTTGATGGATGGGAGGAACCAACTGATATCCCAGTCCATACGAAAACTGACCGACAAACAGCGGACAGTGATTATCTTCCGCTTTTATCATGACTATACTCTTGAGGAAATTGCGACGTTGCTGGATATTCCGTTGGGTACAGTCAAGTCCAGATATCATGCTGGCCTCCAGGCGCTTAGAAAAGACTTCGGGAATCTCCCCCTGGAAAGGATGGAAAAGATCAATGACTATTGAACATAAAATCCGTGAACATCTGCACGAAGAGGCAGAAACGATGGAGTGCCCGCCGGCCATTTCCAAACGTATAGAACAATCCTATTCTCACTATTTGCAACGAAAAAGGAGCGAAATAACGATGAAAAAACGTTTAATTGGTGGATTAGTTGCTGCTGCGATTTTGATTCCAACCGCTGCATTTGCGGCCCCTGTGGTGATTGACATGCTTACTCGAGCACCAATGACTTCTGAACAAGTCAAGCTGGATGAGGTTGGCAAGGCAGCACTTGAAAAGCTGTACAGCGCAATTCCCGAAGCAAAATCGTTTGAGATTATCGATGCGAGCTACCTTGGAGACTCCAGTGATTCAACCAAAAAGGTCCAACTAAGCATCGTCCTGCAGGAAAAAGGAGGAACTGGCAAAAAGCTTACTCTTCATACAAACGGTATTACGGGTGAGATTCAAGACCTGACTCAAGAGAATTGGGAGCCTAAGGAGAAACCACTCATTACTTTACCCGATCAGGAAATCCAGGCAAAGGTAGATCAGCTCATTGATAAATTGTATGGCAACATCAAAGATTACGAGGTTGCCATGGAGCAAATGGACAATCCAGATCAAAAAACATTTATCTTGAATTACACCAAGAAGGGATCAGAAGGATTTGAAGGAGGGGGTTACCAAGCATTTGTTCAAGGTAATACCATTAGTCTTTCTCCGGTAGCTCCTGCACCATCAAACAAGGAAGTAGAAGGTTATTTTTCTAGAGATGGTAAACCTGATTATACTGCTGATAACTTCTTAAACGATGAAAAACTGTTTTCTTTACTAAAAATGAGCCCGACAGAGTTAAAAGAAGAAATAGCAAAAGGGAAATCTGTTGTAGAGGTTGCAGCATCTAAAAATATCTCGAAACAACAAGTAATTGATGTGATCGCAAAAACACAGGCTGAAAGACAACTTCAAGATGGAAAAAATAAAGTAACAATCAGCGATGATTTACTGAAACAAATGATGAAAGCTGTTGAACCAAAAGTCATACACGTGATTGAACACAAAACGGAAACGGAATGGTAGAAATAACAAGTCAAGGTGAATGAGGTTTGAGCAAGCCGCAAAAAAATCGCTCGAACTCTACTACTTGCTACCGGATATAGACTTTAACGAGGTAGAGCAACCAAAACCGCGGCTTGTTACCGCCTCAGCGGAGACAAAGGATTTGTCGACGCACATGAATCTTCCAGTCGTTGGGTGCACGAGCGAACCCAACATAAGAGATGCGAATGAAAAAAACGGCTGTCAGTGGTTAGTCTTACAACTAATCTTCTGCCAGCCGTTTTTTCTATTTTGCCTACTGAGTGATTCCCAGCATTTGTTTCATATCTTCTTGGGCATCACCAATCAATTGGATATGGAACAAGTCTTGTAGTACTTGCAGAACACCGGGCTGAATGAACTCAGGCAATTTTGGGCCAATCCGTATATCTTGTATCCCCAGGCTAAACAGACCGAGCAGGATGGCAACCGCTTTTTGTTCAAACCAGGAAAGAACGATACTTACCGGCAGCTCGTTCACTTCACATTCGAAGGCTTCGGCTAATGCAGCTGCAATCGTAATGGTAGAAACCGAGTTATTGCACTGTCCCAAATCGATATACCTTGGGATGTCGGTACCTGGCACGATGCCGAAATCTACATCGTTAAAACGGAATTTTCCGCAGGAGGTAGTAAGAATGACTGCTTCTGGCGGTAAGGACGTAGCCAATTCACGATAATACTCGCCTCCCTTGCCAGGAGCGTCACAACCAGCGATGACGAAGAAGCGTTTGATCTTTCCTTCCTTGACTGCCTGAATGATTTCAGGGGCGATGCCGAGGACCGTTTTGTGATGATACCCGGTCGTCAATGTCAGTTCCGATTCGATGGAAGCCTCAGGAAGAGACAATGCTTTTTCAATGAGTGGCGCAAAATCGTTATCTACAATTTTCGTCACGTTCTCCAATCCGGTTATATCATACGAAAAGAAACGATCGGCGTAGCTGCCTCGAATGGGCATCACACAGTTTGTTGTAGCGAGTATGGCACCTGGAAATTTCTCGAACAATTGACGTTGATCGTACCATGCTTTCCCGATGTTACCTTTCAAATGAGGATATTTCTTCAGTTCGGGATAGCCATGTGCAGGCAGCATTTCGGAATGCGTATACACATTGATTCCTTTACCTTCTGTCTGTTTTAACAGCTCTTCGAGAGCAAACAGATTGTGCCCCGTAACAATGACACACTTTCCTTCTATTTTATTTTGCGAGACTGTGATTGGCTGCGGGACTCCGAAATGATCCGTATGAGCCCGATCCAAAAGCTCCATGACTTTGATGGCGGCTTTGCCTACTTTCATGGCCATTTGCAAATGTTCATCCAAGTTAAAATTCACATTCGTCAATGTAAAATAGAGAGCTTCCTGTGTAATCCCATCTACTTCAGGATCGATATAGCCTAGTTGACGAGCATGTGTTGCATAAGCGGCAATTCCTTTTAAAGCAAAAATAATGGTATCCTGAATACTCGCAAGATCTTCATTCTTTCCACAAACGCCGATGACCTTACAACCACCTGATGGAGTCTGTTCACATTGATAACAAAACATGTATAATCCACTCCTTCGATTCAAGATTTCGCTTTGATTATAAGCGGATTGCCTGGAAGGAGGCTGTGATTAAAATCACAACGGGAAAAAACATTGCCTCTTATCATAGTGGATGAAGAAGATTCCCAAGTTGAGGGGTGTTGTTATGGTACGAAAATGGCAGTTGCCGTTACAGACGTTAAGTCTTACGGTCGGTTTCATGGTATGGGTCATTCTGTCATCGCTCATGCCTTTTATCAAAGAAACCGTACCCATGAGTGCAAGCGAGGTGGCGTGGGTGACAGCGATTCCAGTCTTGCTTGGATCGTTGCTGAGAATCCCCGTAGGATATTGGAGTAACCGATTTGGCGCGAGAATATTATTTAGCATAAGCTTTCTCTTGCTGCTGGCTCCTGTTTTTTATATTAGCCAGGCGACCACTTATACAGATTTGTTAATCGGCGGGCTATTTTTGGGGATAGGTGGAGCGGTGTTTTCCGTTGGTGTCACGTCTCTCCCTAAATACTATCCGAAAGAGAAGCATGGTTCTATAAACGGAATCTACGGTATGGGGAATATTGGTACAGCGATAACCACTTTTGCAGCGCCAGTTCTGGCTAAATCGTTTGGATGGGCAAGTACTGTACAGATGTTTCTATTATTGCTTGCGGGATTCGCTGTACTTACCTTCTTGATGGGGGATAAAAATGAACCGAAGGTAGTGACGCCTCTTGGTCAGCAGATCAAGAGTGTCTACAAAAACGAAAAGCTATGGTTAATCAGTTTGTTCTACTTTATTACATTTGGTTGCTTCGTCGCTTTCACCGTGTATCTCCCGAATTTTTTAGTGAGCCATTTCCAATTGGATAAAGTAGATGCAGGTATGAGAACTGCAGGGTTCATTCTTTTGGCGACACTGGCGAGACCATTGGGAGGATGGCTAGGTGATAGGTGGAACCCCTTCAAGGCATTGATGATTGTGTTTGCCGGGCTCGCCTTGTCTGGTATTGTCTTATCGTTTTCGCCATCGATTTTAATGTATACGGTAGGGTGCTTGTTGGTAGCGATATGTGCCGGAATTGGTAACGGTGCTGTGTTCAAATTAGTGCCGATGTATTTCTCGCGACAAGCGGGGATTGTAAATGGGATCGTATCTGCCATGGGGGGATTAGGAGGATTTTTCCCGCCGTTGATCTTAACGCTGCTGTTTAATCTGACGGGGCATTACGCGATCGGTTTCATGGCTTTATCGCAGTTTGCACTGGCAAGCTTGGTCTTGGTGATGTGGATGTTTTATCAAGAAAAGCTGCAGCTCGCCGCCACCATTATGGAAAAGACGGGAGAGGCGATACTGATTACCGATACACGCGGAGTCATAAAAAGTGCGAACCATGCTTTTACGAAAGTGACCGGTTATGAGATGAATGAGGTGATTGGCAAGTCACCCAATATTTTAAAATCAGGCAGACAGGGTGCCGACTTCTATCAAAAGATGTGGGACTCGATCAAGAAGAATGGCTATTGGCAAGGAGAGATCTGGAATCGCCGGAAGAATGGGGATCAGTATCTCCAATGGTTAACGATCAGCGCGATTCTGGACGATGCAGGAGATGTTGAGTACTATGCGGGCATGTTCAGCGAGCTTGCGGAGCAAAGACATGGATAAAGAAGCTTGAATCACTTATGAAAAAAAGTCTTGGACGGACAAGTCCAGGACTTTTTTCGTGTAGATATGTATGTAGAGTTTGCTCACATTTGGCAAATATCAGGAGGGCAGTCATCACAAAAAATGGCTTCTTTTAAATAGGCAAGGTCTTTAATCAAGATAAACCCCTGAGGAAGCAGATCAATGGTGTCCTGTTTTTTCAGATCGGAAAGCATTCGGTTGACACTTTCTCGTGTCAGGCCAATGAATTGTGCCAAATCACGATTGGTAAGGGAAAGGTCGATGAGGATTCCTTCGGGGTGTGGCTTGCCGTACGTGTTACTCATGCGGATTAGCGTTGAATACAAGGCGCCGATTTTGCCATTGAGTAGCAAATCACGAAATTTAGACTGCATCCGTCTGTTCATCAATCCCATCCAACGCAGGAAGTCTACGCAAAATTGACCGTTTTTGATGAGCATTTTCTCCAACCCTTGTCGCGGGATGATCCATATCTCACCCTCCATCAACATGGTGCCTGTGGAGGTGTACGTCAATTCCTGTTCGAAGAGCCCGGAGACGCCGACTAGCTCTCCTGCACCAAATACTTGCAGCGTCAGTTCTTTTCCATCGTTCGTGTTTTTTGTGAGCTTAATTTGGCCCGACGAAATTAAGAATAGCTGATCGGCTCTTTCACCATCCAAAAATAGAACGGCTCCGGGAACGAAATTTTTCCTAACAGAAAACGTTTCAAGGCTATTCACAAAATCGGAAGAAATCTGCTGTACAAACGTTGTGCCATTTCCGGTCATGTGGTCCCTCCTACAGCAAGGATACAAAGGTAACTCATTATATCATCCGAAATTGATGGTTTGGGAAGAGGAAATCGTCCTGATTGTGGCAGGGGTGTGAGGTAAATCACAACCTGGGTTACGAGTCATTGCTACAATGACCTCAAGCGAAAGGAAAAAATGAGCAGCAGCAGGGAGGGTGTTGTATGAACTATCTATTTGCTTCCAAGGTGGCGAAGCGTGCTTTTATCATCATTGCTTGCTTGTTCGTCCTAAGTTACGTGGGAACACGTTTTTTCACTCATATTGATCTGGCGCTTTACGGCTATATGGTGGGGACTCTTGTCTTTATTGGTGGCTTCCTATACCGATTTTCTGCGTGGGCAGATCGCCCGCCAACGAATGTCATTTTGAAAAAGGGGTTACGACTTCTCTTTCGTAAAAGCACGGCGAATACAACGGTAGATCATCTGGCCATCTATCGCTTTATTTGGAATCGGGGATGGTACCGCTGGACTCAGCACATTTTGCTGGGATGGGGATGCATCTTGGCCGCGGTTGTCACCTTTCCGTTAGTTTTTGGCTGGATGTATTTCACGATGACGGACAACGGCTACTATCAGGTCGTGTTCATGGGTGTGGATATTCTGACCGTACAAGCAGATGGCTGGATTGCCTTTCTCTTTTACAACGCACTGAACATTACTGCTTTTATGGTCATCGGTGGAGCAGTCATGGCATTGTATCGCAGATTCAAGAACATGCAGGCACGGGCTGAACAATCCTTTGTCTACGACTTTTTACCTTTATACCTGCTACTGTTTATCAGTGTGACAGGCTTGATGTTAACCGCAAGCAACATGTTCTTAGGGGGCTTTGGGCACCCGGTTATATCCGTCACACATCAATTCGCAGTGATTGTGACCTTGATTTATCTGCCATTCGGAAAACTGGCTCACATACCGTTCCGCCCGATGAGTGTGTTTGCACGCAATTATCGCGAACACTATGGCGAGCAGGAAATGAAAAAGTGCAAAGTGTGCAGCAATGAGTTTGTTTCTGCGGAACAGTCGGCAGATGTGATCAATGTACTGGGTAAAAACGAAATGGCTTTTCAAATGGAAGAAGGATTCCACTTGGCTGAACTTTGCTTGCCGTGCCGCAGAAAATACCGGATGTTCCGTTTCACAGGAGTTCCTACGCACGAGATCAATGCCAGGGAGGCAAATCAGCATGCCAAAGGATAAATTTTTTAAAGTGATTGAAAATAAGATACATCCAAACGAGAAATTGGTCAGCACGCACTGCTGCTACTGCGGTATGCAATGCGGGATGAACCTGCGTGTAGATACAACGACGAACAAGATTATCGGCGTGGAGCCACGGTACGATTTCCCTGTCAATCTGGGTAAGATGTGCCCAAAAGGGGTGACGGCTTATCAGCAGGTGAACCATCCAGATCGGATACAGCGGCCGTTGATTCGAACAGATGCATCATTAAAAGGCACGGCGGAAGGATTTCGGGAAGCGTCCTGGGAGGAAGCACTTGACTTGATCGTTTCCAGGTTCAAGGAATTGCAACACAACTATGGCAAAGATACCTTGTCTGTTTACTCTGGCGTTTCCATGACGAACGAAAAATGTTACCTCACAGGTAAGTTTGCACGGGTCGCCTTGCAAACCCGCTATATTGACTACAATGGCCGCTTCTGCATGTCCTCCGCCGCGGCAGGATTGAATCGAAGCTTGGGGATTGACCGCGGTTCTACCATTCCCTGGACGGACATTCACCAAACAGACTGCTTGTTTTTGGCCGGTTCAAACGCGGCAGAGTGTCATCCAACCAGCATGTTTCGTATTTGGGAAGTGCAAAATCGAGGCGGTTATCTGATCGTAGCCGATCCAAGGGAAACGCCTTTGGCACGTCGAGCTGATATCCACCTGGATCTGCGGCCCGGTACAGATTTGGCACTGGCAAACGGAATCGTTCATCTCCTGATCAAGAATGGGCATATGGATGAAGACTTTATTCGAAATCATACGAATGGTTTTGAAGAAACAAAAGAAGTGGTTGCTACCTTCACACCGGAGTATGTCAGCGAAATAACAGGGGTTTCGGTGGAGAAGATTGTGCGGGCTGCCGACATTTTCGGGAGGGCATCCGATGCGATTGTGATGTTTTGCCGTGGTGTGGAACAGCAGTCGAAAGGGACGGACAACGTATCGGCCTATACGAACATGTCACTCGTCACAGGCAAGATTGGCCGTCCAAAATCAGGGGTAGCAACGCTTACTGGTCAAGGAAATGGTCAAGGGGGGCGGGAACACGGGCAAAAAGCCGATCAGTTGCCTGGCTACCGCAAGCTCGACAATCCCGAACATGTGCGTGAAATAGCGTGTGCCTGGGGCATCCCCGCGGAAGAGATGCCACAGAAAGGTGTCTCTGCCTATGAGATGTTCCAGCTGATGAAGGATAAAACGATTCGCAGCTTATACTTACTCTGCTCTAATCCGGTTGTAAGTGCGCCAAATCTAAACCATGTTCGGGAGTCCCTGAAAAGTCTCGATTTTATGGTTTGCTGCGACTTTTACTTGTCCGAGTCAGCTGAATACGCGGATGTTGTTCTTCCCGTTACGACTTGGGCAGAGGACGATGGAACCACAACCAATCTCGAAGGACGCATCATTCGTCACCGTCAGGCACAGGAATGGTTTGCCGAATCCAAGCCTGACTGGTGGATTCAGATAGAAATCGCCAAAAGAATGGGGCGCGGACAATTCTTTACTCACTTGAAGTCTCCTCAGGATATTTTCAATGAAATACGTCAGGTCTCCAAAGGCGGAGTAGCTGACTACTACGGGGTCACCTACGAGAAAATTGATCAAAACAATGGTGTTTTCTGGCCGTGCCGCGAGGAGGGCGACGAGGGACAGCCCCATTTATTCCTGGATAAAAAATTTTATCACCCAGATGGCAAAGCCAAAATATGTGCGCTGCCTTACCGTCCGCCAGCGGAGGAGCCGGATGAAGAATATCCTTTGCGGCTAACGACGGGACGAGTTGTGTTCCACTATTTGTCCGGGAACCAGACAAGACGAATCCCATTTTTGACGGACATGTATCCTGATCCTCTGCTAGAGGTTCATCCAAAAACAGCGACTCGTTATGGCATTGAACACGATGAGATGGTCACTCTGAAAACGAGAAGGGGCGAGGCTCAGTACCGTGTGAAAGTGATCGAGGCCATTCGAGAGGATACGGTGTTCGTTCCGTACCACTGGGGAAAAGCGGAGTCTATCAATCTGCTGACCAATCCGGCATTGGACCCTTACAGCAAAATGCCTGAATTTAAAGCGTGCGCCGCGAAAATCATCAAGCACAAGCATGGAGGAGTTCGCCATGGGTAAACAAGTCTTATACATCGAAATGGACAATTGCATCGGTTGTCGAAGCTGCTTGGCGGCATGTACACAGTGTGGAGGTCACGACAACCGAAACCGAAACTACGTACTGGATGTGGACCCGTTTATCAACAGACAAACGATTCCTCTCATGTGCTTCCATTGTGTTAATCCTGCTTGTGCCCGCAGCTGTCCTGCTCAGGCGATTCAAATCGCAGATAATGGGGCCGTATTGTCAGCTTTGGTAGAGAAATGCATCGGTTGTCAAAATTGTACGATTGCCTGCCCCTATGGAATTCCCAAATTTGATGAAGAACAGAATCTCATGTACAAGTGCGATCTATGCTATGACCGTACGAAAGAGGGAATCCCGCCGATGTGCGCTTCGGTTTGCCCGACAAACACCTTGCAGTGGATTGAGGAAGCAGAGCTGGAAGAAAAACGGGCACAGATTTCTTTGGCCAATGGCAAATGGACTGCCAGCCACGACCCGGATGTACTGGAAGGCGAAACCAATGTGAAAATTAGCCTGCCTGGCATTCTGCAGGGCAAACAGAAGCTATTCTAGAGGGGAGAAATACCTTATGGAGAACGAGAAAACCCGCCCCATTCCGTTGAAGGATGACAATTATACACATAACATCAATCGTTCCAATGAGCGTAGTCTGGATCGACGGAGTTTTATGAAAACAATGGTAGGAGCAGCCGGGCTTTTCGCGGCATCTACTCTACCATGGGGGGCATTAGCTGCCAAGGAGCTGATGAGTTCATCCAGCAAGTCGTATCCCACACAAAAAATCGCGAATCTCAGCGATATAAAACCCGGAGATGCGATCGAGTTTGCTTATCCAGGAGAGCATGACAGCGCGTTGTTCGTATATGTGAAGGAAAAGGAATACAAGGCGTATCAAAATGCATGTACCCACCTACGTTGTCCGGTATTTTGGGACCGAGATGAGAAAGAGCTGCTATGTCCTTGCCATCATGGGAAATTTGATATCGCCACAGGTAATCCGCTCGCTGGTCCCCCAAGAAGACCACTTCCGGAAATTGTGCTTCAAGAGAAAGATGGAGCCGTATACGCTGTAGGGGTGAAGAGATATGAAGAGCAGCTATAGAGGTGTCATCCTATTAGCATTGATCTTGTTCGCCAGCATTGCTTGCACCCAGTACACAGTCAATATGTATTTTGCACAGCGATATATGGAGGTGCTATTGCTCAGCGGTGCAACGGTAGTGTTGTTCCCACTGGCATGGATGGTATTTAGAAAAGACCAGCGGGATCGAAGAGAACAAAGGAAATAATCTGGGGAAGGGAGTGTGATCAGTTGCCATGAATCCTAGTAAGAGAACGATTGCCGAGCTTCACCAAGAGCTGCCTGCCTTGGTGGATAAAAAGATGGGGATACTCATTCAAGATTTGGCGGATAATGCCGAACCACACAGTCCGGCTCTCTTGGAAAGGCAGCTGGCAAAATGGGAGATCACGGAGGATGAGGAGCATCTGCGACTCTATTTTAATCCTTGCCAGTTTGTGGCGATTCCCATCCAGAATGGACCGGTTGTTTTTTCGCAAGAGGATGACTGTATTCAAATGGTTGCTAGGGACAATCGGGGACAGCTAGCGTATCGCATTTCTTTTGGTAACTAACTCCCACTAGTAGATGGAGGGATTGTAATGGGACCACCGCCTATAGGATGTATGGGGATGATGCAGGAGTTTGAAGGGAGAAGGAAGCTGTGTCCAGCTCTGGAAAAATTGAAAGAGGAGCACCTATCATTAGCTGAGCAGATGAATGAGCTCGTACATCTAGCAAATAACCTGAAATCTAGAGCAGAACCTACTAGAAGAAAAAAAGGCTTAACAGAGCTTCATGAGCTGGCGTCCTCGTTTCGGGCCGAACTGGAGAAACACTCCAGACGCGAGGAGGAAGACCTGTATCCCCTGATGGCTAACTATATCGAACGGGAGATGGGACCGATTGCTGCCATGGAGGAAGAGCATGATCTTATTCATGAAAGCCTGATGTCCTTCATGCGAATCGTAGAAAAGGAAAAGTCTGAACCTGTTGAAGTAGAAGCTGTCCACACTCATTTGCTGAAGTCAGTAGAAATACTCTTGGAGCATTTCTTTAAAGAAGAGAGTGTGCTGTTCCCGATGGCAGAATACGTATTGAGTGACGCAGAGAAAGAGCAGTTACGAGTACTGTTTCAAGAGTAAAAATCATGGCGCCCTCCTACTGAAAAAGTAGGGGGGTGATTTTGTTTTCCAATCATATTCTTTCGAGGGAAAATGTGCATGTTTCTACTGTCATTTGTCGGTTTCAATCGGATAAAACCAATCATTAACTAGTAGGGAATAAATAGAGGAGGGGGTGTTCAAAGTGCCGATTATAAAACCTTATCTAACCTCATTGAGATTTACGTCCACGATGAGTGCTGGAACTGGTACTGGTGCTGCGTTTGCTATTGCGGCAACTGCATTTACCACTGACAATGGCGCTGCTGCGACAGCATTTCCTAGTACGTTTGCTTTTTACAATCTCTACGTCAATGGAGTGCTTCAGGCAGGTAATACTTCCACAATCACAACGACAGCGATCACGATTCCAGATGGAAATGCCGAAAACGGTGGTACACCCATAGTTGTAGAATTTGTCGTTAACTAAGGTGAATAGGTTGGTGGCCCCAGGTGGATGAAATGTGCCTGGGGTTCACTCATGTGTGTAAATCGGAGTGAACGGTCGAAGCACTTCGAGAAAGGACGAGTGATTTCATGAGGCGCAATGTCACACAGTCATACACAGTGAGGAGACAGTGTCTGCAAATCGTCGCGCCATTAGGTTGTCCCGGGATTTTTCCAGTAAAACCCTCCCCAACGTGTCCTCCCTGTCCTCCATGTCCATGTACTCCTGGTTTAATACGAACAGAAACCTATCAGTATACGGCCATTTCAGATGGAGCCAAAAACATGTATACCAACAGTGATGCTGTCATGCCATTCAGTACTTCCGGCATTCTGGACCCGAATGAAGTTTCTGTTGTGAATCTATTCATCAATGGAATGCTACAGCCTCCCAATTTATATGTTGTCCAGCCGGGAGTTTTGATTCTGAGTGACATTCCTGTACAAGGAGTTCCTCTTATTCTTCAGTTTATTAAGATGATTGTTTCATAAATGGTTGCTTCCATAATGGGAAAAGGTCATGTCATACATACATGTCATTTTCCTTGATCGGCTCGACAGACTGGGGCGGTTTGATGGCGTACACGGCGCACGCGGTGCACGCGGTGAAGGGTAGGCGAATATCATGGCGATATCGACTGAATCCGTACAGGAGGTATTTTTCATGTATCCGAGATACCCATATTACAGTTACAAAACTACTTGCGAAGAGACTCCCCTCACGTTTCCGCCGCAGCATCAGGATCGACAACCGGGGATGGAATACTTGATGGTCCCGCGACCGATTTTCGATAATCCTGACTATATCGGAAGCGGAAAGCTTCGGGGAAAGGTAGCGATCATAACTGGTGGAGACAGTGGGATTGGCCGTGCTGTAGCCGTTGCGTTTGCGAAGGAGGGGGCAGCTGTAGCGATTCCTTATTTGGATGAGCACATTGACGCCGAGGAGACCAAGCAAGTCGTTGAATATTACGGAGGGCAATGTTTGCTGCTGCCGGGAGACTTGCGCGACGAGGTTTGGTGTCGGGAGGTTGTACGCCAAGCGGTTGCCTGTTTCGGCAAATTGGATGTGCTTGTCTTGAATCAAGGTGTACAGTTTCCACAATCTAGTATCCTCGATATAAGCCGCGAGCAACTGGAAGACACATTTCGCACCAACCTTTTCCCCCTTTTTTACATCACACAAGAGGCGTTGCCGCATTTGCAGCCAGGCAGTTCCATCATTAGTACAGCATCGGTTACTGCCTATGCTGGTCATCCGCAATTGGTTGATTATTCAGCAACCAAAGGGGCTATCGTCTCCTTTACCCGCTCGCTGTCCCTTCAATTGGTCAAGCAAGGCATCAGGGTGAATGCAGTTGCTCCCGGTCCAATCTGGACGCCGCTGCAAGTATCCAGCTATTCCGCAGAGTACATCACGACTTTGGGTGTCGACACACCGATGCGTCGCGCAGGGCAGCCGTTTGAGCTCGCTCCGACCTATGTTTACCTGGCCTCGGATGATTCGGGATATGTCACGGGCCAGGTATTGCATGTTAATGGTGGAACGATGACAGAGACATAGCGGTGAATCAAAAGTCTCTCGTCTTCGATTTGGCTGGCAAGATCGCTTGCTCTCCTTTTTCATACAAAGCAAGTAGCGTATGGACAAAGCTCAATCTCGGCACAATCATATAGACGGCCAAGGCAGACCCAATGCTGATCAGGGCACCCACGATGACATCTGCTGGATAATGAACGCCTACCAAAATGCGAGAGAGGCCGACACAAGCAGCAAGTAGCATCCAGAGTGGCCCCGTTGTCTTTTTAAAAAGCCAGTAGGTCATGCAAAAGGAAAAAAACAGGATCGTATGGTCGCTGGGAAACGAATTGTCGACCGCTTTTTGTACCAATTGATTGACGTCAGCAAGCTCTGCGAATGGCTGATTATTCGCATGAAAGCTTCCGGCTACTTTCCCGAATAGCTCGGCGATGACAAACGTAAACGTCGCACAAACGACCATGATGCGATTCTCATGTTTTCTCGTAAACCAATACATCAAAGCGCTCAACGCCAGAATAAACACCGTATATTCTGCTACGTAAAAAGCCACAGGATTGAGAGCTGGATACTCTTTCCCTAAGTCATTAATCAAGCGAAAGTAGTGAATGTTGATTTCCATGCCATTCATTTTTGGTGATCCTCCTTTACATATAACAGGAGAATCGTAATCGATAGGAGAGAAATGGGAAATTGATTTACCTTACAAAATATTACGGGGTTGTAAGGTTTGTTTCATAGCATCAAAAAAGAGACGGCAGAACCGTCTCTTTTTAATTGGATGAAAGGTCCCTCTTATTTTTTTTGCCTTCTAATTCTGCTTTGGGGTAGATATCTTTTTGGATAGCCTTTAATTTTCCGACACGATCCATGGTCACGTTGATGTAATGATCCGGAGAAGTGTAAATCACGAGAATCTGTGTCTTGTTAGCCTGGACAGTAGAGGAGAGGATCTGTGAGAACTTGTATTTTTCTGCTTGCTTTCCAAACAAAAGTTTGAGGTGCTCCTTGCCTTTTTTGATCGCTTCCTCATCACCTATTCCTTTCGAAGAGGAGAGTCCGTTTTGAAGGTCGATGCGGATCAGCTCTCCTGTACTTGCGTTTACATGGACAACTCCGAAGTCTGGGGTAGTACCCTCTGGTGTGCTCGACAAGATCACTTCCAGACGTTCGATAGGACCAGAAGTGGTGACGACATTCTCTTTTACGATAGAGGCGATGTGATAATTCTTCAGGTCAGGGATGACTTCTTTGACGTGATTCAGAGTCGCTTTTGCTTTTTGATTCAGATCTTTTATGGAAAGCTCTTCTAACTTGCTCGCAGTTACAGTTGCTTTCGCTTTGTGGGAAGAGGCTGCTGCGGCTTCGCTTGACAGAATAGGTGTGTTTGGCAAAAGGAGTGCCGCTATCAGGGTGAATGCTAGTGTCTTACGCTTAGTCAATTTGATCATCCCCATTATTTTTCAATTGGGTGTACATGGATTAATACGGAAAGGGATTCGTATAAGTAACTGTAAAAATTGTGAAATATTTATAACAGGACGAACATAGGGAGAACGTGTCGAAAAATAGTTTTGAAATTTTATTTCAAATCTGACAATTCATATTGATATTTTATTTCAAGTGTCTATAATACAAAATATGTAATGAATTACCAAAGTCACACTTGAATGTAAGCGCTTAACAAATTCGTGGACTAAAGGGGTGGTATCGTGTTGAATGGCGGGTTGCTGCGCATCCGCGAATCGTTGCACAATATCAAGCGTTCTGAACAAAACGCAGCGCATTACATTTTAGCCAATCCGGATGAGGTGATTCGTCTTTCCATCAAGGAACTCGCGGAAAGAAGCGAATCCAGCACAGCTGCCATCATACGCATGTGCAAAAGTATCGGTGTAGATGGTTTTCAGGAGTTGAAAATCAGAATAGCGGGTGATCTGCAATCGTCTACCGGGCAGGATGAATACAAAGAGATTCTTCCCGATGCTGATAGGTACACCTTGATTGAATCGGTTTCGCTCAACAACATCCTCTCCTTACGGGAAACGATCAAAATTTTGGATGCAGAAGCAGTGGAGCAGGCGATTGGTGAGCTGTTCCGAGCCACTCGGATTGATTTTTACGGAGTGGGTGCTTCGCAATTGGTTGCCCAGGATGCCCAACATAAATTTTTGCGCATTAATAAAATGTGCACGGCCCATTCAGATTCCCACTTGCAGCTTACTTCGGCAGTCACCTTGACGGCTGGTGATGTGGCAGTCGGCATCTCGAATTCGGGGGAAACCGCGCAGATCATAACCACGATGAAACAAGCCCGAAAATCGGGTGCTGTGACCATTGGCATTACCAAATACGGTACAAACCCCTTGGCGGAATGCGTGGATATTCACTTAACCACGTTTTCAACAGAAGCGGATGAACGCAGTGCCGCCACTTCCTCACGAATCGCACAACTCAATGTGATCGACATCTTGTTTAGAGGTGTTGCTGCCAAAAATTACGATGTCTCTGCTGCGTACTTGCGCCAGACGCGTAAAGCTGTTCGGGAGCAATACAAATAAGCAAATCCTCCTTAGCATACACAAAATCCTGCCTTTATCCTTTTATCCTTATCAGTAAAGTACGTTAGGCGTTTGGAAATATCGTTAGCTATGCAAGTTTTTTACTTATTGCAATCGGGGAGGTTTTCCATGAAAAAGAGAAGGTTTCTCTCAGTACTCGGTTTGATTGGCTTAACCGCAGCAATGCTTATTTCTGGATGTAGCAGCCAGTCCTCCACACAGCAGGGGGACAAAGTCGAATTGTATATGGGCTACAGCTCTGATCCACCTACGAAGAAAAAGATGGAAGAAATTATTGCAAAATTCGAACAATCACATCCTCATATCAAAATCAAAACGATGACGGCTCCTTATGATGACTTCTATCAAAAGCTGACGACTCAGATCGCGGCCGGGAATGCGCCTGATCTTTGGCAGAGCGACGGGACAAAAGTATTTGGTTACGCCCAACGCGGCGCGATTCTCGACATCACCGACTACGTCACGAAAGAAATCAACAAAGAGGAGCTCAACGGTCTGGAGTTCAACAAAGACTCAGATGGGAAGTATTGGGGTGTGCCGCAGGGCATCCAAGTGGGAGCCCTTTTCTACAACAAGGATTTGTTCGACAAAGCGGGCGTATCATACCCTACGGCTGACTGGACCTGGGATGATTTGAAGGCGGCTTCCGTCAAGCTGACCCTCGATGCCAACGGGAAACATGCAGACGATCCTGCTTTTGATAAAAAATCAGTGAAGCAGTACGGCTTCGCGTTTTTCGGTAGCTCACGCGGTGCGTTTAACATCTTGAAAGCGTATGGTGGCGGGGTATTGGACCCGACGTTGAAAAAATCGATTATCAACAGCCCGGAGAACAAAAAAGCGGTCGAGTGGATGGTCGACGGCATGCAGCGCAAGCTATTCCCGAATCCGGCTGATTTGAAGGCGTTCCAGAGCAACTTCAAAGCGTTTTTGAGCGGGGCTGTAGCGATGCAAATCGATATTTACGCAGCAACAACCTCGATGAATGGTGCAGGGTTGAATTATGATGTTGCTCCCATGCCAAAAGGACCGGACGGCAAACGCTTCGCACCTGTAATCGCCAACTCATGGGTCATCAATAAAAAAGCAGAGGAGCAGAAGGTCAAGGCCGCTAAAGAATGGATCACCTACTGGACGACATCTGATGAAGCACAAAAAGAGTGGACAGAAGTAGGGGAAGCCATTCCGGTGAAAAAATCAGTGGCGAATTCCGAAATGTTCCTAAACCCAGCCACGAAGCCAGAAAACAAAAAAGTCTTCCTCGATACCTTGGAGTTCGCAGGCACGATTGATACCAACGCTGTCTTTACCGAGTGGGTGAAGGTGTTCACGGATAATCTGGCGGAGCTGTTCATGGATAAGTACGGAACGGATGAATTCATCACGAAAACAGACGAAGGCATTCAAAAAGTTCTGGATGACTTCTTCAAGAAGCAGTAGTCATCAATCAGTGAGGATGTGTGCCAACCATGCTAGAGCTGCAAACCAAGCAACAGGCGAAGCCTGCTGTGAAAAAGAGAAAATGGTTGGATAGCGAGGGGAGATGGGGACTGCTCCTGGTCTCCCCTTATCTCATCCACTTTCTCGTATTCGTCGTGGGAACATCGGTCGCGTCATTGTACTTCAGCTTTTCGGACTACGATATTTTAAATCCGCCCAAATGGACTGGCTTGGACAACTATGCAAAGCTGTTTGAAGACCCGCTGTTTTATCGCGCGTTATGGAATACGGTCTATTTTACGATCCTGTACGTTCCGGCCAAAACGTTTTTGGCGTTGTTGCTAGCAGTTGCCCTGAATCAAAAGCTGAAGGGCCTGAAATTTTTCAGGATGGTTCACTTTTTGCCGGTTATCTCCTCATGGACGGTGATCGCGTATGTAGCGGATGCGGTGTTTAACCAGCGGATCGGTTTTGCCAATGCTTTTCTGTCTAAACTTGGGCTAGCCCCGCAAAACTGGCTGATTGATGAATTCTGGGTCATCCCGGTCTTGGTTCTCATCGCCATCTGGAAGTCAGTCGGCTACATGATGATTATTTTTCTCGCTGGGCTGCAAGGAATTTCTTCTGACATGTATGAGGCAGCCTCGATTGATGGAGCAAACGCCTGGCAAAAGTTTTGGCGGGTGACAGTCCCGATGATTTCCGGCACGACGTTTCTGGTCGTCATCTTGAATACGATTTACTCCTTCCAAAACTTCGAGCAGATTTTTGTCATGACCGGGGGCTCTACGGAGGCAGGCTCGACAGGCGGTGCGAACAACGCCAGCCTCGTCCTGATGCTGTTCATGTTCCGCCAAGCATTCAGCTTTTTCAAAATGGGCTATGCTTCTGCCATTGCGTGGGTATTGTTCCTTATCCTGCTTGCCATTACGCTCATCCAATTCAAGCTGCAAAAGAAATGGGTTCATTATGATTAAAAGGCAAGGAGGTAGCCATGCAAAAGCGTTTTCCTCTAAATAAAATCGTTGGATACCTGTTTGTCATAGCGAGTGCGTTGATTATGCTGGTTCCGTTTTTAACGACCGTGTTTAACTCGCTGAAAACTTACAAGCAGTACATGCAATTTCCGCCAGAATGGCTGCCCAATCCAACACAGTGGAGCAACTATACAACCGTGTGGGAACAGGCGAATTTTAGCAGCTATACGATCAACAGTCTGATTGTCGCGATTCTTTCGGTGATCGGAGCCTTATTGTCCAGCTCAATGATCGCCTTTGCCTTTGCCAGGCTGCGCTTTCCTTTCCGCGACACGCTGTTCATGATCGTGCTGGGAACGATGATGATCCCGGGGATCGTCACGATCGTCCCGCAGTTTATTATCTTTAAAAATTTGGGACTGCTCGACACGTTGGCTCCGCTTTGGATATTGGAGTGGCTCGGACAGCCGTTTGCCATTTTTTTAATGAGGCAAGCATTTTTGAACATCCCGAAAGATTACGAGGAAGCGGCAAAGCTGGATGGTTGCAATCCGTTCCAGATTTATTGGCGGGTGTTTTTGCCGATGTGCAAGCCTTCCTTGGCCACACTGGCGGTCTTTACGTTTATGGGGAAGTGGAATGAGATTTTGGCGCCCGTCATTTACCTCATTTCGGATGAGAACTTTACGCTGCCGATCGGAATTTTGTCTTTGAGCGGTCAGTACAAGACAGAGGATCAACTATTGGTAGCGGGGGCCCTGATTAGCTTGATCCCGATTTTGATCGTGTTTTTGTTTGCGGAGAAATATTTTGTGGAAGGCTCCAAAACTTCTGGATTGAAATAGGGCGTAAAGGAGGCAAGCATCCTATGCAATACGTACCTTGGGACGATCTATATGCGGACGCTCTGTGCGAGCTGTGGAATCAGGAGTTGGGTGATCGCTTTCCTATGCGGCCTGCGCTCATGCGGCAAAACAGCTTCGAAGATCAGAATGTAGTCAAAGCCGGGTCGTGGATTGCGATAGATGCTGTGACGCAGCGTCCCGTCGGTTTTGTCGTGGCCAAATGCTGGCAGGAAAAGCTCGACATTCCGTTGGGGAAAGGCATTGGTTGGATACAGGTCTTACTCGTGTCTACAGCACATCGCGGGCAGGGGGTCGGACGTGAATTGCTGGCAAGGGCAGAAAATGCGTTGAGAGAGCAAGGCGTGGAAAAGGTTTTGCTGGGGCGCGATCCATATCATTATTTCCCGGGCATACCCGATGAATCTATGGACATAAAAGCGTGGTTTGAGAGGCAAGGGTATCACTCGGAGGATCGATTGGAGAACGATCTGTTATGCCAATATCTCGAACCAGCGGAGCTAGAATTACCAGAGGTACCAGATGGCCACTTTCGACTGTTGACGAGGGCGGACCAAGATGCCTTTTTGGCCTTCTTGCATCGATGCTTTCCTGGACGATGGGAGTATGAAGCCATTCACTATTTCCAGCGGGGAGGAACCGGACGCGAATTCGTCGTGGTGGAGCTGCACGGTGAGATCGTCGGTTTTTGCCGGATCAATGATGCCGACTCTCCGTTTATTGCCCAAAACGTATACTGGGCACCTTTGTTTGCGGATGGGCTGGGCGGTATCGGTCCATTGGGCGTGGATGCGGAGTATAGAGGACGAGGCTTGGGACTGGCGATTGTGGAGACAGGCATTGTAGCTTTGCGGAACCGGGGTATCCCAAACATTGTCATTGATTGGACGACGCTGGTCGACTTCTATGGGAGGCTCGGGTATCACAGCTGGAAGCAGTATGCGAAGTACGGCAAAGCATTCTCTTAACAAGAGCAAAGAGGTAGGGAGGGGGATTCCATGCAAGCCGAACATATGACAGTGGAACAGAAGGTCGGGCAACTGCTGATGATCGGTTACCCTACGTTGGATATTCCTGAAGAAATGGAAGCATGGATCAAACAAAAACAGATTGGCAACGTGATTCTTTTTAGCCGCAATATCGGGACACCGGAGGAGACCTATCAACGGGTACAGAAACTCCAGAGCTGGGCGTATGAGTCTGGGCATCCCTATCCACTGTTGATCGGGACCGATCAGGAAAATGGCGTGGTCTCCCGTCTGCAAAAAGGGGCGACGCGCTTTCCCGGAGCGATGGCTTTGGGTGCCACAGGCAATCTCGATCAAGCCAAGCGTATCTACCAGGCAACAGGTGAGGAGCTGCGTGCAGCAGGGATATCAGTCAATTTCGCCCCGACGGTCGATGTGAACAACAATGCGGACAATCCGGTCATTGGGGTGCGGTCTTTTGGAGAAGCACCAGAGCAGGTGGCGCGGTTTGGTGAGGCCGCCATACAAGGCTTGCTTGCGAGTGGTGTCATTCCCGCTATCAAGCACTTCCCCGGTCATGGTGATACGAGCATCGATTCTCATGAAGCTGTTCCTGTGCTCGAACATGATCGGACGCGACTGGATCAGGTTGAGTTGGTCCCATTCCAACGCAGTATCGCGGCAGGAGTCCCCATGGTGATGGTTGGACATATCAGTTTGCCGAGAATGGATGAGTCGGGTTCGCCTGCTACGTATTCCAAGGAGATCGTGACGGGAGTATTGCGTGAGTCGCTCGGATTTGATGGGGTTGCAATAACAGATTGTATGGAAATGGCGGCCATTGCGGGTACCATCGGGGTTCCAGAAGCGGCGGTGCGTTGTGTGCAGGCTGGGATCGATCTTGTTCTGGTTTCCCACACGCATGAAGTTCAGCAAAAAGCGTATGAACGACTCGTTGCGGCCATTCATTCGGGGGAACTATCAGATGAGCGGGTCAACGAAGCTGTAAATCGCGTGCTTCAATTAAAGAAACGATTTCTTTCCTGGGAGCATTGCTTGGGAAAAACAGGCCCTTCCTTTGATCGTGTCCAACATGCAGACATAGCGAGAAGTGCGCTCGCGCAAGCCATAACCTTGGTGAAAAATGAGCATCAACTGCTTCCTTTACAGAGAAGCACACAACCGCTCGGGGTGATTTTTCCGGGGATTACGAACCTTACGTTGGCAGAGGATGGGCAAGCAGCTTCTGGTGATTTGGTCGCACCATTGAGAAAATATCGTGAAGTTGAATACCATATGATGTCGACGCTCAACCCGACAGTGGATGAAGGGGAGATGGTGGCGAATGTGATGTCGGCCATGGAGCAAATCGTTGTTTTTACGTACAATGCCCATATTTTTAAAGGCCAATCGCTGCTGGTGAACCGGCTCGTTCAACAGGGGAAAAAGGTCGTGGCTGTCGCCCTGCGAAACCCGTATGATCTCTTGGTAATGCCCGAGGTCGATGCGTATCTCGCCGTTTACGACCATACGAACCAAGCGATAGAGCTTGTGGCAGACATTTTGTTCGGGGAACGAAAGGCCGCTGGACATCTTCCGGTCAGTCTGTTTCCGTCGGAGAAAAAGCAGCATGATGTGGGGTAGAAAGAGAAGATGAGTGTAGATGGGTGGGAGGTAACTGGATGAAGTTTCGCCTGCGTGACTTAACGACAGAAACAAGAAATCGGAATACGGAAGAGCTGGATAAATTCTCTACGATGGAAATTGTCCAGATTATGAATGAAGAGGATAAAACAGTTGCGTTTGCCGTTGAAAAGGAGCTGGCTTCGATTGCAGCGGCCGTTGACTTGATCGCAGAATGTCTGGAAAACGGTGGAAGGCTCTTTTATTTTGGAGCTGGAACAAGTGGGAGATTGGGCTTGCTCGATGCTGCTGAATGCCCGCCAACCTTTGGGACGGACCCCTCATTGGTGCAGGGCATCATAGCAGGCGGGGAAAAAGCTATCGTCAGGGCAGTCGAAGGAGCCGAAGACGTGGAGCAGAACGGCAGAGAAGATGTGATCGCCTATGGCATAAAGGCAGGAGATGCCGTGGTGGGCATTGCAGCGAGTGGTCGGACACCCTATGTCATTGGAGCATTGGCGGAGGCAAGAAGGCAGCATGCGAAAATCATTTCGTTGTCCTGCAACCAGGTGGCGCAGATCAGTCAAGGTGTGGATGTAGCGATTAATGTGGTAGTAGGGCCAGAGGTGGTAACCGGCTCGACTCGCTTAAAAGCAGCGACGGCACAGAAGATGGTTCTCAATATGATTACGACCGGATGCATGGTGCGGTTGGGGAAAGTGTACAAAAATTTGATGGTCAATGTGCAGGTAACCAATGAGAAACTGAAGGAACGGGCAAAACAAATCGTGGCAGAAGCGACCAATGTCTCCACCGATGAGGCGGACGGACTGTTGCATAAGGCAGACGGTGACGCAAAACTGGCGATCGTGATGCAAAAGACCGGATTGCCAGTAGAGGACGCAAGCCGTTTGCTCACGCAGTACAAGGGGAATATTCGACGGATTTTAGAAAGGAATCACAATCAGGAATGATCAGCCTAATCCTTTTGGATGAGGCTTTTTTTGTCTTGGTACGACATAACTGGTAATGAAAATCACTTGTATGATCCATAAAATGTTCATTTGAATATTGTCGGAAAAGAGGATATGATTACATTAATTATTAGATTATAATTTTTATAATTTAAATGGACAGAGGTGATACGTATGAAAAAGGGTGATTTTCATCATCTTGATCATGTGAAAGAACAGCAAACATCGAAGAGAACATTGTGGATCACGCTCCTATTGACGTTGTTTTTTACGATCGTGGAGGTTGTGGGAGGCTTGATGTCCAATTCACTCGCGCTCCTGTCCGACTCCGCCCATATGATTTCTGACGTCTTTGCTTTAGGGTTGAGTATGACCGCTATTTATATGGCGACACGTAAGCCGAATAAGAAGTACACGTTCGGATTTCTCCGTTTTGAAATTATTGCTTCGTTCTTGAATGGCTTGGCTCTTGCCGTGATTTCGATCGGGATTGTGATTGAAGGGATCAAGCGGATGATCAATCCGCAAGACGTTGATTTGCAGTTGATGCTGACCATCGCATCCATCGGTTTGGTTGTAAACATCGTGCTGACCATCGTACTTTCCCGCAGTATGAAGGAAGAAGACAATCTCAATGTAAAAAGCGCACTATGGCACTTTATTGGAGATTTGCTCAGCTCCGTCGGTGTGATTACGTCGGCGATTCTCATTTACATGACGGGCTACTACTTGTTCGACCCATTGATCAGCTTAGTGATTGGTGGAATTATTTTTACAGGTGGTGCCAAAATCATTCGTGAGTCGCTGCTCGTGTTGATGGAATCTGTTCCAGAGCAGTTTGATCTCGAGCAAATCCGTCAGGACCTCAGTGAGGTAGAGGGCGTGGAGGATGTTCATGAGCTGCACCTGTGGGCGGTATCCACGGAACATTACTCCCTGACAGCGCATGTGTTCGTCCGTGAAGGCATCCAGCCGTATTGTGTCATTCTGGCGATCAATCACATTTTGCAAACGAAGTACGGAATTGACCATTCGACGATTCAGATCGAGCACCCGACGATTCTGGATCACGGGGAATATGGCAAGCAGTTTTTGCTTAAGCAAGCATAAAAGACCATGAGAAAAAGGCTAGTCTCCAAGGAAGCTCAGGAGACAGCTTTTTTTATTTCCTTCGCCTCAATGAAACTGAACACATAGGGTGAACGTCTAACTAGAAAGGAAGGAGGTTTTATTATGAAAATCACAAACAAATTGCCACAGTATCTTGAAAATGTACATGTCGAGTTGATAAAAAATGAATGGGTTCCCCTGAAAGAACCACAGAGCTTGGGCAGGGCAACTCTTTTATCGATTCCTTTCATGCTGATTAATGCATTCATTGCCTATGGGATCATCTTTATTTTTTCGCCAATAACCTTTCAGGAATTGGGACTGACATCCGGTTCTTTTTCCATATCCATCGACTTACGTGCGATTTTGTTTCTACTCGGATTGGTTATTTTTCATGAATGCTTGCATTTGATTTTTATCCCCAATTTCATGAGATCAGAAAAAACATGGATGGGGCTTACCTTGTTTGGAGGGTTTGTCGCAACGGAAGAAAAGATTCCAAAATCAAGATACATACTGATTACCATCGCCCCATTCATTATCCTGTCGGTTATGTTGCCATTTCTTCTAGGTTTTTTTGGACTGTTCACTGCCATGTTGAAATTTTTGATTTTGATAAACGCTATCGCTTCATCAGTCGATATGTTGAATCTATTCCTGGTGATGAAGCAAGTTCCGAAACAGGCGATCTTGATCAGTAACGGACAAAAGACGTATTGGAAAGCGCTCGGAAACGATTAAAGCCAAAGAAGAAGCAACGAACAAATAAGCATAAATACCGCATTTAGCGCCATGACGGGCTCATGTTTTGCCCGGAAAAGATGGGCATGGATAGCCCCAAGCATGAGGATGGCGAACAGGATGCAAGCGTGTGTTAATACTCCAGGAAACCAAAAGGAGCTAATCACACCGATAACTCCGACCAACTCAAGTGAGGCAATCACGTCCATGAACCAAAGTGGGTAGCCATATTCCTTCCAGTGCTGGAGCATAGAGCTTGCGCGTAAAAACTTCAGTAACAGAGAGATGGAAAACATCAAAGCCAACATCAGTGAAAGAATCATGATGAATGTGTTCAACCGTTTACACTCCTTCGGTCATTCGAAATCCATTGCCTTACGAGGAGTATAATGGGAGTGATCCCTACAATATGTAGTCCAGCCTACAGTGAGCAGGAGGAAGTACATCGTGATCGAAAAGGAGAAGCTTTTATCCCGCATCAATTTGTTTCAGTCGTTAAGTGCAGCGGAGCTAGCCCAATTGGAACCGGCGACTCCTATGGAAGTGGTCAAAAAAGGAACGCTAATTTCCTCCCCTCACATGGAGCAGAAAAGGCTGTTTTTGATCAAGGCTGGGAAGGTTCGTTTATACAAGCTTTCGGCTGACGGCAAAGAGCTAACGATTGATTTGCTCGGGACAGGCCATGTGTTTGGCGAGATCGGCTCGTTTACGATTAGTTCAACCAATATGTACGCCGAAGCGTGGGAAGATTCGGTGATTTGTTCGATTGATAAAGGACAATTTGAGGAGCTGATGCTAGAGAAACCGAGGCTTGCCTTGCATTTTATCGAGATTGTCTCGAATCGTTTGCAAGAGGTTGAAGAAATGATGGAGCTCATGGCGTATGGAAGTGTCCGACAGCGTCTTCTGTATTTGCTGGGCAAGCTGTCCGAGAAATATGGGGGAAAAAGCCAGGCTGATGAACCAGAATGGATCGAGCTGGCAGTGAACCTGACGCATCAAGAGCTGGCGACGATGATGGGGTGTATTCGTGAGACCGTAACAGAAACGTTCCATGAGCTAACAGTAGAAGGCATGGTGAAGAAGGCGGGATTGCGCAAGCCGTTATGGGTGCATCGGGAGCGATTGAGAGAAGCGCTTGCCCCTCACTCATTCACAAACGTATTCTTCACTCGTTTGGACAAGCGGAAATAGGGAATCCAGATCATCGCGGTGATGCAAGTATGAAGCAAACTTAGTCCCGATTGCGTGACAAACTGAATGGTGTCTCCGAAAAGACTGTCAAAGCTCGCCCAAGCCAATAAATCAATCATGTTCAATGTGATATAAAAAAGAATCAGGCCAATAAATAAATGTGGAGCACGTTTCTTTTTTTGGAAATAGAAAACGAGAAGGGTCAATGAAAATACGAGTAACCCTATCTCTAACAAAATGTTGCCGTAGTAATACAAAGTGAATGACAGGCTTTGCTCCATAAACGGTGCGAGCCCTTCAATTGCTTCAGCATGATCTTGAAATATGCCGATAACGGATGCAAGCAAGGAAAGTGGGCTGAGAACGACAATAATGGTCGGCCAGATTAACCAGCCGCCCAATCCTTTTGGCTTCGTTACAGTTGCTTCTGTTTGGACATTCATTCGTGTTTTCTTACCTCTCTGATCAGAATGATATCGATACTAGATAATGGTATATAATCAAAGAGGTAAGGTCAATTGCAAGAATTACGATTTTTGCGAAGGAAGTTGGCAAGAGTTAATCCCAAAGATACGATAGAAGAAGCATTGTTTGGTCAAGGCTGTATACAGGAGCGGAATGCCGATCAACGAAAGGTATTGATAGCCTCCTTCCAGAAAGAAGAACAAGGACAGAAAGGCTAATCCAGCAACGAAACGAAACATTTGATCAAAACGACCGACGTTTTTCATTCTTATCCCTCCGGTTATGGTGTTTGTGATTGATGAGACTTATTGTACCGGAGTACTTTTTGGTTGCATGTAACAAAGTCACATAACGCGAAGGTTTTTCCCAAAACAAACGCCAAGCAGAAGGGGAGAAAAGCATGAACCAAATCCGTTACCATCGCAGAAAATACACACACGGACCTACACCAATCGAAAGAATGGAGCGACTGTCCAAGGAGTTAGGTGGTCCGAGCATCTCTATCAAGCGAGACGACATGCTTGGTTTGACAGCAGGGGGAAACAAGACGCGAAAGCTGGAGTATTTGGTGGCAGAGGCAATCGAGCAAGGGGCAGACACGTTGATTACATGTGGAGCTGTCCAATCCAATCACTGCCGGTTGACTCTGGCGGCGGCAGTTCGCGAAGGTCTGCACTGCCAGCTCGTGCTATCCGCGCCTGAGACGGGGGACTACCAACCGCAAGCGAGTGGCAATCATCTGTTGTTCCACTTGCTCGGAGCAGAAAAAATCGAGGTCATTCCCGCAGAGGCAGATTTACTTGCAGCTATGGAAGAGCTCGCTGAAAGTCTGCGAAAACAAGGCAGAAAACCATATCTGATCCCGGTAGGAGGCTCCAACGAAGTCGGGTCTTTGGGGTACATGGCGTGTGCAGAAGAAATCGAGCAACAGGCTTGGGAAACGATGACTCCATACGATTATGTCGTGACGGCAACGGGAAGTGGCGGTACGCAAGCAGGTCTGCTTGCTGGTTTTATGGCGCGTCAGTCCAACACAAAAGTAATCGGGATCAATGTCAGCCGAGATCGGGCTGCACAAGAAGCCAAGGTGATGGGGTTGCTGTGCAGTACTGCTGCACGGATCGGTTTACAAGGGGACATACGAGCAGAAGCTGTGCTTTGCGACGACAGATTTGTCGGGCCAGGCTATGCGATTCCGACGGATGGCATGATCGAAGCCGTTCGGCTGGTCGCTCGAACAGAGGGAATTTTACTCGATCCTGTCTATACCGGAAAGGCGATGGCAGGGTTGATCGGCTTGATTCGCGAAGGGCATTTTACCAAGAGTGATCACGTATTGTTCCTGCATACAGGTGGTTCCCCAGCGCTGTATACCGTTCCGCAGCTGTTTTTGCCATCCAAATAGCGTAGCAGGCAGCGGTAGTCTAGGATGTACTTTCACGTCCATAGCTACCGCTGTCTTTTTATAGGAAAGCTGACAGACTTAGTGCTTCACAGTGCCTTGGTCTGCCACAACATCGGGGGTGTCTGCCTGCTGCATCAGCATACGCATGGAAAAGACGATTCCTAGTGTGGCCGTTACCAAAAGACCTGCCAATACAAGGTAGCCGACTGATGCGCCGGTTGAATCTAGTATGAGAGTAAATAGAGCGAGTAATAACAGCCGCATGCATGTACCAATCGACCGAAAGAAGCTCAGGACCCTGCCCATAAAACGATTAGGTAGCAGTTCCATATAGATGGTCTGTCGGATCAGTCTGGTTGATACATTGCACCAGCCCATAAACGCAGAGAGCAACACAAAAACCGAGCCCATTGGGATCACAACGGTCATTACAAGAGCAATCGCCATCAAGATGAAATTCCCTACCATATAAGGAAAAGCACCGATTTTTCCACGAAACCAGGTAAGAAGAAATCCCGCCAGCACTGCGCCTATGGAATACGTAACCTCTCCCATGGAATAGATCGCCACATCTTCCCCCAAAACTTGGCTAACAAAGATAGGGTTAAGCAGGTTCGTCAGCATAACGGCGAGGAATGGTATCAGCGCAGCAATTCCGAATACGATAAACCCTCGTTTTTCTTTGATATAGATCCAGCTTTGCTGAAATTGTGACACCCAGGATGTTCGGAGATATTTTTCTACTTGTTTTTCTTGTGTATACACATAATCGATTCCGGTTAAGGAGAGAAAAGCGATCAGATAGGTCAAAGTGTTAAGGATCAACACTATATGTAGTCCGTATTTCCCCAATAGCAAACCTGCGAAAGCTCCTGCGAGGACCAAAGCGGTCTGGTTTTGAATTTCCAGGGTAGAATTGATCACATTGTAGTGCTTTTGCTCAAAGGTTTCCTGTATGAAGGCTGACTGTGTAGGTTCGTGAACCTGAAACATGAACATCGACGCCAAAAAAACGAGTACCATCATCCACTCTTGATAAGTCCCCCAAAATCCCCAAGCTGCTACAAGAGCGAGAACCGAGAAGCCTCCTAGCTGTTCCAGCTGTAGAATGGCCTTGCGGGAAAAGCGGTCAATCAATGTACCAAAATAAGGTCCGATGAGCAGTGTCATTATCGAGGAGAGAAGCATGGTGGAACCAAGTAGGCTGGCTGAGCCTGTGGATTCTACCAAATACCAAGATATCCCGATCATGGTCATCCCCTGGCCAAAGCCTGAAAACAAATTGGAAAGAAACAGCTTGCGAAAATTGCGATTGCGAAAAATCTCGTTCACTCTCGTCACTCCCTTTTCCATAATAGGCCAGATGAGTAGCCCTATTACAAACATAAAGGAGCCTGATTATTCACGAGGGTCACCCTTCATCAATAATCAGGCTCCGGGAAGTTCCGAGAGCTCTTTTATGGAATCTTATACCATAAATCGTATCACTTTTTTCTTAAGTTAGCAATATGGAGAACCAAGCGTTACTTTTTCAAGATACCTAAATATTCACGCCAAGGTCCAACATCCGCCGTGTACCGCTTGGCCAAGACCCGCACAATCTGCGCCATATGGGTTAAATCGTGAACCACCCATGAAGAGAGCAGCTCTCTTGCCTTGACTACGCCAAATGCAGGGTGTATCCCTGTTAATTCGAGATTCTTTTCCAGTTCTACGAGTGCTTGTAATTTTGCGAGATTTTCTGTTCGAAGTGTTTTGAATTCCTGGAGCTTTTGTGCGAACGACCTTTCGGAAGTCTCATGTAAGTGAGAGAAACGGTCAAAAGGAGGAAAGGGTTTGCTTTCCCCATACTGAAGAATCATTTCGAGCCGCGGGAGCCAATTCGTTTTCTCAGCCTGGGTCAAGTGCTCGATTACTTCGGTGGCATTCCAGGTTGCATCCCCTTCGTTGTCTTGCAACCATCCATCCGATAAGCCCACTAAAAAATACTCCAATGTTTGCGGTGTACGCTCCAGAACCTCAATCGCTTGGTTCAGATTAAAATTCATCGTACGACTCCTTTCGGTATGGAAACCCGTAGTATTCTCCCAGCATTTCTCTTTCGTTTCGCATAGTCCTGCCCATTTTGTGTGGCGAAGGGTGGATTTGTGCCAGAGAATACGTATAGAATGGTCGTAGGCAAGGTTCGATAAATAGAGGGCAGAGGTTGGATTGATGGATGTTTAAAATCGGCGTGGTGGGTCCCAAGCAATCGGTAGAGAGAATTCTTGCGGTTGCCAAGGAATTCGATGAAGGGATGAATTTTATTCCCTATATCTATACAGAAACAAAAGAAACAGAAAAAATCGTCTTGGAAAATGACCAGTACGTAGATCATTGGCTATTTTCGGGACCACTTCCGTACTTGATTGCCAAAAATGTCCTGGAAGACGATAAGCGGATGGAACATATTTTTCCGACGGAATCCAGCATCTATAAAGGCTTTTTGGAAATGGTGTACACACGGGGAGAGCTTTTGGATCGGGTCAGTGTCGATATGCTCTCATCTACGAAGTTCATGGAAGATTCGCTGTACAACAGCAGCATATCCGTGAGCCAACTATACATGAAGATATTTGAGGTTACGATTGATCCGCAAGAGCTGCTGGCATTTCATCTCGATTTATGGAACAAGAAAAAGATTGATGCTGCGATGACCTGCTATCCAACTGTCTATCAATCGTTAGTAGATGCCGGTATCCCGGCCTATTGGATTTCTCCCAGTAATATGGACATTCATCAAACAGTCCGCGTGTTTGTCGAGAAAGTACGCACATCCTACTTTAAGGATACACAAATCGGGATCGAAATGATCGAGGTCGAGCAATTCGACAGAATCAAGGAAAGCGCGAAGACCCCCTATCATTTACAATATTTGGAGCTTCGTATAAAAGAAGCCTTGATCAAGCTGTGCGAGCAAGTGGATGGATCGCTTTTGGAGCAAGGTAATGGCAGATACGTCATCTTCAGTACGCGCGGAACCATTCACAGGGAGATTCCTACCTTGCAAAACACCGTAGAGTTTTTGGCGAAGGAAGCGGATACGACGGTCGCGGTCGGAATCGGGTTCGGAGAGACTGCGTTTGCAGCCGAGATGAATGCCCACCGAGCCCTGCGCCAATCAAAGGAAAAAGCTACACGAGGTATCGTCATGATTCAGGATGACGGAACGATCGTAGAGTGGGTCGGTCAGGAAGAGGAGCTCATCTACTCGTATCGTGCCGACGATGATGAGATTTTGGAAAAGCTGAAAAAAGGGAACATCAGCGTCAAAAGCTATAAAAAGCTCGATGCCTTGCTGCAAAAAATGGGTTGGACCGATTTCACGACAAAGGATCTGGCCAAGTATTTGCAAATGAGCGAGCGAAATGCACAGCGAATCGTCGCGGATTTGTGCGCCGTTGAGCTGGCGGAAAGCTCCGGGGAGGAATCGCAATCAACGCGAGGAAGACCCACCAAACGATACCGACTTTTGTAAGCACCCTGCTACGGGTGCTTTTTTCATTGCCGAGAAATCAAACTGTTAAAAAAAACCGTTGCCAATAGTCTCAACATTTCGTAGAGTATATATAACGACATGTCGTAATATATGCGGTAAATAAGGGAGCTGGACCATATTTGCGCGGATCGTCAGTCATCGAACGAGATGAATGCGCTTTCGCCAAAATGAAAGACTAGCTTAGTAATGCATCTAGAAGGAGGTATCCACACATATGGTATCAGCACGCACGAGAAACTGGATTTTAGCGCTACTCTTTTTGGGCTGGGCATTAGGGAACCTGGATCGATACGTTATGAACTATGCCATTTTGTCGATCACAGAAGACTTGCAGCTTAGTGCTTCATCCACGGGATTATTGCTCAGTAGTTTTTTTGCTGGCTATGCACTCATGCAAATGCCTGGAGGCTGGCTGGCAGACCGGTTTGGTTCCAGGAAAGTACTCATCGCATCCGTTGTCATGTGGTCTATTTTTACAGGATTGACCGGAGCTGCTTGGTCTTTGGCTTCGATGATCCTTATCCGCTTTCTGTTCGGGATTGGTGAAGGTGGCTTCCAACCAGCCAGCTCGAAGATTATCGCCACGATTTTTCCTGTAAAGGAACGCTCGCGAGCAATGTCTGTGATGCTCTCCTCTAGTGCCATTGTTGGGCTTTTCTCCCCGATTTTATCCGTTTGGATGATTCAAAATATGGGCTGGCGAACCATGTTCGTCGTCATTGGTGCAGTTGGTGCCGTGATTGCTTTCCTGTACTGGCGCCATATTAAACTTCCGCAAGATGAGTCTACAACGAATACAATGAATGGCTCCGAGCAACCAAAAAGCTCCGTGTCCTTGTTGTTAAAAACGCCTTTGCTATGGAGTCTGTTAATCGCTTACTTTAGCATTTATGCAGTAAACTGGGGTCTCGTAACCTGGATGCCGACTTACTTGAGCAAGGTACGCGGACTGGATATGATTTCGCTCGGCTGGCTGCAAACGATTCCAGGCTTCGCTACGTTGGTCGGTATTTATGTGAGCGGCTATGTACTGGACAAGCTGCCAAAAGGTCGCGAAAAAATTATTGGAAGTCTCTCCTGTGTGGTAGTCGCAGTGCTCTTGTACTTCATGTTTACCGCTTCGAGCGTGACGATGTTTATTACGTACCAAGCAATTGTGTCGCTGTTCCTTTCCTTTGTGATCATTCTGTTGCCATCTGTTGTCCTGAAAAATCTTCCGGCTGCCGTAGCGGGAACAGGGATGGGCATCGTGAATACAGGTGGACAGCTAGCTGGCTTTATCACGCCAATGGCGATTGGTTTTATTGTAGAAGCGTTTAACGGTTCATTTGATGCAGCGTTCTGGATGCTGATCGGCTTCGCGGTCATTTGCATTGGCGCACTATTATCGTTGAACTATGAAAAAGGCGAGCTGTTGCAGCAAAACGCCGACAGTGCATCCGCCTGAACACTTAGAGAAAGGAGCGTATGAAATGAACAGAACCGAGATCATTTCTGCGTTAATTGAACAAAAAAGAGACGCGCTTATTTGCGTTAGCGATAAAATTTGGGAAACACCAGAAATTTACTTCGAGGAGCATCGTTCTGCCGAGTACTTGTGTCAAGCTTTGGCAGCAGAGGGCTTTGAAGTGGAGAAAGGAATCGCTGGACTGGGGACTGGCTTTGTTGCCAGCTTTGGAAACGGCAAGCCTGTCGTAGCCATCCTGGGCGAGTACGACGCACTGGCAGGTTTGAGCCAGAAAAAAGGCGCGATCAACCATGATCCGATTGTGACTGATGGTCATGGGCATGGATGTGGACATAATCTCTTAGGTGCCGGCGCGCTGGCAGCAGCGGTTGCTGTTAAAGATTACATGGAGAAAACAGGCTTAACAGGAACGGTCCGTTATTTCGGGTGTCCAGCTGAAGAAGCTGGCTCTGGGAAAGCGTATTTGGCTAGGGCAGGCATGTTTGCTGACGTAGATTTTGCGCTCTCCTGGCATCCTGCGACAGCGCCAAGCATCATGAACATCAGCTCGCTTGCGAATTACTCTGTTCGTTTTCAGTTCCACGGAAAAAGCGCACATGCAGCAGCAGCACCGCATTTGGGACGAAGTGCGTTGGATGCGGTCGAACTGATGAATGTCGGCGTGAACTACATGAGAGAGCATATGATTCCGGAAGCACGGGTTCACTACGCGATTACGAATACAGGCGGAATTTCGCCAAACGTCGTCCAGCCGTTTGCAGAGGTCGTGTACTTGATTCGCGCTCCGAAAAAGCAGCAAGTGAAGGAACTGTATGAAAGAGTTTACGACATCGCACGAGGAGCCGCCTTGATGACGGGAACCACCATGGAAGCGGTGTTTGAGGGGACAGCTTCTGATCTGGTGCCGAATACGGTATTGGCGAAGCTCATGCACAAAAATCTGGTTGAAGTCGGCGTGCCTACGTACGATGAAGCAGATCAGCAATATGCCAAACAAATTCAGGCAACGTTAACAGCCGAGGATATGAGGGCTTCGTTGTTCGGGTTGGATCGTGAAACAGCGAAGCAACTGAAGGACAAAGCGATTGCGGATGTGATCGGGCCACTTTCTACGCACGAGTTTACGCTTGCTGGGTCTACGGACGTGGGAGATGTCAGCTGGCAGGTTCCGACGATGCAATGCATGACGACATGCTGGGCACTGGGAACGCCTTTCCATACGTGGCAGGTCGTCTCGCAGGGGGCTATGCCAATTGCACACAAAGGGATGCTGCAAGCAGGTAAAGTTATGGCTGCTACAGCAATCGAGGCAATGGAAAACCCGGCACTGATTGAACAGGCAAAAGCCGAATTGCAGGAACGTTTGGAAGGGGAAGAATACTTCTCGCTCATTCCGGACGATGTTCAACCACCTCAAAAAGCGTAAATCGAAGGTGAAAAGGAAGTTGGTTAGACAAGTGGCGCAGCAAACAAGAACGATCGAGACAGACTGCTTGGAACAATGGATCGAGCAATATCGCGGGGAGTCCTGTAAGGGCAAATGCGCTGCATATATCCCTGCTTTGAAAGAGGCTGACCCGACACAGCTAGGGATTTGTGTGATGGGACCAGATGGACAAATTAGCAGGGCTGGCAACTACGATGCTCCTTTCACCCTGCAAAGCATTTCCAAAGTCATCAGCTTTCTGGCAGCATGTAAGCACCACGGGATTGCAAATGTATTGGAGCAGGTGGATGTAGAGCCTACTGGAGACGCATTTGATTCGATGGTTCGGCTGGAAATGCACAAGCCAGGAAGGCCTTTTAATCCCATGATCAATGCGGGAGCCATTACGGTGTCTTCCTTGTTGCAGGGGAACGGAGTCCAGGAAAAATTTCGCTCTTTTCAAGACATGGTCGAGGGCATGACAGGACGCAAGCATCAGATCAACGAGGAAGTCTATCACTCCGAGTGGCAAACAGCCAACCGCAATCGCTCCCTCGCCTACTATCTCGCAGCTACTGGCTTTTTGGCCTGTCCGGTAGAGGATGCTTTGGACGTGTACATCCGGCAATGCTCACTCGAGGTAACGGCAGAGGACATCGCGAAAATTGGCTTGATCCTGGCGCATGATGGCTATGATCCGGTACGCAAGGAACAGCTTTTCGAAAAAGAGCTGGCTCGCGTGACCAAAGCACTGATGGTTACATGTGGCATGTACAACGCTTCCGGCAATTTTGCTGCTTTTGTGGGTGTGCCAGCGAAAAGCGGCGTGTCAGGAGGCATTATGGTTGCCGTCCCTCCGCGTGGGCGTTCTGGGGAGCTGCCTTTTGCTGGCGGCTGCGGAATCGGTGTGTATGGCCCTGCTATTGACCAGTACGGAAACAGCGTAGCAGGGGTAGCGCTGCTCAAGCATATGGCAAGTGCGTGGGATTTGACGATCTATTAAAAAGAAATGGCTAGAGATCACAGATCATGTCTGGATCTTTAGCCATTTCTTTTTGTCCATTGTACCTTGATTCATTTATAAACAACTAATTACTCAAGGAAATTGTCATTGTTCCTCTTATTCCTTTACCAGCACTTTGGTTTGTGTGAAGTACAATTTTATTAAAACCATTTGGAATGGATGTATTAGGATAATTGTAATTTTGACCTGAACCAGGTATAGGAATTTCTTTTCGCAATGTTGAATCTTGATAAAATTGGAGTACCGCTGGTTCACTAGAAGAATTTGCGGTTCCTGCTATAGAAATACGGCTGTTAATTGTATTACCATTCCAAAGAGTTTGTGAAAAAGGATAACCATCCGGAGCATAAAGGTAGTATGGGCCTGAAAATAAATTTACAGGAGTTTGAACTGGAACAAACTCAATCCGATCAATAAACAGATTACCCTGCGTTTGACTGGTGTATTGTCCGAGACGTACATCGATCTCTCCTAAAGGTAGGGAGATAGGATCAGGAAGAGATATTGTAAGCAACCTATAGTTTCCATTTTGTCCTGGCACGTATCCTTGATCTTGAACGTTTTTGGTACTTGGAAATGTAAAATTACCGCCTTGAAGACTCTGATTTCCTGCATTAACTGATTGCCAAATATCAATGCTTGAATCTGAAGGGTTTGCATAACGTACACGAATGTGATACTGACCAGCTAGTTTATTTGTAATAGGTACAATGAGGGAAGGTCCCAGTGGAAGTTGAACCGCGTTGGTCCCGTTCAATCTTTCCTGTACAACGTTAAGTGAGCTCCCATCCTCAATATAACCTTTTTCAGCTGGAATTCCTTTAATCGTAACTACTCCTGTTGTTGGATCTGATTGGCCTATGACATTTTCGGAATATAGATTTTTGAAAACAAAGGCATTTATCACTGCATCTTGGCCACCCAGCTCATCTGTCCATGGAAAGACAAAATGAACTTTATGGTTATCAGGTGCTACAACCCTCTTGTCATATCCATATTCTCCTCCATTGGTAATACTAGTCCCATCTGCAAAATCCATCATGATTCCAACATACGGACTCATAACCCGTGGTGTTACTCCAATTAAAGGATTGTCTCTTGATATGTTGATAGGGTCATTTGCAGCTCCACCGGAACCGCCGTAAGTATATGTTTGTGATTGATTGTATCCTCTATCTAATACTTGTTGAATCTGATCCACTCGATCCCATGTTCTCGTTGAAATTTGAGTCAGTTCACCAGGGAAATTTCCATACAGGTACGTACTTGGATCACCAGCGGATGGATAGCCTCTCCAATCAAACCTTCCTACTAGATCAGAAAATAAGAATCTCGTTTGTTCTATATCTGTTTGTGCCGAGTAAACTTCCGGACTGTCATTAGTAGGCCATTTATCAAAAGTAGGCCATAATGCAGCAATATCAAACCCATATAATGTTGACGTGTAGATAAAGCCAGCGGTACTAATTTGACTAGATTTATCGTCCTGTATGTTTTGTAACCCTGTTGTAAAAAGAGTACGAACATTCTCGCTATGCTTCACGATCCACTGTTTTAGATAAGTTAGAAAGTTAGTTTTATCTGAATCACTAATTCCCCAATCTGTTTGTTTAGAAATGGCCTCCTTTAAAAGGCCTAGATGCATGGTTGCTGCTTGAACATATAAAGGAAGTGCATAAGCTGCATAGTCTTTTAGTGTAAATTGGGGTATATCATGAACGAATTGGAGGTGAATCGTATTAACTGTGCTCCCTATAGTGGAGGTCTTCGGATCGGTTAAATTCTTGACTTCTGTAGCTAAAGCATCTAGTTCATTTTTCCAACCTTGTAGCAGTGCCTCTAATTTGTTCAATGTGTCTGTTGTTAACGCTTGGTTAATTAAATCTTGAATCTGCTGACGCAAAATATCAAATAAATCGGGTTGTGAGGGGGGCCAAATTAAATCCATAATAGGAATAAAAAAGCCTATTACAGGCCCTACAAAAGGAACAAAGGAAGAAGCATAGCTTAATATAGTCGTGACTAAGGCACGATAATCGATATTATTGTCTGTTGCAAGCAGAAGGTAATCTTGTGTAATTTGTCCATTGTAAACATCATGCCAAACATCTTTTAATAATTGCTCCCAATCCAATCCGTCTGCTTTGTTAGATAGATTGTTCAACTGTTGATAAGCAGATGTCGATAGTGTGTTATAAGGACCAGTTGATAAAAGGTTTTTTTCCTGCATTGCATAATTCCCCCTTCTTTCATAAATAAAAAATACGTTGGCTAATTTCCTAATTTTAACATTTCGGTATATATTCGTATAGTTTCCGCTTTAATAGGACTTCGATGCATTCCGATAGCAATCTTTCGTTGGAAAATAGACAAAGTGACTCCAATCCCATACGCAAACAGCAACATACAGTCGCTGGCTTTCATTGGCAAAAAAAAGAACCTGTGACATACTGGAGCTATCACGGTCATCGGAGGAAATCAACATGGTAGATGTGGTTGCATGTGGCGAGTTATTGATTGATTTTACACCTGTACAGCAGAAGGAAAAGCCAGGCAGCGCTGCATTTGAGCAAAACCCTGGAGGAGCACCTGCCAATGTACTTGCCGCTTTGTCGCGCTTTGGGAAGCGGACTTCCTTTATCGGTGCGGTGGGAAACGATGTGTTTGGGCGGTTTTTACAACAGACCTTGAACCGACAGAATATTGGCACAGAAGGTCTCGTACTCACGGAGGAAGCGCCTACGACGTTGGCGTTTGTCCATCTCGATGAGACAGGCGATCGTTCTTTTCACTTTTACCGCAATCCGGGTGCAGACATGATGCTGCGGGAGCAAGACGTGAACGAGGCGCTGATTGCACAGGCAGCCATTTTTCATTTTGGTACGTTGTCTTTGACGCAAGAGCCAGCCAGATCAGCAACCTGGAAAGCAGTCGAATACGCGAAAAAGCATCAGCGGCTCCTTTCATTTGACCCGAATATTCGAGCGTCCTTATGGGCTGATCTGGAGGAAGCGAAGGCTATGGCCCTCAAAGGAATGGCGCAGGCTGATATCGTCAAGCTTTCCGAGGAAGAGCTGGCTTTTCTCTTGGGGAGCGAGGACGTCGTGGAAGCGACAGCGTGGATGCTTGCGCAATATGATCTGCAAGCTGTTTTTGTCACGTTGGGGGAAAAGGGGTGCTTTTACCGCACACGAAATCAATTCGGTACAGTCGGTGGATTTCCAGTAACCGCGATCGATACGACTGGAGCGGGAGACGCGTTTGTGGGCGCGCTGCTCTATCAGCTTCTTGAGGCGGGAGAAAGTATGCTGGATATCCCACAAGCCACGTTAGAGGGCATGGTTCGCTTCGCCAATGCCGCAGGTGCGCTCACGACAACGAGATCAGGTGCCATTCCCGCCATGCCTACGCTGTCTGAGGTCAAAAGCTTCATGGAAGCAGCACGGTAGGAGGGAAGAATCATGATATTTGTGGAGGTCATCCTGCCTGTCCTGCTCATTTTTCTTAGTGGCTATATTTTGCAGCGCATTTTCAAAATGGATTTGAAGCGGATCTCTTCCCTGGCGATTTACATCTTGTCGACGGCGCTCGTTTTTCGTACCTTTTACAAAACACAGCTCGACTTGCAATTATTTTATATCGTCGTGATTTCGCTGCTTCTGCTGGCTGCTCTCGTTGTGATTACGCAGTTGACGGCACGATTGTTCAAATACGACAAACAACAGGAAAGCGCACTGATGCTCGCGACCGCCTTCATGAACAGTGGCAACTACGGGACGCCGATTATTTTGTTCGCTTTCGGAGAGGCTGGCTTTACGTATGCGGTGCAAATTATGGTTTTCCATTCGATCATGATGGGCGTATTCGGCGTGTATTTTGCCTCCCGAGGCGGGAATGGGATGGGGACGGCCGTCAAGGCGATCTTCAAGCAGCCATCCAATTACGCTGTGGTTCTCGCGATTTTGCTGCAACAGCTGCAAATCGTCATCCCGCAAAGCTACTATCAGGCGATTGATCTCGTTGCACAGGCGGCGATTCCAGTTGTGATGCTCATCTTGGGCATGCAGCTCGCCAATGTATCTACCAAAGCGCTAGAGTGGCAGGGACTCAGTGCTGCGAGTGTCATTCGGTTGGTGGCGTCACCGCTTTTGGCGTACCTCATCTGTCTGTTATTCCCGATTGATCCGCTGCTGCAAAAGGTGCTGGTCGTTCTGGCAGCCATGCCTTCTGCCGCAACTACTGCGATCTATGCGATCCAATTCAACATGCGTCCACAATTCGTCTCCAGCAGCGTGTTGGTTACGACGGTGATCAGTATAGGTACATTAACGTTTTTGCTGAACATTTTGCACTAAATAGGAGGAATAAACATGCACAAACAAGAGTTACTACGACTGTACGATCAAGAGATGAGAGTGGAGATGAACTATCCGAATGTTCGACGCGAAGAGACCGAGCATATTGTTCGCCACGTCTCTCTCTCAGATGAGCCGGGAACAGTCTTGTTTTCCCGAATGTCTGAGGCAAATGCAGAGGAGCTCATCGCACGCGAAATCGAGTATTTCTCAAGCCTTCAACAGTCTTTTGAATGGAAGCTGTTTGATTATGATCAGCCTGCGAATCTGCTCGAACGGTTGGAGGCGCATGGTTTTACAACAGGAGAGGAAGAAGCGCTGTTGGTCATGGATGTGGCGCAAGCAGAGGACATGCGAAGCCGTAGCATTCCTCCTGAGATTCGCCAAATCACCAATTCGGCAGGCATCGATGACATTATGCAACTGGAAGAGCAAGTATGGGGCAGTGCGAATCCGGAGATGGCCGCGAGATTGAAAAAGGATTTGGCCGAAGATCCTAAGCACCTTCTCGTGTACGCGGCATACAGTGGCGATCAAGCGGTGAGCGCAGCGTGGATGTATCTACATGAGGGGACGTCCTTTGGCAGTCTGTGGGGAGGCTCAACGCTGCCTGCTTACCGGAATAAAGGCTACTATACGGCACTCGTAGCGATACGGGTACAAGTAGCGCACGAGCGTGGGTATCCGCTTTTGATGGTGGATGCGAGTCCGATGAGCCGACCGATTCTGGAGAAAAAAGGCTTTGAATTTCTCGCCTATACTTATCCATGTTTTTTTGAGTATAAATAGTATCGTGGAAAAGGAAGCTGCCCATTGCTCTGAGGGCAGCTTTTGTAGTTGCAGATAGTCGCCTGTGTCACTATTATGAGAATAAGAATCATTTGCAAAATTATCCTACGTATGGTTAGGCAGGGAGAAGGTCATGGATCAAGCAACTGTACATTCCATATACGATAGCTATATTAATGCATTGCCCTCTACACAAAGTGATCGCATTGTGTCCGAAGCGAATCGGTATACACTGACGAATAATGATGGCTACTTTCGGAGAGTGATTCCTCGACCGGGATTGGAGCTGGTCGAATCCAGCTACTCCCTTCAGGAAAACCGCGTCATGGATTTACAGTCGCAGGCAGCCATGGTGGAGCTCAGCTTTTGCTTGGAGGGGAGTGGGGAGTTCGTCGTTTCGGGAAGTCAGCACGAGTTTTTGCCTGGGAGCTGTTCCCTTCAATTGATGAACGACTTTCATGCGCATTTTATGTACCGGGCAGATGTTCCTCATCGATCTGTTGGCATAGGTATTTCCGTGGAGCAATTTAATGAATGGGTGGCGGAAAGCGATGTGGGAGCAGCGTATTCGTTTCAAGGACTGCTTGGCAATCAGGCCTATCGTCTGTTTCGGATGCCGTTGCAACCGAATATGGCTCGGATGCTCCAGCAGTTGAACGATTTTTCATCCTCCCATTTGAAGTTGCGGAGATTGCATACGGAAGGCAAGATTCTTGAGATTGTGTCGTCGGCGCTGGATACGTTTTTGTTCGAGCGGGAAGAGAATCGACCGAGGTCACAGTTATCCCGGAGTGATCGGGAAAAGATTCACAACGCCCGTGACATTCTACTCGAAAATATGGAGTCTCCGCCTTCTCTGATTGAACTGGCGCGTATGGCACAGCTCAATGAATACAAGCTGAAGATCGGCTTCAAAGAAGAGTTCGGGACGAGTGTATTTGCCTATTTGCGGGAAAGGCGTTTGGAAAAAGCGCTTGGACTGCTGCGGGAGGGGAATCTGAATGTCAGTGAGGTTGCACTCATCGTAGGATTCTCCAACTTCAGTCATTTCTCCGAGGCGTTTCGCAAGCAGTATGGATGTAATCCTTCCGAAGTGAAGCGGGGGAGATTCGGCTAGTATTACAATCCGCCAAACCGTGAAATTCGTCATCCTCACTCCGTTTCCTCTCATCTAGGATTCATCGATCACGTATAGTAGAATGATACAAAAAAGGGAACAGAAGGTGTAAGCGATGTGCCGAAACATCAAAACCTTGTTCAACTTCGATCCACCCGCGACAGAAGATGAGATTGAAGCAGCAGCCCTGCAATTCGTGCGAAAGCTCTCGGGCTTCAACACGCCTTCGAAGGCAAATGAAGAGGCTTTTCACCGCGCGGTCCAAGAGGTCTCCGATGTTGCGAAAAATCTCTTGGATTCGCTGGTGACGAATGCAGAGCCACGCAATCGAGAAGTCGAAATCGAGCGTGCTCGCGCGAGAAACGCCAAACGGTTTGGCACGACAGAGTAGTGAGACGATAAAGACAAACAGTCTATTCTAGGGGCAGTCCATTAGGGCGACTGCCCATTTTTCTTATGCAGGAAAATCAATACGGGGGTGAGCCTATGGAGCGGTTACATGAGTTGAACGATTTGCTAAACAAATTGGAGGAGCGGCATATTTTTTATCGCTTGAGTAAAATTAGGAGCGAAAGCATCATGATTGAGGTAGCTGTCCCTGGTCAAAGATGGGAGATCGAGATGATGGAGGACGGTACGATAGAGATCGAAAAATTTATAAGTGACGGTGACATGTACGACGAGAAGGAGTTGGATGTACTGTTTCGGGACTTCTCTGATTAATTTATGGCACTATCCTCTGTTCAGTCAGAAATTTCAGCATCTTATCATCTTCTTATGAGATGATTTATCATTTCGCTACTATGTCTCTCTCCTGCAAATTATATTATCGTAGAGTGCAAAGGGGAGAGGATCATCATGGAGAAAGTGAACGTCGCACAACATCTATCACGCTTGCAAGATTCCTGGGGCTCTCTGGTTGTCGGAGAGATGAATGATACGTCTATTACGCTAGAGAAGCTGCAAGGTGAGTATCCTTGGCAACAAAATGACCAGAAAGATGAACTGCTGTTTGTCGTCAAAGGCAGACTGCTGCTGATGTACCACGAGCGTAATATATGGGTGGAAGCCGGAGAGTTTATTGTTGTGCCAAAGGGAGTTTCCTACAAGCTGTTTATCCCGAATGGCGATTGTCATCTACTGGCGATTGAACCGAAAAAATTTGCTGCTCTCAAGCGCTGCTCCTAAGACGATCAACATAGAAAATCGAGCGCTATTCGTTCGCGGATAGTGATGATATAGAGCTGTCAATCGACCGGTCACTTTCGTAGGCTGGACAATTGGTGGCTTTTTTGCTATTAATATATGTTCAAAAAGATTGCTTTTTGAGCTTCGGCTCATAGAAAAAAGTGTTGACTTATGCGTAATTTACTATGTAATAAATACAGATAGCTCCAACTCTTTTCGAGGTGATGAATGTTGGACGACGGCATATATGTATTGATTAAAAAAGGAGACCCCGAGCAGCTTCAGAAGCGTCAGTTTCTACATAAGGAAGAGTGTACGATTGGGAGACGAGGCAATCAATTACAACCAGACATTGCTTTTTCTAGTCCGTATATTTCCAGAAGGCATGCAGTGATACGGAAAATCAATAGCCAATATACGATTTCAGATTTGCAAAGCAAGCACGGGACAGAAGTGAACGGAATGCCGATACAGCAAGCACCGCATTTTCTTTATCACGGTGATCATATTACGCTGGCTAGAGGCGTGGTAGAGATGATATTTTTCGCAGAGGGTAGCGAGATGGATGTGACGCGGGAGTTCTCATTTCCTTTGATGATTCCAAAAGAAACTACCTCCACTTCCGGCTTGGTCATCAATCTGGAACGCAGAGAAATTCGTCTCGATGGTGCGAGAATCCATTTGACCGGAAAAGATATGGACTTGCTCATGCTTCTGTACCAACGTGCGAATCAGGCGGTCAGCTATGATGAAATCATGGTACTGGTCTGGCCGGAGCGGTTGCTGAATGCGGAGAGCAGCGTCCCAGATGTTGGGCGAGCCGAGATCAACGCTCTCGTTTATCGCTTGCGTAAGCGGCTGGGCAGATATGGTGAGAACGTCACCACGATCCCGCGCTTCGGTTACATGTGGGAAGAATAGTAAGCAGTACGACAGACACAGGATGAATTTCCTGTGTTTTTTTTGCATTTGATGTAACTGTCTGACACTTATCATCGTCCTATGAGAATAGTCTCATCTTGCCATCATATTTTTTCCATATATTATGGTACCCGACTGTAATATCGTGTGATAGGGAAGGTGAACGACTAGTGAAAAAGACATGGATAGTATTTTGGACGGTTTTTGTCATTGTTCTTTCAGGGTTTTTCTATCTTTTCTGGGACTTTTGGAAGGACACCACGCAGTCGGATGGCGAGAGGGCAAAGGCAGCATTCACCGCGTATACGACAAAGTGGAGAGAACAGAAATTCTCTGACATGTACGAGCAGCTTTCTTTACATACAAAAAAGACCATTAGTAAAGATGAATTCGTTTCGCGTTACCAAAACATTTACGGTGGAATCGAGGCCAAAGCGATTGCGGTCGAGCCGATGTACAATGGCGACGTCATCCTAGGGGAGGATGGGCAGATCAACTTTCATTACCGGCTGACGATGGAAACGTTCATTGAACCGATTTCCTTTACAGGGAAAGCAACGCTTGTCAAAGAAACGCAGAATGACTTGGAGGACTGGTACATTCATTGGAATCCTTCTTTTATTCTTCCAGAAATGAAAGAAGGGGACAAAGTAAGAGCCAATACGGTGTATCCCAAACGAGGTGAAATCACGGATCGGGCAGGGCGTCCATTGGCAACAGAGCGTGTCGTGGTAGATATCGGGATAAATCCGGGAGAATGGAGCCAGGCTTCCCAGACCGGGAAAATGGAGGTCAGCAAGCTTTTGCACATTCCGTTGGATGACCTCACCTCGAAGGTCCAAGCTACGACAGGAAAGTCGACCAAGTTTATCCGGATCGCCACACTGCCGCAGGACGATGCACGCATCAAACAATTAGAGAAAACAGAAGGGCTCAAATTGCACAAAAAGAAAGTCCGCTACTATCCTTATCAGGACGCGACTGCCCATCTGGTTGGCTATGTAGGAGCGATCAGTCAGGAAGAGTACGAGAAGCGAAAGGATCAGGGCTATAAAACGTCTGATGTGATTGGCAAATCAGGACTGGAACAGATTTTTGAGGAGCAGCTAAGAGGGAGTGCAGGTGGGCGTATCGTCATTACGGATGCAGATGGTACGGAAAAAAAGACCGTGGCGGAACGCTTCGCCAAGCAAGGACAGCCACTGGCATTAACCATAGATGCTGAAGTACAAAAGACGATTTACCAAGAGCTGAAAAACGAAGCAGGCACGGCAGCGGCAATTTCACCAAAGACTGGGGAAATACTGGCCCTCGTCAATTCTCCGTCCTTTGATCCGAATGCGTTTGTGCTTGGTATGTCGGCAACAGAATGGAAGCAAATGAATGAAAACCCGCAAAAGCCGCTTCTCAATCGATTCGCGCGCGGGTTTGCGCCGGGCTCCACCTTCAAGCCGATTACGGCAGCGATTGGACTTGCGTCAAAAGCGATTACCCCTACGGACAGTATCCACGTCCGTGGACTGCATTGGCAAAAGGATGCGTCCTGGGGTGGATACGAGGTAACGCGGGTCAGCGATTACGGGGGACCTGTCAATTTGGAAAAAGCATTGGTGTACTCCGACAATATTTATTTTGCGAAAGCGGCGCTCTCCATGGGGGAGGAGCCATTCGTGAAAAAGAGCGAGTTGTTTGGATTCCATGAAGCTCTCCCGATTCCATATCCACTGGACAAATCGAAGCTGTATAACGACAGTTTCAAAAACGAGATTCAATTGGCAGACTCCGGTTACGGTCAGGGCGAGGTAACGATGACACCGCTACACCTCGCGTTGGTGTACAGTGCTTTTGCAAATGACGGAAATATCATTTATCCATCACTGTTGCAGGAAGACAAAAAAGGCGGGTATTGGAAGACGAATGTCATACCTGCTGATGTGGCGAGCACGGTGAAGCAGCATTTGATACAGGTTATGGAAGACCCGCGCGGCACTGGACGAGGAGCACGGGTGCCTGGTATTCGCATGGCGGGCAAGACTGGAACAGCTGAGCTGAAACAGAAAAAGGGCGAGATCGGGTTGGAAAACGGATGGTACGCCGTTTTTAATGTAGATGATCCGCGTTTGCTGGTTACCATGATGATCGAAGATGTCCGTGGTCGGGGTGGCAGTCATGTACTCGATGCACGTATCAAACGGATTTTCACGAAGGTACTGAAAGAGTAGGGAGAGTAAGTATGAAGGAAGCAAAAAGTGATCGTTTAAAACGACTGCAAATCGTCTATATCGTCGTATTCCTTATGTTTGTGGCAATTATTTTGAGATTAGCGCAAATCCAAATCCAGCAAGGGAGCGATTATGCAAATGAGCTGGCAGATAGATCGTATAAAAAAGATTACATTTCCGCTATGCGAGGAAACATTTATGACCGCAACGGGTATGTCATTGCCGAAAGTCGGCCTTCCCATCTCGCTGTCTTCCGTGAACAAGAGGTCATGGGGAAGAAAGCGTACTTTGCCCTGGTGGAAAAGCTGGAGAAATTACTGAGCGTCGACAAGGCCACGCTGTTAAAAAAGATGGATGTCGGCTATGCCTACGAGAAAGGCAATTATGTGGAAGCGGCACGACAATTGCCGCGTTATTTGGAAAAAGAGTTGAAGGTGGATTTGACAGATAAAGAAATCGCAGTGCTGGGTGAGCATCGCGGCGATTTGCCGGGGATTGAAGTGGTGACAAAACCGATCAGGAAATACGATCCCAAGCAAATCGCCGTACAGGCGGTCGGGTATGTCCGGCCCTTTCATATTGCTGAAAATGTGAAGCTCGCCTCCTACAAGGATGAGAGCACGCGGTATTTGCCGAACCAGTTAGTTGGGTTCGATGGGATTGAGCTATCTTACGAAAAAGAGCTTCGCGGGAGCAATGGTTACCGGATGTATGAGGTCGCAGCAAATCAGACAGTTGTCAAGCAAGTGGAGGAAGTTCCGTCCGTCCCAGGCAATCATGTGTATCTCACCATTGATCAACGGGTCCAGCTAGATATCCGGGATTCGATTCGAGAGTTTCTTCCGAAGATGCGTGCATCCATCCCTGAGGCGAGGGCAGCAAAGGGAGCGTACGTCGTGGCAGTCGAGGTCAAGACAGGCAAGGTCGTCGCGATGGTCAGTTATCCGGAATACGATCCAAACGTATGGATTGAGGGGCCGGATCAAAAAACGTATGACGAGATCAAGCTGGTGGTGACGAATGGGACGATTCGGGAAGCGCCATACGATACGCGGCCATTAACGGGCGAGGCGGCCATCCAGGAGGGGTACAAGCATCCGGGTTCCATTGTGCCATCAGGGTCTGTCCTCAAGCCGATTACGGTATTGCTTGGTTTGCAGGAAGGTATCATCTCTCCCTCCGATCGCTGGAATGATGGAGGGGTGTATCACTATGGACGTGGAACAGATCGGATTAAGAACGACAGTTCCAAAGCGCATGGCATGATTACCCCTGCGATTTCCCTGCAAAAGTCATCGAATACGTACATGGCGAGAATCGGGGAGGAATTGTCCCGCCGAAAAGGAAAAGAGTCAGCGGCCGTGCTGCAATCGTACTATCACGCATTCGGGTTAGGGGTTCAGACTGGCGTGGATTTGCCGAATGAAAACAAGGGCAAAGAAGACTATTTGGTGATGGATGAAAACTATGGACCATTAGCAGCGATGGTGCAAGCTTCCTTCGGGCAGCAAGTTCGGGCAACGACGATGCAATTGGCACAGTTTGCGGCGACATTAGCGAATAAAGGCGTTCGTTTGCAGCCGCAGATGGTAGATAAGATCACAGACGCAGAAGGAAAACTGGTGAAAACGTACACGCCAAAAACCATGAGTACCTTTCCACACCCAGATAAATATTGGGACATTCTAGAGCAAGGCATGGTGCTGGTGACGAAGCCAGGGGGAACGGCAGTCCGTGCGTATGAAGGAATGCCGTTTCAGGTAGCTGCAAAGACAGGAACATCTGAGCAAGATATTTATGTACCGGTGACGGTGACAGATGAGAAAACCGGACAGAAAAAGACGAGATGGAAAATGCACCGCCGCATTACGAATGGTGTGAGCATTTCGTATGCCCCAGTCGACGATCCTGTCCTGGCAGTAGCCGTAATCGTTCCTGAGGGTGGTTATGGGGGAAGATCGGCTGCGATCATTTCACGTTCTGTATACGATGTGTATGACAAGCATATCGGATTTAAGAGATAAAAATAGGCTGTTCGAAGTGGTTCTGTCGAGGATCTACTTCGGGCAGCCTTCTTGAATTTACCATTACCCTCAAATAATGCGTCAGATAACGGAAACAAGCTATAATAGAAGGCATATGAGAGGGGGAAGCACCGTTGATTGCAAATGAAGCCTATCGACAGTTAAAACAGATGATCTACTCCCTCGACACCGTCAGTCTTGAGATTTGCCGTAACCATGATCCACTGATTATCTCACCTGCTCATTCTCATCGAATCGGGTTTGTCAAAAATATAAAAGGAACAATGGGAGAGAACGGGAAGAGACAGGTAGTTGAAGCAGGCGATGTGTTTTTTATCAAGCCGAAGACGAGCGTTTCTTTGCGGACGGAACCAGACAAAGAGCTGGAAGTCTTCTTCATTGCATTCTCCTATTGGATCGAACAAAACGAAACAGGGAAAGAGAGAGTATTTGTTCCGGGCAAAGAAAATTTTCCCCTGGAAGGGACTTTCCGTGTACGCAGTCATTCGCAGGTATTGCATTTAATGGAAGAACTACATAAAAGCTATGCGTCAAATGAGGAGAGAGAGCAATTTCGGCAGAGATTGTTATTCGAGCGCATTCTGTACATTCTAGTGAAAGATTTTTCTTCGATTGAAAGCAGTGAAAATACGGTGGCTAGCATCGAGGAAACGATCCTGTATGTCGACCAGCACTATATGCTCAATCTCACGCTGGAGATGTTGGCAGGAAAGGCGAATGTCAGTCCCAGCTATTATTCACGCATGTTCAAAACGCTAAAGGGTGTGAGCTTTTCCGATTACATGACAAACCTTCGAATCAATCGGGCAAAGGTGCTGCTCCGATTGTCGGGGAGTCGATTGCGTGAGGTGGCACAAAGCGTAGGCTATAACGATGAGTTTTACTTCAGCAAGATGTTTAAAAAAGTCGTTGGCCTATCACCATCGGAATACGTCAAGACGCATATGAGACAAGATAATTCATGAAATCGAGCAAGATTCTTCATGGTATGGTATAGTGGCTATCGATATAATCTCTATTGAAAATGATTTTCAATTTCGATAGAGTTTTATTTTGGTAGGAGGTTTTCTCATCATGAGAGCAAGACTGTTGTTACCCGGCTTTCTTCTTATTTTTATGGTATCTGTCTTTCTGAGTGGTTGCGGTACAGCGACACAAAATGCAGAGGGAACAGCTCCAGCAGCTGAGACCCATACAGAGTCTACGCCAGCAGCTTCAAGTGAAAAACGAGTGATCAAGCATGAGCTGGGGGAAACGGAAATTGTGGGCAAGCCTACGCGCATTGTCGTGATGGACTTTTCCTTTGCAGATGCTTTGGCGACATTGGGTGTAGCTCCTGTAGGAATCTCTGATGACAGTGATGCGAATCTGATCATCCCTGAGGTGAAAGAAAAAGTAGGAACTTATACATCACTCGGTTCTCGTTACGAACCAAACATGGAGCTGATCAGTTCCCTTGCTCCTGATCTCATCATTGCAGATTTGAACAAGCACAAGGCTGTATACGACAAATTAAAGCAAATTGCACCGACGATTGTACTGAATGACCACCAAGCGAACTATGAGCATATGCTAGCTAATTACGCCGTAATCGCGGATGCAGTGGGCATGAAAGAAGAGGGCAAACAACGCTTGGACGAGCATCAAGCGAAAATGGAGGCTATCAAAGCGAAGCTGCCAAAAACAGATGCCAAGCTGAAGGTTCTGCCAGCAGTAGTGAACCCGACCGGATTCTTTGCTCACTCCAATGCTTCCTATGCGGGTTCTTTGATGGAATACCTCGGGTTGGAGGATGCGGCAAAGAGTGAAGAGGCGTATCCAAAAACGAATTTGGAACAGCTGGTTGCCCTCAATCCAGACGTACTGTTTTTGATGAAAACAGGTGACAAGACGATTGTGGATGAATGGAAGACGAACCCACTTTGGCAAAACATCAACGCCGTAAAAAATGGCAAGGTGTTTGAAGTAGCACGCAATAAATGGGCGCTGTCGCGGGGCTTGATCGGATCAGAGTTAAGTTCGGAGGAAGCAGTAACGCTTCTTTCTAGCAAATAAGAGGAAGCTTTGCGGGATGGGTGTCATAGCTGACATCGATCCCGTCGTTTTTGCGGGAGGAGGTTGTACCTATGGAGGGAGCTTCAAAGGCGGGTATCGTTCTTTCGGCAGGAATGCTCCTGCTCGTTTTTGGTTTAGTCGTCAGTATCTCGGTTGGTTGGACAGACATGGGGTTGGTGAGTGGCGTAAAATCCCTTTTTGCCCCCTCTACATCTCAGGAGCATTTGATTGTGACGACGCTCAGGCTTCCAAGAGCGCTATTGGCGGTAATCATTGGGGCCGGTCTCGGTGTGGCTGGTGCGATTATGCAAGCAATGACAGGCAATCCACTTGCTTCTCCACAGACATTTGGGGTTAACGCAGGTGCATCGATGGCTGTCGTAGCTGTCTTGGTACTCTTGCCAAATCTCCCGGTGCCTTTTTTAGCGCCACTCGCTTTTGGCGGGGCTGTCATAGGTGGATTTGCGGTGTACTATCTCGGTGCGGCTGGGGGGATGACTCCTGTTAAGCTGGCTTTGGCTGGCACAGCCGTCCATCTGTTTCTCGCTTCGATTACAGAGGCATTCATCTTGTTTCATCAGCACTCTACCGATCAAGTCCTGTTTTGGCTTGCAGGGTCATTGGATGGAGCAGATTGGACGGATGTGAACCGTGTGCTGCCTTGGTCGATCGCGGGGCTCGTGCTTGCATTTTATATGGCTCGCTCCATCGAGATTATGCGTATGGGTGAGGATGTGGCCAGAAATCTTGGACAACATGTATTTCGGGTACGGACGATCTGTGGAATCATTGTCATCGTACTCGCAGGCTCGGCTGTTGCCGTTGCTGGTCCGATCGGCTTTATCGGATTGATGGTGCCTCATTTGACCCGACTTTTGCTAGGGAGAGAGAGTCAGCTATACCTCCCGATTACAGCGTTGCTCGGTGCATTGCTGTTGGTCTATGCCGACGTTCTTGCCAGGTTCATCGCGTATCCGTATGAGTCGCCAGTAGGCATCGTGACCGCTTTTCTGGGTGCTCCCTTTTTCCTCTATTTAGTGGGTAAGGAGAGGAGAGCTTCATGACACGCAGACAAAGTATTGCACCTGCCTTACTTCTGTTGCTCATCGTCACCGCTGTTATCAGTATCGGAACTGGGGCGGTGTCCATATCGCCGCGTGAGGTAGTCGAGTCGCTTTTCGGGACGGGGCCGAAAAATCATAGCTTTATTATTGGAGAGTATCGTTTGCCGCGTGTTGTCCTCGGCATGCTTGCTGGAGCAGGCTTGGCGGTATCCGGTGCTATTTTACAAGGAATGATTCGCAATCCCTTGGCCTCTCCTGATGTAATCGGCATCACCAAAGGAGCGGGGCTCGCCTCTGCCATCGTTATTTTTCTTTTTCCAAAATCTCCTGCTTATTTGCTACCGTTAGCGGCATTTGGGGGTGCGGCAGTTGTCGCGGTTATTTTGTATGTATATACCGCGCGAAAACGCGTCCAGCCCGCTACTTTAGCGCTGGTAGGGATCGCCATCGGGGTCATTTGTCAGGCGGGCATCCAATACCTGATGGTCAAAAATCCGGGGGATGTCAATGCGGCACTGCTCTGGATGGCAGGCAGCTTGTGGGGAAGGGGATGGGAACACGTATGGGCGGTGCTTCCGTGGATACTCATCTTTTTACCGATTGCTTATTTATTGGCGTACCGGCTCGACGTATTGTCCCTCGGAGATGATGTAGCAGAAGGCTTGGGCGAGGATGTGTCGAGCCTGCGTGTTGTCCTTTTGGTAACCTCTGTCGCACTTGCAGGAGCATGTGTGGCGGTTGTCGGTTCCATCGGGTTTGTGGGTCTGCTCTCACCGCATATCGCTCGTCGATTGGTAGGTGGGAAGCACACACTTCTTCTCCCAGTCGCTGCTCTGCTCGGTGCTACGCTCATGGTCGCCGCTGATGGGCTAGGCAGATGGCTTTTGCCGCCGATGGAGGTTCCCGTGGGCATCGTGACAGCTGTCATTGGGGCGCCGTATTTCTTGTATTTGATCGGACGAGAGAAAAGAAGAGGAGTATAAAAGAAGGGACCGAATCTTGCAAAAGGACATGCTTGCGAGATTCGGTCCTGCTTGGTTCTCTTAAGAGAACCAATGGTAAAATATAGTAGGTAGAGCCAGCGAGGCTGCGGCGCTTTTATTTCGTATCTGCTTTTTGCAAAAAGCTGCGGATAACCTGCACGTATTCGTCTGTCTCTTCCAAATAGCCGACATGCGAGCTGTTCTCAAAGACATGGAGCTCGGCGTTTGGCACCAGAGACTGATAATAACCTGTCGATTCAGGCGTCGCTTCATCATAACGGCCACAAACGAACAGGGAAGGGATGTTGATTTGATGTAGCTTTGGTGTGTAGTCGAATGTTTTCAGATTCCCTGTCGGGCAAAACTCAGAAGGTCCCCACATCGTCATGTAAACCTCTTTGTTTGCTTTTGGACGGCTTTCTGTCATGACTGTTGGCATTGGATCAAGGCGGCACACATGGCGCTTGTAGTATTCTTTCATGGCATCCTGGTATTCTTGTGAATCAGTTGTGCCCTGCTCTTCGTGTGTGGCAATGGTTTGTTGCACATCCACTGGCAATTGCTCGATTAAACGATCTGCGTCGTGCTTCCAACGCTCTGCGCTCAGACATGGGCTGGAGAAGATGATGCTCTGTACCCCTTCCGGCTTAGCATCCACTAAATAGGCTGCTGCTAGCATCGTGCCCCACGAATGCCCCAGGATGTGAACCTCTTTTAAACCAAGGGCTTGTCTGATGCAAGCTAGCTCTTCCACAAAGCGTTCGGTTTTCCAAAGAGTCAGATCAGTTGGGCGATCGGAATTTCCTGACCCGAGCTGATCGTAGAAAATGACGGGTCTGTCGTTGCCTAAGACATGAAGCGTTGATTTGAGCGGATCATGCGTATTGCCAGGTCCTCCGTGAAGGACGATCAGAGGCGTTTTCTCCCCTTCGCCGACACGACTGTACCATACTCTTCCGCCAGGAACTTCAATATAGCCTTCTTGCATGCTCATAGATAATGCCTCCACTTCAGGTTCATGCTGATCTCTTCTTCTTTCAATATAGCATATGGAATTGTTTTTACACTTTTTTTAGAATTGATTTAGAGCGTGTTTAGACCCTCTATTTATCATCATTGGTATAGAAAGCGATGACAGTTGCTTTCGATGAAAATAGGAGGGATCATCATGCGAAAAAAATGGTTAGGTATCGGCTTGTCGGTTGGAGTCACAGGAGCATTGATTTGGGGGTATGGGGCATCAGCGAGTGCGGATAGCACGACGATGGGCGTATATGAATCAGCCCTGCATCAGACGAAGGAAGCGAAAAGCATGACGGCCCACGCGCAGCTATCACTCACAGACAACGGAGCGAAGCTGCTCACACTGGAGGGAGTCGCAAAGATCGATCATAACCAGCACATCGGAAATGTAGATGCGACTTTTACAGACACGCTGGGCGAGAAAAGCATGCAGGCCTTTCTGGAAAAGGATCAAGTTGTGGTTAAAAAAGGGGATAGTAACGTTTATCGGGTCATGGAAAAAATGGATAGAAGACACCAACCAGAAAATGACGCCGATAACAAACGCGGCGCCATGATGCATAAGCTGTTTGCTACGGTATTCGGCGATCTCGGAAAAAACGCGACCGTTGAGAATCTACCGGATGGAGGCAAGCGTACGTCGCTTCAGCTCTCCGAAACGCAAATTCCGGCATTTATTCAAGCAGCCGGACCTATTCTCTACGATAAGCTCGCCGAACATAGTCAAGAAGCGTCTTCCTCTGAAAACCATCTATCTGTCCAGCTTCCTCACTTGCAAGAGGATTTTCAAGTGGACCAAGTATGGCTAAACGCCAAGATCGACGAAAAAAATCAAATCGAACAGCAATCTGCTGTGGTGCACCTCTCGGGAACGGACGCGTCTGGGAAAGTCCACAAGCTCCAGCTTTCTTTGGATATCCGCTTGTCCGATCTGGGTACGACCACACCTGATCGCATCGATCTTACAGGCAAACAAGTTGAGAAGGTTTCCCGTGAGGACATGAAGAACAAAGGGAGAAAAGGCTGGACGAAGCATTCCGATTCCGAGTAAACCATGACTACAAGGGGGTGATGAACCATGTCGATCAAAACAAGACTTTTGCTCTCCTATATTGCCATGATTATTATCCCCCTTGTTTTGTTTGGATTGGTGGCATCGGGATTGGCGAATTACTTTTGGGGGGAACGAGAAGCAGGCAAACCGTTCCTTCGTGATACTCTCAATAAACGAGACGAGTTGTTTGCTGGTGTCACATTCATGGCCAAATACGCTCCCAATCAATTGACGAACCAGAACATGCTAACAGAGACGGATGAGCAGCTACAAGCAGTTGGCGGAGCATTGATACTGACAAAGGACGAAAAAGTACTATTCCTCTCCCAGTCGATTGATAGCGCTGACTTGCCTGACTATTTGCAGGATCAGCCAGATCAGGGGCGCATGCACAGCTGGAAGCAGCTTAAACAGGACGGCTACACGTTTGATACGTACGAGTTCACTTTTGCTGATCAGAGTAAAGGAAAGCTCTACTTCCTCGCAAATTCTTTCCCATTTATGCAGACAGGCATTTATTTTTTTATCGCATTGATTCTCAGTCTTCTAACGATTGTGGCGCTGACGAACGGTGTACTAACGTTTCTTGTTTCACGCAGTATCATTCGACCTTTGTACGCATTAAAGCAGGCAGCGAACGAAATGAAAGAAGGTAATCTGGAGCGCCCTGTTCAACTCCATCGCAAAGATGAACTAGGAGAGCTGGGAGAAGCATTTGAGGAGATGCGTGGCAGATTGTATGATTCTATCCATTTGCAGCTTCAGTATGAGGAAAATCGTAAACAACTGATTTCCAGTATTTCGCACGATCTAAAAACACCCATAACAGGAATCAAAGCCTGTGTGGAAGCGGTTCAGGAAGGGATTGCGGATACGGAAGCGAAGCGGGAAAAATATATGAAGATGATTGCCATCAAATCAGAACAGATGGACCGTCTGATTGATGAGCTATTTTTATTCTCGAGACTGGATTTGAACAAGCTTCCCTTTCACTTTGAAGAAGTCGATATGCGAGCATATATGGCTCAGTTTACCGAGGAGCTGCGGCTAGATCCGCGGATGAACGGCGTTTCTATTCGCTATGACGAGCATAAGGAAAGTCCGATTCCAGTCATGGCTGATCAGGAAAAACTTCATCGCGTGCTCATGAATATCGTGGACAATAGCCTGAAGTACTTGAACAAGGACGAGAAGCTGATCCTATTGGAAGTGGAGAAAGCTGACGGTGAAGTGATTGTGGCGATTTCAGACAATGGGACAGGAATTGAAAAAGAAGCCATGCCCCATATTTTTAACCGTTTTTATCGGGCGGACCCTTCGCGTAATTCGGCCATGGGAGGCAGTGGTCTTGGACTCGCCATCGTCAAACAAATTGTGGAGGGGCACGGTGGTCGTGTTTGGGCGGAGAGTGAAAGCGGACGCGGAACCCGCATTTGTTTTACCTTGCCAGATCTCAAGAGAGCCGGGGGTGACATGGAATGAAACACATTTTAATTATTGAAGATGACACGGTGATCGCAGAGGTGCAAAAGGATTACTTGGAGGCAAACGGCTACTCGGTCGATGTCGCTACTTCCGGGGATACGGGCCTACAAAAGGCACTGCGAGAGGAGTATGACCTCCTGATTCTAGACCTGATGCTCCCCATCGTGGATGGCTTTGAAATCTGCAAGCAAGTCCGGAAAGCCAAAAATATTCCGATCCTGCTCGTCTCCGCTAAAAAGGAAGACATCGACAAGATCCGTGGTCTGGGTCTAGGGGCCGACGATCATATCAGTAAGCCGTTTAGCTTGGGCGAACTGGTAGCGAGGGTCAAAGCCCATCTAGCCCGTTACGACCGTCTCGTCTCCGATTCCAAACCGCGTACGGCAAAAGAGGAGATCAGGCTTCGTGGGGTTCGCATCGACAAGCTGGCGCGGAGGGTTTATATCAATGGAAACGAAGTAGCTTTCACTTCCAAGGAATACGACCTCCTGCTCTTTTTGGTAACCCACCCGAACTGGGTATTTAGCAAAACGGAACTGTTTGAAAAAATCTGGGGTCTCGATTCCTACGGGGATATCGCGACGGTGACGGTGCATATCAGCAAGCTGCGGGAAAAAATAGAAAGCGATCCGGCTAAGCCACAATACATCGAGACGGTGTGGGGTGTCGGTTATCGATTTTTACTATAAATAGGTGGAAACGAGTGAACTATCTTTTGTGAGAGCAATAAAGAAATACTGCATACGTAAACACTTGGGTATTTCGTACCAAGTGTTTATTCTGTTTACCAAAAATCGACAAACTTAGGTAAAATAAATGGCAGATGTCGAATAGTGTGTGAGTAACGCGAGCTAAGGGAGACACAGATCATGGAGAGAAAAATCAAAATCCTCGGAACAGGGAAATACTTGCCCACTCGGCGTGTGACAGCAGCAGAACTGGAAGAAAAGCTGGGACTTGCGGCTGGATGGGTAGAGAAAAAGTCCGGGGTTAGCGTCAGGCATTTTGTAACGAACGAAACGGCAGCACAGATGGGAGCCATTGCTGCTAGGCGTGCTTTGGAAGCGGCGGGCCTCTCTCTTCACGATATCGATTGTATCGTATGTGCAAGCGGAACGGCGCAACAGGAAATCCCATGCACGGCTGCCTTGATTCAGGAAGAGCTTCAACTAAGCAAATCAGGTATTCCTTGCTTTGATATAAATGCGACATGCCTTAGCTTCGTCACTGCGCTGGATGTGATGTCGTGCCAGATGGCGGTTGGTATTTACAAGCGAGTTTTGATTATTTCATCTGAGATATCCTCCGCAGGTTTGAATTGGGAGCAAAAAGAGAGTTGTGTGTTGTTCGGAGATGGAGCTGCGGCTGTTGTCATCGGCAGGACGCCTGAAACAGAAAGCTCCCGCATCTTGGGTTCAAGTATGAAAACATACAGTGAAGGGGCGCACTATTCCGAAATAAGGGGTGGCGGTACGCTGATCCACCCGAGCCAATTTGCGCAAGGACGAGAAGCAGACTTTGCATTTGATATGGACGGAAGAAAAATTTTTCGCCTGACCTCACAGCTGATTACCGGATTTGTGGATCGCTTGCTGTCCGGAGCCTCCGTAACCAAGGAGCAAATTCGTACAGTCATTCCTCATCAGGCCAGTGGAATGGCGATGCGGATCATGGCAGGCAAGCTCGGTTTTAGCGACCAGCAAATGGTGAACATTCTAGCAGAGCATGGCAATGTCATCGCAGCTTCCATTCCAATGGCGCTGCATGAAGCGATTGGGCAGAATCGGGTACAGAGAGGCGATCACCTGATGCTGCTGGGCACATCTGCCGGCTTGTCTCTCGGAGGAATTGTGCTTGAATACTAAACAATCAGTCTTGCTGACAGGAGGACGAGCTCCAGCTACGTTAGAGCTAGCGCGTTTGCTGGGTTCTGTGGGACATCGAGTCATTGTAGCAGAGAGTGCGCGGCGACATTTATGCCAGCACTCTCGTTATGTAGAGCGCTCCTACCAAGTGCCTCCTCCCCGTCAGCAGCCCGATGCTTATATCGAAAAGCTGTGCGAAATCATGCAGCGCGAGCGCATCGATCTGTTGATCCCGACTTGTGAAGAGATATTCTACGTCTCGCGCGGGCGGGATCGCTTGCTTGACTTTGGTGAAGTGCTTGTAGAAGGTATCGAGGTACTGCGTTCGTTGCACGACAAATGGCTTTTTGCCGAAATGGCGCGCGAGGTGGGAGCACTGGTTCCAGAGACAGTTCGGGTACAATCTCCTGCTCAACTGCGGGAGGCCATGCTACAAGCAAGCGGGCCTGTTGTGCTGAAGCCCGTCTATTCGCGCTTTGCCGCTCATGTACAGATCGTGGCAGACCCGTCCTTTGCGGCAGGGCAGTCTATGCTACCCGAACCGACAGTTGGGCAGCCATGGCTAGTCCAACAGTTTATAAAAGGAAAACAGGTGTGCAGCTACGCGGTTGCTCAGGATGGGCAGCTCGCCTTGTACGCCGATTACGAAACAACACATACAGCAGGGCAAGGGGCCTCGATTCACTTCGCCTATTCAGCCCATCCACAGGTAAGAGAATTTGTTAGTCGCTTCGTGCAACGGCATAAGTTAAGCGGACAAATCGCGTTTGATTTCATTGAGAATGAGCAGGGAGAGTTATACGTGATCGAATGCAATCCACGCCTGACAAGCGGTGTGCATTTGTTTACAGGACAGCAAGAGGCTGCGACTGCTTACTTTTCTGATCGGGGAAAAACCGTTGTCCCTGCTGGAAAACAAGCTTGCATGCTAGGGATGGCAATGCTGACATACGGCCTTGCTGGCATGACGAATGGCAAGAAGGCAAAGCGTTGGGTGAGCGACCTGCTTTCTGCGAGGGATGTACTGTTTAGGTGGGATGATCCATGGCCTTTTTTTGATCAGTTCTCCATGCTGGCAGATTTGGCTTGGCAGAGTTTTCGAACGAGAAAAAGCATGATCGCTTGTAGTACGAGCGATATCGAATGGAACGGAGAAGAGTCGTAAGGACGTGAGGAAGATATGAACAAGCGAGTGCTAGTAACAGGGGCGACAGGGTTTCTCGGGCAGAAGCTGGCCACGCGACTGCATGAAATGGGCTATGAGGTGACAGCGCAAGGACGAGACGAGCGAATCGGCCGGCAATTGCAGGAGCAGGGTATTCGATTCCTTCGGGCAGACCTAAAAGATAGAGAAGCCATGTTGAAGGCTTGCCGCGATCAGGACATCGTGCATCACGCGGCTGCTTTTTCCTCCCCGTGGGGAACGTATCGTGACATGTACGAGACGAATGTGACAGGGACCATTCATGTCATCGAGGGCTGCAAGCAACACGGCATAGAGCGTCTGGTCCATGTATCGACGCCGAGTATTTATTTTGCTTTTTACGACAAGCTGGGTATCCGCGAAGATGAGCCGATGCCCGTACGGTTTGCTAATACATACGCACAGACCAAATACCAGGCGGAGCTGGAAGTCGACAAGGCGTTTCTTGCAGGGCTTCCGACGATAACGATTCGTCCTCGGGCCTTGTTTGGCCCTGGGGACAATGCCATTCTTCCCAGATTGATCCGCGCCAATGAAAAGAAATTCGTTCCGCTGATCGACGGAGGCAAGGCGATCATTGATTTGACCTATGTGGAAAATGTCGTGGACGCGCTGATCTTGTGCATGGATTCTCCAGCATACACATTGGGACAGGCTTACAACATTACAAATGGGGAACCAGTGACGATGATTGAGGTGTTGTCAGATGTGTTTCGTCGCTTGGGAGTTCCACTGAAAACGCGCGAGCTGCCATATTGGAAGGCGTATGCGGCAGCTTGGGTACTGGAGACACTCTCCAAGACCGTTTTGGGCTATCGCGAGCCGGTTTTGACGCGTTACTCGGTAGGTGTGCTCGCCAAATCACAAACCCTGGACATTTCAAAGGCGAAGCGCGATCTGGGCTATGAACCGCGGGTGAGCATTGCCAAGGGCATCGAGACGTTTACAGATTGGTGGAGGACGCATGATGGACGTTAAACTAACGCTGATGGACACGGGCTACTGCCAGCAGCTCGAGATGTTTTCCCGAAAAGGCGGCCGGATGAAAAACATCCCGTTTCACGCCATCGTAGGGCTTATCGAGCATCCCGTCCATGGCTTGCTGCTCTTTGATACGGGCTATTCGCAGCGCTTTTTTGAAGCCACGAGCAAGCTTCCTTATTCGCTATACGGCAAAATAACCCCCGTATTCTCGGAGGTACATGAGAGTATTTCTGAGCAGCTCGCAGCACGTGGAATCAAAACGACAGATATAGCAGGTATTCTTATTTCCCATTTTCATGCGGATCATATTGGCGGTTTGCGCGATTTTCCGCATGCGCGACTATACTGCTTTGAGAGTGCCTACAACCACGTCAAGGGAAAGACGGGGTGGGCGGCGCTACGGGAGGCGTATTTGCCTGATTTGATGCCTGACGATTTCGAAGAACGGGTGACTTTCATTGATCTAGGAGGGCTAGTGGCATTGCCAGAGGCTTACGCGCCATACACCGAAGGCTATGATTTATTTGCGGATCAGAGTTTGTACATTGTCGATCTGAACGGACATGCAATCGGGCAGTTTGGTGTGTTCCTGCGCGATCGGGATCATGGAGATGTATTTTTGTGTGCGGATGCCGCTTGGTCGAGTGAAGCCTATCGCGGCAACTTGTTGCCTCACCCGCTGGCTAGGTTGATCATGGCGGATCGACAGGCGTATCGCGAGCATTTGCACAAGCTGCATGTGCTATCCCGCCAACGTCCCGACATGAAAATCATGCCGACACACTGCGGGGAAGTCTGGCAGGCCAGCAGAGGAGAGTTCACATGGAGATCATGACGCTCTTGAAGCAGTATGTAAAAACGAAGTGGCTTGCCCGTCGTTTTTCCTCGCGTGAGCAGCTGGTAAAATGGCAAGAAGCGCAGGTCAGAGCGATGTTGTCTCGCACTTTGCCAGCTTCTCCTTTTTACCGAAAGAGATTGGGAGCGCCAGAACAATGGAGACAGATGGAGCCGATTGATAAAAAGCACATGATGGACCATTTTGACGAGTTGAATACGTGCGGAATCAAGAAGGAAGAAGCATTTGCGATTGGACTGAAAGCAGAAACGACACGCGATTTCACTCCCCAATTAAACGGTGTGACCATAGGATTATCTTCTGGGACATCTGGTAATCGCGGGCTTTTTCTCGTGGGACCGCAGGAGCAGGCGAAATGGGCTGGGGTGATTTTGGCGAAAGCACTGCCTGGTCAGCTATGGTCGACACAGCGGATTGCTTTTTTCTTGCGAGCGAATAGCAACCTGTATACGGCGGTCAACAGGCGTCGCATTCAATTCTCGTTCTTCGATCTGCAAATACCGCTCGATCAGCACCTTGATCACCTGAATCAGTATCAGCCGTCGGTGTTGGTTGCGCCCGCCTCGATGTTGAGAATGCTCGCGACTGCCCAGCGTCAAGGGAAATTGCGGATATCTCCGATCAAGGTGATCTCGGTGGCAGAAGTGCTGGACCCGTTGGATCAAACATACATCGCAGAAGTGTTCGGGCAGATCGTGCATCAAATTTATCAATGCACAGAAGGGCTGCTTGCGGTGAGCTGCTCACACGGGACATTGCATGTCAATGAAGACATCGTGGTGGTGGAAAAGGAGTATCTCGATGAGCAAAAGGAGCGTTTCTTTCCGATCATCACAGATTTTTCCCGGGCGACACAGCCGATTATCCGTTATCGTTTGAACGACATTTTGACGGAAAAACGTACGCCATGTCCGTGCGGCTCTGTATTTATGGCGCTGGAATCGATTGAGGGCAGGGCAGATGATTTGTTTGTTTTTCGCCATGAAACGGAAGCCCGTTGGGTATCGGTCTTTCCTGATTTCATCCGCCGTGCCGTCATTACCTCATCTGATGCGATAGAAGAGTATACGGTACGGCAGCTAAGCTATGAGCAAGTGGAGGTAGCACTGCTCATGAAGGATGGAGACGGACCGTCCACGCAAGAGCAGGAGCGAGTACGCCAAGGTCTGGAGCGAGTCATTGCCGATCAGCAAGGACAATTGCCTGCGATTGTGTTTGCGCCGTACGAGTTGAATCTCGGTACGAAAAAATTGCGGCGGGTAGAGAGGATGTTTGTTCAAGGTGAGCAGGCCATTGATTGAATGGTATGAAGGGACCTCGGTGGGGCAAATCCCTTGGGAACAGGCGCAGGATGCCGACTACGCCAAAAGCTATTTGTTGCCCATGATGACAGAACAACCATCCCGCTATGTGCAAAATGTACAGACGCGGATGCATGTACTCCGTGTAGGCGATCGGATCATGCCCGTAACGGTGAACGATACCGAGTACGACAATTCGTATGTCAGTTCGGTGTTTACCCATTACGTGACGTACGCGAAGGAAGAGCTAAGTATGCTCGATTCAGGGGTGTTGAGGCGGGTATTGTCGACTGTACTCACAGGGCTTGGACGCTGGATGAAAAAAAGCCAATGCAACCAAATGGTCATCGTCAACAATTGGCTGTTATCGACGAATCTGTATCATGATGTGCGTGCAGATGAAGTGAAGGACATCACGGAAAACGGCATCCAAAAGTTCCCCGGTCATATCATCGCGTTTCGATCTGTTTGTCGCAGGCTGTACCCGGATTTCTACAAGGGACTCGTAGAGAAGGGCTATCTCATGGTTCCCAGTCGCTACGTCTATCTGTTTCACCCCGATTGGCCAGCGCAGGGCAAGTGGCGGGTCCGCAATACGCTCAACCGCGATCGGAAAATGCTTGCCAAATCCGGCTATCGCATCCTGCGTCATGAGGAGCTGGGAGAACAGCATGTCGAGCGAATCGTTGCTTTATATAACGCGCTGTATCTGGATAAATACTCCCAGCATAATCCACAGTTTTCGGTGGAGTTCGTCCGACTGGCGATGCAAAAGAGGACATTGACCCTCATCGGCTTGGAAAAAGACGGACGGTTGGACGGCATTCTTGGCTATTTTGAGCGAAATGGTGTGATGACGACACCGCTATTTGGCTATGATACGACGCTTCCCAAAGAGACCGGGCTGTATCGGATGCTGTCGTGCCTCTTGGTACAAGAAGCAGAGAGCAAGGGCATCCTGCTCCATCAAAGTGCAGGCGTAGGTGCTTTCAAAGCAGACAGGGGAGCCGAGGGGGAACCGGAATATACAGCGGTGTATGTCAAACATTTGCCGTATTATCGTCAATTGGTCTGGAAGGTACTCGCTGTTTTGCTGAATCAAATTGGGATAAAAATGGTGGAGAAGTACCGACTGTAAACCATTTGCACACTTCGACCCTCATCGAACTAACCGTCAGGTACACTACATGTAAGTAGAAACAAGTAGCTTGCCTGAAACGGGGGAACAACAACCATGAATCGAATTTTGTTCGGGATACTTGTCGTCGTGACGACATCATTGATGGGCTCGTCTTTTGCGGTAGGAAAAATTGGATTGGCCTATTTTTCACCATTGCTGCTGGTAGGACTGCGTTTTACGTTAGCAGGACTGATCATGGGAGCGTGGGTATGGAAAAAGCCGCTTCCGAAGTCGGCGGGTGACTGGGGGAAGCTGTGTTTAATCGGATTTTTGCAGACGGCCGCCGTCATGGGGTGTATCTTTTTGAGTCTGCGTACAATTACAGCGGGTGAATCCTCGATCCTGACGTTTATGAACCCACTGCTCGTGGTCATATGGGGAACGCTGTTTCTAGGAATATCCTATCGGTTGACGCAATGGATGGGCGTTCTGATTGGATTGGTTGGGGTGTTCATCACGCTGGGTTTCCATCTGCAATGGGAGACTGGGACGTTGTTCGGCATCGGGTCCGCCCTGGCGTGGTCAATTGCTACGATTCTCGTCAAAAAGTGGGGAGTCCGCTTCAATGTGTGGGTGATGACTGCCTATCAGATGTTGTTCGGAGGAATTCTTCTCCTTGTTATAGGGTTCACGCTGGAAACGCCGAAGCTGATTGTGACACCGACCGCTGTGTTCGTCGTCCTATGGCTCGCGATTATGGCTTCCATTGTGCAGTTTGCGACGTGGTTTTACTTGCTGAATTACGGAGATCCGGGCAGGACGAGTGCTTTCTTGTTCCTCGCTCCGTTCTTCGGTGTTTTGTCGGGGTGGTTGCTGCTCGGTGAGGTCGTGCAATGGCATGTGTATATGGGCGGATTGTTGATTTTCGCAGGGATTTTCCTGGTGAATTGGACGTTTGCTCCGCGAAGGCAAATGAGTGAAAAAGCACAGCTGGCAGAGTAGCTAGCTGTGCTTTTTGCATTCATCCACATGCAGTCCGAACTCGGTCATAAATCCAGAGCTGCCTAACGGCGTGACACGGACTGCTCTCCCTCCTGGTACTCGCTCGATCCAGCCAAGCTCAAAAAATCGGTTAGTGAGTGAGGCCCCGAGGCTGCCTGCCAAGTGGTGGCGACGCTCGCTCCAATCCAAACACGGACGGGCAAAACGACGCCTGCTCTTCGGCTTGGCCAAAAGGTCTACGCCGAGTGATTGTAGCTTATTTTTTCCGGCTTCACTGAGCACGTAGTCTTGACCGGATGCCTCGATCAACTGCAATTCCAGCATTCTCTGCGTCAGGGCAACGCCCACTTCGCCTGCGAGATGGTCGTAGCAGGTGCGAGCATAGCGGATGGCTCGCAATTGGTCGGACTCGCGCAAGGAACGAACCGGCTTAGGTGCAGCGATAGTCATTAACGATTCCATGGCTTGGGCGACTTCGGGGTTGGCTAGGCGATAGTAGCGATGTCGGCCATGCGATTCGCTGACCAAAAGACCGCCTTCCACCAGCTTTGCCAAATGCGTGCTTGCCGTTTGAGGGGTGACTTTTGCGTTTCGGGCGAGTTCACTGGCGGGGAGTGCCTTACCGTTCATCAGGCTGACAAGGATGGAGACGCGGGATGGTTCTCCTATGAGGGACGCGACCTCTATAATATTCGGACTGGTACTCATCAGACAGTGGACCTCCTCATCCTTTTTCTCTTCTTACCCATGACTCTAGCAGATTCTTACAGTGAAAAAAACAAGAGATGTTCCGTAAATAGTTGTTGTAAAATATATCCAAACAAGGATGGGGGAGATCTACATGGAGACCAAGCAATGGCGAGTAGGAATTTTTTTGTTTGATGATGTGGAGGTGTTGGATTTTGCAGGTCCGTTTGAAGTATTCTCGGTGACATCTATGGAAAATGGCAGCCATATACCTTTTCGTGTAAAAACGGTATCGGAAAAAGGAAGTATGATTCAGACGCTGAATGGTCTAAAGGTTCAACCTGATTACAGTTTTGCCAATATGCCTGTTTTTGATATTCTCATCATTCCTGGTGGGATAGGTGCGAGGGAACGAGAAGTACATAATGAACAAGTAATCAACTGGATTCGTGAACAAATGCAGCAGGTGGAGCTGATGGCCTCTGTCTGCACAGGAGCTTTTTTACTTGCAAAAGCAGGCATATTATCGGGCAAAAAAGCAACGACCCATTGGGCCAGTCTCGATCGCATGGAAAAGGAATTTCCAGAAGTCGTTGTGCAAAAAGGAGTAAAATTCGTGGATGAAGGAAATATCGTGACATCTGCTGGGATCTCAGCGGGTATCAATATGTCCTTTCACATCATCAAACGATTAGTAGGCGCGGAAGTAGCAGAACAGACTGCGAAGATAATGGAGTATGATATTGTCCTCTAAATGAAAGCGGCAGCCCATCTTTTTGGATACAAGAAAAAGTGATGGACTGCCGCTGATGAACAGCTATACGATCATTTCGCGGTAATGCTTTCGCCTTGACGCGGATTCAATCCGTTCTCCCATTGCACGCGAATGGATTTGCTGTTGAACAAATCTTTCCCGTCAGAAACCTGATAATGCAGATGAGGCTCGCTGGAATTACCAGAGTTGCCGCATACCCCAAGCAAATCCCCTTTCTTCACATGATCGCCAACCTTTACCTTGGCGGAGCCTTCCTTCAAATGAGCGAAATAGCTGAATTCTCCGTTGCCATGATCGAGGATGACGACGTTGCCAGCGGGCTGCTGTGCGTTCATCGCTCCGACAGGGACATTATCCTTGATATCATTGACGACATGCACGACGGTTCCTGCCTGCGGTGCGAGTATTTCTTGCCCGAATGCGAAATAGCTCTCGTTTTTCGCTGGATCACCTTTGTAGGATAATCCGTCTTTGACCTGAATCAGATCGTATGCATAGCGTTGACTTTCCACCTCGTAGTGATAGTTTGAAAGGACATTCTGACCTCCCCAGAACACATACCACTCACCTGTAAACGGGGCGCTATACGCCAGCTTTGTCATAGCATTGTCGGTGTCAGGGTAGCTTTGCAATGGCTTTAATAAAACGCCTGTAATGATCCCTTTTTCATCCGTCGTAAGGACGAGACCCCGTTTAGCGTCCTGATCCACCCAGGTATCATAATAGCTCCCGTTTACGTACGTGTGGGAATGGTGATTCCACGACTTCAACCCCTTGCTAAAAGCAGTATACCCTTCTACAAATTGTGCTTTTGAAACCTGCTGTTTGAATGACGAGCTTGTTTGCTCATACACATCCTCTATTTTTCCGTTATGGAGAGCTTGCACAAAAGATTCCGTTTTAACCGTCATCGACTTTGCACCTTCTTCTTTCTTTGTGGGGGATTCAGTAGTAGAGGGTATTGCGGTTGCTTCTGATTGCGCAGCACATCCTGTCAACAGAATTGCTCCTACACCGAGTGAAATCCAAACTTTTTTCATGTTGCCACTCCTATCTTGTTTTAAGCGTTAGCTCTATTATAGAAAGCCACTCTTATCGGACATGAAACGCTACCTTACAGGATGCTTAAATCGAACGTACGCAAAATTATGATTCCGTTAAGGTTGTTGTGGACGCGCGCTGACACTACGCATGATAAAATGGAGGATAACGCAAAAGCGCAAAAGGAGCGAAGTGATCGTGAAAGATGCAACTATCCTTCTCGTGGACGATGAGCAAGCCATTCTCCAATTGCTTGAGACCGTACTGCACAAAGAAGGATTCCACTCGATCGACAAGGTGAAAACGTCTGAGGAGGCGCTCTGTGCATGCGAACGAAAAAGCTATGACCTGATCGTCTTGGACGTAACGCTTCCGAACATGAGCGGCATAGAAGCATGTCCATTCATCCGCCGTCTGACTGATGCGCCGATTTTGTTCTTGAGTGCGAGAGATACCGATTTTGACAAGCTGACCGGATTTGCTGTTGGTGGGGATGATTACGTGACGAAGCCGTTTAATCCGATGGAAATCGTCGCACGTATCAAGGCATTGCTTCGCCGTACGCGCAAACTGAACCCAGTCGTACCGACAGCACCCGTTCAAGGGGTCTATGATTTTGGCCGTTTTCAAGTCTATGAAGCAGCAGGGGAGCTCTTTGTGGAGGGGAAAGTCATACCTTGTCCGTCCCTTGTTTTTCAACTGTTGCTATTTTTGTGTAAAAATCCGAATCGGATATATTCGAAAAGCGAGCTGTACGAGCGAGTATGGGGCGTGAATAGCTTACGTGATGACAACACCATCATGGTACATATCCACCGGATTCGGGAGCGCATCGAGCCCGATCCAGCGCAACCGGAGTTTTTGGTGAACGTCAGGGGACTCGGGTACAAAATGGTGAAAAAGGGCCTTCCTTATGAATATTAAGAGCAGAATCGCGCTCCATCTGATCATGTGGCTGGTGCTGGTTGGCCTTATCCTCTTTGTGTTAGCCGGGTTTACGTTATATTGGACGCTTGAAGAAATGACAAAGGTACAGTCCTCACGTGAATTTGAGAGTGTCGGCTTGCAGCGGCTGATCCAGACCATTGAAGTAGAGGGGGGGGATGTCCGTTTTGACCCGAAGCTGCTGGAGCAGGTGCGAGATAGCGGGGGGTGGCTTCAGCGAATTGATGAAAAGGGTTATGTCACCGACTCTTTCTTTACCCCGCCTGACGTACCCAGTTATTACGGTCCTGGTCAATTAACGGCTTATTGGCTCCGAAAAAGCCCGTTTCCGTATCGGTTATCGTTATGGATACAGGAAAAAGACGGCGTGGTACACACCTTGCTGTATGGGATGACGAACCGCGATGACGATTTCTTGCAGCAGATGATTAAGGAGGCTGATCTGAAAAATAACGAGATCATGCTTCCTTTAAGCACCCAAAACCAATTGAAGAGTAAAGAGGGCTGGGTACAGCTCCTGGACCCGAAGGGAGCAGAGCTGGCTTCATTCAATAAGCCTGCAAAAGCGATCAAAGATTTCTCTGTGGAAGAGCTGGCGCTACGCTCGATATACCCGGATCGCTACGGAGCAACAATCGTATCGCACTATGATCAAAAAAGCGGCCAAACCTGGGTACTCAGTTATCCGTTGCCAGGAACGACTCCTGGGGAAGAACCGCTATTGACACCGGAAAGTAAGGCCCTTTTCATCGGAATGGGCATGCTGCTCTTATCGGCGATGTTCGTCTTCGGGATTGTGTCCTACTTGTTCGGACAGCGATTTGGCGCACCGATTGTTCACGTATTACGGTGGCTGACCTTTCTGCGTGGAGGAAAGTACGAGGAGCCTGCCAATGCGGATGGTGTTCCACTCAGCCAAGACAAGCGAGGGAAGAGAAAGCGCAAATATCGTATCTACCAAGATGTGATTGACTCGATGGATTCCTTGTCACAAACGCTTTACCGCAACGAAAAGCTGCGCCAAGAAACGGAGCAATTGAGAAATGAGTGGATCGCAGGCGTTTCTCATGATCTAAAAACGCCGTTGTCCTCTGTCAAAGGATACGCGCATCTGTTAGGAAATGCTGAGTATACGTGGACGACAGAAGAGGTACATACTTTCGCGAAAATTATTTTGGACAAGTCAGCGTATATGGAAGACTTGATCAACGATTTGGCGCTGACGTATCGATTGAGGAACGGACAAGGAGCTCCTTCAGTAGAGCTCGTTGACCTGAATGGTTGCACGGCTGAAGCCATTACGGAAGCAGCCAAACATCCCTTGTACCCGGAAGGCTGCATCCGGTTTACCCCCTCTGCCGAGCCTGTTTACATGCTCATCTACAAGCCTTGGTTTCAGCGAATCGTGGATAATCTGGTTGCCAATGCCTTGATTCATAATAAAAGCGGTACAATTGTATCCATCAGCGTACAGGCTGTCGAGCCATCAACAGTTGTGCTCATTTTTAGCGACAATGGTAGTGGGATGGATGAAGAAACAGCAGATCGACTATTTGAGAGATATTATCGTGGCACAGACACCGAGTCCAGGACGGAAGGCTCTGGTCTTGGGATGGTCATTACTAAAGCATTAGTGGAAGCGTTTGGTGGTTCCCTCGAAGTGAAAACTGCTGTCGGGCAGGGGACGACGATTGCGATTACGTGGGAAGCGGAGCAACCGCCTCGGGCTTAAATAGGAAGAAAAGGCTGCGTTTTGCGAGGTCAGGGTTGACCAGCAAAGGCAGCCTTTTTCGTTTGCAAGATTATATGGTTACACCTTAAATTGCTGAATCGATTCATGCAGTTCGTCTGCCATTTTTGACAAGGAAGCAGCAGAAGACGAAATTTCCTCCATAGAGGCTAATTGTTGTTCAGCAGCAGCGGAAATGTTTTGTGTTCCGAAAGCCGTTGTCTCAGCAGTGGAGGCAATAGTTTCAATGGAATGGACAGCTTGCTCTGCTCCGGTCGTCATGTGATGAGTGGCTGTGGTCACTTGCTGAATTTGACGTGCTACTTCTGTCGTTCCAGACAAAATTTCCTGGAAGGCCTTGCTGGCTTCATGTACGACTTCGATTCCAGCCGAAACCTCAGATGTCGTCGTTTCCATCACGTATACGGCTTTGTTCGTATCGACTTGAATCGCGCTAATGAGATCTTTAATCTGCTGAGTAGATTTTGCTGATTGCTCGGCCAAGATACGTACTTCATTGGCAACGACAGCAAATCCACGTCCATGCTCTCCAGCACGGGCCGCTTCGATTGCAGCGTTTAGCGCCAACAGGTTCGTTTGTTCAGCAATCGAGGTGATGACCTCAACAATTTTACTGATTTCCGAAGAGCGGTGACCAAGCATTTTGATTGAATCTGCCAACTCAAGAACAGTCGTGCTGATGGAATTCATTTGAGCGATGGCACCGTCAATCGCTTGATTGCCACTTGAGACCAGCATGTTCGCTGTATCGACTGTCAGAGAGACTTGTTCGCTACTGGATGCAATTTGTTGCAGACGCGAAGACATGTCGTTGATCGTTTTGACCGTTCCATCGATCGTTTTGGATTGATCCTCTGCTCCGAGGGCGATCTCTTGCATCGTGACGGCAATTTGCTCGGTTGCCTTGCTCGTCTGTTCTGCACTCGCCGTCAGCTCCTCAGAGGTAGAAGCGACATGCAGAGAGCTGATGCGGACATGAGAAATGAGCTGGCGCAAATTCTCTGTCATATGGGTCACGTCATGTACCAATTGCCCAATTTCATCACGGTTTTTTATCAAGATGTCTTTCCCTGATAGATCACCACCGGCAATTTCTTTCACGCGCTCAGCAACCAAGGAGATGGGCTTGGAAATGAACCCGGAGGCATACCATGAGACGACGAATCCGACGATCAAGGAGATTCCCAGCACGATCATCAAATCAGACAGCACTTCTTCGGCAGGGGCATTGAAGTCTTCCATGTAGCTGCTGGCGCTTACGATCCATCCCCAGTGAGGGTCTAGTTTGGAGTAGGCGATTTTTGGATAGAGAACATCTGGCTCCGTTGGCTTCAACCACTGATAGTATGTAAAGCCGCCACCTTCCTGACCGCGCTTAATCATTTCTTGGGTAAAAAAGATACCGTCAGAATCTTTTGCATCCCACTGATTCTTCCCCTCAATCGAAGGAGAGGCCAGCATGACACCTTTCTCATCCAGAACGAACATGTATCCACTAGCACCAGTATCGATATTTTTGTTTATCGAGCGGGTTCCATCCGATTGCTTAGGCCCGAGGATGTGAATTTTTACTTGCTCTTGTGCATCTTCTTTGCTGATTTTGCCAGCTTCGACTTGTTTCTGGAGAACATCAATCATTTCAATCGTCAAGTTCACGTTGTTTTTTAAGATGCGACTGCCCATGTCGTCCAAGCTGTAGCTCGCAGAATAATAGCCCTGAATTCCAATGTTAAGGCAAGGAATCGCCATTAGCAGGAGACATAACAGGATGAGTTTGGTACGAAGAGAGCTTGAACGGGAGAACTTGGCTGTTTTCATAAAGAACACCTCGTTGGTCCATAGTATTTGATCTAGAAAAGAAAACACCAAGATGATTGCCCTAGACTTACGTCCTATATCGACAATATGAAAACGTTTTTATAGAGGAATTTCAAAAAATCCACAAAAAAATTATATAAGTAAATGTTGCTGCATGTATGAGCAGATTCGAAAGCAGTACAGACCAGCAGGAAATGGTATGATAGGAGGATAGAACGCTTACGGATGGAGGCTATCCAATGAAATTTATCGATAATCAAGGGATAACAGATCCACGGATCAATTTGGCCATTGAGGAATACGCCCTGAAGCATTTGACCAACAGTGACGACTACTTGCTGTTTTATATCAATGAACCTTCTATTATTATCGGAAAAAACCAAAACACAATTGAAGAGATCAATTCGACCTATGTAGAGGATAACAACATTCACGTCGTTCGCAGACTGTCTGGCGGTGGTGCTGTTTATCACGATCTGGGCAATCTCAACTTCAGCTTTATTACGAATGATGACGGCGAGTCCTTCCACAATTTCCGCAAATTCACGGCTCCTGTCGTACAAGCCTTGAAAACATTAGGGGTAGAAGCAGAGCTGACTGGACGAAATGACATACAGGTCGGGGAACGGAAAATTTCTGGCAATGCGCAGTATTCAACCAAAGGACGCATGTTCAGCCACGGCACGCTGCTTTTTGATTCGGAGATGGAAAACGTCGTGTCTGCGCTGAAGGTAAATGCAGAGAAGATCCAGTCCAAAGGGATCAAATCCATTCGCAGCCGTGTCGCCAACATTTCGGAGTTTTTGGTGAATAAGATGACCATTGAAGAGTTCCGGCTGGCGATACTTCGTTCGATTTTTGGAGAAGGAGAAATCGAAGAATACAAGCTGACTGACGAGGATTGGGAGAAAATTCACGAGCTTTCCCGTTCCCGTTACCAGACTTGGGAGTGGAACTACGGCAAGTCACCGAAAAGCAATTACCGTCAATCCAAGCGTTTCGATATCGGCACCGTGGAGATTCAGCTTGATATTGAGAAAGGCAAAATGAAAGAAGCGAAAATATACGGGGATTTCTTCGGTGTACGTGATGTAGCAGAGCTGGAAGCAGTGCTGCGAGATACGCCGTATGATCGTTCCTCTATCAGTGAGCGACTGGCAGATATCAATCTTCAGGAGTTTTTCGGGAAGCTGGATCAAGCGTCTTTTGTCGATCTATTACTCGTTTAAAAAGTATGTTAAAAACCTAACTTTTGTTAGGTTTTTTTCATTTCCTCCTCTGATAGCATTAGTTTGCATGATTTTGTCATACAAAAGAAAAAGAGGGGGTATTTACATATGAGCAAAAAGCAGCCAAAGGCCAAAATCATTCTAACGGCTGTTGTTTCCACCGGTTTTTTGCTTTCTTTTGTCGGCAATGCCTATGCAGCCGTTTCTTATCCGATTAAAGAAAGGCAGACAATCGGCATAGCCAGTCCGTCAGTAGCAGAAGACCAAACAGATGAGGAAGTTCGAGAGGCATCAGAGGAAGTAGGAGAAGACGAGAACCAGTCAGGGGAGTCCTTGCTAGAGTCAGAGGAGCATACAGCGACCAACGGCGTCATTGCCTATCGATTGGAGACAGCTCCAGACAAGGCACCTGTTGCAAAGGATTTCCGTTTGACGGCCGCTATAGATGATCGAGAGCCCACTCGAATCAAAATCAAAAACTTTGTCTGGCTAGAGGAAGAACAGCTTGTATTACTCAGTTTTTCACCGATTCGTGCAGCGAAAAAAGAACAGACGGTTTCCCTACGCTTGCAGTATGACGGCGAAGAAGAGGAATTAGAACCATTCGTAATCGCCGAAAGAGGGACGAAAGCAGAGCGGATTGAGCTGGTAGCAGTCGCAGAGGATGCCCGGCTATCTACCAAAGATCATACGGATAAGTCGCTAACGCTGATCGCCGTTGCATTTGATGAAAATGACCGCATCGTTACTGGACGGGAGCTGTTCTGGAGCTCTAGCAATAGACGAATTGCCTTCGTCAACTTTGAAGGCAAGGTAACAGCCAAGAAAGAAGGCCTGGTAGAAATTACGGCAAAAATGGACGAGGCGGAGGCTGTCTTTGAGATAGCTGTAGATGGAGCCGAATTGCCTGATTTGCCCGCGCTTTCTGTCAGCGAGGCGGTGATAGAAGAGGCAGGAGCAAATGATGGCAGCATCACGGCAAAACAAACGCTTAAGCTGTCTAACGGCAAGTTCCTTGGTGAACTGTCTGCCGATGATATCGAGGTACATAATCTGCCTGACGGGCTGGATATTGAGAGCAAACAAGAGAGTGACGACGAGCTCACCATTTTGTTTACGGGACAGGCCAGGAAGCATACAGGCGCGGACAATGTAAAAGAGGTCAGCTTCACGATCGACAAGCGACATATCAAGCGCGCACAGGAAGATGTCACGAGTGACAGTTTTTCCATTCGTTTCAAAGACCCCGTCATTGTGATTCCGTCCCCAATCGATCCTCCGCCGATCCCGGCTCTGCTAAAAGCGAAGAGAGCAGTCGAAGAGCTGTTTACGGATGGGAAAAAAGAAGAACTGCGCCCAGGCACGACACAGAAACAGATCGATGATGCGAAGAAGCTGGTCGAGGGGCTGGACAATCGTGTATCGGAAAAGCCGGGTCTGCTCGCCGATATTGAGAAGGCACAGGAGCAGTATGACGACTTGTTGCTAGTCGAAGCAAAAAAAGCCGTTCGTGATCTGTTCACCGATGAAAACCAGACAGGGCTAAAACCAGGACTGATACAGAGCACGATCGATGCAGCGAAGGAAAAGGTAGAAAAGCTGAAAGACGGCTCGGAGACAAAAGTATTGCTGTTAGCGGATATCCAAAAGGCGCAAACGTTATTGGACAACGGGAAAGATTTGCTGAAAGAAGCAAAGCAAGCAGTAGAGGGGCTATATACAAATAATGATATGGTTGAACTGAGGCCCAAGGTTACTCAGGAAATGATCGACGCGGCCTTTGCCAAGGTCGAGCTTCTGAGTGAGGGCCCAGAAAAAACACACTGGATGTCCTACATAGCAAAAGCACAATTGTTGTTCAACAACCCACGAATAGATCGCTTGCCTGATGCCGAGATCGAGCTGCCGATTGCTCCGACCCAGTCTCGTCAAGTTACGATTTCCGACAAGTGGGAGCCAGCAATGGACAAGAGGGCATTGAGCGAATATCTTGAGGTATCTGTAAAAAATCAGCCCCTCTCGTATCGTTATGACAACCAGTTGGACCGTTTTGTGATCAATGAAAAGGAATACATCACCGTCGAGGTCGACGAGTCAATGCTGGAAATGACCCATGGAGATTATGGAGTGACGATCAAGGCAAAGCCAACGGTAATAGAAGATGACAACTCTTATGCAGTGTTTAAGCTGTATCGGGGTGAAAATTTGTTGGATACAGAGGAGATCAGTGTCGGATTTGACGCTACCCCCCCACAATTGTCTCCAGATGTCACCTGCGAGGGAACAACCTATACCTTGTCGGCGTCAGAACCACTTCGAAATGACCCGAACCCCAATTTGAGAATGTTATTCTCACCTTCCGGGAATTTTGACGACAAGAGAGAGGTAACGGCGTATGCCAAATTCCAGGTGTCAGGAAACACCATTCGCGTAATGTTCCAGGATACGTTCTACACCACGTACGGGTCTCTCATCACGGAACAGAGCAAGGTTTCTTTTGACCCAGGCTTCTTGAGGGATAAGGCCGGAAATCTTATACAAGGTACAGCAACAGCATCTGTAAAACCCAAGCAATGAGTAAGCCAAAGTCCATCGAGGAGGTACGAACATTGCAACTAGAGGAACTGACTGCTAGCACTGCACGGGCGTATAAATCGTTAGTGCACCCCAAACACCTGGAGTGGCTGGACCAGATCAACGGCTCATCTGTTTGGGGATTCGGGGCTTCTAACAACAATCAGCCTGCGGGCATCGTGTTGGGGCGATCCGCTGTAAACGAAGGACAGGCCAAGATCATCGAGCTAGTGGTAGCGGAGGGGCATCAACGGCGGGGAATGGGCATGAAGCTGCTGTGGTACGCTGAGCAAAAAATGAGAGAGCAAGGTAGCAGCGATGGACAGTTCGCTGGGTTCATCAAAGCACAAGATTTTTCATGGCTCTCCAAAATTGCGATCAGGGAAGGTTGGCAGTTGCCAAAGGTAAAAACCTATATGTACACACTCGGCTCGATGCGGTTGGGTGAATGCCATTGGATGGAGAGGCTGGTACTCCCCGAAGGTTATACCCTCTTTCCCTGGAAAGACCTGACACCAGCAGAGAGACTGGACATTGAACAGGGAGAAGGGCAATGGTATACGCCGCTGTTGTCTCCGTTTTTTGAAGAAGGAAAATTCGATCCTGATTACAGTACAGGCTTGCGCTATCAGGGGAAAGTCATTGGCTGGGTGATCGTACAGCGAATGGCTGGTAATATGCTTTTGTACAAAACGATGTTCGTACAGGAGAAGTATCAGCAGCAGGCAAGAGGAATTGCGCTGTTGATGAAAACCATTGCACAGGCTCAGCCAGCGTTTCCCTTTGGCATTTGCTTTATCGAGCATGACAACGAGCCCATGCTGCGGTTTATGGAAAGAAGATTGGGTCCGACGATTTTGCATCGGAAGCTCTGGATTGAAACGACGAAGGTACTAGTTGGACAATATTCGGATCACTTCTGTTAAAATTGTATGCTTGTCACGCAGGGGTAGCGGCGACCGTCGCTATAAAAAAAGGATAGAGATTCAGGGCTTCCTGAATTTCTATCCTTACTTTTTTAGACTACATGGACGGAACTTTTCTTCCGCTCGGTTGTTGCTTTGTGACGGAACGGTATTGTAGTTGCTTTCTTTGGAAGTGGTTGTTCCCGATCAGGGCCAGAATCACGAGCAAGGTGCCACACAATTCGTAACGGCTAATCTCATAACCTTGTAACGCCATCATGGCAAAGGTCGTGATCGGAACCAGGTTGATAAACAAAATGCCGTTGAGCGGAGTGAGTAGCTTGATGCCTGCATTCCAGCTCAAAAGAGCTACAAAACCGGGTAAAAGAACCATGAACGCCATTTCGTACTTGATGGACATCACCGTTTCGACGGTAGGAACCGGAAGCCATTGAAAGAGTGAAGCAGTCGTGACAATCACGAAATTCAATCCTGTTCCTAAGAGACACGTCAACGTGGAGTAGCGAAGTGTAGACCACGTGCTAAAACGCCCGCCGCCGATCGAGTAGACGACCCAACCCACGACACCAATGAAAATGAAGAACAACGGAATCAAATGCTCACTTGCTGTAGTAAAGAAGGTAAGATTGCCATTGGTAATAACAAGGACAGCGCCGACCAAAGCTATCAGAATCGTCGCCAAAGTATAGTACGGTGGCAGCTTTCTAGTAGTAATGGACAAAAGTACAATCGAGATCATCGGCATGAGCACTTCCATAATGGACGCTGCAATCGTGCCGGGCTCTCCCATCAAATCCTGCCCGAGAAATACTCCCATATTGTAGACGGTAAACGCCATTGTTCCAAAAAATAGCAGAGACTTCCCGCGCCCCTCAAGACGAAAAGCAGACAAGCCTTCTTTTGCCCAGAGCAAACCGCACAAAATGATCGTTACGAAAAAATAGCGAAGAAATGAGAAGTAAAATGGATCGATCTCTTGCAGCGCGATGTGCGCAACTGGAAACATTGCCCCCCATGACATACTGGCCACCATGCAGAAAATAGACCCCAAAAGTAGTTGCTTGTTCATTATGCGATTTCTCCCTTTCAATCTGAAGCTGACAAAGTTGACTTACCACATCATACTGGATGGAAATATGTTAGTATAATGATTGATAATAACTTTATGTATCATTTTCAGTGATAGATGAAAGGAGGGGGAGAAACGTGGAGATCAACGATTTGAAAATATTCCAGATGGTCGCCACTTTAGGCAGCGTGAGCAAGACCGCCGCCGAGCTGAGTTATGTTCAGTCGAATGTGACGGCGCGGATCAAGCTGCTGGAAAAAGAGCTGGGGACACCTTTGTTTTATCGCAACAAGCGAGGCATGACCTTAAATACAGAAGGGAAGCGCCTGCTCGAATATTCGCGAGAGATCATCGCCAAATTCGAAGAAATGCAAAAGTACTTTCATCGGGCTTCCGAGCCGTCCGGTGTGCTGGAGGTTGGGATGGTCGAGACGATCAATGCCCTTCCGAGGTTGCTATCCTCGTATTGTAGCCAGTATCCGCATGTGGATATCTCTCTCAAGGCAGGTGTGACAGAGAATTTGCTGCAAAAAGTACTGGATCTAGCGCTGGATGGAGCGTTCGTGAGTGGCCCGATTAACCATCCTTTGATCGAGCAAGAGCAAGTGTTTCAAGAGGAGCTGGTGCTGGTAACGAAAAACAGTTCCTTCACTGCCAGTGATATCACAGGGAAAGCTCTTTTGCTCTACAAGAAGGGTTGCGGGTATAGAGAACGGTTAGAGACCTGGATGAAGGTAGAGGGCTTGATTCCGAAAAAAGTGATGGAATTCGGAACGTTTGAGACAATTATCGGGGGCGTAGCAGCGGGGATCGGCATTACCATTTTGCCGAAATCGGCAGTACACCATTTGGTCGAGAGCGGAACGGTTCATATTCATCGCATCCCGGAGCCTTATCATGAGGTGACAACCGTCTTTATTCGCCGAAAAGATTCATTTGTAACGAACACGATGCAAGCGTTTCTGAACGAAATTCGTTTGCAGAAAACGAAAACGTAAGTGCTACAATTTCCTCTTCCATATGTCAGAAAAATATGGTAAATTTTATTTCAGAACAAACGTTCTGTGTTTGGCTGTGCAGAAAAAGGAGGGAGCGGCTCAATTGATGGACAGGTATACCGAAATTGACGAAGTGATCGCTTATATACATCGACATTTAGATGAGCCGTTGCCACTTTCCCGGCTGGCGAATCATGTTGCGTATAGCCAGTATCATTTTGCACGGATTTTTAAAGAAAGAATCGGTCTCCCGCCGCTTTATTACGTATCGACCATGCGACTCCAAAGGGCAAAGGATTTACTGCTACGCACGAACATGAGTGTTCGCGACATTGGTCTAGAAATTGGCCAGCAGAGTCTGGGGACGTTCTCTACCCGTTTTACGGAGCGTGTCGGGGTATCGCCTAGCGAATTTCGAGAAACGGCCCAGGTAGCGGAAGACCGTCTCCGTTCCTTGCAGCAGTTGACTGAGTGGACTCGGTTACATCCAGCCCCCGAGCGACCGATGACCATTGCAGGGACAATCGAGTCTACAGAGCCTTTTCAAGGCGTCATTTTGATTGGTTTGTTTGCCAAGCCGATCCCAGAAGGTCTTCCTTTATACGGCACATTGCTGCCCTCGCTAGGGAATTTTTGTTTTACCAATGTCAAACCGGGCACGTATTACTTGATGGCGACATCTGTTGCCTGGGGCATGCAGGCAATGGATTTTCTCCTGCCGTACGAGACATTGCGCACACGTTCCAAGAAACCAATCATTGTCACACCAACTACGATCGTCCCTCATCAGCAAGTTACTCTTCATGTGCCTCATCCGGACGACCCTCCCATCTTGATTTCTCTTTCTTTGCTCATGAACAGATTCATTCAGAGGCTCCCTCAATAAGAACAAGTCCCTTGTTTCAAAATGGCGGTCTTACGACTCAGCGGACTGCCTTTTCGTCATGGGCTGGTTAGAATGGAGCTTCTTGGGAAAGCCTACTATCACAATAGTCGAACTTTTTTCCTCGAGCAGGATATTGGGCGAAAAAGCGAAATGATAACTAGGCGCGAATATCTTGCGCAAAAGAAAGGAAAGCAGGGAACGAGCATGTCAAAGCCTTACAAAAAAGTTTTTTGGGCAGCCGGTTTTGGTTGGATGTTCGATGCCATGGATGTTGCACTTTTATCTTTTATTATGGTGGCATTACGACAGGAATGGGGTTTGACAGGGGAAGAGGCCGGGCTCTTAGGGACGGGCAATCTCGTCGGTATGGCGATTGGAGCGATTGTAGGTGGCTATTTGGCTGACCGAATTGGCCGCAAGCCAGTGTTTTTGCTGACCTTGATCTTGTTTGGCTTGGCGAGCTTTGCGAGCGCTTTCGCAACTGGTTTTGCGACCATGCTGCTGTTCCGCTTCCTGATGGGACTCGGTTTGGGTGCCGAGCTGCCGGTAGCCTCGACGCTCGTAAACGAGTTTGCGCCACCGGAGAAGCGAGGAAGTACGGTTGTGCTGTTGGAGAGCTTTTGGGCGGTCGGTTGGATCGCGGCAGCTGTCATATCGTATTTCATCATTCCGGACTATGGCTGGCGTGTGGCTGTCATGATCGGGGCGTTGCCCGTCGTGTATGCCTTGTTTGCCCGGCGAAGCATTCCTGAATCTCCGCAGTTTCAAAAGCAGGCCGAGAACATTCCGATTGCCACGCTGTTGACGTCCCATCGGACAGAGACGATTACGCTGTGGGTCGTCTGGTTTGCGATTGCTTTTTCGTACTATGGCATGTTTTTATGGATGCCATCTATTTTGGTCGACAAAGGTTTTACGATGATCAAAAGCTTCCAGTACGTACTGATCATGACGTTGGCCCAACTGCCAGGCTATTTCGCGGCAGCCTATCTCGTGGAAAAATGGGGACGGAAATGGACGCTGGCGACCTTCTTGTTCATGACCGGAGTCATGGCCTTTGCTTTTGGGCAAAGCAGTGGCACGACAGAGCTGTTGGTGACGGGAGCGTTCTTGTCCTTCTTCAATCTGGGGGCCTGGGGTGCTTTGTACGCGTACACGCCGGAAAATTATCCGACACCGCTGCGCGCTACCGGTTCTGGGATGGCATCCGGTGTCGGAAGAATTGGCAGTATTATCGCACCGTATCTCGTCGGTTACTACTCGTCGCATCATTACAGCTACACGTTCATTTTTAGTGTCTTTACCGCGGTGCTGATCGTGGGAACAATCGTCCTGCTCATGTGCGGACGAGAAACGAAAGTCCTTGCTAATTCTGGACCTCGTACTGGCCAAGTATAGCACGCGCCTGCTCTATGACCTCCCGTTTCAGTTCTTGTGGCTCCAACACTTGGATGTGTGAGCCGAAGCTGAGCACTAGCGAGCATGCTGATGCAAGTGTATGAAATTCAACCTCTGCTTCCATCCAGTCGTCTGTTGCGGCTTGGGTGGAGGCTATTTTTATATAACGCTCCTGTTTTACAGCAGGCAACGTCTCTTTTTTGACTAGCAACCGCGCAGGATAACGTGGGAGGCTGGATTTGAAGTCTAAGGTGGATTGTTCCCAATAGGAAGCGAGATCGAAATCGCTTGGGCGGATGAAGCTATCATCTAGCGGCTGCGCATCCAATAGTCGTGAAATCCGGTACGTCCGCATGTCCTCGTCCACTTTGGCGACCAAATACCAGATGCTGCGCTTGGCGACGAGTCCGAGCGGGCAGACAATGCGCTCTACGGCCACATCCTCACGCATGTAACGAATGAACAGCTTGCGGGAAAGCCATACGGCATCTTGAATCATCGATAAGAAAGGAAACGTCTCCGTTGATTCATGCCAGCCAGCCCCATCGATATGAAGGAGCTGGCGTACGTGGATGGCATCCTGCTGAACGGTTTTTGGCAGGGCAGACAACAGCTTGAGAAAAGCAGCTTCATAGTTTTCATGTAGTCCGAGATCATTCAACAAGGCAGCAGGGGAGGCTACGAGCAGGGATTGCAGCTCATCTATTTTCATTCCGGTCAAATTACTGCGATACCCTTCTGCCAACGTCCAGCCCCCATCTGCACCGCGCAGCGCATAGACGGGAACGCCTGACGCACTCAAAGCTTCCATATCACGATGAACGGTTCGCTCGGATACCTCCAGCCTTTCTGCTAATTGCTTGGAAGTCATGCGACCGTGGTTTTGCAAGAGCAACAAAATCGTAAGGAGTCGATCTGCCCGCATAAAAAGCCCTCCTAGAAGTAAAAACAACATTACTTTGATTGTATCGTAACGAATATGACAGCAGTTGTCATATTTCCTTCGTTATTCTTGATGTATGAATCGATAAAGGAGGCATTACGAATGAAACCATTACAAGGCAAAGTAGCGGTGGTAGCAGGCGGCACAAGAGGAGCAGGACGGGGGATTGCAGTCAGTCTGGGAGAAGCAGGGGCAACGGTATATGTGACGGGACGCACGGTGCGTGGTCAGCACTCTGATATGGCACGACAGGAGACGATTGAAGAGACAGCAGAGCTCGTGACGGCAAGCGGCGGAATCGGGATCGCTGTGCGCGTCGATCATACGCAGGAAGAAGAGGTAAAAGCGTTCTTTGAGCGAGTAAAAGCGGAGCAAAATGGACAGCTCGATCTATTGGTCAATGACATCTGGGGTGGAGATCCATTGACTCACTGGGGGACGCCGTTCTGGGAGCAGCCATTGGCAGACGGTCTATTGATGCAAGAGCGCGCCATTCGTACGCATATGATCACCAGTCACTATGCGGTTCCGCTCATGGTGGCACAGAAAAAAGGGTTGATCATCGAAATTACGGACGGAGTCGACTATCGGTACCGCGGCAATCTGTACTACAGCTTGGCAAAAATCTCGACGATTCATCTAGCTGCTTCGATGGCAGAGGACTTGCGCCCACACGGGGTTACCGCGTTGGCTTTAACGCCGGGCTTCCTACGCTCGGAAGCGATGCTCGATCATTTTGGCGTGACAGAAGAGACGTGGAGAGAGGCAGTGAAGCAAGAAAAGCACTTTATCATGTCGGAAACGCCAGCGTACATCGGTCGAGCAGTAGTTGCGCTGGCTACAGACCCGGCTGTTGCAGAAAAAACGGGGAAAACGGTCAGTACATGGGGCTTATCGGACGAGTATCCTTTTACGGATAAAGACGGTAGCCGCCCGCATTGGGGAAATTACGCCGAGGAACAAGGGCTTTACCGCTAGTTGCAAGGAACATACAAAACGGCTCTCCGGATTCGTTCGAAGGAGCCGTTTTTTCTCTTTATACGCCTTTGGAATAGAGCCATTCTAAACAACCTTGGCTACGCCAACGGCTGCGTATTCTTCTTTTTCACAAACCAGCTTTTCACGTTGCCATTCAAAATCAGATGGGTGACCACTCCCGCAATCAAGCCCCAGAAAGCAGCGCCGATCCCGCCAATGGAAATACCGGAAATCGTGACGAGAAACGTAACCAAGGCGCATTCCCGTTCCTTTGCTTCGCTCATCGCCTGTGCGAGGCTGGAACTGAGCGAGGCAAACAGAGCCAAGCCCGCAATGACGGCAATCAATTCTTTGGGCAAGGCAGCGAATACCGAAGCCATCGTAGCGCCAAACATCCCGAAGATTAAGTAGAAGCCCCCACAGGCAATCCCGGCAATGTAGCGCTTAGTATGATCCTGATGAGCTTCTTTTCCCGTGCAAATCGCAGCTGTAATCGCCGCCAGATTGATTCCCGGTGAACCAAAAGGAGCGAGCAATAGCGAAGCGATGCCAGTAGTCGTTACGAGAGGTCCAGCAGGTGTATCGTACCCGTCTGCTTTTAAGACGCTAATTCCCGGAGCGTTCTGCGAGGCAAGTGCGACGATGCACAATGGAATCCCCAAGCCGATGATCGCATCGAGAGAAAACGTCGGCATCGTAAAGATGGGCTGGACGAGGGACATCTGGACATTGCCCATTTGCAAACGCCCCAAAAGAAAGGCGACAACCAAGCCAACCAAAAGCGTAAGCACGACAGCATACCGTGGAGACCAGCGTTTGGCGAACAGGTAGCAAAAGATCATCGGAAGAGCCAATGCAGGCAGGTGCTGCATGGAAACAAAGACGTCTACGCCAAAAGACAGGAGAATCCCCGCAAGCATGGCGGTCGTAATCGACTGCGGCACGTATTTCATCAAGACGGAAAACAAACCGGAAACACCGACGAGCGTAATGACCACAGCCGAAAAAATATACGCGCCAATCGCGTCGGGAAAGGAGTATACCGTCAAGCTGGTGACTAACAGAACTGCCCCCGGCGTCGACCATGCTGTAATGATCGGGGTGCGAAACCAGATGCTGAGCACAATGCACGTCAAGCCGCTCCCAATCGAGATGGCCCAAATCCAAGAGGCGAGGACAGCATCGCTGAGTCCTGCACCTTTGGCAGCTTGAAAGACGATCAGCAATGGTCCTGCATAGGAGACCATCGTGGCGATGAGTCCAACAATAACGGCAGATAGAGAGAAGTCAGAAGGGATTTTTTTTAGGTTCGAAAAAGGTTTTTCAGGTACCACGACGTGAATGCCTCCTAGATGCGCCAATGCAGACGTTATGCTTTTTCGTTCAAAATGTAGCGAATCGTCCGTTTGGTGATGTTTAATTTTTTGCTTAAAAGCTGTCTGTTTCCATTCGTTTCGGTCAAGCCCTTTTCGATAATCGTTCGCCCGATCTCGCCTTCGAGCTGTTTAATCCGCTTGATCAAATAATCGAAGTCGATCCCGTCTACAGAGGTGACAAGGCGGCTAATTGTATCGACAAAGCGCTCGCATTCGTGATCGATAACTTGTTCTATCCGTTTGGGGACAGTGGGCGGATGCACCTGTACCGTGCGGCTCCGCAAATTCGCTGGCAAATGCTCGGCACGCAGTCGTTCGCATTCGTGCAACGCGATGGTTTGATTCAGTACGTTGATCAGTTGGCGGACATTGCCCGGCCAATCATAGCGCTGCAAGAGCTCGATGGCATCCTGATCGATTTGGCACGGGCCTCCACTGCGCTTTTGCAAGTAGTAGTGCGCGATTGTCGGGATATCCTGAATCCGTTCTCGGAGAGGAGGAATCGACAGCTTGATCCCTTCCAGACGATACAACAGGTCACTGCGGAAACGATTCATCCCGACTTCATGTTCCAGATCGCGGTTGGTAGCAGAAATAAAGCGAATATTGCTCTGACCGATCTGCTCGCCACCGACGCGCATGAACTCTCCCGTCTCTAGCGTACGCAAGAGCTTCACTTGGATGGAAGGGGGAGCCTCCCCGATCTCGTCAAGAAACAGCGTTCCGTTATGTGCCAGCTCGAACAAGCCTTTGCGGGATTTGAGCGCTCCAGTAAAAGCGCCCTTCTCATAGCCGAACAGTTCACTTTCCAGCAAGGATTCCGGCACTGCCCCGCAGTTAAAAGCGACAAAAGGCTGCTGGGCGCGATTGCTTGCTCCGTGGAGAAAACGGGCCATCAGCTCCTTGCCGGTACCCGTTTCGCCTTCAATAAGCACATGGATCGACTTTTTTGCTAATTTTTTGGCAATTGCGATTACATTGGCCATCGGACTGTCAGATGAATACACGATACCATATTGGGCGGCTTCTTGGGATAGGTGATCGCTGTGTTTGCTGGAAGAAGAGAGCACCGCATCGATGACCTGCTCCAGACTGTCCAGATCGTCGAACGGCTTCTCCAAGTAATCGCGCGCGCCCCATTGCATCGCTGTCACAGCCGATTTAATCGTACTGAAGCCCGTCATGATCAAGACTTCGCAGGCGGGAAATACTGCCTTGATCTGTTTGAGCAGCGTCAATCCGTCTGCATCGGGCAGCTTCAGGTCCACGAGTGCAGCGTGAAAGCCGGTAGAATCCGAATGAAGCAGTCGTTCCACATCCTTTCCAGAATTGGCGACGACGATATCGCAGTCTTTTTTCTTGAGGAAATAGGTGAAAAAGGTAGTCACCTCTGTTTCATCATCCACGATCAAAATCCGTTTTTTCTCCATCGTTGTCCTCCTCGTCAGCTAACAGTGGCAAAAGCATCGTGAACTTGCTGTACTCTCCCTCCACGCTTTCAGCAAACAGCTTCCCGCCGTGCGCTTCTGCAATTCCAAGACTGACGGAAAGCCCGAGACCAGTCCCTTTTGTCCGTTCCTTCGTCGAGAAGAAAGGCTGAAAAATCTGCGAAAGCTGTTCTGCACAAATGCCTGTGCCGTTATCGTAGACGGATAAGCCTACGTAAGAGCCGTCCTCCTCTTGTACGAGGAAGGAACGGATGACAATGTGTGGAGATTCCCTGCCTGCCACAGCGTCCCGTGCATTTAACAGGAGATTGATCACAATTTGCTCGATCTGATGACGACTTCCATGAAACAGCAGAGGAGGCTCAGACATTTCCCGGGTTATGGTCAAGCCGGAAACAGACAGCTGGTAGCCAATCAGTCCTAGAACGTCCTCTACGACCACGTCAATAGAGGTAGTAGAAAACAAGTACTCTTCCTGCCGCGAGAAGGTGAGCAGGTTTTGAATGATCTTTTTGCAGCGTACCCCGCATTGATAGATGTCTTTCATCAAGGGAGCCTCTGGTGCATCTGTCATCTCGCGCATGAGCAATTGAGAGTTTCCGAGGATGGCCGTGAGCGGACTGTTCAGCTCATGGGCAATGCCGGCAGCCATCTCTCCAATCGCAGCCATTTTTGCAGATTGAATCAGTTGGGCTTCGATTTTGATTTTTTCATTCACGTCTTGAAAAAGCAGGCTGTTTTCTACGACGACACCGACATGGCTGGCGACGAGCTGAATCAATTCGGCTTCGTCCCGATCGACTGGCTGCTTTGTTTGGCGTAAGAGTGTCAGAAAACCAAAAGTCTGATTCAACTGACTGCGCAATGGAACCGAGGTGGCGTGATGCTCAGGCAGTACTTCGGCAAGGGTAAGATGAACCTGCCCGGTGAGCACAGGGGCTTCCACTGGAACGGTCTGTGTCATCGTATGGCATTGCCAATCCCCGTCATTCCACTTGGCGAGATAGGAGGAGAGCGTGCCTCCCTTCACGATGGTTAGGGCGAAATGCTCGAATACGAGAATTTGCGAGAGCTGTGCGGCGATATAACTGGTTGTTTGTTGCCAGGTGGCGTTGATCTGAATTTGTGTCAGCTGGTTAATAACGGCGAGCTGCTTGTTTTTCTTTTTCATCTCCTCGATAAGATAGACGAGTTCACTGTAATAACTTTTTCGCGAGGATTGAATCCCGGTTAATTTTTCCAAAATTTCTTGTTTGGTATGCATGACGAACCTCCTACAAGGCTTGGCGAAACAACGTCGCGACATCGTGGACGGTCATGTCGCGGGGATTGGTCGTCATACACACGTCCAGTACGGCGAGAGAGCTGAGCAGGTCGATTTGCTCTGGATGCAGCCCGATAGCCGACAACGATTGGGGCACTTCCAGATCGCTTACCAGCTCCTTAACCGCATTGAGTGTGAGACGAGAGGCAGCATGTGTGCTCAAGCCCGCAGTGTTTTCACCGAGGCATTCTGCGATGTGTCTGTATTTTTCCGGTGCCGCGATGTAGTTGTACTCAAGCACGTGTGGGAGCAGGATGGCATTCACCTCGCCATGCGGAGCGTCGAGGAATCCCCCGAGCTGATGGGACATGGCATGCACAGCACCAAGGATGGCGTTGGAAAAAGCGATTCCGGCTTGAAGACTCGCCATGGCCATCGCTTGCTTGGCCTCTGTATTGTATTGACTGGCGACAGATGGGCGCAAATGCTTGGAGATGAGACGCATGGCTTGTAGCGAATGCACTTCGGTAAGCGGCGTTGCGGCGAGCGAAATATACGATTCAATGGCATGTGTCAGCACATCCATGCCTGTATTGGCAGTGAGCAGCTTGTCCTTGGTCATCAAGGTTTGCGGATCGATGATGGCGATATCGGGTATGAGCGATTTGGAGATGATCGCCATTTTCACCTTGCGTGCACTGTCTACAATGATGGAAAATTGCGAAACCTCCGATCCGGAGCCGGCAGTAGTCGGTACCATCACCATGGGAGGAAGGGGATGCTGGATATTGTCGACGCCTTCGTATTGGACGATGCTGCCCTCGTTGGTAGCCAACAGCGCGATTGCCTTGGCTGCATCGATGGCACTGCCTCCACCGACACCGAGAATGGCATTGCATTCCTTGGCTCGATATTCGGCAATCCCGGCATGAATCTCGTAGTCTTTCGGATTAGCTGTCACGTTGGTCCATAGATGGTAGTCGAGCTTTTGCTGCTGCAAATAAGAGATGATCCGCTCGACCCAGCCTGCGTTTGCGACACCAGGATCACTGACAAGAAAGACACGAGAAGCTCCCAATCGGCGCAAGCTTTCCCCTACCTGGCCGAGGGACTGGTTCCCGAAAATGATTTCCGGCGTCATGAACTTGGATATTTGCATGCGTTCTCCCCCTTTTTCCACTACGTAGTAATACCGCAGGCAAGGATGAATACCCTTTTTCGGCCAAAAGGTTGGCAGGCGGGCCGTTTTTTCGGCTCATGTGCCGTCATATCGGCTGCTTAGAAGAAAGGAAACGGCTAGATCATTGAATGATTAAGCGTTTTCATGTTGGCATACGGCTTGCAATTAGTAGGAGGCGGGAAGAACACCTGCCCTTTACGCACATGCCTGAAGGGGAAAAAAGAGGAGGAAGGTTAAGATGAAAGCAGCAGTAGTCAACGAGTTCCATCAAAAGCTGGAAGTAAAGGAAGTTGCTATTCCAGAAGTCGGACACGGTGAGGTTCTGGTAAAAGTCAAAACGTGTGGTGTCTGCCATACGGACCTGCATGCGGCACACGGGGATTGGCCTGTGAAGCCAAAGCTGCCTTTGATTCCTGGGCATGAGGGCGTAGGTGTTGTCGAAAAGCTGGGGGAAGGCGTTACCTCATTGAAAATTGGTGATCGTGTAGGAATTCCGTGGTTATTCTCCGCTTGCGGCGAATGCGACTACTGCCTGACAGGGTGGGAGACACTGTGCATGCAACAGTTAAACGGGGGCTATTCCGCTGACGGTGCCTATGCTGAATATTGCGTAGCACCTGCTGCTTACGTGGCACGCATTCCTGACGAGCTGGGGGATGTGGAAGCAGCGCCGATCCTGTGCGCAGGGGTAACCACGTATAAAGCATTGAAGGTAGCAAACGTGAAGCCAGGTGAATGGGTGGCGATCTACGGCATCGGCGGTTTGGGGCATGTGGCTCTCCAATATGCCAAGGCGATGGGCTACAACGTCGTAGCGGTCGATATTCACAAGGAAAAGCTGGACTTGGCAAAAGAACTAGGGGCTGATGTGACAGTAAACGGCAGTGAGGTTGATCCGGTCCAAGCCATTCAAGAGCAGGTGGGCGGTGTCCACGGGGCGATCAGCGTGGCAGTCACCAAGAAGGCGTTTGAACAAGCGTACAAATCTGTTCGACGCGGTGGGTCTCTCGTCGTTGTTGGCTTACCGAATGCAGAGTTGCCCATCCCGATTTTTGATACGGTGTTGAATGGGGTGACAGTGAAAGGCTCCATCGTGGGGACGCGTAAGGATATGCAAGAAGCACTTGATTTTGCAGCACGTGGCAAGGTTCGTGCGATCATCGAGACGCAGCCGCTAGATCGGATCAACGATGTATTGGAGCGTTTGGAAAAAGGTCAAATCAATGGTCGGGTTGTTTTGACGATGGAGTAGTTGCAGGATCGTGAAGCTGTTGTCGGGCTATGCTTTTCTTGAGCATGGTCTGGATGACAGCTTTTTATTTGTATGAAGTATAGACAACAATGGGTATTCACTAAAGAAGCAAAAAAATTAATTAATAAATGAATAAGTGAAGTGAAGCAATGTAGTACGGCTATCTCATAAGGCTTATTATGGCCAAGGGATAGCCTTTCATTTTTTCTTAGTACCCTGCAATAATTTGTAAAAAACCAGAAAAAAGACCTATGTAAAAACAAAGATATATAACCTAAAATTTATGTGTTATGTAAAAAACAGGGATAATGGAGGCGTTTTTTTGAAGAAGTACCTAAGAATATTTTTAGCTTTCGTTCTATTATTAACAGTTTCAGTCCCAACAAGCTATCTTCCAAACGCGGTGCAAAGAGTGTCTGCGTCCAGTTTACAAGAGGTGAATCTCCCAAGTTCTGAAGAAGAGAAGGTTGATCAAAAAGTAAAATCATTATTCGCATCTCATGAAAAAGTGGAATTACGAGTCGGGGAATCGACAAACGTTCGTATCTTTAGTGACTCCTATGGCAACAGTGGTGATGTTACTCAAGAGGTCTCTTGGAACCCCAAAAAGAAAGATATTGTATCTATTAAAAACGGAAAGTTTACTGCAACAGCTATTGGTTCAACTTTGGTAACTGTTCAGTATGGAGAACAAGAATTAAAAATTCCAGTTCAAGTATCACCTAACGCAGAGAATATAGAGATTAAGGCAAGTGAAAATGAAGGAAGCGCCATTTTAAGTTGGGGAGATATGGATGCTTCTAGTTATACAGTGAAGCGAGGAGAAAATAACAGAAAGTACGAAGTTCTTGCGGCTGATCTGAAGAAGAACACTTTTTCTGATGATACAGTTAAACCTGGTACAACCTATTACTATAGGGTTGAAGCACACTTATCTAATGGAAATGCCGTTGTTTCAAAGCCAGTAAAAATCAAAATGAAAAAAGGACAGAATGACTTTACATTAGAAACTGATTCTACTAGCCTTGACCTTCAAGTCGGTGAATCCAAATCAGTAGAAATAATTGCGAAGTTTACAGATGGTACTACTAGAGATGTAAGCACCAAGATAAAATGGAAAGTCGAAGATGAGAGTATTGTTTCGATAACCAACGAAAAGATAGAAGCAATGAATGCAGGGAAAACGAGGATCATCGGCTTTTACAATCAAAAAGAAATCCAAATGGAAGTATCGGTTGGTACCGATGAATCTATTCACCTTAGTGCGCAACAAGAAAACGAAGAAATCCAGTTGACTTGGAGTGAATGGTCAGAAAACTCAAAGTATATCGTGCAACGTCGAGTTGGTAATGAAGACTTCGAACAAATAACGGATGAATTGTGGGCAACAAATTATAAGGATACCTTATTACAAAAGGGAACCACTTACGAGTATAGAATTATTGGGGTTGGCACCGACGGATCACCAACTTTATCAAATGTAACTGCTGTACAGATACACCAGGATGAACCTACATTAATTCCTTCTCTTCATAGCGTAGCTTTAGATGTAGGTGGTGAAAAACAAGTAACCGTTGAGCTTCAAAATCCAGATGGCACAATGAAAGACGTTACAAACGAGGCTCTTTGGAAGGTAAAAGACGAAGCGATAATTAGTGTTAGTAATGGCAAGATAACTGCACATGCTGAAGGAACAACACTGATCAGTGTTTATTATGAAGATAAGATGGTAGATATTGAAATTGATGTAACTGATCCTCAAGAACGTATTGATCTTGATGTAACTCCAACAATGACCGGGAATGTTCTTCGTTGGAATACGGAAGACAAAATTACGAGTTATAGCGTAAAAATGCGCAGTAGTAATTCTCAAAGTTATGAAGAGTTAATTTCAAAACTAACGGAAACCTCCTACGTAGATCATTCCGTTGATCAAAATTCTGATGAATCTAGATACTATGTAGTAACGGCTATGACTGAAACCGGTGAAATGCTTATCTCGAATGAGGTAGAAATTACCTCACAAAAGAATGCATTGAATTCCGTTCTTCCAGAGGAGATCAAACCATTAATTACACCTGGTCCTATCGAAGATACAATCGGAGCTTCAGGGTATAACTGGTATTCTATTACATTACAAGAGAATCATACGTTAAGCGTATTTACACCTGATCTTCAGGGGAGTGGGACCTCTAAAGACATTTACAGTGATCTAACTCAACCATCATTAGCTTACACTACACAGAATACCTTAACATATACACCCAAAACCCCCGGCACTTACTATATTAAAATAAAGGGAAACAGTGGACAAAAAATTACTATCTCTGCTGGTGACGGATCTAGCTTTGAGCAAGCATATGCAATCGTTTTTGATAAAGACGACAAAAAGAGTATTGGGAAAATCTCAGGTCATGGAAACGACAGTTTATACTTTACTGCGGAGTTGACAGAGGGGTATAACTACCACATTTGGGGAGACCCATCAGCTAAAGGCTGGGTCTTGTACGATAGCGCACAAAGAGAGGTTTTATCTGGTACTACTTCACGTACTGATATCAAGGTTGATACAAGTGGAACATACTACATTAAATTGTTAACCGGTGAGAATGCTGGGGAGCACCAATACTATATTCTCAAATCTATCCCTCTATCCGTATCTTCGCCTCAAAGCTATACCATTGGGCCTGAAAAGAAAATATGGTATCAAGTGAAAGCAAAAGCGAATCATACCTTAAGGGTTTATACACCAGGTTTGAGTGGTTTTGGTACCGGTAAGTACTTATACGATGATCCGAACAAAGCTGCTCTAAAAACGGTTTCATTAGACACTCTTACTTTTATCCCTGCGGAAACAAGTACCTATTTTGTAGTAGTTTCGGGGAGTAGCGGAAAGACATTTTCTATCACAGCTGGTGATGGATCAGATCTCAACCAAGCATATTCAGTTTCTTTGGATGGGATAAAAGGTACGATTGCTGCTTTTTCCACTCCGAGTAATGATAGTATCTTCTTTCGGACGGAATTAAAAGCAGGATCCAATTATCATCTTTGGGGGAAAGGTTCCTCTCCGATTGAAGGCTGGGTCTTGTATGATAGTGCAAAAAAAGAAATCCTATCCGATACTACTTCACGTATGGATGTAAGGATCGAGACAAGTGGAACCTACTATATCAAGATGCTAACTGGAGGAAGCGGTGGAGAAAATAAGTATGAATGGCTAGTATCCACACCCGTATCGTTACCAGGCCCTCAGACAGATACTTTTGGCTCATCTAAAGACATTTGGTACATTGTAAAGGCACAAGCAAATCAAACTATCAAAATAGTGCAAAAAGGACTCAGTTGGACAGGATCAATAACTCTTTTAGATGACCCAAATGGTTCGAAAATTATATCTTCTTCGGGTGATACTCTTACTTATACTCCCTTGAGTTCAGGGATATATTTTATTCGGATAACCGATCAAAATAAAGCTTCTGGTGATGTGGTTACGATCAATATAGAAGGGGTAGAACCATGGCAGCCCCCCTCAACATTGCCATATCCTAACCCAGACCCTGAAAATATTGAAATCTTGAAAGAAAATGAGCCTATAGATGTAACAGCAAACTCTGGTAAGAGCTTGTATTACAAATTTACTCCTTCAGTTTCTGGAAACTATCGATTTTTTACCAGCCCATATAAGAATGAAGGACCCGAAAACGATACGTACCTTCAATTATATTCTGATGATACATTCACAACATTATTGGCAGAAAACGATAATGTTCCGGATGGTCCATATGGAAAGCTCTTCTCAAAGCTTGAATATCATCTGAGTGCAGGTACAACTCACTATTTAAAATTAGGTGCTACTAATGGCAGTCTAAATACTCGTATTACAGTTGAAGCTGTGGATGCCGATAGTGCAAGAGAAGGAGCAATTCCATCTGAGTGGGACGAGATATATAGTGATAGATTGTCCTCCAGGTTTGATGTGGATTACTATCGCTTGAATCTAAAAGAAGCCGCACAGATTCATTTGTTCGTCTCAGCAAATGCCATAACATTAGAAGATGAGTCTGGCAAGTCAATTCAAACGTTCTACCCTGATGAACCAGAGACAATCTTCTTTGCAAATCAACCTGGTACTTACTTTGCAAAAGTTCAGTATCATGAAAACGCATCAGAAAATGCTACTAAAGCATTGCTTACATTACCAGATAGCCGCGGCTATCAAACTACTCATAAAGAAATAAAGTTAAGCCCGTCCTATGCTGTTATTGATGCAACACCAGGATTTAAAAAAAGTGCTACATTCAGATGGACATTTAAAAGTCCACATGAAACAACATATATTCAAATATTTAACGATAAAAAAGAAAAAGTATACGAACAAATTAGAAAGAATGTGAAAGCCGAGGAGCAATTTTTCGAATGGGATGGGATTGTTTCTGCACAGTTTGGTAGCTTTGCACAATCAGGTCGTTATAAAGTAAAGATCGTAACAGCTGATTTCCCGCAGTGGCCAATCCATGCAGATGTAGTTGTCAAAAATACAGTCGATCTTGAACAATTTGAATTGGTGCAGTTACTAAATCAATTAAACGCTACAATTCCAAGTGAGAAGATCAGTAGGATGCAAGAATATTTGAGAAAAATCGGTTTTTACGATGGTGAAAATACAGGGGTTTACGACAGTGACTTACTGATGAGTGTAGTCGCATATCAAGTAACTCTTAACAAGTGGAGTACCCATGTTGCAAAAGATGTTTATGAACGAAACATGGGGTACTTACAGGAAGACGGAATAATCACTGATCGCTTGTTAGGGTATGCTTATGCAGATTCATCACTAGGTCATGATAGGTATGGTGAAACAGTCGAAATCTTCCTTATTGGAGATGCAGTTATTGTTGCCGAAGCAGCTGGATGGGTGATAGGTCCAGTAGTTAGTGGCACTATTGTCTATCTCAGAGGTGGTGTGTTTGTTAAGCGTGCATTCACTTACTTAAAAAGTGAACGTGGGAGCATCATTTTTGGTAATGTTGCGAAGTTAGGAACAGGACGTGTTGGAGATTTTGCTGGAATAAGAGGATCTACAGTAGATGATATTATTTCAAGAATTCCTACTTATGCAAAAAGACGTGAATTAACTCCAGTTAAAGGGAAGGTAGAAAAAGGATTTGAATACCACTGGGAAGAAAATGGGGATGGGGTAGGATGGCGAGTGAGAGTTCATGGCCCCGACGCATCAGCTCCAGAAGGAAGTAATGCAAGAAATAATTGGATAGTAAGAGTTGTAAGAGGAAACAAGTACTTGGATTCTAAAGGAAATTGGCATACAAGAGGAATTTACAATAAAAACAGCCCCAATTATAGTGAAGAGTTAGGTAATGATACTCATATACCAATTCAAACACCCATAGGAGGATAATATGATTGACGTCACTTATCTGAAAAGGTTATTCCTAAATAGAAGTGATGATCTATTTACCAGATTAGAAGAAATTGGTGATTTACTCGAGTATGGAACACTCAATCGGGATGACGTTATTAATATCACAGAGTATGCCCTAGACCTTGCGATTGTAGAAGAAAACTTTGCAATAAAAGAGAGTTTGTTTCGAATAATTGCGAATGCAGTAACATTTCAAGAAGTAGCCAAAACCATAGAATGGGATAAATTAGCAAACGTTATACCAACTCTAGACGCCCCTATTCTAGATTATGCATTAACCATAATTGGTTTTTCAAAAAATCAAAAATTTATCAATGTAATTGAACCTTACTTAAATTCTCCGACTGATTATATTAGGGAGACTGCGGCCGAAGCATTGGTGGAAATCAATTACGACCCCGAAAAATCGCAGTAAGGAATCTTGGGTACTTGTGTAAGGAATGGATTCCACAAGCTTATCATTCTCAAAGTAATGATGTCTGATAAGTCATCATTTCGACAGTACAACTTAATAGAATTCATATCACATTCAGTAAACCAATGGCTCGATTCGCATAAAGGCTTCATCCACTCAAATTTGGATTGAAGCCTTTTATGTTGCCAAGTATAGGTATGATCGATCCACTTTTTCTTCCTTCACTCTAGTAAAAAGTGTAATCTATTTAAAAATGATTCAAATCGATTATATCATTCGTGGATGATTGTGCTATCATATCCATAAAAAGGAATCATCAGGAGGGTGTATTTGCTGTGATTTCAGAGGGAAAAACCTTTGGGGGCATATTACGAGTATATCGAAATAGAGCAAACTTAACACTGACTGAGTTATCAGAAAGAACAGGTGTAGCTTCTGGAACCATTAGTAAGATAGAATCCGATGCATTTACTTTACCAAATATGCAGCATGTAATGAAACTGGCAAAAGTACTGGATATTCCACTTTATACAGCGATCGTACCCTATTTACATAAAATGAAGCGCGAAGCGACACTGCGGTCTCTATTAGAGGCTGTGATGCAAGAGAAGAATGTGGTTCTTACCAACAAAGTAGCTTTGCAATTGTTAAATTGTCCCAAAAGCAATACATTTCTTTCTTTAGACTATTTGTATCAAACAGCAGGAACGGAAGCGGATGAAGAACTGCGCTTGGCTCTTTATGACGTGATCTGTGACTACTCACGTGAGCATGGAATTCCTTTGTATCTGGCAAGATCGCTTTTCCAACGATATATGATTCGACGTGAAAATCTAAGCCAGTTAGATCAAACCTATGTAGAGGGCAAGGAGCTATTACACTATACATCCTATCTGCATATCAATGAGCGAATTTTGACCTACTATAAATTTTCCTTCCATGCATTGCGTCTTGGATTCTATTCAGATTGTATTCATCTGTGTAAACAAGGTCTTGAAATCGACCATAGTCAGAGTGAGCAAAAAGCAGCAGCGATCCTTGCGATCATCATTTCCTATTTTGAGCTGGAAGACTACACATTGGGACATTTTTATCTGGAGAGATACGAAATGTTCGATTATCCCGAGGTACATAAACATGCCAGACATATTCGGGGGAAACTATACGGAAAGACAGGGAAATTTGATAAGGCCATTCCGGTATTACAAGAATGTCTTGCGCAGCAAGCACAAGATGACAAGGTTGTGATCGCGAATGATTTGTTGGAGATTTATATTCAGGTAGGAGAAGAAGAGAAAATCCGTGATCTGTTTTTGGCAGAAGCATCGATCTTGCCGAAGAGTCTCACTACTCCGAATCAATACAATCAAATAGGCCTGTATTTCCGAACGAAGGGCACCTTTTACATTCAAAAAAACGAAGTAAACTTAGGAATCGAGAGTCTTGTGGAGAGCGTGAATTACTATCGGGCAATCAATGAGATCAAACAAGCAGATAAGAGTCTTAGCGTTCTTTTTGAATTCTATGTGTCACAGAAAAAAAATCTTCCGTTTGATATACTCCATAAATTGGTAAACGTGTATAATGGAAGTAATCATAGATCCAAACAGGAGGTATAGGTCATGAAGAAATGGATATTGTCTTTGTGTATGTTAACTGCCTTCATTACATTACCAGTTTTAGTAGAACAACCACCAGCCAAGCAATCCAATCCAATTATCCAATATGGCTGGCCGGAGCCTTGGTAATCATCTGAACAATACGATCAATGCCCTCCAATTGGAGGGCATTTGTTATAGTTGCAAAACGGACCACAACAGTCGGAAGACAACATTTTTACTTGAGTAATTCGTTATAATTAATTATAACTAGTTATATATAGTTATAATTGGTGTGGAGGTAGCGGATGCAGATGGTGACGACGACGATGGTCAATTCGCAAAAATTATGGATGGTGGTTAAGCGGATGGAGCCTCATCTGATCCGCAATCAAGCCAATATGGAGAAGCTTTTGAAAATGCTGATGATCCACGATGTCTCCTCCGTCTCAGGTTCCTCCTTTCGCGGGCTGCAAATAGACGATGTTTCGAACAGCGATATCAAAGAGCTTTGGAGCGAGTTCGAAAGCAATGAGACGTATGAAGCGAAAGTCGCCCATGCCATTATTCGTCTGATCGACCAAATCGAAATCGAAATCTAACTGACTACCATATGCTGTGTCCCGTGCGGACTGGCTATGGTAGTTTTTTTCTGCTTTCGCACACAATGGGCGCATGAGCCATAGGCTATGGTAGCTTTTTTGCTGAGGTGATACACATGAGACGCCCGGATAATCAGCCGGATTTTATCGGTGCCCTTCTAAGTATGATCCTTGGAGTCTTCATTTCGTTCGAGGCCTATCGTCTGGAGGCATTTTCGACGTCGTTGTACGTAGGGGATCACACGCTGCCAGCGATTCTCGGTTTATTGTTTTTCATGCTGGGAGGTGTGCTTCTTATCCAATCATTCCGTGTGACGGAGGAAGCCTCTTCGCCAAATCCCGGACCGCTTCTTCCTGGAAAAAGGCTGCGCCTACTGCTTTGCTTTTTATTCCTGTTGCTGTATGTCTGGCTGCTCGGCGCGATCGGTTACACAATGGCTACGCTCTTTGTCTCTTTTGCCTTTTTTATCCTGATCGGCAGTTATCGGTGGCGTACGTCCATCGTGTACTCCGTTCTTTTAACAGGGGGGCTGTATGTGGTGTTCATCTATTCGCTGCATATCACACTGCCTGGAGGAGATTTGTTTTAGAGCAAGTATGAGAAGGAGGTGCTGATCATCGAGACGTTCCAACTATTACTGGCTGGTTTTGCTTCAGCCCTCACCCCGGAGCATTTGCTCATGGCAGCACTCGGCGCTCTTATCGGCACCTTTGTAGGTGTATTGCCCGGTCTCGGTCCCACTTCTGCCATCGCGATTCTGCTTCCGGTGACAGCCATACTGGAGCCGACACAAGGCATGATCATGTTGGCAGGGATTTATTACGGTGCCATGTACGGTGGCTCGACGACAGCGATTCTGCTGAATATCCCGGGGGAGCTATCATCAGTCCCCACGTGTTTGGATGGCTATCCGCTCGCGAAAAAAGGGAGAGGTGGGCCGGCATTGGGGATATCCGCACTCGCTTCGTTTGGAGCAGGGGTACTCGGGGTAATCGGACTCGTCTTTTTCGCGCCCATTTTGGCAGATCAAGCGTTAAAATTCGGACCGCCTGAATATTTTGCGCTGATGATTTTGGCTCTCACGCTGATGGTCAGTCTATCAGGAGGATCATTGGTCAAATCGTTTTTGATGGGGGCATTCGGTTATTCGCTCGCTCTAGTTGGGCTGGGACCATCCTCTGGCATGCCGCGCTTTGATTACGGCGTCCCCGCATTGGTCGGAGGTTTTGACATGATTAGCATCATCATCGGGTTGTTTGCGATTACAGAAGTCCTTAAAGGGATTGATGAAAAACGCACAGCTACCCTCATTGGCAAACCGGGCAGTGTCTACCCGAAAAAGGAAGACTTGAGAGTAAGTGCCGGGCCTATGCTGAGGGGCGGGATTGTCGGCTTTTTTCTTGGATTGCTGCCGGGCTGTTCGGCTGCGATCACGTCGTTTTTGGCGTACGATATGGAGAAAAAGCTATCGAAGCATCCCGAGAAGTTCGGTCTGGGAACGATCGAAGGGGTGGCGGCACCAGAAGCAGCGAATAATGCGACGAGCAGTGCGGGCTTCATCCCGCTGTTTTCACTCGGGATTCCTTCCTCACCACCACTGGCGATTTTGTTGGCAGGCTTGATGATCTACGGATTGACGCCAGGCCCAGTTTTGTTTGAACAAAATGCGAGCTTTGTCTGGACGGTCATCGCCTCGATGTTCGTGGGGAATGCGATGCTTCTCGTGCTGAACCTCCCGATGGTATGGGTGTGGGTCAAATTGACAAGGGTGCCATATGGCATCATGGCTCCGATCATCCTGATGTTCTGCACGATTGGGGCATACAGTGTGCGGAACAGCATGTTTGATGTGTGGGTCGCGTTTCTGTTTGGCGGACTTGGGTATGTCTTTTCCAAATATAAATGGCCAGTTGTTCCGCTGGTTTTGTGCTTCATTCTGGGACCTCTTCTGGAAGAATCATTCATTCAAACGATGGCGATGGGCTCGGGTGATCTCAGCATTGTTTTGTTCCGGCCTTTATCGATGACCATCTTGCTGGCAGCAGGAACACTCTTGATCATCTCCATGATGCTGAACCGCCGGACACAGCAACGGTTGAAAGAAGAGAGAGACCGGGGAGTAGATGTCGCGTAGGGAGGAAGAGTCAGTGAGAGGGTATAAACAATGGGCGGCTGTCATCATGTCGTTGCTTTTGGCGGCAGTCGTTAGTGCATGTGGAAATCAAGGTACAGCCGAGTCGGCCTATCCATCGAAGCAGGTGGAGTATATCGTGCCGTATTCTGCTGGGGGCGGAGTCGACCTCGTGGCCAGAGCGGCAGCTGATTATTTGAGCAAGGAATGGGGGCAGCCTATCATCGTCGTCAACAAGGCGGGAGGTGGTGGGGCAGTAGGAGCGGAGTATGCCTTAAAGCAAGCCAAACATGATGGTTATACAGCGCTTGCTGTCAATGTATCTAATACGACGATGCTCGCTGCTGGGATGAAAACACCGCCGATTACAAACGAGGATCAAGTCTATTCGGCCAGGATTGGCAAAGGAACGCTTGCTTTTGCAGTAAAAGCCGACGCGCCTTGGAAAGATTTCGCTGAATTTTCCGCGTGGGTGCGCGCGAATCCGGAGCAGTTAACATGGACTTCTGTAGGGCCAGCAGGCTTTTCCGCATTTGGGGTAGCAGAGTGGCTGGATGTGATCGGAGCAGACTTCTCCAAGACGAGAATGATCGTGACAAAAGGCGCTTCCGATTCTGTCCCGAAAGTCGCTGGAGGGCACGCGATTTTGGCGGTGCATACAGTAGGGGAAATCATGCCGATGCTGCAAGCGGGCAAGGTCAAAATCCTCGCCGTATCTGGTGACACGCGAAGTCCATTCCTGCCTGACGTCCCTACTGCGGAGGAGCAAGGTATTCAAGGCTTGTCGGTTTTCTGGTGGACCGGAGTGTCTTTTGCCAAAGGAACGCCAGAGTCGGTTATTCGCAAATGGGAAGAAGCGATTGCCAAGATGGAAAAGGACCCAGCCTTTTTGCAAAAGCTGAGTGAAATTCAGGTGGAGCCGGCATACGCGGCCAGTGAAGCATTTACGAAGGAAACACAGGAAGAAACAGCGTACTACTTGGAATTGGCGACCAAGAAGGGCATTCGAAAATAAGGGTGACGAACGAAAAAAGGGAGAATGGCTAAATAGCTGTTCTCCCTTTCCATCTATTTATTTAGGTATCCGTTTTTCGTACCTGAATTTATAAAAACCATTTGCTGCGTTCGGCGCTGTCTCGCCGACCTTTTTGTAACCGCATTTCTCATAAAAGTACTGGTTGCGTTCGGCTTCATAGCCGGTATCGAGCGTCCACTTCTTGATGTGTGGATACGCGGCCTCCATGAATTGCATGGTTTGGCTTCCGATACGCAAGTTTTGTTTATCAGGATCGACATAGATGATCCCCAGCTCCAAATGCTCATGATCGACTGGAAGGAGGCAAAAACCGCCAACGATCTGGTCATCCAGCAAGATCGTATAGTAATGGGCCTTTTGCATGAACAAAACATGCTGGTCAGGCTGGTCATGTCCGGCAGGGCCTTCTCCATACTTTTGGACGTCTTCAGCAAAGCAGCGAACAGCAATTTGGGTGAGTTGCTCCGCGTTCGCGGGGACAGCCTTTTTGAAAAAAACCATAGGACTCATGAGATCATCTCCAGTTCGTCTGACTACTTCGAAATTGGTGTATGTATGATTAGCAAAATTCTCCTATATAGCAGACGGATGAACCCACAGAATGGTTACCTACTTATTTTTCTCATGAAGCTCTCCAACGGTCCCCTCTCGAACCAACGTCTCCATACAAGCGTGAGCACAATGGAAAAAAGGAAGAATCCTACGGCGTAGAGCATCGCAAAAGCGAGCGTTTGATTTTCGAGTCTGCCAATCAAGGTGAGGAAACCGAGCCCGACAATGATATGGCTGACGTAGTGTGTCAGTGTCAGCTGTCCGGTTTTTACCCATGTCTGCGTAAACCAGCTGTTCGCGAATTTTTCCGCAAAGCTGACGCACAGAAGGATGATGATGACAGCGGTGCTTGAGCTGGACAGCACATAAAACAGGTTGGGTGGGACTGGTTTCGTTCCCCATAGAAATAGGGCCATCTCGCTTCCGACGACCGGAATAGAGAGCTTGATCAACCCATACGATAAAACCTCCAAGCTGACGAACAGAGCAGTTGCCCAGCCCAACATTTTTTTGCGTACAGATCGATCGAGCAGGTTGAGTCGACCCAGCCACAAGCCGAGAAGGAAAAAGCACATCCAGGGAAATACCGGGTGATAGCCGTTGTACAGCAAGTTGCGCAGGAATCCTTCGACTGTCCAAAAATCAAGATACTCGATAAATGGTTGCTTCGGGTTCCACCCTTGCATGTAGTTGAGCGACAATTGTAGCGTTTGAGCTGTGAGCAGGATACCGCTAAATGCGAGAAGAAGCGTTTTCTCCGATACGACGAGGAGGAAGGAGGCAATGAGCATATAGACACCGTAGTAATGCAGGATGTCGCCGCTCCAACTACCGAGATAGAGCAACATCCCGGTCACGAATAAAAATAAGGAGCGCTTCCAAAGGACGTGGCGGCTAGCCTGCAAGAGGGCCGGGTCACCTGAGGTCCTGGCCTTTTTTGTCATATACGCAATGCCGATTCCCGCTAAAACAACGAATACGGTAGATGCTCTACCTTGAAACAAACTGGATAAAGCGATGAGCCAGTCAGGTCCGTTATGCTCTGCGTTCAAGATGACAACGTAGTTGACGATCATCATGCCGAGCATGGCCCACGCGCGCGCAAAATCGAGACCAATGACTCTGGTAGAAGACACTTTCATCCGGGTTCTTTCCTCTCCACTTTTATTTACTTACCGGTAAGTAAAATATAATGGGATTGATTGTAAATAGCAAGCCCTAAAATGGTGGAGATGGATAAGCACAACTGTCCTTTGCCCGGACACAGATGTCTCATACCTGTCTGGATTTGAGAAGGTCGAGACAGCTTGTCGCTTGTAAAAACCACGTGTGGCAAGGGGGGATTCGTTTGGTATCCAACTTGCATAGCTTTTTTCTGAATGCGGATGCAATTGTAGAGGAAGGGAGAGAATGGCTTGGATATGCGGGAAGTGGTTGCCATTGTAACGGGTGGTGCTTCCGGTTTGGGAGAAGCCGCTGTGAGGAATGTAGTTCAACACGGGGGAAGAGTAGCCATTCTTGATTTGACGGTGGAGAAGGGGCAAGCGCTGGCGAATGAGCTGGGGCGCGAAAATGCTTTGTTCGTGCATACGGATGTCGTGAGTGAGGCGAGTGTACGCGATGCAATCGATCAGGCTGCTGGCACATTCGGTACGATTCACGCCGTAGTCAACTGTGCAGGGATCGGTTTGGCACAAAAAACGCTGTCGCGAAGCGGTCCACATCCACTGGAATCCTTCAGCAAAGTTATTTCAGTCAATCTGATCGGTACTTTTAATGTCATTCGGTTGGCAGTGGAGCAAATGGCAGGAAACGAGCCGAACCAACAGGGGGAGCGGGGTGTCATCATCAATACCGCATCGGTGGCAGCTTTTGAAGGGCAGGTGGGGCAGGTTGCCTATAGCGCCTCCAAAGGCGGAATCGTAAGCATGACCCTGCCGCTAGCAAGAGACCTGGCTTCGTATGGCGTACGCGTGATGGCAATTGCTCCGGGTCTATTTGACACGCCGATGTACGACCAACTGCCTCGTTCTGTAAAAGATGCGTTGGGTGCGACTGTTCCTTTTCCCGCACGCATGGGTGATCCGCAAGAATACGCGATGCTCGTGAACAGCATCATCACCAATTCGATGTTGAATGGTGAAACGATCCGGCTGGATGGGGCAATCAGGATGGCACCGAAATAGAGAAGACGTGTTGACAGGAAAATAGTTAGGTGCCATACTATATCCATGACAAACCATTCAAACGGAAGAAAACAAGAAGAAGCGATCCCATCGCTTGTTCAATCGCAGCGCCAGATTGATCAGTATGGACTCGATGTTGATGCGCAAGCTGTACTCGTCGCTGCTAGGCTGATGGAGGCAGGAGCCAAGCTTGGGCATGCGGCCGAAATACATTTTGCCAGATTCGGCTTATCAACAGGACGATATCGCTTATTGGCAGACCTCGAAGATAACGGTGGGGAAGTGCTGCCTTCACAATTGGCAGAGCATCTGGGGGTAACACGGGCTACTGTTACTGGTCTGATCGACATCCTGGAGCGCGATGGCCTTGTTTCCCGACGAGCGAGTGCAAAAGATGGCAGGCAAAAATCGGTCATTTTAACAGAGCTCGGTGCTAGCAAGCTGCGTGAAATGGCGCCTGAGCACTTTGCGAGATTGGAAGCGATGGTCGGATTGCTCAATACCGAGGAGCGCAGTGTGTTTCTCGACCTGCTGGGCCGCGTGACACAAGGCATCTCGGCACTGACAGACGAATAGTAAGAGCAGGCAAGTAGTAAAGCGGGCTAGGTAGCTAGCCCATTTTCATCTTTATATAGTTAGGTTCCTAATTATATTTTCGAAAAGGGGAAAGGAGGTGAAACACATGCATGACCCTGCAAAAGCGGGAGGTGTTTATCCGATCAAAGGCGCACGTTCAGAACGAAAATCGTTTGTTTTATGGCGAGAAGTAATCATGGCTTATTTGTCTCCTGCGATCATGGCGAGCATAGGGGGATGGATCACCGCTGACAAAGGGCTGCAAATAGGGGCATTGACCACGATTGGCGGAACATCCGCATTGATTGCCGCACTGTTTGGGCGATGGTTACAGAGCCGTGGTATACATAAACGCTGGGTCACCCGCATGCCTCATTTGGCGCTGGTAGCGGTTATGGGAATGACAATGGCAGTGATCGGTCTCTTGGCAGCATGGCTAACAACGGAGTTACTTGTCATCTTTGCGCCCGGTGAATCGTTGGCTTGGCTAAGTCGTGTCTGGATCGACTTCCCGCTGTCAGCAATAATCGCCAGCACGTTAATCACATGGCGGTGGCGTAGTGCCATCAACCATGACCATCAAAACAGGAATCAGATACGGAGGCGATAGAAAATGATCGTAGTGATGGGAGCAACAGGAACCATAGGTAGTGCACTTTTGAAACGATTGATAGAGCTTGGTGTCCCAACCCGGGCATTGAGCAGAACGCCGGAAAAAATTCAGATGCTAATGGGAGAGCAGGCAGCATCTACGGTGGAAGTCGCAGCAGTGGAAGCTTCTGACCCTGAATCATTGCGCCGAGCGTTTGCGGGTGCGAATCAGCTCTTCCTTTCCCTTTCAAACAGTCCCAATCAGGTCGAGCTGGAAACATCGATGATTCGCATAGCAGCTGAGGCTGGGATCCAGCATATCGTGAAAATATCCAGTCCAGCCTACGACGAAAAGGCGCCAGTCGCCGTAGCGGGATGGCACCAGGAAATCGAGAGCGCTTTATCAGAATCGGGTATGAAAAGTACCGTACTGCGACCGTACGCCTTTATGCAAAATCTGCTCCGCTTCGCACCGACGATCAAGACGCAACATGGTTTCTTCGGTACGATGGGTGAAACAGCATGCAACTTTATCGATTGCCGGGATATCGCCGATGTTGCCGCAAAGGTATTGACCTACCCTGAAAAGGCAGGTCGTGTATACACCCTGACTGGTTCTGAGGTTTTCAGCTATCCGCAAATTGCGAGCAAGCTGTCCGATCTGCTCGACCGCCCGATTACGTACATCAACAAGGATAGCGAAGCACTCCGACGTGATCTGATGGAGTACGGAAACATGCCAGAGTGGCTCGCCAGTCATGTCGTTGAAATTCAAGCTATGGCAGTAGCGATCCCGGAAAAGCCGACAGACGATGTAGGGCGTGTCCTTGGCAGAGAACCTCGCCAGCTGGACGCTTTTCTGCAAGAGCATATTGAAAAGTTCCGTTAATCAACAGGGCTATTTTCTAGCAGCGAAATTTCTTGCGCTTTCAGAAGAGCTTGTGTGCGATTAGTGACACCGAGCTTGCCATATATCCGATGCAAATACACCTTGACCGTCCCGAGCGTGTTCCCTAGCTCATCGGCGATTAGCTTGTTGGATGCTCCTTGCGCCAGCATGGAAAGGATGATCATTTCCTTCCCGGTTAGCGGCTCGATCAAAGGAGCTTTTCTTTTCTCCATTTTCTTAGGGAAAAGAGATAGTAGTTGATTGACGTACGCAGCAGATACAGACGGACCTGGGTGTTGGGATCGTTTTTTCAAGCGTAATTGGTAATCGTGCAAGAGGTGAGACATCGCCGTTCCTTCGTCTAGAAAGCTACGGACGTAGCAGTTGTTTTCGCCAATTAAGAGCGCTTCGTGGAGGAAAGCCAGCGCTTCCTTTTTGTTGCCGCACTGTTGGTGAGCGAGTGCTTGTAGAACGGCGATGTCTACCTGACTGATCAATAGCTCCTCGCGTATACTGGATGGCTTTAGGAGCGCTAAAATACGCAAGGCTTCCTGTTCCTGCTGCTGGGCGAGCAACAAACGGACATAGGTCAAAACCTCTAATTCTCTCTGAATGCTAGGCTGATTGAAAATGGAGGGGGGAAGCTTGGACAACTCCGCTTTCGCCAAAGCGATATCCCCTTCCTGAATCGCGATGTGTGCGAGAAATGCTTGTAACGGGTTGAACCAATACGTAGCACCCCAGCTCGCGACCGTCTCAACTGCCTCCGAAACGATTTTGCGGGCCGCAGAAAAATTCCCCTCTACCAGCTTGAGTTTGGCGGATGTCAGGACATAGGGGATGAGTAGGCCAGGAATTTGCTTGTGTAGGGCAACGAAACGAACGCGCTGCAGATACGCAAGGCTCTCTTCCAGCCTGTTTTCCTCATAAAACCCCTCTGCTAATGCCTGAACGACGTACAAATTAATCAAGGAGTCCTTCCAGCCATGTGCTTCAAGTATGTCGGAGAACTGATTGCCTACAAGCTCTGTCTGATCGGATAGGATTCCTTTTAACCCGAATCTCGTTCGCCGAATAAATGGTTCTGTCGTGTTGTAATTAAAGTGGTAAAACAACGGACTCTCAGGAAGTCCACCACTTAACTGTGAAGAACTGGCGATCCAGCGATCAAAATCCATAGTGGCGAACACCAAATTGGCTCGAACAAAAAACAGACCGCTCAAAAACTGCCGGTGCTCTGTTGAATCTTCTATGTCAGCAATGCTTTGCTCCAATTTGGTGAGGGCCAGCTCCGCCCGATCCGTTTGAACGCAGGTAACCAAGAGGAACACATAGATCAGGCGAAAAAGTGGTGAGAAATAGTTCGCGTGATCAGGGATGCTGTCCAGCGTTCTGAGAAAGCTGGAAAACTCGCCGCGTTGAAGCAGTGCCGGAATATGTTGCGCAAGGAAGCTTACAGCCAACGTGTAATCGGCAGCGGCAATCGCATGATCGATCGCTTCGTCCATCATTCCACGCTCCGCATAGCTCTCACTGGCTAGCCGGTGCAGCACACGTGCTTCTCCGGGAGCTGTCTGCTCCAATTGACTGCGCAAAAAATCGGCAAATAAGTGATGGTACCGATACCACGTCCCGTAATCATCCAACGGGATTAAGAAAATGTTTTGGCGGTGCAAGTGGGTCAGCATTTGTTGGCACTGGGGCAGGCCGGTCAGAGCGCGACACACGTGAGCGTCCATTCTCGCCAGCACAGAGGTTTTGAGCAAGAAGCTGCGCTCCTCTTCCGGGAGTCGCATGATCACTTCATGAAACAAATACTCCGAAATATTGCGATGAGAGCCAGTAAATCCGGCAAAAAATTGATCGTGGTTTTCCATATTCACGAGTGAAATGGCAGCGAGCTGCAAGCCGGCGACCCAACCCTCCGTACTTTTCACCAGCTGCTCGATTTGCATTTCGGTCAGAGGTAAATCGTGAACCTGCCGGTAAAAGCTGTCCGTCTCTTGATGACTGAAAAGAAATTGTCCTGACTCAATGTGACATACTTCATGACGTACGTTCCATTTGACTGTAGAAAAAGGCAATGTGTTGCGACTGGCGATGTACAGATGGACGTGGCTCGGGACATATTCCAGAAAATAAGCGAGACTGTTGTGAATCGTCTCATCCGAGATCACGTGGTAGTCATCGAGAATGATAGCAAGGGGCTGCGTCGTAGAAGCGAGTTCATTGAGCAGGGAATCGATGAAGGTCAAGATCGAGGTATGACTGGTTGCCTTCATGGCTGGTTCCATTCGTTCGGAGAGTTCTGCGAAGTCAGATTCAGACAGTGTAAATACGATGTATCTCCAAAAGCGAATCAAGTCATTATCCATCTCATCGAGTGAGAGCCATACAGTGGTACCGCCGTACTGATGCGCCCATTGACTGAGCAAGGTCGTTTTTCCATACCCGGCTGGGGCGTATAACGTGGTCAGTCGGCATTGCAGACCAGCGTCCATTTTTTGCAGCAGTCGGCTCCTGTGAACGCTATTCGATCGAACGGCGGGCATTGCTGTTTTGGTTTTCAGCATAATGGAATGATGGAGCATGTTTGTACCGTCCTATGTATTAGAATCGTATGTGTCCATTATACTTGTTATCGGCAAAAATCGACATTTGAAAAAAGAAAGAGTCTTTTGTCCCGAGAAGCAGGTCCTAAACCGCCATCTTTTGCATGCCAGTCACTTTAAGGCGAGAAATTTCCATGGAAGCTAGACATGCTTCAACAGGCTTCACATCCCACGCCTTCTAGAATGAAAGCAAAAAGAGAGATGGGTTGAGGGGCATGAAGATTGGACGATGGAAACAAGCGGTAATCGTGGTAGCTGCTGTGATGCTCTGTGCTGCAATGGGAACGGAATCTGTTGCGGTCCAGGCGAGCAGCGGAGGGGATGTGCAGGAGCAGGATTCTATTCAGGTAGCGTTTGTCGGGGATATGATTTTGGATAAGAGCGTCGGGAATCAAATTGGGCGGTACGGCGTAGATTATCCGTTTCAAAAAACAGGTGATTTTCTTAAGCAGGCAGACTTGACGATTGGCAATCTGGAGACACCAGTCAGTACACGGGGACGTCCGGAGAAAAAGGAATATACCTATCGTGCGAAGCCAGAGTCTTTGCAGGGGCTCGTGAACGCGGGTTTCGACGTGGTCAATCTGGCGAATAATCATTCGCTCGATTACGGAATGGACGCGCTCTATGACACAATGGAGCATCTGAAAAAGGCAAAGATCGGTTACGTCGGGGCGGGGAAAAACGAGGAAGAAGCATTCGCACCCTACATCCAAACGATCAAGGGGAAACGCGTGGCAGTCATCGGGATCAGCCGTGTCCTTCCAAATGAGCGTTGGTATGCGCGAAAAAACAAGCCAGGTCTCGCCCATGCCTACTCTTATGAGCCGATGCTATCCCATGTAAAAAAGGCAGTAGCGGAGTCAGACATTACGATTGCGGTCATGCACTGGAATCTGGAATATAAGGATTACCCGGAACCATATGCGCGCGAGATGGCGAAAAAGCTGATCGACAGCGGTGTGGATGCCATTGTTGGATCGCACAGCCATTCGATTATGGGTGTTGAGTTTTATAAAAAGGCGCCGATCTACTACAGCGTAGGGAATTTTGTGTTTACCACCTCGCGCAATCCGAAAGGTCGCGAAGCCATGATGGTCCAACTGACATTTTCAAAAGACGGGAGCAAGAGCCACGTGATACCGGTGAAGCTCACGAACGGTCAGCCTGCTCCGATGGACGAGAAAAACAAAAAGCGGATCATCGACAAGCTCAACCGCATTTCCTATGGGGCGAGCGTTGACGCAAAAGGCGAGGTTAGCGAGTCTAAGCCTCAATAGCTGGTCTGCGCATCATTTCTCTTCGTGTGAAGCGATACTGCTCGTATAAACCATGAGCATCCCGAGTAGCGAGTATCATGCTCGTATGACGGATGTCTGGATGTTCCACCATCACTTCCATGAGCCATTTGCTCAATCCCTTACCTCGATGCTCCGGGTCGACGAAGACATCACACACCCAGGAAATCGTCGCGTAATCACTCACGACCCGGACGAATCCAGCCTGTCCATCCTCACCGTACAATCCAAAACAGAGTGAATTTTCGATACTTTTTACGATCATATCCTTGGAGCGTTCTGACGCCCAATACGTTGTCGACAGCCAATCGCTGATGCGCTCGATATCGAGTACAGCTTTCTCATCACTGATTTTGTAAGGCAGTGTCGCGTGTCTTGCTTCCATCCGTATCCCTCCGTATATGTATTTACTCCTTTGCTTACGATTCACTATACTCAAGGGACTAGGGCGCATAAAGGAGAGAAAAGTGAATCTGTACCCACACAGATAACGGGGGAGTGAACGGGATGAAGAATAAATACGAAGTCGTGAAAGACAGCATCAAAGAACAGCTTCGTACCCATACAATCAAGCCAGGGGAGAAGCTGCCGTCGATTCGTACTGCATCCGAGCGTTGGTCGTGCAGTTTGAATACGGCGATACGGGCGTATCAAGAGCTGGAGAAGGAACACTTGATTTATTCCATTCCCAAAAGCGGTTATTACGCGGTCCTTCGCCCTCTTCAAAGTACGCGTTTTCCAGAGGAGCGAATTGACTTTACGGCAGCCAGCCCTGACTCAGAAGTTATGCCATTCAAAGATTTCCAGCATTGTTTAAACCGTGCGATTGAATTATATGAAGATCAGTTGTTTTCCTATTCGGAGCCCCAGGGCTTTTTCTCCTTGCGTCGGGCATTGGAGAGCCATCTCGCCCAATCACAAGTGTTTGCATCCCCTTCGCAAATTTGCGTCGTTTCGGGAGCTCAGCAAGCGCTGCATCTGCTCGCCTCCATGCCGTTTCCAAATGGAAAGAATGCAGTGCTAGTCGAACAGCCTACCTTTCACGGCATGCTGCGTTCACTCGAGCTGCTGGGAGTTACCGTTCTGGGCATCCAGCGGACCGCGGCAGGCATCGACATGGATGAGCTGGAGCGGCATTTCCGCAACAATCAAATCAAGTTTTTCTACACGGTTCCCCGGTTTCACAATCCGTTGGGGACAAGCTATTCAACGGAACAAAAGAAACAAATCGCCAAGCTGGCTCAGCGCTACGATGTATACATCGTCGAGGATGACTATCTGGCGGACATGGAAACCAATCTAAAGACAGACCCGATCTACAGCTACGATCAATCAGGGCGTGTCCTGTACGTCAAAAGCTTTTCTAAGATCATGCTGCCCGGACTTCGATTGGCGACAGTCGTCCTGCCCCCTTCCGTAATGGAAACGTTCCGGTTGTTTAAAGCATCGTGTGATTCCAGTACGGCCGTCTTGTCTCAGGCGGCTTTGGAGCTGTATTTGAATTGCGGGATGTACGACCATCATGCTGCTCTTGTCCGGGAACGTTATCGCCTGCGGATGGAAACATTGGCCGAGTGCTGCCGGCGCTATCTTCCCCCACAGCTTCACACACAAATCGGAACAGGCGGGATTTTTTCGAGAGTGCTGCTTCCCGATGAGCTAGACGCTCAGGATATCATTGCCGTGTTACACCAGCAAAACGTGCGGGTCATGTCCACGAACCAGAGCTATTTGCCTACCTTCCCGCGTGAAAACGGGTTGCGAATTAGTATTATCCAAACAGATGCTGATAAGATAGAGAGAGGGATCGCTCTGTTAGCAGAGACGGCTACTACACTCTTGCAAAAGCAAAGAAAAGAAGGTCAGTGGCGGATTATCGATTGGATCTAGTGGTTATGCATATTTGAGGAATGGGCAGAATGGAGACGTATATCATCACGAAAAGGAGTGATTGTCAGTGCAAGCTATCACTACGTTTCTCATGTTCCATGGACAAGCGGAAGAAGCGATGAAGTTTTACACGTCTATTTTTGATCGCTCAGAAATCAAGCAGGTCATGCATCACGAGAATGGACAAGTCCTGCACGCTACCTTCACGTTAAAAGGCCAGACTTTCATGTGTATTGACAATACGAACGGTGACTATCATGCCTTTACCCCGGCGATTTCGTTATTTGTGGACTGCGATACAGAGGAAGAGGTTGACCGTGTTTTTGGACAGCTTTCCTCGGATGGACAAGTCCTTATGCCGCTTGGACAATATCCGTTCAGTGAAAAGTTCGGATGGGTCCAAGATCGTTACGGAATATCGTGGCAGATTCATTTAACGAAAAAATAAAAGTAAGAAAAGCCGGTACACCTCTTGGTACCGGCTAACTTTTTACCTTTTTATCGATGTTGCAGTGGGGGAAGAAGCGAATTTCCAGTCTACGCTTCGGCCTACGCCCCGCAAGGGGGCACGACTGTCCGCTTCGGAAAAAATGGCGGGAGCACTTCAAACGTAGAAGTTTCGAGGAGGTCATTCATAAGTGAAGCTGAAATTCCCCGCCATTTTTTCCTACGCTGAGAAGGGCTCCAGAGGCGCTTGGACTGGAAATTCGCTTCTTCCTACGTAGCTGTTCATTAATTTGAATGTGGTTCTAAGGTGTTTCGGGCCAAATGAATTAGTCGTTCAGAAGCTTTTCCTGTGTTAACTTGCAAAACGTTTAAACGCACGAAAAAATCCACAGCTGTACGAAAGTCCTGTCACATGTTTGGAAGGAGACCGCCCGAACGAAGAGAGGATACAGGCGACTGGAAAACATGTGGCAGGGCTTCCCCCGACCACAACCGATGGAATATAGTCTTTTTGTCTACATCGTCATCAACTGACGAAAACTACGCCGATAGCTCCACAGCAAATACGCTTCCAAAATCGCGACAATCAGTCCCATAGCGAGCATGTCGGGATCGACAAACAGGTGGAACGTCAAGATGTTGACAGCAAGAGGCGCAGTGGCGGTTAGAGCCAGTGGGACGAAGCGGTTGGTTAGGAATAGCAATCCACAGATGATTTCGACGGTTTTGACCAGAACCAGCAAATACCCTTGCAAAAGCTCCATGGCAGCAGGACTGGTTGGAAAGATAGACTCGAATCCAAACAAGACAATGTAACCATTCACACCGGCTCCAAGCAAAATCAATCCAAGGATGATACGGGCGAATACGGGCAATGTCCGTGCCATCAGGCATCACTTCCTTGTAGTGAAATAGGGCTGATGAAGTCTTCGAGGAAAGTATAACTCCACTTTGACCACCTGGTCAATATGCGTTATGATAGGAAAAAGAAGAACGGAGAGCAGGTGACGGACATAAAAGGAATTTGGCAGGACGAAACACTGGAGCCGAACAAGCGAAAACTGTTGGAAGCGGCTCTTGTTGAATTTTCCGCGAAAGGCTATGAACGAGGCTCGACCAATCAAATCGTTCAGAACGCAGGCGTATCAAAGGGGATGCTGTTCCACTTTTTCGGGAATAAAAAGGGACTGTTTCTCGCGATTGTGGATGCTTGTATCGAACGTTTTTTTGCCTGTATACAGGCGCGAATGGAAGCGGCGCCGCAAGACTTTTTTGCGCGATTTCTTCATGTTAATCAAGCAAAAATGGCGCTCTTTGCCGAGGAGCCAGTTATTTATCAAATGGCAGTGGCGACCTTTTTCGATTATCCCGAGGAATGCCAGGCTGAGATCGAAGACAGAGAAACACAGTTCAATGCGCGATATATTCCCTTGTTTCTGGATCAAGTCGATACGTCATTGATCAAAGCGCAGTTCGATCCACAGAAGGCGCTGCATTTTTTGCTGTCGACTGTAGAGGCATTGACGCAAAAGTACGTCCGCGAAAACTACGATGCCAGCGATAAAGGCTTCGCACATGTCCAATCCTTTTTTGTGGAATTAGAATCGTATATGGAAATGATGATGGTAGGACTGTATAGACATTCAGACAGTGGAGCATAAAGGGGAAACATATATGGATGAGAAATGGACACGCCTGGTACATAACATGAACCCGTCAGCCAAGCTCCTTCGTGTAGGGGAGTTAAGAGGCGGGATTTCTGCACAGGTCACCGCGCTAGAAATGGAGAGCCCTGAAGGCACGAAGAAAAAAGTAGTCGTCCGCGAGCATGGTCAGGCTGACCTCAAGCGAAATCCACAGATCGCATCAGATGAATTCAGGCTGTTGCAAATACTGAAGTCAGCTGATTTGCCGACTCCAACGCCCTATCATCTCGAAGCAGCCAGCGATATGTTTCCCACACCGTGCCTTGTCATCGAATTCATAGAAGGAGAGACAGTCACCGCACCAGCCGACTTGTCCAGCTTTCTACAACAAGCAGCTGAGGTGCTGACTCGCATCCATTCGGTAGACGCTACTAGACTGGTGGGCACTTCTTTGCCGAAACAAGAAGAAGCGATAACGGAGAAGCTCCACAAAAGACCTACGAGCCTGGACAACTCACTGGATGAGGGACTCATTCGCGAAGTGCTGGAGTCCGTTTGGCCGCTGCCGCAGTCGAATGCAGCATCTCTGTTGCATGGCGATTTCTGGCCGGGAAATACGATGTGGAAGGAAGAAAAACTCGCTGCTGTTATCGACTGGGAGGACGCTGCGATCGGCGACCCCTTATCTGATCTCGGCAATGCCAGACTGGAGATTTTGTGGGCATTTGGAGTGGAGGCCATGCATGAGTTTACGCTTCATTATCAATCTTCTGCCAGCAAGACACTCGATTATACCCAGCTTCCGTACTGGGATTTGTGTGCGGCACTGCGGCCAGCTTCGAACCTATCTGATTGGGGATTGGAAAAAAGGATAGAGGACTCCATGCGTGAGCGACATTCTCTATTCGTGATGCAGGCGTGTGAAAAACTAGGCATTCCGTATAAAAGGTATACGACTAATGAGAGCCTCGAATAATCGGGGCTTTTTTTGTTTGGAAAAAACTGTTGACCGATCCGGTATCGATACCTATAATCTAATTCATAGTAAATAGGTAAGAATTATAAGTTATTGTTTTTTGATCCGACCGGACCACCGGAGGAGCTGGTTTCACTGAGTGAGTGGATATGAAGGAGGATCAACATGAAAAAAAGGTTTTCGCAAATCATTTCAAGCTTGCTATTAGGGACTCTGTTGGTCACAGGGTGCAGCTCCGAAGGCAGTACGCCGGCTACCTCGACACAAACGGCGACTCCGTCGACAGAAGCATCAGCACCTGCTGCCAGCAAGGTGCAAGACATAAAAGACGGCATCAATTTGGCTACGGATTTATCCAAGCTGCCGGAAGCAGCAGCCAAAAGGACCGATACATTCATTGCGGGACTGACAGAGCCGGGTGGTGTATTTAACCCGTTCTTTTACCACAACGGCTACGATGGCAATGTCTCCTCAGCGATCTTCGAATCCCTGGTGGATGTCGATGCGACAGGAAAGCCAGTCCCCAAGCTCGCGGAAAAATGGGACGTATCTCCTGACCAGCTCACGTATACGTTCCACCTGAGACCGAATCTGAAATTCAGCGATGGTTCACCGCTGACGGCAGAGGATGTGGCCTTTACACTGACGATTTTGCACGACAAAACGTACGATGGCGAAACGGACATTTTCGTAGCAAGTATCAAGGGTGGCCGTGAATACAAGGAAGGCAAAGCGAACACGATCGAAGGGATCAAGGTGATTGATCCACAGACGATCCAGATCACGACGGAGAAAGTGAACGCCAAATCTCTCGTTCTGTTAGGTGGGCAGGTGCTCTCCAAAGCGTACTACGGCAAGGAGTACAAACCAGGCAATCTGGAGTATCTCCGCACCCTGCACGGCAAGCCATTGGGAGCTGGACCTTACAAATTTGAGGCGTACATTCCTGGTCAAGAAGTCCGCTATCTCGCAAACGAGCACTATTTCGCGGGCAAGCCGCAAGTCGAGCACTTTATCTACAAGACGACCGAGGGCGACGCTCTACAGTTTATCCAGACAGGGGAGATGGACTACAACTCCTTTACCGTCAACTCGGATAACATTGAGCAGTTGCAAGAGCTAGGATACGTGAATATCAATCTGTACACATCCAGTGCCTATTCGTACATCAAGTTCAATCATTCCAAGCCATTTTTCAAAGACAAGCGCGTCCGCCAAGCCTTCATCTACGGACTGGATCGCCAAAAGATTTTAGACCTGACTTACCAAGGATACGCGCAAGTCGCCAATGTACCAATCAGCCCTGTTTCGTGGGCCTATACGGATGATGTCAATCCATACGCCTACAATCCGGAAAAGGCGAAGCAGCTCCTGGACGAAGCGGGCTGGAAGCCGGGCGCGGACGGTATCCGTGAAAAAGACGGACAAAAGCTGGTCGTGCATTACTACACGACAAAAGGAAAGCTGGGAGAGGTACTGATCCCGATTGCCAAAGAAAACTACAAAGAGCTTGGCATCCAGTTTGAAGCGGAAATGATGGACTACAACGCCGTTTTGGCACGGACGGAAAAAGGAGATCACGACCTCGCTTCGTTCTCGACCACGATGCTGATTGATCCAGATGACGGTGTAGACGCCTTCTCGACGAAAAAGGGCAAGAGCGGATTTACCGGAACGAATGGCTACTCCAATGCCAAAGTAGACGAATTGCTGGAATCAGGTCTATCTACGCTGGACATCGAGAAGCGCAAAGCGATCTACAAAGACCTGTACAAAGAGCTGAGCGATGACCCGCCGTACATCTTCCTCGGCTACCGTAAAATTTTGTCTGCGCACAACGGCAAGATCAAAGGCTTGGAGCCGAATCCGTTCACAGGTATTTCGACCAGCCTGCCTGGTATCAAGTTTGAGTAACAAGTTCGAGTAACTGACTCACGAATGTTGTGCCCGGCCTTGGGGCTGGGCTTTCTTTTTTCCTCAAGCATGAAAGGAGGCAAACGATGACGTCCTACTTCTTGAAAAGGGTCTTTTACATGGCGTTGACGCTCTTCGGCGCATCCATTTTGATTTTTTTCCTGTATGCCCTGACGCCCGGTGATTTCGTCGATACGAGTCCCAAGCTGACAGCGGAACGAAAGCTGGAGCTAAAAGCGATGTACGGTCTGGATAAGCCTGTCGTCGAACGGTATTTCATCTGGATGAAAAACGCCTTCCAAGGCGATTTTGGTTATTCTCTGCAATACCAGCAGCCAGTGATGTCGCTGTTGAACGATTACATCTGGAATTCGTTTTTGCTCGCGATTACCTCCACCTTTTTTACGTGGCTGATCGCGATCTCTATCGGAGTTCTGTCTGCTGCCAGGCAGCATTCCTGGTTCGATGCACTCGTGACGATTGGCGTTTTTGCAGCGATGTCATTGCCTGTTTTTTTCGTCGGGCTGCTGTTTATCAAGTTGTTTGCTGTCGATGCCAAGCTGTTTCCCGCAGGAGGCATGATGACGATTGGCAGCAAGGAAACGGGGTTCGCCTATGCGTGGGACGTGGTCCAGCATATGTTTTTGCCTGTGACGGTGCTGACTTTGCTGAGCGTGGGGACGCTGACTCGTTATTTCCGCACGAACATCCTGGAGGTCATTCAACAAGACTTCGTGCGCACGGCCCGGGCAAAAGGACTGAAGGAAAAAGTCGTCCTGCACAAGCACGCGCTGCGCAATGCACTCCTGCCCGCCATTACACTACTAGGCTTTGAACTGCCAGCATTGTTCGGTGGGGCGATTATCACGGAAAAAATCTTTAACTGGCCCGGTGTCGGACAGTTGTACATGCAGGCGTTTTCTGTACGGGACTACCCGCTCTTGATGGGCTTTACGATGTTCCTGGCGATTCTCACCGTCATCGGAAACTTATCTGCTGATTTGCTGTACAGAGTGGCTGACCCGCGGGTTCGGTTGAAATAGGAGGGAAAACGATGGCATCAACGGTAAGTGAAGTAGCCGAGGTGACGAGACCGGAGCAGGTAGCGTTGCGTTCCTCCTTGTGGCACGAGGCGTTTTTGCGACTGAAAAAGAAGCGACTGGCCATGGTTGGACTTGTGTTTTTACTCGTCATGGCGGTGGTATGTTTCATCGGTCCGTTTTTTTCTCCGTACGCATCCGGCAAGATTAATACGGCCATGATCAACAAGCCGCCAAGCTTCTCCCATTGGCTCGGGACGGACAGCTTGGGCAGAGACATTTTGACGCGGTTGATGCAGGCGGGCCGAATCTCATTGACAGTCGGCATCGCTTCTATGATGCTCTCCGTTTCTATTGGCGCCCTTCTTGGTGCACTAGCTGGCTTTTACCGCGGGTGGGTCGATCAAGTGATCATGCGCGTAGCAGACGTGCTCATGACCATTCCTGGTCTGCCGCTCTTGTTTATTATGGGCGCAGTCCTCTCCGAGTGGAAAATCCCGACCGACTACCGCATTTACATCGTCATGGTCATGCTGAGCCTGATCGGCTGGCCTGGCTTGGCGCGAATGGTCCGCAGCCAGATGCTCACCTTGCGTGAAAGTGAATTCATGCAAGCAGCAGAAGTACTCGGTCTGCGCGACAGACGCAAGCTATTCTTCCATTTGCTGCCCAATCTGACACCACTCTTAATTGTAGTTGCCACCTTGAACATCGGCGGTGCGATCCTGAGCGAATCCGTATTATCGTACTTCGGCCTCGGTGTCGTCCCACCAACACCCACATGGGGCAACATGATGGATGCGGCGAATACCTTGATCGATTTTCAGAAAAGACCGTGGCTGTGGGTTCCTCCGGGTATTGCTATTTTCGCTACCGTTATCTCGATTAATTTGTTAGGGGATGGATTACGAGATGCTTTGGACCCAAAGCAGAAGCGTTGAGGGGGGTTCTTGAATGATTTATAACTTCTTGAACCTTCTTTCAAGATAAAACTTCTCCCCCTCCACTACAGATACTTTTTATAAGAAAAGGCAGGTGAGCCAAGCATGAATGCTTTAGTCGAAATCCAAAATTTAAGCACCTACTTCAAGTCCGAACAAGGCGTGGTCAAAGCAGTCGATGCCCTCGAGCTGCGCGTCCATGAGGGAGAGACCGTATGCATCGTAGGCGAGTCGGGCTGCGGCAAAAGCGCGGCAGCCATGTCATTGATGAGACTAATCCCAGAGGCGGTAGGCAGTATCGTTTCGGGTGAGATATGGTTTGCAGGCCGTGATCTGCGAAAAGTCAGCAAAGAAGAGATGCGAAAGCTCCGCGGTAACGAGCTGGCCATGATTTTTCAGGAGCCGATGTCGTCACTCAATCCCGTACTGACCATCGGTGAGCAGATCATGGAGCCGATCATGGAACATCAGGGACTAAGTAAAAAAGCAGCCCAAGCGCGAGCCATCGAGCTGATCGAGCTAGTCGGAATCCCGCGGGCAAAAGAAATCGCCAAATCGTACCCCCATGAATTGAGCGGGGGCATGCTGCAACGCATTATGATTGCCATCGCAATATCCTGCAATCCTCGCCTGCTGATCGCTGATGAGCCGACGACTGCTTTGGATGTGACTATTCAGGCGCAAATTCTCGATCTGCTTCGCAAAATCAAGGACGAAGCCCAAACTGCGATTCTTTTTATCACGCATGATCTGGGGGTCGTTGCGGAGATGGCCGATCATGTGGTCGTGATGTACGCAGGGAAAGTGGTAGAGGTGTCTCCTGTCGTCGAGCTGTTCGAGGAGCCGAAGCACCCGTATACACAAGGCTTGCTTCGTTCCAAGCCTGTACTGAATCAGCGCAGAGCCAAGTTGTATTCCATCCCTGGTCAAGTACCGAATCCGACGACACTCGGTGAATCGTGCTATTTTCATGACCGATGCGATCAGTGCTTGGACATTTGCCGGGTGAAGCAGCCGCCTTTGCGTGATGGGGGAGACGGTAGAAAGGTCGCGTGCTGGCTGTATGAGGAGGAGATCGTCCGTGGACAGTAATTTACTGGAAGTGCGCCGATTGAAAAAATATTACCCGATTACCGGAGGGCTTTTCGGCAGGACGATCGGCCATGTAAAAGCGGTGGATGACGTCAGCTTTTCCATCCAAAAAGGGGAGACGTTTGGGCTGGTCGGTGAATCCGGCAGCGGGAAAAGCACGACAGGTCGCACCATCCTGCGCCTTTTGGAAAAGACAGAGGGAGAAGTCCGCTTCCAGGGTATCGATGTGCACGCGTTGAATCGCCAAGAGCTCCGAGCATTGCGCCCACGGATGCAATATATTTTTCAAGACCCGTACAGCTCGCTGAATCCACGCGTTCGAATCGGAGAAGCACTGGGGGAAGCGCTGCTTGATCACGGGCTGCTCCCACAAGCGGAGGTCAGAGAAAGAGTTTTAGAGGTCATGGCTTTATGTGGATTGGCGCCGTATCATGTCGATCGGTATCCGCATGAGTTCTCGGGCGGTCAGCGTCAACGGATTGGCATCGCACGGGCGATTATGATGAACCCTGATTTTATCGTCGCGGATGAGCCAGTATCTGCTCTGGATGTGTCGATCCAAGCCCAAATCATCAATTTGTTTGCAGAGTTGCAGGAGCAGAGGAAGCTGACGTACTTATTTATTTCACATGATTTGAGTGTCGTGGAGCATCTGTGCACGAGGATCGGCGTCATGTATTTGGGGTCATTGCTGGAGCTGGCACCTCGGGATGAGTTATTTTTGGAACCGCTCCATCCGTACACCAAAGCATTGCTCTCCTCTGTGCCGCTCCCGATCCCAAAGAAAAAGCGCGAACGCATCGTCCTGCAGGGAGACATGCCAAGTCCGGCAAATCCTCCAGCAGGGTGCAAATTCCATACGCGCTGCCCGTACGTGAAAGACATTTGCCGACAGGAAGTGCCTGCTTTTCGGGAGGTTAGCACCGACAGATTTGTCGCCTGTCATTTGGTGTAAAGGGAATCATTGGGGGAACAAAGAACTGCACGGAGCATTGACCGATAGCAGAATCGTATGGTAATATTTTCATATCATAGTAAATGTATCGGTTTTTAAACGATTGGCTGATCGGTCGACCGAAAGCTCCCGCGAGGACAAAGACAACCAAGCTGTCTAGTTCCGCAGGGAGCTTTCGGCAATCGAAGGAAAATGAGGTGAGAAAAGCCTCTTGCTGCCCAAACGGTTTGACATTGACAGTTATGGGCAGCAAGAGGTATTATCAAATCACAAAACAAAGTAAATAGGTAGGAATAATATACATTGATTTATCGAAACAGGAGGGTGGTCCCCATGGCAAAAGATGAGATTTCCCTAGACGTTCCCTTATTAGAGAAAATCGCGCGCGCACTGGATGGTTTGGAATACGGTTCCATACATATTGTGGTTCACGATTCACAGGTCGTTCAGATTGAGCGAACGGAAAAATACAGACTCCCGGCGGAAAAGCCTGAGGCAAAGATTTCGCAAGCGCGCACCGGAAAATAGAAGAATAAGCGTGGAAAAAAGAGAGGAGGAAGGACTATGGCAGGCGTTCTTGTGGTAGGAGGAGATCGGGTAGCAGAAATCGAGAGCTTGTTACAGAACAAAGGGTTCCAGAATGTCTATCACGTATCAGGTCGCAAAAAATCCGATGTGAAGGCGACGATTCCTTCTGATACGGAGCTTGTTCTTGTCTTTATTAACTTCGTGAGTCACAGTTTGAGTAAAAATATAAAGAAGCTGGCGAAGCAAAAGCACGTCCCGATCGTTTTTTGTCGAAGGTCATGTGATGCGGTAGCCATGTATGAACCAGCGATAAGCTAGAGAGGACAGCCCCATATGCGCGAATGAATAGAAGTATTCAAGGATGAATACTTCTTTTTTGCGTGACAGAGACTACTGGTAGAAACTTGTCGGACCGACTCGTGTAAAAGTATTCAGCACTGAATAAAACCAACAAAAGAACAACCGAAAACACGAATGGCATAAAATTTGCAGAATATTTATTCAATAATCGGTTATCCGACTCAAACAAGGGGGTACAGCATGAACAGACCAGTTGTCCTAACAAGTCTCTTCGTTTTGCTTACGGGGTTATTTGCAGGCTGTAGCAGTGGCAATACGCCGACTCAAACCGCACCAGACAACCAGCAGCAACCAGCGTCAGCACAGCAGGCAACTGCGCAGCCTGCGGCAGAGCAGATCCTGCACATGAATGCAGCAGAGCCAGAGACACTTGATTCAGGCATGTCCAACGATGTCATTTCCGGTGCCTTCATCCGTTCGCTGTACGACGGGCTCGTTCGTTTGGACAAGGATGGCAAGCCAGTCCATTCCGTTGCATCCGACATTCAAGTATCTGAGGACAAAAAGGTGTACACTTTTACTTTGCGCGACAGCAAGTGGAGCAATGGCGACCCGGTTACGGCTCAAGACTTCGCCTTCGGCTGGATGCGCGTGCTCAATCCGAAGACAGCCAGCGGCTCCGCCTACAAGTATTATCCGATCAAAAATGCCCGCGCCTTTTACGAAGGAAAGGCGAAAGCGGAGGATGTCGGCATCAAGGTCGTCGATGACAAGAAACTGCAAGTCACCTTGGAAAATCCTACTCCTTACTTCCTGACACTTGCGACCTTCTACTATCCGGTCAATCAAAAAGTGGTAGAAGCCAATCCGAATTGGGCGAAAAAGCCCGAGTCCATCGTGACCAATGGGCCGTTCAAACTGGTGAATTGGGAGCATAAAAACAAGATTGAGCTGGCCAAAAACGAGCACTATTGGGACAAAGATGTCGTGAAGTTCAACGAAGTCGAGTTTTCCATGATAGAGGATACGAATACCGAGCTGGAGTTGTTCAATAGCGGCGAGCTGGATTGGGCTGGCGGCCCGATTAGTGGTCTGCCTGCGGATGCCATTGGACCCTTGCGCGACGAAGGCAAGCTGCAAACCATGCAACGTGCCACCAACTACTATCTCCTGTTCCAGACAGAGAAGCCGCCATTTACGAATAGCAAAATCCGCAAAGCGTTTGCCTATGCGATTAACCGTAGTGACATCGCAGAAAACATCGGCCAGGCCGGACAGACTCCCTTGATGGGCTTTGTCCCACTTTCCGCCTCCTTGAAGCCGGATGGGTATTTCAAGGATAACGACGTGGAGACGGCGAAACAGTTATTGGCAGAAGGAATGAAGGAGATGGGCATCGCCAAGCTGCCCGAAATCACCTATCTGTACAATACCTCCGACCTCAACAAGAAGATTGCTGAAGCATTGCAGGCTCAATGGAAACAAGCCCTTGGTGTGGACGTAAAGCTGATCAATAAAGAGTTGAAGGTCATGTTTGACGATCAGGAGCAAGGGAAGTACATGATTTCCCGAACAGGCTGGACGGGAGATTACAACGACTCCGTCAACTTCCTGGAGCTGATGATGGAGAAGTACAGCTCCAATAACTCGACCTTCTGGTTTAGCGAGAAATACGTAGAGCTGGTGAAAAAGGCGTACGCCGAACCAGATGAGGCCAAGCGCAATCAGTATCTGGTCGAAGCGGAGAGCATCTTGATGGAAGAAATGCCGGTAACGGGTGTGTACTCCAGCGTCAATTCATGGGTACAAAATGAAAAGGTAAAAGGCATCACAGTAGATCCGTTGGGCTACATCGACTTCAAGTGGGGATACAAAGAACAATAGCGCTGAAAAGAAGTGGCCGACATAAAAATCCATGTGTGGGCCGTTTCGCGAGCGATGGGGGAGGAATTTTCATGACATGGCAGCAAGCAGTAGAAAACGTGCTGAAGGAAGCGCCCGGTATTTTTGGAATCGCAGCTGTTCATCTGGAAACAGGAGAGTCAGCAGGGCATCTGGATGAAGAGTTGTTTCAACTGGCGAGTGCATTCAAAATTCCGATCATGGTCACCTTGATGCGCGAGGTGGAAGCAGGACGAATCCGCCTCGACCAGCGTGTGACACTGAAATGGGAGGACCGCGTACCGGGGTCAGGCATTTTGCAAGAGCTGGATGCCGGAGCGGCCTTAACGGTAAAAGACTTAGCGACACTGATGACGATTGTCAGTGATAACTATGCGACGGACCAAATCATCGAGTTGATCAGCGGGATCGACAAGGTGAATGAGCACATGCATGAGCTGGGTCTTTCGCAGATTCATTTGACGCATAATTGCTGGGAGCTCCTCAACCACTGCGTGGGTATGAACGAACCTACACCTTCGCAGGCAGGGTTCGATGAGTTCATGCGCCGGGAAGAGTCAGGCAATTACGAATTGATCCACGATGTATCCATGCCTACCCTTGATAATAACGTAGCGACACCAGCGGAGCTAAACCGCCTGCTTATCATGATTGCGCGAAAAGAAATTCTCACGGAGGCCTCCTGCGAGCAGATGCTAGACATCATGCGACGTCAGCATTACAACAGCCGTCTGCCGTACTTGCTGCCAGAAGGAACAAAGGTCGCGCATAAGACAGGAACCGTCAATGCAGTCGTCAATGATGCAGGCATCATCTATTTGCCCGAAGGAAAAGGGATGATTGCGATCACGGCACTATCACGCGGTGTGACTGACAAAGAAGCGGCAGAGCTTACTATCGCTCGTGTTGCAAAAGCGATTTATGAGCAAACGATGGGGAGTTGATGAAAATGACGGCATGGAAAGAACAGTTCCACACGTATGCACAGCAGCTGCTGGACGAGGCAAAGGCTCCGGGCGCAGCTATTGCTGTTGCACGTGATGGTGAGCTTTTGTACGAAGGGACATTCGGTTTTCGTGACAGAGAACAGCAACTGCCACTTTCCCTCGACACCGTTTTTGGCATCGCATCCATCACTAAATCGTTTACCTGCGTTGCGATCATGCAGTTGCAGGAGGGAGGCAAGCTGTCTGTCCACGATCCGGTCGTAAAATATTTGCCTGAGTTTCGGGCGGGCGACCACGAGCTGACAGCACGAATGACGATTCATCACTTCATGACACATACGCCTGGAATAGCGCCCATGCCTTACTTAGACGGCGCAATGAGGCGGAGCATGGAGAATGATCCTGCTGTCATTGGAACCAAAGCAGAGGAAGAACTGAAGACCGTGCCTTACTTGGATACGTACGAAGAAGTCACGAAAGCCATTGCTGGGTTCGAAGCGAAGCCGCTCTCAGAGCCAGGAGGTGCCTTTAGCTACAACAACGATGCGTATGGGCTTTTGGGGGCGATCATTGAACGGGTTAGCAACCAGACGTATGAAAACTACGTTGCGACGCATATTTTGCAGCCATTGGGTATGAACAGAACCGTTTTCTCCGTGGATGAATTGGCTGACAAGGACGACGTCACGATTTTGTATACCAACAAAAAAATCGATGACGAAAACCAAATCATTGCAGCACCCATCTGGCACGATGCCCCAGCAATGCGAGCGGCAGGGTTCCTCAAATCCACGGTGAACGATCTGCTCGCCTATTTGGAAGTCTTTCGTCAGGGAGGAGCGGGAAAACCGACACCTATTCTGTCTGCCGATAGCGTCCGGCAGATACTCACTCCCTTTGCTCGTGTGGACGGGCACCGCTCATACGGCTATGGACTGATGGTCTCGCCTGCCTTTCCAGATGGCTTGCTGGTAGAGCATGGCGGCTCGCTGAAGGGAATCAGCTCGCACATTTTCTCGGTTCCGGATCAAGGGATTACGGGCGTGATTCTGGTCAATCTCGATGGAGTGAGCGTCCGAGAGTTGGTTCTCGGCTTTTTGAACAGTTATTTTGCAAGGCCGGCTGGAGCTCCAGTCTACGCCTATGATCCATACGAGGTTGCTGATGAGCAATTGTCACTGTACGAGGGTAGCTACTCTTCGCAGGAATGGGTAAGCGCATCGATAGCCAAAAGCGAAGGCAAGTTATTCCTAGAGGTGGATGGTCTCTCGTATCCACTGATACCCGTACAAAAAGACAGCTTCGTTTTCCAAAAAAGAGATTCCATCCCTTGGATTGAGTTTTTCCGGGATGAAGACGGGCAAATAGTTAGGATGAGCTACGGATTGCGTCAGTTGACGAAGGAATCCACAAAATAAGCCAAGTGACAAGGGGAAACAAAAGAATTTTAAAAAAAGCGGTTGCCACTCAGGCAGCCGCTTTTGTCTTTGTTTTGCTTTCTATGCCCGATCCAAGCCATAATAGAGACAATACATACAGGATGTGATTAGGCTTGCAGATCATTGTTTTTGACCTTGAAACGACACTAACGTATCAGAGAGACAAGATCCCGGAAATTATTGAGATCGGAGCGGCAAAAGTCGTGCCCGGAAAAAATGGCGTGGAGGTCGACACATTTCAGCGCTACACCTTTCCAGCCATTGAGCGCCGAATCACAGAGAGGACGCGTAAGTTCATCGGTCTCGATAAAGAGAATATGCCAACCTTTATCCCGTTTCGCCGGGCATTCGCAGAATTTATGGAGTGGATTGGCAACGATTCTGAATACTACCTGTGCACTTGGGGGCAAGACGACAAGCGTTTGATGATCGAGCATTGTGCGCGATTTGGTTTGGACTTCAACTGGATGCGCAATTACAATGACATCCAGCCGCCGATTAGCATGCTTTTGGCTGATCGCAAACAGATGAGCCTGAAAGAAGCGATCGACACGGCAGGAATCATCCAGGAGGGCAGACTGCACTCGGCCTTGGTCGATGCCATCCACACAGCTCATTTGCTCATCAAATACAACAAGACGGTGCACCTGAAAGAAAACACGCCAGAAGAGAACTACAATTTGTCGAGCTCGTTGTACATTACGTGCCGATCTTGCAAAAAAAGCAAATACTACACAGCTTTCGGGCGAAAAAGCAGAAGATGCGAGGCTTGCTTGCAACATCGCAAGAAGTTGGAAAAAGCCGCAGAAGCAGCAACCGTCCAGCAGAGTTAACGGGAGAGAACGGAGGAGTGCGTAGATGATACGACAAGCACAATCCAATGACAAAGAGACAATCGTCACGATGATTGGCGAAGGCATGCTTTGGAGGACCGAAGAGATTGGCGATATCGTGGAAAAGGCTACGGTTTACATCTGGGAGGAAAACGATCAAATCATGGGCTGCGGCACATATGATTTGAACTCCTCTGGCGAAGACGGAACAGCAGAAATATACGTCTATACACGACCAGATCATCGAAAGCGAGGAATCGGCTCTCGGCTGTTCGATAAGCTGTGGCTGGAACTGCAACAGCACGAGGAGAAGCCGATGGCCGTCATGGCTACCTACCGCGTAGAACACGGGCAGGGTGCTGATTTTTTTGCCAAGAGAGGTTTTGCTTCTATCTGGGGCCACCATCTGATGAAATACACAGGAGAGATCGGGCCGGAACCGACACTCGACGTACGAAAGTTCATCGAATCCGATATGGAGATGTACATCCAATCGCAGAGTGACGCTTACTACGAGGTGCGCAAAGGCATTGATCTTCAGCCATACCGTCTGGCGGATTATCCTGAGAAGACGATGAACGCATGGAAAAACTGGCTGCTAGGTGAGATGAGAGAGGACATTTATTTGTTCGAGCATGAAGGAGTATTCGTCGGGTCCTTGATCATCACAGGGCATGGCGAAGTCTACGATGTGTTCGTAGATCCCGTGCATCAAGGCAAAGGCTACGGCAAAGAGCTTGTCCGTTTTTTTGTGAATCGGACGCTGGAAAAGGGTTTGAAGCCGCATCTCGTCACAGGTACCCACAATGAACCTGCGATTGCATTGTACGAACGGACAGGCTTTCAGACGTTTCAGACGACCACGACAGCGAAGAGAGACTTCGCGTAATCCGCCCATAAAAAATGCCGCAGGGATTAGACCCAAGCGGCATTTTTCATTGTGACCGATAACCTATACTCCGAGCAGGAGCAGGATAATGGACGTCAGACTAAAGCAAACACTGATCAAGCACAGGAAGGTGACGACCTGTTTTGGATTGAGTCCAGAACGCAGCAGGCGATAATGAACTTGACTGGCATCTGCTTGGTAGATCGGCTTTCCTTGTAGGAAGCGTTTGGTCACTACAAACAGATTATCAAAAATTGGCACACCGAGTGCTAAAATCGGAATGAACAAGGAGAGAACCGTTGCCTGCTTAAAGGCACCATCCAACGCGATAACCGCCAAGATAAAGCCGAGGAAGGTCGCGCCTGCATCTCCCATGAAAATTTTGGCCGGCGGCTTGTTGTACCGCAGATAAGCCAAGGCAACACCGATCAGACTGATCGCCATGATCGCAGATGTGCTTTGTCCTTTTACCAAGGCAACCACGAAGAGCGTGCCTGCGGAAATCGCAGAAAGCCCTCCAGCCAAGCCATCCATGCCATCCGAAAAATTGATAACCGTCGTTACTCCGAAAATCCACAGAATGGTCAGGATGAACTGCAACCATTCCGGGAGCAATATGTATTCGCCACTCAATGGATTGTAAAAGCCGGAAAAAGTAATACCCGACAAGTAGACAATCACGGCGGCTGATACTTGGACGATCAGCTTTGGTAAGGCGGAAAAATCCTTGCCTTGCGTCTTGTACCAGTCATCAATGGTACCGATAATAAGCAGCAGTAGTGAGCCTGTTAGAACAGCAATCGTTTGCCCAGTCGATTCTTTCGAGAAGAGCAAAAACGATGCAGCAAAGCCGACAAAAATAGCGTAGCTTGCTGTCAATGGGATAGGCTCCCGGTGAATCTTTCTTTCCACGTCTTTACGTGGCTTGTCCACAAAATCAAGGCGAAATGCCAATTTAGCCAGAGGCGGAATCAGCACCATAACGATACAAAACGACAGGAAAAACGAAAGAGCGTACGTTATCGTAACCATCTCCTACAGGTAGTGAGCTTTCTATTGCAAAGATACTCGCATACTGTGTTGTTTGACAAGTCTATTATAGGAAGGATTCCAAATTTTGTCGACTCTTGTAATCACGTGAGATGAGGTACCAAAAAAAGTTGGTACTTATCTCCAGTAGATCCGATCCCTATAATCCTTCGTAGGAGGGATCCACATGGAATACATGGCATTATGGTTTATCCTAGGAATCATTTTTTCCCTAACACTCGCCGCGAAGCAGATCAGGCCCTGGCTAAAATTCGTTATATTCGGTTACTACCTCGTGCTATCTTACTTATTTGTCTCACGTAAAGAACAGATATATAGTGAATATCATCGGGTGCCCGTGCCGGAGCAGTTCTGGGAAACCAACTCGGATTGGGTGGGATTCATACTCGGTTTTTATTTTGTTCCATTTCTCCTCATCCTGCTGTTCATATACTTTTGGTTGTTTCGAAATGCCAACAGTGTGAAGAAACGGTTTTTCATTGCCCTTACCATTGTACCCGCAGCGATTATCTATCTATGCTTGCTGTTTGTTTTCAGTATGTACGGATATCGACCTTGATAAAGAGATGTTAGATATGGAGGGGCTCTTATGAAGTCAGCGCTTTGTTATCGGGAAGGAATCGAGTTTTCAGAGGAAGAACTGCGTCAGCTGTCCCAATTGCTGATCGATGTCGTGGAGGATGGGGCTTCCTTGGGTTTTTACCGCCTATGCAACTGGAAGAAGCACGTGCCTATTGGAATTCGGTGTCCCATGAACACATGAAAATTTGGGTAGCTGTACAAGAAGATGTCATCGTCGGAACCATCCAGTTGCATCTGGTGAGCCGTGCAAATGGATTGCATCGAGCAGAAATCGCCAAGCTGATGGTTCATCCTACTGCGCAGCGTCAAGGGATTGGGCGTGGACTGATGCTGCTGGCAGAGGCAAGGGCCCTTGCTGAAAACCGCAGCCTCCTCGTTTTGGATACACGAGCGGGCGACCCTTCCAACCAGTTGTATCAGTCGATGGGCTATCAAGAAGCAGGACGGATTCCAGGGTTTGCCCGAGCGGCTGATGGTAGCTTGCATGATACCCTCCTTTACTTTAAAACATTGGAATAGTCGTACAAGCTACAAGCGGACGGTTAACAGGCGTCCGTTTTTTTGTTTTAATAGTATGAAAAAAGCTGGGGAGGTTCTCATGAAGGTATCCAAGCTTAGGTCTGGCCAAGAGGTTATCATCCGTTTAGGAAAAATCACTGACGCAGAAGCCTTTATTGCATTCGTACATCGCGTATCAGGAGAGTCGGATCATTTGTCATTTGGACAGCAAGAATGGACAGTCACCCCTGATGAGCAAAAAGAAAACATCAAAAGATGTCTAGAAACTCATAATCAACTGTTTTTAATGGCAGAGGTGGACGGGAGAATTGTCGGGAACCTGACTTTTCGAGGGGGGATCCGATCGCGGACGAAGCATGTAGGTGAATTTGGGATAGGCTTCAAGGAATTTGGTACGTTGACGAGAGATTTTATGATTGAGGATACATTCTACGATTGTCTCTACATGGGCATCGAAATAGACTGAGGAATAGACCGTCAGGATTTTACCTGGCGGATTTTTTGATGGATAAAATACTGATTATTCGAACAAACGGAAAGGGGCCATCATGAAAAGGAAAGTCTCGACGCTTTTTTTGCAAGGAACACTGCGGGCAAAGATTCTCACGCTTTTTCTCTGCTTGATCGCAATCCCGCTAAGTTTGCAAGGAATCATTACGTACAACAAGTTTTCGGCTTCAACGGAATGGAGGACGGCTGAATACACAGGGCAGATTGTGGGTCAGATCAATCGCAACCTGGAGCGCAATATACGGGAGATGAAGCGTTTATCACTCATGCCGCTCTATGATCCAGAAGTCCTGTCCATTTTAAAAGAAATTCAGACGAATACGTCGGCTACTTCTTTTCTCTCCATGGAAAAAAGGGAGAAGATGACGCTGTATATATCCAGTCTTTCTTATAGCCGACCAGAAGTAAAGGGCATTCAAATCATCGCAGGGAATGGCATGATTTTTTCCAATCTGGACCCTTCCATCATGAAGAGCAAGGGAGATTTGGCAGAAGAGGGATGGTATTCGCGCGTAATCAAGGAACAGGGGGCAGCCGTCATTATTCCACAGCATCGGCCCGGCTATTATTTGGATGCTTCTGGTGAGCGCTATGTGTCAGTGGCTCGGTTATTGCGGGAGCCGTATACGAAAGTACCGCTCGGAATCATTAAAATCGATATGAAAATGGCCATGTTTGATCAAATCTTGTCCGATATGCCTTTTACCAAGGATGGGAGCTTGATCATCGTCAATGAGGGAAACGAGCTGTTTTATGAAAAGAGAGATAGCGAAGGCTCGCCGGGTTATCGTACTTTGTTGCAAGAAACTGACGGGATCAATCGCGGGGATGCGAATCAGATAATGATTCAGGGACAGCAATATCTCTTTGTGGATCATCAATCGAGAGAGACGGGGCTTGTAGTGATTAGTCTGATTCCGCTCGACGTCCTGCTCGCAGAATCCAATAGCTTGCGCAGTTTTACGATGCTGATTGCGGCGATGTTTTTACTCGTCGCTGGCGGACTCGCGATTTATTTTTCCTATTCGCTCAGCAAGCCGCTCGTTCAATTGAAAGAAAAAATGCTGCAAGTAAAGCGAGGGAACTTCCATGAACGAGTTCCTGTCGATTCCCAAGACGAGATTGGGAAGCTGAGCGAGCAATTTAATCAGATGGTCGAGGAAATCAACCGCCTTGTCAATGAGGTCTATCTCAGCAGCTTGCGTGAGCGGGAGGCGGAGCTGGCGGCCTTGCAGAGCCAGATCAATCCGCATTTTATTTACAACACACTCGAATCGATCAATATGATGGCGATCCGCTCAGGTAATTACGATGTGTCCGACATGGTTTCTTCGCTCGGAAAACTCATGCGCTATACGGTCGCTCGAGAGGATGGTCACGTTACACTGACGCAAGAACTCGTATCGTTACAATCCTACGTCCGTATCCAAAAGATTCGTCTGGGAGATCGCCTTCGGGTGTATATGGACGTGGAAGAGAGCCTGTCGGATCAGCGTATCCCGAAGCTGCTACTACAGCCATTGCTTGAAAATGCAATTGCACACGGGATTGAGCATCAAGAACAGGGAGGGACGATATGGCTCACGGCGCTTTGTCAGGAGGGTGTGATGCAAATCAGCGTGAGGGACAATGGCAAGGGAATGTCTGAGCAATCATTACGTCGTCTGCTCGCAAGTCTGCGTACGCCTATGCAGCAGCATGAGTTGACAGGGAACGGACACAATGGGACAGCATTGCGAAACATTTCCCAGCGGCTGACCTTATTGTTCGGGGATGAGTACGGGCTGACGATTGTGAGCAGACCAGATCAAGGCACGGAAATTACGATGAAGATTCCGCTCGATTTTCAGAAGGGAGAATCACGCCATGTACAAAGTATTGCTGGTGGAAGATGAACGAATGATTCGGGAAGGCTTGAAATTGTTAATTGAAAAAGGAACGTCCGGTTTTGCCGTCATGGCAGAAGCGGAAAGTGGAAAGGATGCCCTGCATTATTTGCGTACGGAAATGCCTGATTTGATTGTGACGGATATCCGCATGCGGGAAGTCGACGGCTTGGCGCTGATCGGGAAAATTCGGGAGATGTACGAGGAGCTGCCCATTGTGATTATTAGTGGCTATGGTGATTTTCACTACGCACAGAAAGCGTTGAAGTACAAAGTCTCCGACTATCTCTTGAAGCCCATTGATCGATTAGAGTTGGTGAGCACGCTCGCAAAAATCAGGCAAGTGTTGGATCGCAAAAAGAAAGTCAGGGAAGAAGAAAACAGCGTCGACGGCAACCATCGAGAAGAAAGACAAATCATTCGTAAGGTAAAAGCATTTATTCACGATCATTTGGACGGTGATCTGAGACTCCAGACGCTGGCGGAGTCTGTTCATTTGAATCCGATCTATTTGAGTCAATTGTTCAAGATCGAGACGGGGGAAAATGTCTCTGACTACATCACGCAGGTGAGGATGAACCGCGCCAAGCAGCTGTTACACGAGACGAGCCTGAAGGTGTATGATATCGCCCGCTTAGTAGGGTATCAGAGCGCGAAGCATTTCATGCTGGTATTTAAAAAGGAAGTCGGGATGACACCCGGGAGCTATCGAGATCTCGTAGGGAGTAAAGATCTTTAAATCTGATACCAAATCTGAATTCCGCGTGATTTATCTTACTATTCACTCAATTTTATACTGGTGACAGGGAAAACAGATAAGGAGGTACGCCATGAAAAAGGCAATCCTGTTGGCATTGTCTACTGCTTTGACAGCGTTTACATTTGGGTGCAGCAACACCGCGACGACTCCCGGTGACTCCGCAACAGGCAAGAAAGAAGCAGTCGAGCTTACGTTTTTGACATGGGGCAACCAAGCCCACCTGGACCTGTATACGAAGCTCTCTGAAAAATTTACGCAACAAAACCCGACCATCAAAGTGAAGCTGGAATCTGTGCCATTCCCCGATTACCAGCAAAAGGTGACGGTGCTGGCTGCTGGTCAGGAGCTGCCTGACATCGGTTGGGTGTCTGAGCGAATGGTGCCGCAGTTTATGGAGAATGGGATATTGGAAGATATCTCGGATGTAAAGAACGACGCTGCTTTTAAGCTGGACGACTTTATTCCGTCGACGCTTGAGCTGTTCCAAAAAGACGACAAATTGTACGGACTGCCGTTTTCTACTCCGCCTACCGTCATGTTTTACAACAAGGACTTGTTTGACAAGGCAGGCTTGAAATCACCGAACGACCTAGCGAAAGAAGGAAAATGGACGTGGGAGGAATTTGAAAAGTCGGCGCAGGCGATCTCGAGCGGAACCGGGGCGAGCAAAATCTACGGGGCCAACTTCTTCCGCGATTGGAAAACGTGGATCATCCTGTCTTCCTATTCATGGTCAAATGGCAGCGGCCCGTTCAACAAAGAAATGAATCAGTTTACATGGAATGACCAATACGGGGTGGAGACACTCAGCATGCTCCAACGGATGATGTTTACAGATGGGTCGCATCCGAAGGCGGGTGAGCAGGTCAGCTTTGAATCAGGGAAAATTGGCATGTTCTTTGATGTGTACAGCTACGTTTCGAAGGCGCGAATGATCAAGGACTTCAAGTGGGACATTGCTCCTATGCCAGCGGGTTCAAAAGGCTCGGCACCGATGCTCGGTCAGGCAGGGTATTCGATTTTCAAAGGAACAAAGCATTTGGAGGAGACCAAGCTATTCCTCAAGTTCCTCGCGAGTGAGCAGGGTGTCCAAGAGACCTCGACTTACTTTGTACCGCCGCGCTTGTCTGTGCTGAATTCCGATCCGTTTTTGAATGTTCCAGGCAACCCAGACCCTGCACACATCAAGCAGGCGGTTATCGATGAAATGCCTAAGGCACACCTGCAACCAGGTCATGTGGACTGGCAAAAAATCGACACGACGATACTGGCTGGTTTTGATCAATTATTCGGTCAAACGGCACAGCCTGCGGATATCGTGAAGTCGCTGGAAGAGAAAGTCAATCCCATCATGAAAAAGTAAGCTCATCACAACGGTCTGGGATACAGGCCGTTGTGACTTGAGAAGGAGGTTACGATGAATCGTTTTCGACAGGCACTGGAAGAGAAGCCGTTTCTGCTCATGGTCAGTCTCCCGCAAAACGACGAGACCTTAGCCAGAGCTGCGATGGAAGAAGGCGCAGATGGTTTGAAGATGCACATCAATGTGTACCATCGTGCCAGTGGCAACCGGTTTGGTCCTCTGGCTGAATATACGGACTTTCTCCAAACGATACGCAGCCAGTTCGCAGGGCCGATTGGCATTGTTCCGGGCGGGTCAATGGAGGAGCTCAATCCCGAGGAAATCAAACAGTTCGATTCGCTGGGAATCGATTTCCTTTCCATCTATGGTCATCATTTGCCAGCGTCCCTTTTGAAAAACGAAGGGGTGGCGAGTACGTTTGCCATCGATGATCAGTTTGATTTGTCCCGATTGGAAGCCGTGAAGCATTTTCCCATGACCGCATTGGAGGCATCGATTATTCCGGGGAGTGAGTATGGCACGAGGCTTACATTTGCCGACCTGCTCACCTATCGGTACATCGTAGAGAAGGCGGGCATCCCCATCATCGTTCCGACACAGCGAAAAATTGTGGCGGAAGATATGGAAGCTCTGCGAGAAACGGGAGTTCGTGTCTTGTTAGCTGGAGCGATGGCGATCGGGAGGACCGAGGATGAAATGCGCCGTTCCATCCATGCATTGCGGAATGCGATTGACAACTGAGGAGGGATCGTATGGAGAGCAATTTGAATGTCCCGCTCTCTCCTGACAAGAGAACAAGTGGCACAAGGAAAAGATCCTTCAGCCGGGAAGCAAATCTGACAGGATGGCTGTTTATAAGCCCGATGGTCATCGGGTTTGTGGTGCTGTTGCTAGGCCCGCTTTTGCTCGCGCTGTACATGAGCTTTACGGATTGGCCGTTACTGGGGGAAGCCGAATTTATTGGTTTGGAAAATTACCAAGCGATCTTTCAGGATACCGAATTTTGGACAGTCGTGGGCAATACATTTGCGTTCTCGGCCGGTCTCGTCCCCCTGAACATCGTGTTGGCGTTGGGGTTGGCCTTACTGCTCGTGCGCAAGCTGCCGGGGATCGGGATTTTCCGCACGGCCATTTTTGTGCCGGTCATGACATCGCTGATTGTCTGGGCGATTGTGTGGAAGTATTTGTTTGCGACAGACACGGGGTTCATCAATCAAATCTTGCAGATGTTCGGGATTACAGGCCCCTCATGGCTTTACAATCCAAAGCTGGCGATGCCGGTGGTGATCGTGACGAGTGTCCTGAAAAATGTGGGCCTGAACATGGTTCTGTTTATCGCTGCCTTACAGCAGGTGCCTGTTCACTTATACGAGGCGGCGCGCATTGATGGAGCTAGTCGGACGCGTCAATTGTTTCAGATTACGATCCCGATGATTAGTCCGACGGTTTTTTTAACCACGTTGTTGACGATTATCGGCTCGCTCAAGGTGTTTGGGCAGATTTACGTCATGACCCAGGGTGGGCCGGATAACAGCACAAAGGTGCTCGTCTATTACATATGGGAGCGTGCCTTCAAAAACTTTGAATTCGGCTATGCGTCTGCACTTGCCTTTGTGCTGTTCTTTATCATTTTAGTCTTTACGCTCTTGCAGTGGCAGTTTAGAAAAAGGTGGGTGTTCCATGAAGAGTAATCGCCACGGATTACAAGCGGGCAAGTTATTGGGGATTGGCGGTCACTATGTGGCGTTAGGAGCGATCTCCCTACTGATGCTGGTGCCTTTTTTGTGGATGCTTTCTACATCGTTAAAAGAGCCGGCCAAAATATTCGTCTTTCCGCCAGAGTTTATCCCTTCATCAATCCGCTTGGAGAACTACACGGAGGTTTTGGCGAATACGCCGTTTCATCTGTTCTATTGGAACAGCCTGTACATTGCGATTCTGGTCACGGTTGGAACGGTATTATTTGCCTCGATTGCGGGCTATGCGTTTGCCCGAATTCCGTTTCGCGGACGCAATATCGTCTTTCTGGTGCTGTTGTCGACGATGATGATCCCACATGAAGTGACGTCGATTCCGATGTTTTTGTTCATGCGCATGCTTGGGTTTATCAACACGCATGTGCCGCTGATCGTGCTTCCCATTTTTGGAGCAGGCGGAATTTTTGGTGTGTTCGTCATGCGCCAGTTTTTCCTTGGGATTCCGAAAGAACTGGAGGAGGCGGCGATGATTGATGGCTGCTCGCGTTGGCGGATTTACTGGAGCATCATGTTGCCACTAGCGAAGCCAGCTATCGCGACGCTGACGATTTTTACGTTTTTAACGAGCTGGAACGAGTTTTACGATCCGCTCATTTTCATCAACGACAGAGAGCTGATGACGCTACCGCTCGCTTTGTCCTTGTTTACTGACGAAGTAGGGACAGCTTGGCATCATCTGATGAGTGCGTCCGTCATGGCGACCTTGCCGCTTTTGATCGTGTTCTTTTTCGCCCAAAAGCAGTTTATCGAGGGTGTATCGATGACGGGCCTAAAAGATTAAAGGATGAAAAGAAGTTCAACAAGGAGTGAGTGCAGATGGATCGAGTAGTGGAAGCAGATGTAGTCGTGGTAGGCGGGGGACCAGCAGGAATCAGTGCCGCTCTCGCCAGCGGACGATTGGGAGCCAAGACGATCCTGATCGAGCGTTACGGCTTTCTCGGAGGGATGTCGACGATTGCGCTCGTTTATCCGTGGATGACGTTTCATACGGAGAAAGGTGAGCAAGTCATCAAAGGAATTGCACAGGAAATCGTCGACCGCTTGCAAGAAAAGGGGGGATCGCCTGGACATTTGCAGGATACGGTGGGATTCGTGAGCACAGTCACGCCGTATCATCCGGAAATTTACAAGCTGGTCGCTGTGGAAATGCTCAAGGAAGCGGGCGTCAAGCTGTTTGTCCACAGCTTTGTCGATCAGGTGAAGGTAGAGGGGACAGAGATTACTTCTGTTACACTCACTAGCAAATCGGGCCAGTATGAGATCAAGGCCAAGGTGTTCGTCGATGCGACAGGCGATGCAGATATCGCTCATTTATCGGGGGCGTCGACGAGCAAAGGGCGAGATGCAGATGGACTGACACAGCCGATGACCATGAAGTTTCGCATGCGCGGCGTCGATTTGGAGCAGGTGAAGCAGTACATGCTTGATCATCCGGAGGAGTTTTATCACAAGACGCCATTTGCACAGCTACCGTCCATTCCACTGACGGGTGTCCAAGGCTTTTATACGCATTGGAAGATGTCAGGTGTTCCGATTAATCGGGATCAAGTTCTGTTTTTCACAGGGCCCGAGAGTGATGAAGTTCTGATCAATTGCACGCGTGTGCAGGGACTGGATGGAACAGATGTCGAGGACTTGACGGAAGCGGAGGAAGAGGGAAGACGTCAAGTGTTACTGATGTCTGAATTTTTTAAAAGCAGAGTCCCGGGCTTCGCGAAAGCATCCATCTCCGCAGTCGGAACGCAAATTGGAATCCGCGAGACACGCAGAATCGTCGGAGAGTACAGCTTGACGATCGAAGACGTGGTAACGGGTAGACGTTTTCCGGATGTCATCGCACGAAGCGGCTATCCGGTTGACATTCACGATCCTTCTGGCAAAGGCGTAGTGGCAGCAGATATTGAAGGAGAGGGCGCTTATGACATTCCGTATCGATGCCTGATCCCTCAATCCATTGACAACCTGCTTGCGGCGGGGCGTTGTATCTCCACGACACATGAGGCGCTGGCTACGACCAGGCTTACCCCGAGCTGTATGGCTACAGGGCAAGCAGCAGGTACAGCAGCGGCCATTGCATTTCACGACCAGACCATTCCGCGTTTGATTCACGTGGCGAAATTACAGGAACAATTGCGTCTAGCGAATGCCGTCCTCGATTAAACCTTTTCATTTTGAAAGGAGATTGGATCTATGAAAAAGTTGCGCGTTGTCATTTCAACAGTGGCTATGGCAGCACTAGTAACAGGCATGGTTCCATTTACGCAGACGAGTACAGTTGCAGCGAAAAAAGCGTCACCAAAGCCAATTGCCAAAGTCGCTCTCGTTCCCCTTGATGATCGTCCAGTCAATACGTATTTTCCGCAAATGTCAGCACGGGCAGGCGGGGTGGAGACGATTATGCCGGATGAAGACATGCTCGGTCACTTTATGACTCCGGGCGATGGGGAAGAAATTGGCGATTGGCTGATTAAACAAGCAAGCAAAGTAGACGGCTCAGTCATCTCTGTCAGCATGCTGGCATATGGCGGGCTAGTTGCGTCCCGTACCGATCAACAGTCCTATGAAGATGCCCTATCGAATATCGAAGCCATTAAAAGACTGAGAGACAAAAATTCCAAAAAGCCGATCTACGTGTTCGATACGATTCAACGCTTGGCAGTGACGGCGACTGATCCCGAAACATTGAAGTACTATGAGCAAATCAGAGAATGGGCCATTTTATACGATGAAGTGCACAACCTCGGCATGACAGAAAAAAAGGATCGACTCGATCAGTTGGAAAGGGAGATTCCCGAGTCTGTGCTGGAAGATTACTTAAACGCCCGCGAGCGGAACCACAAGATTAACTCCTTGTTGATCGACTGGGTGGAAGATGGAACCATTGATTATTTAGTGCTAGCTCAGGATGACGCTGCTCCCCATGGTCTTCACCGGGCAGAGCGGGAGACCTTGGTCAAAAAAGCGAAGGAGCTGGATGTAGAGGAACGTGTAGCGATTTTCCCTGGAGCGGACGAAGTAGGAACCGTCTTGTTGAGCCGATTCTCCTTGAACGAAATGCGCATTCATCCAAAAGTAGCAGTCGAGTATTCGGGTATAGATGGTAGTGAGTGGACGGCGCCGTTTGAAGACACGACCTTTGATGTAAATGTTGAGAAGCATATCATCGCAGCAGGCGGCAAACCCGTTCGGGACGAGGACGATGCAGATATCGTATTAATGATTCATTCACCGAAGAAAAAAGGACAGAGCAACGCAGAGAGACGCGATGATCTGGATGAGTTCGTCGAAGAAATCAATGATCTTCTGGAAGAAGGAAAGCAGGTCGCAATTACAGACGTTACGATTACAAACAAAGCTGACCCTGAGCTGATCGAGCGACTACAAGAAGAAGTAAAGCTGCCGGAACTTTTCGCCTACACGGCATGGGGAACGGCGGGAAATAATATGGGAAGCGCGTTGGGACAGGCGTTGCAACGATCAGCCTTTTTGGAAAAAGGAAATCAGTTCGGTGTGCCCTTAACAGTGGATGCGGCAGAAACCCATATCAATCTGCTCTTGTCATCGTTTGTAAATGACCATCATTACCGAAATGAAGTGATGGCAGAAGCACGTAACCTCGTAAAAGAGTTAGAGGGAAATGAGTGGAATCTCGGCGATGACTACGACGAAGTCAATGATTTTGTGAGGGATGAACTGACGCCACATGCGGAAGAATGGTACGAAAACTATTTTGCCAATCAATCGCTGGTTATCGGAAAGAGAGGCAAGAATACGTTTGAAGGCGAAATCGTCGAAGTAACGGATATAGTGATTAAGCTTCCTTGGGAGCGGTTGTTTGAAGTCTTTGTCGGGCCAGAAGTGAAGATTGAAAGGAAGTAAGATGTAGAAGAAGACGGTCTATTTTTCGAATCTGCACATATCATGTCTCTATCGCTATAAGAAGGTGACGAGGATGGAGACTCTACAATGGGTGTATGTGCAGTATGACTTGGAAATGTATGTGCGGGTAGTGGTGAGCGCGATTCTCGGTTTGTTCATCGGGTGGGATCGCTCGCACAGAAACAAGCCTGCCGGGCTGAAAACGTACATGTATGTGTCCGTAGCCTGCACGCTCATCACACTCGTTTCTATTTACAGCACAAAGCTATACAGCGCGCCTGGCAACGGAACGATGATGGACCCGATGCGCTTGGCGGCACAGATTGTCACAGGTCTTGGTTTTTTGGGAGCAGGCGTCATCTTGAAGGACGGCTTGAAAGTAAAAGGACTGACCTCCGCAGCCATGATCTTTTTCGCTGGAGGGATTGGCATAGGGATCGGAGCCGGATTTTACGGCATTGTGATATTCTCGGTTATCGTCGCTTTTGTACTCGCGAGGATCAGTCAGCGTGTGGAAGATGTCCAGCACAGGCGGTTAGGAAAGTGAATCATGGAGAAGCGGTGCATTAGCATCGCTTTTTGTTTTTAGAAGGAGCTGTAGTGGGGGAAGAAGCGAATTTCCAGTCTACGCTTCGGCATACGCCCCGCATGGGGTATCACTGTCCGCTTCGGAAAAAATGGCGGGAGCGCTTCAAACCAGAAAACGCGAATGCGTTTTTGTATGTAATAAAAGCTGAAATTCCCCGCCAGTTTTTCCGAAGCTAGGGTGGGCTCCAGAGGCGCTTGGACTGGAAATTCGCTTCTCAAATCTTAGAAGGTGAATGCAGTACAATGCTCTCAAAAACTTCTTTGTACAAACTTACAAAACGCCATAACAGCACGAAGTCATCCACAGCTGTCCGAAAGCACTGTCACATGTTTGGAAGGAGACCGCCCGAACGAAGAGAGGATACAGGCGACTGGAAAACATGTGGCAGGGCTTCTCCCGACCACAACAGTTAGGAGAACAACAATTAGGGGTTTTGATTCATTCGATTCCATAATATGCTAACGTTAGAATATTTCAAATAGGATGAGTGCCTCCATGAGCAAGTGGTTTGTAAGTCTATGCAATCTTGTCGTTATCATGGTGATCGGGATGCTTGCCGTGACGCCATTCGCTAATGCCGTAGAACAACCACCCCAAGCCAAACAAGGCGTGTTGGATTTGCGGGGCGTGGATTGGGAAGACGGCGACACGATTAGGCTGGATGGGGAATGGAGTTTTTACTGGCGGCAGCTCCTCCCCCCAGGTACGTTTGAACCCGATACTTCCGTACGAGAGTACATGCAAGTACCTTCATCTTGGAAGCAGGGGGCCGGTGATCGAACGGATATATCCAATCAGGGATACGCTACGTATCGACTGCTCATTCAGCTGAATGAGCAAAAGTCAGAAAGACCCTTCGCGCTCTATATGCCCAGCGTCGCAACGGCCTACAAACTGTGGATAAACGGCAAGGTTATGGCCGAAAACGGTGTAGTCGGTGAGGATTTAGGGAGGATGACCCCGAAAAATTATCCCAAGGTCGTCGTGTTTCAACCAGATCAACCGCAAGTGGAGCTCGTTATTCACGTCTCTAATTTTGTCCAGCGAAAAGGCGGCCTGTGGGAAGCTATTGAGTTGGGGCATGCTGAGCAAATCATGCGGAAGCGTGAAGCCAACATTATCTACAGTGGCATGATTGCGGCATCCTTGTTAGTCATGGGCATCTATCATTTCGGCTTGTATATGACACGCAAAAGAGAGAGTTCGACTCTCTATTTTTGTGGAGTCAGCATTGCGATCGCTGTCCGCATATTATTTTTGGGAGAGACGATGGCTGTTAGCTTGTTTCCGCAGATCCCATGGGAGATGGTGGTCAAGCTGGAGTACATGTCTTCTCTTCTCACGCTGATCATGCTCGCTTGTTTTGTCCATTCGCAGTATCGGGCATTATTCAATCGTTTCATTCTGAGAGTCTGCGTCTGGACAGGGCTTCTCTTTATTCTCTTCGTGCTTTTTACCCCTGCTAGAATCTATACAGAATGGATTTATGTAGGAGAAGCGTATTTGTTGCTAAACTATGGCTACATGCTATTCGTTTATGGACGGGCCATCGTTCAAAAACAAACAGGCGCTGTCCTAAATGGAATCGGTCTCCTCGTATTTTTTACCGCAGTTGTCAATGAAGTGTTGTTTTACGCACATCTGTCTCCGTTTGAAAATGCCATTCCGTTCGGCTTGCTCGTTTTTTTACTCACCCAAATGATGAATTTGTCCATGGTATTCGCCCGTTCTTTTGCCCATGTCGAGCAACTTTCCGAAGAGCTTGCGCAGACCAATGAATGGTTGGAGCAAAAAGTACGGCAACGGACACAGGCACTCGCGGACAAGAATGAGGAGCTGCAAAGGATGGAGGAGTCACGGCGCATGCTGCTCTCCAATATTTCGCATGAACTGGGGACGCCGCTAACCTCGATTCAAGGGTTCATCAAGGCGATGCTTGACGGTGTGGTCAAGCCGAACGATCCGAAATACTTGGGGATCATCTATGAAAAAACAATCTATTTGCATCGAATCATCACGGATTTGTTTGAGTTGTCCAAGATGGAGTCGCGGCAGCTTCGCTTTCATTTTCAGCCATTGTCGCTGGTTGGATTTTTCCGTGGCTTGTACGAGAAGCATTTACTCGATATGCAGGAGAAACAGCTGCAATTTGTGTGGGAAGCACAGGAGGAGCCAGATACGGAGTGCAAGCTTTTGCTGGTGGCTGATCCGATTCGCCTGGAGCAGGTCATGAGTAATTTGCTTGTAAATGCACAAGCGTATACGCCACCGGGCAGGCTCATCAAGCTACAGGTGGAGTGGGAGCTGGCTCTGGATGGGACAGGCGAGGCAACGATCAAGGTAATAGATACAGGAGCAGGGATACAGGCGGAGGCGCTTCCTTTTGTGTTTGATCGATTTTATCGGGGGAGTGAATCTAGAAAGCTGAGGACGGCAGGAGTAGGGCTAGGTCTGGCCATCTCCAAAGAAATTATCGAAAATCATCACGGGAAAATCGGCGTACAGAGTAAAGCGGGAGAGGGAAGCCTCTTCTGGTTTTCGCTGCCAGTCCGCTGGAAGGAAGAGAGTGAAGAGGGAGGAGAGAAGGTGAGATGAGCAACGAGGTAATCCTGTTGGTAGAAGATGATGAGAACATTCGCGAATTGGTCAGGCTCTATTTGCAGGCTAGTGGTTTTCAGGTGCGAGAGGCAGAAGATATGAGGCAAGCGCAGGCCATGGTGCTGAGTGAACAGCTGGATATGGTCCTCCTTGATATTTTGTTGCCGGATGGATCGGGCCTAGAGCTTTGTCAGACATGGAGGCAGAGTGGAATTCATGTGCCTGTCTTGTTTTTGAGCTGCAAAAATGACACGGAGGATATGATCGCTGGCCTGGATCTTGGTGGTGATGATTATGTGACCAAGCCATTTGATCCCAATCTGTTGATTTCACGGGTGAAGGCGCACTTGCGCAGGAGGAGCATACAGGGAGAAAACAGCAAAGCTTTGTTGTCTCCAAAAGGACTGATAGAGACCTTGACCAAACGAGAGCTGGAGATGCTTCACATGATCAAAGCGGGGTATACGAATCAGGAGATCGCCCTGCAATATCAAATATCGATTGGTACCGTCAAAGGATACAATAACCAATTATTCAGCAAGCTCGGTGCCAAAAACCGGACGCATGCCATTATGCTCGCGAGTCAGTTCGGCTTTTTTACGTGAGCCCTAACTTTGGTTGGCTCCTCTCACGATTTTTCCGATGATATTCCTCTGACAAACGCGCGTTATGCTGGAAGAGCAATCACAATCTGGAAAGGACGCGTGCGCGATGAGAGATGAAAGACTAGGAAAAATAGCAGACAACTTAATTTCGTACAGCTTGGATGTGCAAGCCAAACAGCATATTATGATCATGGTCGTGGATGAAGGGGAGCCGCTGGCCATGGAATTGGTGAAGCGGTTGTATGCGAAGGGAGCGTATCCCCACTTGCGCTTTGTCCGGCCAAAGGTCCAGCGGGAATGGTTGAAAGGAATAACCGAAGAGCAGCTTGCCGAGACTGTTCAGTGGGAAAAGGACATGTGGTTTGGCATACAAGGCTATATCGGAATTCATGGCGAGACGAATGACAGTGAGATGAAGGATGTTCCGCAGGAGAAATACCGTCTGTACGCAGAAGCGTATGATTCCATTTTCCATCATGTCGACAATCAAATTACGGGACTGCGCATTAATTACCCGACTTCGGCCCTTGCTCAAAAGGCCAACATGACGACAGAAGCATTTGAAGATTTTTATTTCAACGTATGTGCACTCGATTATCGAAAAATGGCCGAAGCGTGCCAGCCGTTGTATGACCTCATGGACAAAACGGACAAGGTGCGCATCGTCGGACCAGGGACAGACCTGACGTTTTCGATCAAAGGGATTGGGACGCGGACAGCGGTAGGCAAACGCAACATACCCGATGGCGAAGTGTATACATCTCCCGTGCGTGACTCGATTCACGGGACGATCAGCTACAATACGCCCAGCAATTTCAAAGGTACGACGTTTGAAAACATCCGGTTTACTTTTCGGGAAGGAAAGATTGTCGAGGCGTACGCTAACCATGCGGACAAGCTAACGGAAATATTGGACACGGATGAAGGTGCACGCTACATCGGTGAATTCGCCATTGCGTTTAACCCGTACATTTTGCACCCGATGGGCGATACTTTGTTTGATGAAAAAATCGCTGGAAGCTTCCATCTCACACCGGGCCGTGCCTATGATCAGGCGGATAATGGCAACCGCAGCGCGATTCACTGGGACCTGATCTGCATTCAGCGTCCGGAATACGGTGGCGGCGAAATATGGTTTGATGATGTGCTGATTCGAAAAGACGGAAGGTTTGTGCATGAGGCTCTGCTGGGGCTGAATCCGGAGCAATTGATTCTGTAGGGGAGGGCGATAATGCCCTCCTTTTTATTTGAATTTGAAAACCATTACGCCTGCGATCATGATGCCGATTCCGATGATCTTGTTCAAGGTGATCGGAACCTTTTGTACGCCGAACAGGCCGAGAGAATCAATGAGGAGAGCGACGAGCAATTGGGAGATGAGCAGAATTGATACAGCGTAGGCAGGGCCGATGGTCGTAATGCCTTTCATCACACTAAAAACGATGACCGCCCCGAAAACGCCTCCAAGCAAATACACCTTGTTGACTTCCCCAATGCTTTTCCAATCGCCATCACGAACGTAGAGAAAGATTGCGAATGATACAAGAAAGCCTACGGCGTGAACAATCGCATTGGTTTGCCACAGTCCGAGCTTTGTACTGGCTTGCGCATTGAACACGCTTTGCAGACATATAAAAACGCCAGCGAGTAACGAAAAGAGAATGCCTTGCACAATATGACCTCCTATATGGTTGATTACTCATAGATGTTTCCGCTCGCAAGCTCACTGATTTTTTCTCGATCCTTGATAATCAGTGCGCCTTTTTTTCGTTCGATCACGGAAGCTGCGCAAAGATTGCGGATGACCCGGTTTAGATGTCGGTAGCTGGAACCCAACAGCTCGGCTACCTCCGTCAGCTTCGCCGTCTTTAGCTCCTCGGAAGCAGTCGACCCTGTGTCGCTGGACAGCGTAGAGAGCAAATAGCTGGCAAAGCGATTTTCAACGGGATACAACAGGTTCAGGCTGGTTGAGTTCGATGATGTATGCAGCTTGTGACTGATTTTATGCAGAATGAATTGCAAAAAAGGCGGGTGGTTCTGGTAGTTTTCCTGCAAAACTTTAAAAGGGAGACTGACCACGAGACTGCGATGGACAAACTCAACGGTATTGCGGACCTCGCATTGTGTGACATACTCGACGTCTCCAATAATCGCGAGTGGATTGTTAAAGCGCAGTAACAAAGATTTTCCGTTAGGAAGCGTCGTGAAAATTTTGATTTTTCCCTTCAGAATGAAGTACATGTGGTGAAGCTGATCGCCCTTCGAACAGAGGATGTCACCCTTCTCAGCCTGATACAGGCGCATTTCATGGAGGGTAATGGCATCAAAAATATCGGGCAAGGGACTATTTTGCACCAGCGTATGCAAAAGGGTGCGGTCGTGAAGTTCTTTCATGTATCAAGCCTCCTGCTTGTTTGCTTGCAGGCTATACCCCCTTTAGTAAAAGGTATTTACGCGCGAAAAAAAAGGACATATGTCCTTTTTCTTATTTAAACACAGAAGGCGCGTAGCAGGAATATTCGGATAGATTCGAGAAGTACAATTGTCGAGATAATTAGGAAAGAGAGAAACGAAGGAGTGGTTCACATGACTTTGCCTGTAAGTGAAAGAATTATTGGATTTGTAGGAACGGGTGTCATGGGGAAAAGCATGGCAACCCATTTTCTGCAAGCAGGATATACAGTGCTGGTGTACACACGTACGAAGGAAAAAGCGGCAGATTTGCTGGCAGCCGGTGCGATCTGGAAGGAACAGGTCAGTGAGCTGGCAAAAGAGGCAAACGTCATCATCACAATGGTCGGCTACCCATCTGATGTCGAGGAAGTGTATCTCGGCGCGGACGGAATTGTGGCAAATGCGAAGCCGGGCACTTATTTGATCGATATGACGACATCGAAGCCGTCGCTGGCGAAACATATTTATGAGGAAGCCAAAAAATACGAGCTGTATTCCCTGGATGCGCCTGTCTCCGGTGGAGATGTGGGGGCACGCGAAGCGCGACTGACTATCATGGTTGGCGGCGATCAGGAAGTATTTGATGCGATGGAGCCTGTGTTTACGATCATGGGGACAAACGTCGTCTTGCAGGGCGGACCAGGTGCAGGTCAGCATACGAAAATGTGCAACCAAATTTGTATTGCCACGAACATGATCGGTGTGTGTGAAGCGATCGCGTATGCGAAAAAAGCAGGACTGGACCCGGAGAAAGTGCTGACGAGCATTGGAGCGGGTGCCGCAGGTAGCTGGTCGCTGTCGAATCTGGCACCGCGCATGATCGCGGGCAACTTCGCACCTGGCTTTTACGTCAAACATTTTATCAAGGACATGGGCATTGCATTAGAAGCAGCGGAGGAAATGGGGCTGATGACGCCAGGACTCGCGCTCTCCAAATCGCTCTATGAAGAACTGGCAGCAAACGGCGAGGCAGATAGCGGCACGCAAGCTTTGATCAAATGGTTTGAAGGCAAGTAAAGGAAAAAGGAGCCCTATTCATGAGGGCTCCTTCTCTATGGTGTTCATCCGTTGCGTGTTGACTTGTACATCTCGTACATCTTTTGGAACGGATTTATTTTTGGACGAGGGTTGTTCCATTTTCTTCACTTCTAAGATGTCTAGCAAGAAAACAAAGGACGGAATCCCGACAATCAGCCCCCATACACCAAAGAAATGCTCGGAAAAGATCAGGACGACAAACGTGTAGAAAATCGGCAAGTGAGTCTTCGTTGCCATCAAGCGAGGGTTCAACACATATGCCTCAAGCGCATGAATCAACATGATGAAAACGAGCAAATAAATAACGGTTGCGATACCACCGACGCTAAAAGCGATGGCACTGAGCGGAATCAATGAAATGGCGACACCTGCAACCGGAATGAGCCCCAGTATGAAGACCATGATCGCGAGTCCCAATAGATTCGGAAAGCCCATGATCCATAGACCGATAACGGTGAAGGTCGTATTGAATAAGGCAATCAACAGCTGTGTTTCGATTACTTTACCAAAGGTCAGGATGAATTTTTGGCTGAAGTAGGCGATTTCGTTGTACAGCCAGGATAATTTGCTCGTGCGAAATTGAGCGGTAAACGTAACGACATTGTCTTTGCCGAGCAGGAAAAACAGACTCAGAATAATCGCCAGAAAGACATTGAACCCAACGTTTCTGACCACTGCGAGAAAATCAAGGCTGCCTTGAACGATGCCCTTCATATCTAGCTTCCCAACAACAGACATAAGATAAGGGGCAAACTCATTGTGCTGATTTTGGTGGTACACTTGCTCGATGACATGGAACAATTGTCCGGTTTGATGAATAAGCGCCGGAATGGCTTTCATCCCACCCACTACGAGCAAGAACGTCAGCAAAATATAGAGGAAAATAAGAATCAGCTTGGGATGGATCGGCACGACTTTGTGTGTGAGACGTGTAAGATATTGATGCAGCCGATTCATTAAATAGGTAACTAAAAAGGTAAGCAAAACCATGTTCAGCATACTTCCCAAGGAGTAAAGCAACAAACAAAACAACGCCAAAATCCCAAATCGTCTTACATCCGGCTTTTGCAAGGCGGCAGCAAAGAAATTCATGGGAACATCCTTTCCAAGTGCTCTTATAAGCACTCCCATCCGTATACGATGATTATACTGCGTCGGTGTGAACAATTATAGCACGCTTAAAAGCGAGTGGAGGGAAAGAAAAGGTTCCAGTTGTTTGAAAAAGGGCAACGAAACTATTTCACCCTACGAAGCGTCAAAGGGAGGGAATGTTTGCCAAGGGGGCCTATCACGAATGAACATAAAAACGAAAACCATCAGTTTGGTTACGGCTGTCGTACTCGGGACAAGTGCGTGGACTTCTTCTGTCCATGCTGCTACGTTTTCCCAGATTCAGCCGTATCTAACAGACTACAAGATTGGTTTTACGGACGGTAACAAGCTGGTCACACAGGCCATTTATGATGATTTTGAGCTATCTTCCAAAGACATGATCGTAACAAAGGGCGGTAAAAAAGGAATTCTCGATGCGCGAACCGGGAAAGAAATAACCCCTGCGATTTGGGATAACATTGACATTCCCGATTCCAAAAATATCGCGATTGTACAAAAAGGCAGCTGGTTTCAATATATCGATTTAAAAACGCACAAGCTGTCGACTATGAAGTTTGCTGGGGCGCATCCGTATTATTTGTCCAAAGAGCAAGGGACGGCGATTATGCTGCTGGGAAAATCATCGATGCTGCTCAATGTGGATGGAAAGGTCCTGATTCCGCCTTTTGCAGGCAAGCTAGCAATGGTACAACTAGTTGCTCCTGATCAGACGGAAAATAAAGAGGTAGAGAAAACGCGTTATTTCGTTGCGTCTACTCCCAAAGAGCTCATTATGTACGATCCTGCTTCCAGCAAAAAGCTGTTTGCGCTGGCAAAAGCAGAATGGATTCCGAACGAAGGCGGTCCAGACACCGCGTATCTCAAGGTTCGATCCGGTGGAAAAGAAGGCTTGATTGATCGCTATGGCAAGTACGTACTCGAGCCAAAATACAACGCGATTTATATTTGGATTAATGGATACTTTCAGGTGATTGGACCAAAAGGACAAGGGCTGTGGAAAGACGGACGGATGCTGGCAGAGCCCATATATAAAGAAGTGGGGATCGAGCATAATAATCCGGATGTGTACTACACGGTTTCTGGAGATGTCATCACTTATCATTCCAGGTCCAAAGGTACGTCACATCCTTTGAAAAAAGGTGCCGAGTTATTGCATGGCAGCTATGTGCAGGGACAGGACCCGAAAACGAATCTGTACGGCGTCCTCCAAGTCGGGGGAGAGACGGTTATCCCCTTTGCTTATCCGCGGGCTGAAGGTCCGCCAGCTGCACGCTTGCTCGTCCGTAGCGACGGGAAAAAAGTGATCCTCCCTGGCTGGGGTAAAGAAGTCAAGGAGCCAGATTTTTGGTTCGACTCGTATGTGACATTGGGCAGCTACAGCATGCTTAGCATCAAGGACGGAAACAAAATCGGACTTTATTCTGAAAATGAAGGCTTGGTCTTGCCCCCTGTTGAGAATCGAGTCATTCGCTACGAGGAAGCAACGGGGCAGGTGCTGGTGACTGAGCCGGATGGAAAAGTGCTGCGATACAACTCTGTTGGGAAATCGGAAGAAACTGGAAATACAATGCCGTTGTCCGATGAGTTGACGACCATGTATCAGCCGGGAAAAGGCGTTATGATCGTGGACCGCAAGACGAACCAACCAATCAGCAAGCTCTACCAATCTGTCTACATGGATTCCGATACCAATCTCATCGTTGCGATGGATCACGATTGGGCGGATCTTTATACCGCTGAGGGCAAGCTGTTGACGACGGAGATCAAAGTCGCGGTGTGGAAGTCAGGCAACGACGGACCGCCTCTCACTTTGATTAGAGTTGCTGACTCCGTATACACCATGGGTGTGAGAGCGGGGAATATCGAAATGGCGATGATCAAGGCCGATGGCGGGCAGCTTCAGGTCGTGAGCGATTTTGTGTATCGGGATGCAGACGAAGCGATGGTACAAAATCAAAAGATCGCAGTGACAGCACGTTTGGACGGTACACTGGATGTATGGGTGCAAGAAGGGAACCAGCTCACAAACAAGCTCACTAGCGTGAAAGGTTTTCACAGGGAATCTGATTTTGATCGGGTATTGATTCAATCAAGTACAGGATGGGATGTATATTCACCGCAGTTGCTCCGCCTAAGCACGGGCGATTATCAGTCCATGAAGTATTTGCCCTTACCGGATCGCAAGATGGGTGTCATTGCCTACCAGGACAAGAAGACGGGATTGTACGGCCTCATGTCACTGGAAGGCAAGGTGCTGACAGCGGCCAAATATGAGGCGATTTTGCCAACGAACAAAGTATTCTCACAAATGTGGAGTAAGGCAGACGATCAGACGCCTTATGTATTCACAACGAAAGACCAGTTCGGTTACCTCAGTCAAGGTGGGCAAGAACTGTTTGCGACAAGATTCCTGACGAAAAAACCAGTGGTCTCCTATAGTCCGATTACGTTCCAAGCGTTTTCGGCCTACTCGGATGTGATGCGACATCGCCCGCTTGAGTTGATCGATTTCGGCAAACCGTATAGCTGGCCAGCTGGTGGCAACAGCGAGAGCAAATTTTTTGCCAATCTGGCGCTTTATTTGAATCTGCCGAAGGATGCTGGCAAGCAAGCGGTACTTTCAGATCTGGTGTCCAAGGGTATCATCAAAGTCGATGAGAATCGTTCTGTCATGAGCGACGAAGATATGTTCCGAGTGGCTTATTTCATGGCGACAGGCAAAACGAGTCAAGCGATGAAGACGCCAGAGGTGATGGAGTGGGCACAGAAGCGGGGAATTGTGCCGGTGCGAGAGGGAATGAGCTACTACATGACAATGGATTTGTACACGGAGTATCAGCACATCCTGATGACCGAGCTCATGCGTTCCCTGAAAGGAAAAAAAGTGCTCAAGCCAAAGACGTTAACGACGGCTTCACTCAGTGACGCACAACAGCAAATGCTAACAACCGCTCTGATCGTAAACGGCAAGCCAGCCAATCAATTGTCAGTGCCGCTCCCGCAAGCTGAGTGGCAAAAAGCCATTCAAGGCTTGGTCAACCAGTACAACAAGCAAGCGGCTCAATTGCTTGCGGCCTACGAAGCGAAGCTGTGAGTAGACAAACGTACAGGCGCGGATGTTCATCCTGCGCCTTTTTTGTGCTATTAAAAAAACGGCCAATATTTTACAATTAGCACGTAGAAGGCAGCGTGAACGCAAGCCGTGACCGCCAAGGAGACAATGAACGAGACAAACGAAATCTGATCGAGCTTGTAAGCGACAAAGAAAAATATCGTAAAGGCAATAAAGGCGATAAACGTACCTTCTTCTAGATAAGCAACAGTCATATGAAAATTCCACCTCTATTCAAGAAAGGATACCTTCCCCTGATGATTTCTATTGAAAAATTAAGCATACAAGATGCAGCCAGCTTGTTTCAATTTGAAGTGTACAATCGCGCTTTTTTTGAAAAATCGGTTCCCAGTCGGGGAGACGCTTACTACCAATATGACCATTTTTTACGTGGTCTGCAAGCCTTGCTCGACGAGCAGGCGCAAGGAATCTCGTTTTTTGGCCTCATAAAAAACAGCCAGGGTGACATCTTGGGCAGAATGAATTTGGTAGACATCGAGAAAGACGAAGGAATCGGACATCTCGGTTATCGAGTCGGGGAGGATACTGCTGGTAAAGGAGTGGCTTCGCAAGCACTGAAGATCTTTTTAGCGGAGCACGTTCCCCAATTGGCTGTCAAAACCATCTGTGCTAAAACTACAACGAATAACATCTCCTCGCAAAAAGTGTTGTTGAAAAATGGATTCGAGCCCTATGACGTGGGGCTGGAAACACCAGATGACTTTCTCCACTTTCGCTTGGGCGTCCAAAGAGTAAGATAGAAACAGCAAAAAGTCCCCAGCCTGGGAAAAGGTAAGGGGACTTTTTGGCGTTATAGGGTGTCCAATCACGGTTCCCACGGACGTCTCGTTCCGAGCATATCCGCGAGATGCTTATTGTCCTTGCGACGAACTTTCCGTTTCTCCGCTCGCTTTTCAGCACCATCATGCAAGAATTTTTCCTCTTCTGTTTCTGGAACGACCTTGGGAACGGGTGTCGGCCGTCCATCCTCGCCAATCGCCACAAACGTGAGAAACGACGTAGCACAGACTGTCCGAACGCCTGTTAGCAAATCCTCCGCGACAATTTTGACAAAGACCTCCATCGACGTGTTATGCGTCCATGTGACGAAGGCTTCGAGTGCAACCTCATTGTCCACCCGGATTGGCTGCAAAAAGTCGACCGAATCAGTAGAAGCGGTAACGACTGGTCCACGGGCATGTTTCATGGCAGAGATCGCAGCAACATCGTCGATATGCGCCATCAGCCTGCCGCCAAACAGCGTATCGTGATTGTTCGTATCCGGGGGCAGCACATGGCTTGCTTTGAACGTGCGCGACTCCCGAACAAAACGTTGAATCGTCATAAAGGTAGCTCCCTTCTTTCTTGCAATCGGATTATGAATGATGACAATCTTCTCTCCTTTTCATTGTTCCACAAAAAAATGGATCTATTCCTCTTCGTTGGAGTAAGGCGGCGAATTTTATCAAAGGCTATGGACGGGATAAGGTATGCGAGAGGAGGTTTTTCGGTTTGGGGGATTATGTGCAGTATTTCAATAATCTTATCGCCTCGATCAATGATATTCCGAACAAGCTGATGAGCGTTTTATCTGTTATTCATGCACCCATTCAGCATTTGACGAACACATTGATTGTTACAAACATCCTGTTGGGTCTACTTGTACTGACCTCTATTGCGAATGTGTATATGCTTTGGCGAAATGGAAAAAAGAGACACTAATGCTGTTGCCACGAACGTCATTTGCCTCTATACTTGTGGAGTAGTTCATGGATAATAATGTAACGGTTGTTGCTACGACCGTCTCTATATCGAAAGGGTATGCACGAAAAAACAGCGGAAAGGAGGGGATCCACATGAAAAAAAGATCATTACTGTCTTTGCCAAAAGGAATTGGATACTCCACCGCTGTTTTCTTTGATCTGGCTAAATCACGGGAGAAGTATGTCCAAAAACGGATATAGCGACCATCCTTTGATGTAGTGGGATTCATCAGGATACAGTGGAAAAACGCCACAGGTCGCTTCCTGTGGTTTTCTTTTTAGGGCACCGCAGGATTTCCTGTGGTGTTTTTTTTATTTCGAAAAAGGGAGATGGATGGTATGCAAGGAAACGGAGAGAACATTTACGTAAGACTGGTACAGGAATCGGATGCACAGAGCCTCTTGGCGCTTGAAGGAAGAAACAGAGACTTCTTTCAAAACTTCACAGGGACGAGAGAAGAGGCGTTTTACACGCTGGAAGGACAAATCGACAGGATCAAGAGCTCGATGGCTTTAAAAGAAGAAGAGAGAGGGTACGTCTTTGTCATTGCAGAAAAAGGACAGGATGAAATCATTGGGGAAGTCATCCTTTCAGAGGTTGTAAGAGAGAATCTGCAAAGCTGCTGGATCGGCTACTTCCTGGATAAAGAGCATAATGGAAAAGGCTACATGACCGAAGCGGTAAAACTCGTCGTTGACTATGCCTTCGAGACGCTAGGTCTTCACCGCTTGGAAGCAGGAGTGATGCCGCATAATATAGGCTCGATCAAGGTGCTGCTAAAAGCTGGTTTTCACAAGGAAGGGATTGCCAAGAAAAACGTGAAAATCAATGGTCGGTGGGAAGATCATCAAACACTGGCGATCGTCAAAGAAGAACAAACCGACCAGGTGAAGCCCAAGGTTCACCGCAAAAATCCTAGTACAGTTGCTCCGCCTATGGGACCCTATACACATCTGACGGTCGTTCCAAAAGGAGCCGATTTGCTCATACTTTCTGGGCAAGTAGGAATGGACCTTCATGGAGAATTGCCGACAGATATGAAAGAACAAGTAGAAAACACGCTACAGAACATCCTGCGCAATTTTGAAAGTGAGTCAGTAACTGCGGACCATATCATCAAAATCAATATATGGGCAACCGAGCAAATGGATTGGAAGCATTTTAATCAGGTGTGGGAGAAGTTCCACGGGGGGACACCGCCAGCGATGACGATGTCTTACGTCCCAGCCTTGGCAGTCCCTTCGCTCAAAGTGGAGATAGAAGCTTGGGCAGCGAAATGGTAGGAAGGAAATAGAGTCGAAAGAAAAAGGGTGAAGCTTGTCGCTTCATCCTTTTTTCTGTAACTTTTTTCTAGCAAATACGTCACTATTTTCAGGAGATAGAATGATCGTGAGGATATTGCTGTTTTGAGAGCAAAAGATGTCAAAACATGAAGGAATATGCGGACGAATCGAGAAGTTCTTTCTATTAGCTGGATTTTCCAAAAATACGAAAAAAACAGAGGGGAACGAGGAACTTGCTTTTACGAGTAAATGTCAGCTTGCTAGCTGTTTTCTTCCTGATTTTGCTGATGCCTCTGTCCATTGCGCGAGCGGCCACCCATGTAGACGTGGCGGTCGATCAGTTAAATATTCGAAGCGAGCCAGGTACGACTACCCAGATCGTCGCAACACTCAAAAAAGCCACGCGGTTGCCAATCACCAAACAGCAAAAAGATTGGACTCAGGTAAAGCTGCCGAACGGCAATACCGGATGGGTCAATAATAAGTATGTGAAGATGATAGAAGTTCCACAGATCAAATATGTCAAAAGCAATGTGGACATGCTGAATGTTCGGGCAGAACCAAATGCCACTGCACAAATTTTGCAGATCCTCGACAAAAACGGTGTGTTTTTGCAAATGAGAAAGCAAGGGGAATGGGCACAAATTAAGCTGTCTGATCAAAAGAACGGCTGGGTGAAAGCCAGTTACTTGACGGAGACAACGGCACCAGCGTCAAAACCACCCCAGGTACCAGCACAAATCCCAGATCCGACAACAATTCCAGCACCGCCCCCGCCCCCTCCAGTACTCCCATCCAATACAGGAAGTGGATTCGAACAAGGGACAATCGTATTGACGGAAGGCTATGAAGTTTATGCGCAGCCAGATATTCTTGGTACCGTCATTGGTGAAATCCATGGAGGGATGACAATCAATCATTACGGATATGCAAATGGTTGGTACACCATTAACTTTAACGGGACCTATGCCTATATCTTCAAACCAATGGATCAGACTGGGGCAGTACAGCCACTGCCGAATCCAACACCGGGGGCACCAGCGACTTTGCCAGCAACAACGCCTCCCTCTGTACAAGAACTACAGATTCGCGTCAAAAATCCGGATTCTAACATCCGCAACGGCCCCTCAACCGATCATGCAATCATCGGAACCGTTCAACCCGGACAAGTATTCCCGGTTGTGCAAACAGTAGGAGACTGGTACATCATCAGGCTGGCAGACAATTCGACCGCCTATATCGCGGGGTGGATCGTAGAGAAGATTCAACCAGCCGGTACTCTGCCACCGACAGGAGCAACGTACGAGTACAACAATGGGATGATTGGAAACGAGAAAGTGTATATCTATCACACCCATAACCGTGAGTCTTGGCGAAATGTTGCACGGAACCAACAAGGGAGCTCGGTAGATGATCCTGAGATCAACATCACGCTAGTTGGAAAAAGGCTGGGAGAGCTGTTGCAAGCAAGAGGCATTTCGGCAATGGCGAGCCAGGACGATTTCGCTCAGAGATTGAGGGAACAAAATAAAAGCTACTCGATGTCTTATTCCGAGTCATACAAGGCGGTAGCGGCAGCGGCTGCAACCAGTCCGCACTTGCAGTACATTTTCGATATTCATCGGGATAGTGATGAGCCACGCAGCAAGGTAGCGATCACGATTAATGGCAAAACCTATTCCCGGATGCTGTTTGTAATTGGAACAGCGAATCCGAACCATCTGGCGAACAAAAAGCTGGCGGAAGAGCTGAACGCCCGTCTGGAAGCTTCTTATCCCGGTTTGTCGCGAGGGATTATCCTGAAAGGTTCAAATCAAGGGAACGGGGTGTACAATCAGTCCATTTCAGAGGGAGCCCTGCTTTTGGAATTCGGTGGTACGAACAACACCTTGGAAGAAGGCTATAATACAGCAGAGGCCTTTGCCGAAGTCTTTGGGAATTACCTGATCGAATCTCAAATCGCATTTAACTAAAATTAGCACGATTCTTTTCGCCAGGAGCGAGAGAATCGTGTTTTTTTCCAGGAGGATAATTTTATGGCTACGCATCAAGAACACATACACGCGACTGACGATAACAGTAGGGGTCATCTTCAAGGTGACTGTGAAAGCTGCTTTGGCTTGTGCTGTGTGGCATTGCCTTTTGCTGCTTCCTCTGACTTTGCTATCAATAAAGACGCAGGCAAGCCCTGTAGTAACTTACAGGCAGACTTCCGGTGTGGTGTTCACACAAAGCTGAGGAAGATAGGCTTTCGCGGTTGTACTGTCTACGATTGTTTTGGAGCTGGTCAAAAGGTGTCTCAAGTCACTTATAGCGGCCAAGATTGGCGTAAAGAACCCGGATCAGCGAAGCAAATGTACGAAGTATTTCCGATCATGTGGCAGCTGCATGAGCTACTCTGGTATATAACGGAGGCGTTGACCAAGCAAGCTGCTCAGTCACTCCATCCTGCATTGAAGGAAGCGTTGGAGGAGACACAGCGCCTGACGGATCACAGTCCTGAGGACATCCTGAAGCTGGACATCGCTTTTCAACGAGCAAAAGTTAACGAACTATTATTGCAGACAAGTGAATTGGTACGTAAGGACGCGGTTACCAAATACAAAGCGGGTAAGCAAGGAAAAACCTATGGCCGAGGCGCTGATCTCATCGGTGCCAAGCTCAAAGGCGCTGATTTACGAGGAGCCCATTTGCGAGGCGCTTATTTGATTGCTGCTGATCTGAGAGGAGCAGATTTGCGGGGAGCTGATCTCATTGGTGCAGATTTCCGCGATACAGATGTGAGCGGAGCGAACTTGACGGAGACGTTGTTTCTCACGCAGGTTCAGCTCAACGGGGCGAAGGGCGATGCAAGCACCAAGTTGCCACCTTCGTTCACGCGTCCACCGCACTGGGATATATCCAAAGCATGAAGATGTAAAAAGCAGGATGTCATTCGCTGACAACCTGCTTTTTGCTAGTAAAGGGAGGGAACTAGAATTGGCCGATTAATTGAAGAAAAACAAGGCGCTGGCGATTTCTGGGAATCCAGTCATTTGATTACCTCCAAGTCCAGATGCATTTTTACAAGTTTGGATTTGAATGCAACCCAACGATTTCGATTACTTCGACTACCGCTACCCTTTTCGGACCTTCCATGAAATATCCGATCACCCCAAGCTCAACTCTTTTAGTGTGCACCTCTTTACGCATGTGAGGGAAAAGAATCCACATGTCATTTCCTCCGATCTTAGAAAAATATTGTTAATACATTTCAGCTTTTTCCGTATTAACTAGCGTGAGTCTCACAACCAAACAAATTGCGCAATTTGTTCATTTCATGTAGAAGGGAGGGGAAGTAGTTGGAGATCGCTCAAGTGAACACAGGCATCTGTCAAAACGAAGAAAACGATAGGCAAACAGAAAGCATGTCGACCGAAACGTTTGCCCAAATTTACGGTGCGTATTACAAGCGCGTCTACAAATATATTTGCTATCGGATCAACAATCACTATGCAGCCGAAGAAATATGTAGCCATGTGTTTGAAGTTGTTATTTCTAAATACAGCAGTTATTCACCTGCTAAATCAAACTTTGAAGTCTGGTTGTTTGCAATCGCCAGAAACGCAGTGACAGATTACTTCCGCTCACAGAAAAAAAGAATGAGTTTTTCACTGGATTCTATTTTGGATATGGTCCTACCGAAGTCATCTCCGGAAGAAATTGTGATCAAGGGCGACAATCATCAAGCGTTATTTCAAGCACTGGCAAAGCTGAGTGACAAAGAACGCAATATCATCGCCATGAAATATGCGGCTGGACTAAAAAACGCGGAAATCGCAGACCTGCTTGGTGTCAGCGGTTCAAATATCGGCGTCGTGCTCTACAGATGTCTAAAAAAGCTACAAAAAGAATTGCAAAGAGGGGGCTTCCACTATGAAGAGTAAGCATGATCTAGACGATTTTCGTGAACTCACCGACTTGCTTACTGATCTGGAGCTGGATGACACCACTCCAAAAGCCAACATATACAATCGGCTGAAATTCAAATTGGAATCAGGAAACATACAACCAAATGATAACAAAAAGGACGGGATCTATATGAAAACGAATAAATGGAAAGCTGCCACAGTTAGTGCTGTTGCTGTTGTTTGCCTTTTAGGTGCATTCTCGACTACATCATTTGCCCAAGGAATGCTCCAGACGATCCTGGCACGCTTTCAGGTTGGGAACATGGAAATTACCCAATACGATAAAGAGCTGCCTGCTGCCCAGTCCAATACCCAAGGAATCGAGATACCGACAGAACGTAAGGCCCCCCCACAGATGACATTGGAAGAAGCACGTGAAGCCAGCAAAATGGACTTTCCCTCACCGACATGGTTGTCAGAGCATTATTCCTATAAAAACACGGTCGTTCATGGCGAGGGTATGGTAGAAATTCAGTATGAAAAAGAGAAGGAGTTTATTTCCTTGATGATTTCAAACGGTGGCGAAAATGGCATCAGCACGACAGAGGGTGTCAAGATCGAAACCATTGCCGGGAAAAAGGTGTTTTTCGCCAACGGAATCGTGATTTGGGAGCATGAAGGATTCACGTACGAGTTGTACCAGATGGCAGAGAAGGGCTTTGATGCTGCGACCATCGGCAACATAATCGAATCCTTGTCAACGAAATCCGCCCAAAAATAAGCGGTTGTTAGCACAATTTCTCTTGGTGCTTTGTTAACTGAATAGGGGAAAGATGGGCCCGTAAAAGGGTCCATTTTTTCTACGTACGATAACTGCTGAGATATTTTAAAAGAAAATGAATAAATTACACATTAAATGAAATAAGTAGAGGCGCATAAGTCTAGCTCAAATCAAGGGAAAATCCGAAACAGTCACAGACTGTTAAAAATCATGTAACGAATCGGACACCCTCTAGGGTCAAAAGTCCTGCTACAATTATACATGACCGGAAATATACAGGGTAAAACAAAACAAAGAACTCTCTCACGAAGATGAATGCGAAAAGGGGGTTACAAGAGAGAGAATCAATTGTGAATTTTTTCACATATATTTGTGATTTTTTTCACAAAGTCGCCATAAATGCTGGTTTCCCCACTGGTATAATTCCGGTACATAAAGGCCAAAGCGCGAATAGAAAGGGATCTTGTACATGGATATAGTGGATTTGGGACGACTTCAATTTGCGATAACAACTATCTTTCACTTTGTTTTTGTGCCGATTTCCATCGGGCTGTCATTATTAGTAGCCATTATGGAAACGATGTATGTGGTAAAAAAGAATGACTTGTACAAAAAAATGGCCAAGTTTTGGGGAACCTTTTTGCTCATAAATTTTGCTGTCGGGATCGTGACAGGGATTATGCAGGAGTTCCAATTTGGGATGAACTGGTCTGATTTCTCACGATTCGTCGGTGATGTATTTGGGACACCGCTAGCGATTGAGGCCCTCTTAGCATTCTTCCTCGAATCGACTTTTATTGGACTATGGGTGTTTGGTTGGGATCGTTTGTCCAAAGGTGTGCATCTCGCATGTATTTGGCTCGTATCCATCGGAACGATTCTTTCGGCTCTGTGGATTCTGGCAGCCAACTCGTTCATGCAGCAGCCAGTCGGCTTCGCTATCAATAACGGACGTGCAGAGATGGTCGATTTCTTCGCGCTCCTTACCAATGGACAATTACTATATGAATTCCCGCATACCATTTTTGCGGCATTTGCGACAGGTGCCTTCTTGGTAGCAGGTATCAGTGCTTGGAAGCTGTTGAAAAAACAAGACGTTACATTCTTTGTGCAATCTTTCAAAATTTCGATCGTGGTAGCATTGATCTCCTCACTTGCTATTGCTCAATTCGGTCATGGTCAGGCACAGTATTTGGTTGCTACCCAACCGATGAAAATGGCAGCGAGTGAAGGGCTGTGGGAAACAAGCTCAGACCCAGCTCCTTGGACGGTTTTTGCAACGATTGATCCAGAAAAACAAGAAAACGGTTTTGAAATAAAAATTCCTTACTTGCTTAGCGTCCTGACGTACAACTCACTTTCAGGTTCTGTACCGGGCATGTTGGAATTGCAGGCAGAGTATGAGAAAACCTACGGTCCAGGAAACTACATTCCACCAGTTCGGACGACTTTCTGGAGCTTCCGCATCATGGTAGCGGGCGGTAGTGCAATGATTTTGCTGGCTTTATACGGGGCATACCTCACTTTCCGCAAAAAGCTGGAACAGCCAAACAAGCGGTTCATGCAGTTGATGATTGCGGGTATTTCACTACCATTCATCGCAAACTCAGCTGGGTGGATCATGACGGAGGTAGGTCGTCAGCCCTGGACGGTATTCGGGCTACTGCGTGTTGAAGATTCGGTTTCGCCAAGCATTAGTACAGGAGCGGTATGGTTCTCTCTTATCGCCTTCACGACAATTTATCTAATCCTGCTTTGCCTCTTGGCTTATCTGTTTGCTCGTGTGGCGAAAAAAGGACCGGATATGGATAGTCATGAGGAAGTAGAGGATTTACAGCTTCAGGATCCATTTGATCGTGTAAGGAGTGAACGTTATGGAGCTTAATGAACTGTGGTTCCTGCTCATTGCCGTTCTATTTACCGGATTTTTCTTTCTCGAAGGCTTCGACTTTGGTGTAGGTATGGCGACGCGCCTGCTATCACGAAATGATTTGCAAACCCGGGTTTTGATCAATACGATTGGCCCGTTCTGGGATGCCAATGAAGTTTGGCTGATTACAGCTGCTGGTGCGATGTTCGCAGCGTTTCCGGAGTGGTATTCCACGATGTTTAGCGGGTATTATCTCGTGCTTACGCTGATTCTGCTTGCGTTGATTGGACGCGGGGTAGCATTTGAATTTAGAGGCAAAGGGAAAGGTGAGGCTTGGAAAAAGACGTGGGACGCAGCGATTCTGATTGGAAGCTTTGTACCGCCGATGTTGTTCGGTATGATCTTTGGCAGCCTGGTGAAAGGTGTGCCGATTGATCAGAATATGGAAATGACTGCGGGCTTCTCTGACATTGTGAATGGTTACTCGTTGTGGGCAGGAGTGACCGTTACAGGACTATGCTTGCTGCACGGCCTGAACTTCATCTCGCTGCGCACGGTAGGCGAGTTGCGTGAAAAATCACGTGTACTGGCGGCAAAGCTGTTGCCAATGCAAGCGGTTCTCATGGCGGTGCTTGTAGGGTGGACATTCATGGTCACCGATCTGTTTGAGCGCCAGGGTGTTTTGTTGACCGCAGCTGTACTCTTGGGTGTTATCGCTTTTGTACTGGCTCGTCACTACTTGAGACAAGGCAGGGAAGGATGGGCTTTCGGGATGACAGGTACGATGATCCTGTTGACGTTCGTCTCGATGTTTATCGGTTTGTTCCCACGGGTGATGGTCAGCACGATTGATAGCGCGTTTGATTTGACCCTCTATAATGCAGCTTCGAGTCCATACACGTTAAAAGCAATGACCATTGTTGCAGCAGTGCTTTTACCGTTTGTGCTAGCCTATCAGGCTTGGAGCTACTTCGTTTTCCACAAGCGAGTCACTGAAAAGGATCATTTGGAGTACTAATGGACAAGGAATTGTTCCGATTACAAGGAATCCGACCGGTTATGCTGCTGCTAGCCGGTCTTTCCCTCCTACAAAGTGCGGCGATTATCGGTCAGGCACTGCTTTTGGCGAAGTCGATCGCGATCTTGTTTGAAGGTCAAGCGGTTCAGATGGCGTATCAGCCGCTTGCACTGTTTTTGGTCACGATAGCTGCTCGTCATACCATCGTTTGGCTGCAAAAGAAAGTCGCTGGCCGTTTTGCTGAAGCATCTAGTGAGTCTTTGCAAGGGCGAGTTCTATCCCGATTGTTCGAGCGTGGTCCACGTTTTGCAGCCAGTGAAGGAAGCGGAAAGATTGTTACGCTTGTCCTGGAAGGTGTAGATCGTGTACGTACTTACCTGGAGTTGTCTGTTCCACGTACGCTAGATATGGTTTTTGTTACGTTTCCGCTTCTGGCATTTGTCTACATGCAAGATATGATTTCTGGACTGATCCTGACGGTAACGATGCCTGTTCTCATCGGCTTTTTTATCGTACTCGGTCTGGCGGCGCGTAAACAAGCAGACAAACAATGGCGCTCGTATCGAATGCTATCCCATCACTTCACCGATTCGCTTCGTGGGCTTGCGACGCTCCGGTTTTTGGGACGTAGCAAAGACCATGGGGAGACCGTCGGTAGAGTGAGTGATCAATATCGATCCGCTACGATGCGTACGTTGCGCGTCGCCTTCTTGTCATCATTGGCACTCGACTTCTTCAGCATGTTGTCGGTTGCGTTTGTGGCAGTCGGTCTTGGGTTGCGGCTGATTGAAGGAAACTTTGGGTTTGAAACGGCATTGGTTATCCTGATTCTTGCACCGGAATACTTATTGCCAGTGAGGATGCTGGGATCGGACTACCACGCCTCATTGGATGGCAAGGAAGCTTTGGGGACTATTCGTACCATTATAGATAGTGCCGCAACAGATGAACATAAGGAGGAAACACAAGCAACAAATAGCCAGACGTCTCTGACAGGCGGATGGGATGGAACGATTACTTTGTCCCATATTCGTGTCGTCGGTGAGGATGGCAGACAGCTACTGGGTGAGATATCTGGGGAATTGGGCAGCAACATGAGAAGAGTGGGCATCGTTGGAGCGAGCGGGGCTGGAAAATCAACCCTTCTCGGAGTGCTAGGCGGATTTTCTGATCCCGAAGCTGGTGTGATACAAGTAGATGGGCAACCCGTTACGGGGGATGCGAAGCAGGAGTGGCAACGGCAAATCGCTTACATCCCACAGCATCCGTATTTATTCAATCAATCGTTGGCGGATAACATTCGCTTCTATGAGCCGGAAGCGACGAAGGAACAGGTGGAGCAGGTGATTCGTGATGTCGGTCTTACAGAGCTGGTGGACAGCTTGCCAAATGGCTGTGACGAAATCATTGGCGAAGGGGGCCGCACGTTAAGCGGCGGACAGGCACAGCGGGTTGCATTGGGACGTGCGCTGCTTGGCAACCGACCAGTGATTTTGCTCGACGAGCCGACCGCTCACTTAGATATTGAAACGGAATGGGAGCTAAAACAGACCATGTTGTCGGTGCTGGGGAACAGGCGTGTATTTTTGGCCACACATCGTTTGCATTGGATGCGAGACATGGATTGGATTTGGGTAATCGACCAGGGACGACTGGTGGAAGCGGGTACCTATGAACAGCTCGTTGCACAAAAAAGCGTATTTTATCGGTTGTTGACAGCTGGTGCCAAGGGGGAGAAAGGATGAAGGAAGCGCGAGAAGGCAATCAGGGGTGGTTTCTTCCATACTTTCGCCAATTTTTCTGGCAGTTTGCCGCAGCGGCTTTGCTGGGAACCTTGGCAGTGGCATGTGCGGGCGCTTTGCTTTATACGTCCGGGTATCTGATCTCTCGCTCCGCACTCAAGCCTGAAAACGTCTTAATGGTCTATGTTCCCATTGTACTTGTCCGGGCTTTTGGCTTTAGCAAAGCAGTCATTCAATACCTGGAGCGTTTGGTTGGACACGATGCAGCTTTGCGTGTGTTATCGCGTATGCGTGTGAGTTTGTATCAGGCCATCGAGCCGCAAGCACAGCTCCTCCGCACTCGTTTTCGTACGGGAGATCTGCTTGGTGTACTTGCGGATGACATCGAGCAACTACAAAATGTCTATCTGCGCTTTGTGCTACCTGCTGTATCGGCGGTTCTCCTCTACGGGGCAGGTATTGTGGCACTGGGAAGAATGGACGGGATGTTCGCGCTGCTGATGGCGTTGTACTGTGGGTTTCTGCTGTTTGTTACACCCGCAGTTATCTTGTGGTCATCGATTGCCAAGAGTCGGAGGTTCAAGCAGGAGAGACAGGCAGCATACCGGGAGCTGACTGATGCTGTTTTTGGCATGAGTGACTGGATTCTCAGTGGTCGTACACAGCAGTTTCTCCAGTTGTTTACAAGACGGCAAAAGTCAGCTGCTCAGATCGAAAACTCCATTCGACGCGGAGAATGGCGAGTCCAGTGGATGTCGCAGTGTGCAATCGGTGGAGCCATTGTCTTACTGGTCATCTGGGCGGGCGGACTTGCCGCAACGAATCAGATACCTGCTACGTTGATTGCTGCGATAGGGCTGGTCGCATTTCCGTTGATGGATGCGTTTGCCCGTATTTCTGACGCTGTTGTGCGAATGCCAGAATACAAGGAGTCTCTGGGGCGGCTTCGGGAGATTGAGGGCAGTCGTCCAGCCAGTGTGGAGGCGCAGAAGGAAAAGATGGCTGATCAAGCAGGGGGCAGTTTGAAGCTCGATCATGTTCATTTTCGCTACCCACAAGCCAGCGGTTGGAGTGTGCAGGACGTGTCTTTTGAGGTGGCTCAAGGAGGAAAAATCGCGTTGCTCGGTCGCAGCGGAGCTGGTAAATCGACGATACTGAACTTGATTCGAGGTGCCATACAGCCGGAAGCAGGTCAGGTGACAGTAAATGGGCAGCCTGTCCAATCAGAAGAGGATTCTGCTTGTTTGTTTTCCGTGTTGAATCAGCAGCCGTATTTGTTTGACACAACCGTAGCCAATAACATCCGGCTTGGACGACCCGATGCGTCCGATGAAGAAGTGCGTGCTGTGACAGCTCAAGTCGGTCTGGATCAGCTGATTGAATCCCTACCGGACGGTTATCAAACACGGATGCAGGAAACTGGTTTGCGCTTCTCTGGCGGAGAAAGGCAGCGTATAGCTCTTGCTCGGATTTTGCTGCAAAACAAGCCGATTGTTCTCCTTGATGAGCCGACGGTGGGATTAGATCCGTTGACTGAACGCGATCTCATGGCAACGATCTTCCGTGTCTTGCACGAGAAAACATTCATTTGGGTGACTCACCACTTGAGCGGTGTAGAGCAAATGGACGAGGTTATTTTTATGGAGCAGGGAGTCATCTCGATGCGAGGGACACATGAGCAGTTGTATCAGGACAATCCAAGGTATCGCAACCTGTATACATTGGACTGTCCGTTGGCGTCTGTGATGGAAATATAAGAAGAGGAAGACAGGCTGTTCCGGAGAGGGATAGCCTTTTTCGTTTAAGAGAGGGCCTCGCTGGTTACACCCCGGTAGTAATGGGTGTGCCCGTCATCATAAGTGGTTTGCCCTGAAAACTCGTGGTAATGACTTCCGTCCGGCAGCGGAATAGGCGGACCCGTCCATCCCCTGTAGTGATGCACATGTCCATCATTAAACGTAGTGGTTCCTTCGTAATAATGGACATGCTGATCTCTCATTCCTTCTGGCGGAGACGTTCTGCCACGTATTCGGTGACGATGACGATCCGAAATGCTAGTCAGTGTATCATATCCATGAAAATGCCCGGGCCGATCGGCAAATCGAATAAAGCGTAATGAATGAGAGTGCTGAGAGCTCATTAAGAAACGCCCCTTTGCATGCATTTATCACTAGTAAATGCGTTTGTCGGGCGTTTCGAAACGGACATTCGTCTATGCGTTCAATAACTTGCAAATGCAGAACACTAAAAGCAAAAGAGCCTTCCCCATTGGAAAAGGCTCTCGTCTGATTAAAATAGTTTTTTCCCCATGATATGATCGAGTGGAATCACGCCAATGACTCTACTATCATCGCTATTGTTACGATTATCTCCCATCACAAACACATGGTTTTCCGGTATGACGATTTTGGCATCAGGTACGTTGACCATCTTTTCTTTTATGTACGGCTCATTTAACGACTGACCATTCCGATACAGGCTCTCGTTCTTAAACTCCAAAGTATCGCCGGGTTTGCCAATGACTCGTTTTACCCAGAATGTTTTGGCATCGCTTTTCCCCATGGCGAGCATGAGGAGAGGATTTTCAAGGATGTCATCTTGTAACGTACGATCTCGGTCTACACGGCTGTCGATCACGACAATATCGTTGTACTCAGGGAGATAAGAGAATGTGTGGGACAATTTCGACACATAGATGCGTTCGTCGTTTTGCAAAGTGGGCACCATCGATTGTCCATTCACTTTAAAAGGTTGGAGAACAAATATGTTAACCAGCATCGCGAGTGAAAGGGAGATGCCCAACGTTTTGGTCCAGCCCCATATATCTTTTACGCTTTTCAAATCAGACCGCATCCTTCCACGTGACAGATTACTTTGGTGTGGCTATTGATTAGTACGTGAAGTGGTGCTTTTTGGTTACGTAAATGAAAAGAGAAGCTTGGGAAGCAAAAGGAATTAAGCAAAAAAGCTGAAAAAGATGACAGCAAAAATGCCACTGGGGACAGAGGCGAGCAGGAAATAAAAAGTCCATTTCCATCTGCTTTTATAATCTTGCACTTCATGTTCTTTGTAATAGGCTGAGGGGGCGCTAAGGGCGTTATAAACCATTAATCCAGCTAGCGTAAGGAGACCGAATGCAAGGTACTCCGCATAATGGCCAGCTTGATCGATGTTCCCCGTCTTTATTGCTATGATCATACAGAGGATCTGCAAAGCAGCTCCAAAACCAAGTGCCTTAAGCATGAGAACCACCTGTTATTTTTGGGGTAATTTAACTGTAATTACGTTTAAAAGGAAAAAACGTTTCAATCAGATTAAATCTTTTTAACAAACGAAACCCGGTCGTTTCCATTTCCATCATAATTAGAAGTCACGTCGATTCCATCCACCATTTTATCTCCTTTTTCAACCATAAAACCTAACTTGGTGTGGAAGGAGATTGAACCTTTATTAACAGGAGAGGTAATGCATCGAATCGTATCGCATCCTTTTTGTTTTATGGTTTGAAAGAAATGGTGGTATAATTCGCGGCCCCATCCATCCTTTCGTTTGTCCGGATGTACCCCAACGAAGTGAATGTAAGCTTCTCCAGGGAACGTCTGGGACAAGAACCCGATGAGGAAAGCGATGACTTCTCCATTCTCTTCAACAATAAAGCTCGTTGACTGGAAATGGACAAAAAACAGCTTGGGTAACATATCAGACATTTGTCGCCCACCCCACCAGTCGTTGAGGACCGAAATAACTTTAAGGTAGTCTTGCTCTTGTACATTTCGGATTTGCATCATGCGTGCCTCCTTCATGCTCACTGTGACAAGTCTTTCTGTTCAGGCAATTTTTCCCAGACTACAATGATTAGCGTTGCGATAGGGCCGAGGAGTAAAGAGAGAAAAAACCAATTAAGGCCGCTACGATTTTTTCCTTGAGCTAGTCCAGCGTTGATGAGGGCCAATGTACCCCAGCCAACAAAATATTGATCTTCCATTTTCGAATCTGCCTCCATTGTTAATAGGTTGCTCCTATCATATACGTAATGAAGAAAATAGAGTTGCTAAGAGTTTTACAAAATGTGTATGAACAAACTAAAAATGGCCAATCGAAAGCGAAGGCCACTGAGAGGAACGTAATCCACTGGGTTGAGGTGTCAGTCTGTTTGTTGGCTCTGTTCCGGGAACGGAAGGGGTTCCCTGAACCATGGCATCAAGCGTTTTGATACTCGGTTATTTATACAAGATGTCCTCCCGTAGTGACTCTACTTTGCTCAGAGCATCGGAAATATCTTCTTCGCTGACACCAAAGTGAGTCAGGGCATCACGCAAATGCCTAACGATGGCATCAAAATGAATGGGTTGCAGATTCATCCCTTCGTGAACCTTTGCCATGGAGTGTCCTGTGTATTGATTTGGACCACCGAGGGCATAGCTGATGAACTTTGTTTGGTGTCTACGCTGTTTTTCCATATCGGTGTTTTTGAAAAAGTGGTTCACGGTGTCATCAGCTAAAACTAAATCATAAAAGTAGTCCACTACTTTTGCGACCGTATCTTCCCCACCATATTTCTCGTAAAACGTGCTCATCAGTGACCTCCTTAGGAAAGTTGCTTCCCTTATATATTCCACGATTGATGGAAACTTATTAAAGAAAAGCCCGCAAGCTGATGCCGATTGCATTTCGACGTCAGCCTGCGGACTAGATGTATGTCATGTGCGCTTTGTTTTAGCCAACTTTCCTGATCACTTTCGAATTTCCACCTGAACTGATAATGATCCATCCTTCAGGAACAGGTGAGGCTTGCAGTACCTCAATCTGTGTTCCGTTAGGAGCACCATTGACATTTCTGATCACATTCGATCCTCCATAGGTTCGAACCATGATCCATCCTTTTGGGATAGGCGAAGCGAGCATCACTTCTACCTCCGTGCCGTACGAAGCATTATCAACATTTCTGATTACATTCGATCCTCCAAAGGCTCGAACCATGACCCATCCGATTGGAATAGGCGAGGCGAGCATTACCTCTATCTCCGTACCATAAGAAGCACCGTTCATATTCTTGATTACATTCGATCCTCTAAAGGCTCGAACCATGACCCATCCGTTTGGGATAGGCGAAGCTAGCAGCACCTCTACCTCCGCGCCATAAGAAGCACCGTTCACATTCCTGATCAGGTTCTGCGTTCCTAAACTTCTAACGATAACCCATCCGGCTGGAATAGGGGAGGTAAGCGACACCCAGATTTCTTCCCCATACATGGCGTTTCTGATTTTTTTATTGGAAGCGTAGGTGGTTGCCTTTTCCTGTGTAGAAAGTGCTGCCCCTTGGACTTGTGTGGCTAGAGAGGGTACTACGACGACTGAACTTAATGATAGGATAATAAGTGCTTTTTTAAACATGAGCATCAACCTTTCTTTATGGTGAATGTTATTTAGAAAACGTTCATCGAGTAGTAATCAATTGTTGTACATTACTAAAAATATCAATTTATTCCATTTTATACCATTGTCATTCTCATTACTGTAGGAGATATTGTCGAATGCTAGGCAAAGTTGACGATATGTTGAACAGCCGAGAGAAAAGCAAATGACCCTCTCATCAGTTGAGAGGGTGGAGGGAAGGGTAGATTGTTCGCATGCGGAGCGAAATGGAGAGTAGTCCTATTTCATAAAGCTTAAAGCCACTCCAATGGAATAAGGTACAAGCCATAGAATCCATACGATTAGGCTAAATTTATGGAATTGCTTGATTTGATGTTCTTTCTTTTTCCATAGAACGACACAGGCCCACACTGTATGGAAAAACATCAAGATCAAAGCGATCAACCCGGTAATGCCATGCAAATTCAAGCTGGAACCGTCTGCGAGGAATTTCATAAACGTTGTTCCAATCGTGTCGAATACTAAACCCAAACCAAAAAAGATAAGGTGTTTCGACTTTAGCTCTCCAGAACGTTTTTCGCCCCATACTCCAATCGTATAGGCAATGAGAGCAAGATTTATAAAAATCACCGCTGCTGCTAACACGTAAGATCATCTCCTGTTCATTTCTTTTGACTACGCTTGTAAGTGTAATCGTTGAATATGAACGAGAGATGAACACAATCGTTACGTGGTTACGTGTCTAGAGTAAGTATCCGTTAGCAACTAGTTGCGTAGAGAAAAGAGGCTTTCATATGCGAAAGCCTCCATAAATAATCCGAATATTTAAGGAATTGTCACCGACACGGTTCCCACTGCTCTCCCGATTCCAGTGTTCGATACCAATATATAGTATTTTCCTACGGGTAATTCTTTGGTGCTTGTAAAAGTAAAGGATCCGCTACCCTCAAAACGTCCAGTACCTAATGGACGACTAGAACCATCTGCACTCAAGATTCGATAGGTCAAGTTGGGTTTAATGGAGGAAAGCCTGCCTTTCTGCGTTACATGAACAGTAATCTTTCCAGGTGACTGAATATCGAACCATTTAGAGTCAAGTGAGCTTCTACTCTCTAATTTAGTGTAACGCAAAACTTCTGTAGTTTTCGAAACAGGAGCAATCGCCTCTGTAGACTGAGGTTGGGTACTACTAGCTATTGCGCTTGTCGGAATAACAAGCATGGCAGAAAATGCGAGAAGTGTGGTTTGGATAAATTTTTTCAATGTCATAACCTCCAATTTTTTTATATTCAACAATACATTACCTTTACACCCAAAAATTAGCAATATTTTCAGGTGGGAAATAATATCTAAAAAGCGCCCCTTTTAAAGGAGTACTTAGGCAGCCCATCAAAGCTGAAAACAGCAGGCAACCAAGGAATAGGAACTGATGCCCCTTTGAGGAGCACCAGCCCTGCAGCGTTAGTTTTCTAAGTGTGACAGATCATCTGCATCAAACAAGTGTCTCAAGATGGCGTGACTCACCTCGGTAACGGGCTCGAAAACAAAAGCAACTAGGTGTTCGTGCGGCTCCAGATAGTAATTCCTGTAGCCCAGCTGAATCAACTCCCGATTGAGTCGCGCTGCATCTTCGAAACTTGCGTAAAAATACAGATGCTTGGTCATAGTAATCACCTCCTTCCGCAGTAAACCGTAGCAGAAGGAGTAGAGTCACACCAACAATCGCGAGCCTGGTTTCCAATTGAAAAAGGAAAAACCCTTATTTACAATAAGGGTTTTTCCTTTTTCATAACCTGTTGGCTCTACCGATTATCCACTTTTTCCGGATACATATCATGATTCATCATCCGATGACTCGCCATCTCCTCGTACTTTGTCCCCGGTTTCCCGTAGTTGCAATACGGATCGATCGAGATACCGCCGCGCGGAGTGAACTTGCCCCATACCTCGATGTAGCGGGGGTCCATCAGCTTGATCAAATCGTTCATGATGACGTTGACGCAATCCTCGTGGAAATCGCCGTGATTGCGGAAGCTGAACAAGTACAGCTTGAGTGATTTGCTCTCTACCATTTTGATGTCAGGAATGTAGCTAATATAGATCGTCGCAAAGTCTGGTTGACCGGTAATCGGGCACAGGCTCGTGAATTCCGGGCAGTTGAATTTTACGAAATAATCACGGTACGGATGCTTGTTGTCAAAAGACTCCAATACGCTCGGGTCATAGGAGTAGTTGTACGTTGTGCCTTGATTCCCTAAAAGAGTGAGGGAGGATAAATCGCGTTCTTGTTGATGTGCCATATGAGTACAGTCCTCTTTTCTTCCATGTGAGTAAAATATCGTTTAAACGCCTCGTTTATTGCCCCAGACAAGCGCATGTAGTTGAGGTAGAACCTTCGCGTCATTCATGTCAGGTGTCGCCATCGCATGATCGATTAGCCATTCAAAGCTCTCCAAAAGCTTATCCCGAAGCCGAGGCGTATCAGCGTCCGTCAGATCACTGTTTCCTGGCTGCAAGTAGAAAGGTACCTCTGGAAAACGCTGATGAATGGTGCGTGCATAGGCAAAGTCAGCATCGTCGAAAACAACCACTTTCAGGCTAAGTCCTGGATGTTTTTGTTCCAAAAGCTCGTGTACAATTCGATCAAGCGCTTGAAAATCTGTTTCCATCCCGGAGCTAGGCGGCTTGGGTGAAATCGTAATGTCGTCAATCAGTGGAAGCCATGCTTGCCACTTGCTGCCTTGTGTTTCGATTGCTGTGCGAATGCCATGCTCCTTCAACAGGGTGAGTAAGTCGCCGATGCCAGTCAAAAGCGCAGGATTTCCCCCGGAGATCGTGACATGGGAAAAACGGTCCCCGCCCAAGCGAGTGAGCTCCTCCCAGATCGCCTCGGGAGACATTTGCTGGATTTCATCGCGGGCAGATCCATCCCAGGTAAAAGCGGAGTCGCACCAGCTACAACGATAGTCACAGCCAGCTGTTCGCACAAACATCGTTTTTTGTCCGATAACCATTCCTTCGCCCTGAATCGTAGGGCCGAATATTTCCAAGACCGGGATCATTCCATCATCCACTCCCGTCTTACCTCTGCATAGCTGGTCGGTGTCTCGAATAGGCGAACGAACTCTACCCGAGCGTCGTTGTAGTGGTCGCGGTAGGCATCTGACTGCAATTGCTTTTCCATCTCTTCGAAAATCCACACGACCATGTTTTCGGCGGTGGTATTCATTGGAGGGAGCATTTCATTCAGATAACGATGATCCAAATAAATTTCGATGTGCTCTTTCCAGATTTGCTTGATGTCACCGAAATCGATCACGAGTCCGATCTCGTCCGGAAAGCCGCTGATGCCGAAGACGACCGTGTACGTATGACCGTGGAGATTTTTGCACTTTCCTTCATAGGCGTGCAGATGATGTGCAGCGTCGAAAGTAAATTCCTTGCTTACCAAAACGCGTTTGTTATGGTAGCGAAGCTGTGATTTTTGAATATGGGTACCCAGTGCCTGCATGCGATCGACAATACGAAAATCAAAGTTCGCGCTCATCAGGCTTGTTCTCCAGGTTGATTTTTCTCGGAAAGATAAGTGTCCAGTCCAGCTTTTCGCAGGTGGCAGGCAGGGCATTCGCCACAGCCATCTCCTTTGATGCCGTTATAGCAGGTGAGGGTATTTTCGCGAATATAGGTGAAGGCACCCAGATCGTCCGCCAGCTTCCACGTTTGTGCTTTGTTCAGCCACATGAGCGGCGTGTGAATCACAAACGGATAGTCCATCGACAAATTCAACGTCACATTCAGTGATTTGATAAAGGCGTCACGGCAGTCGGGATAACCGCTAAAATCCGTTTCGCATACACCGGTAACCAAGTGACGTGCTCCTCGTTGCTTGGCGAAAACGCCCGCAAAGGAAAGGAACAACAGGTTGCGTCCGTCGACGAACGTGGATGGCAATTGGCCTTCTTCCTGGGTAATGTCAATATCTGTGCGGGTGAGTGCATTGGGCGCGAGCTGGTTTAACAGGCTCATGTCCAATACGGAGTTTTTGACGCCGAGCTCTGCGGCAATTTGTTGGGCGCACTCGATCTCCAGCTTGTGTCGCTGCCCGTAATCAAACGTGAGGGTTTCTACTTCGCCGAATTGCTCTTTCGCCCAAAACAGGCAGGTAGTGCTGTCCTGACCTCCGCTAAAGACAACGACGGCTTTTTCCTTTTTCATTGCTCTCCATCTCCTTGTAGAGGTAGTTCAAAAAGTCGTCTTTTGATCACGAAGTCGTTCTGAAAGCTGATTCGACATCGAAACTGGCGTCCACCTTCGAAGTCCGGTGCTCATGTAGGTTCCCTACACTCCGCTCCTCCTTTTTCAGGTTCTCACCACTTTCTCGGTGCTGAAAAGCCGACTTTTTGAACACACACTTTGATTGAATTAGAAGAAAGAGAGTTCTTGAACTTTCCATCAAAAAAACAAAAACAATACCAAAGAAAGGTACTGTTATCCTGCTTAGTTTTTTATAGAGGGAGTTCGCGAACCTCTCCCGTGCAGATGCACGGATTTCTTATTTGTGGAACCCAAATGGGCACCTTGAGACATTATACAACAATCAGCGCCAAAGTGGGGGGATTATCGCTTGGAAAAAGATTGACGGATGGAGGGTGCTACTGCTAGTGTTTTTTTCATAATCGATCAACATGGAGTGGAGCGGGTGATTTTGATGAGAGATGTCCCTTTCGTGGAAGAATATCGCGGCGGCATTCTGGAGAACGTACATAACGGCATCGTGTGCGGCGTAAATGAAAAAGGAGAGGTGGCTTATCGGGTAGGCGATGAGAACCATATCACCTTATTGCGCTCCGCAGCGAAGCCCTTTCAAGCCATTCCCATCGCTAAACGTAAAATTGATGAAAAATTCGGACTGAACAGCAGCGAAGCAGCACTCTTTGCGGCCTCACATCGTGGTGAAGTCTATCATATGGAAGGCTTGGAGTCGATTTTACGAAAGACCGGCATTCAGGAAGACGAATTGCTCACTTGCCCGACTTATCCGCTAAACGAGGAACCGAAGTTTACTTGCTTGTCCCAAGGCATAGAAAAACGCAGGCTCTTTCATAATTGTGCAGGAAAGCACTTGGGGTACTTGGCGTTGTCAAAGGATCAAGGATATTCCACTCATGATTACTACAAGGCAGAGCATCCAGCGCAACAGGAGGCATTAGAGGTGTTTGCCAACCTGGCTGACTATCCAAAAGAGCAGGTTCAGCTCAGCGTCGACGGCTGTGGCTTCCCGGTTTTTGCGCTGCCGCTCAAGCATCTGGCGATCGCATATCTAAAGCTCGCTTGCCCGGATCTGATCGAGGATCACATGACGCGTGAGGCTGTAGGGAGAGTGACAGGCTGGATGACGAGCAGTCCCGAGATCATTGCCAGTCACAACTTCATCTGTACAGCGCTTTTAATGGATGAAAATATAATCGCCAAAGGCGGAGCGATGGGCGTATACGGCTTTGCTTTGAAAAAAGAGAGACTCAGCTTCTCGCTTAAGGTACTGAATGGCTCTGAATTAGTATGGCCGCTTATTATTGCATCGATCTTGGAGCAGATTCAGTATGAGAATCAGGAAACCATCGACCGACTGCATGCGCTGGCGCCAAAAGCCATTAAAAACGATAATCAGTTGGTGGTAGGGGAGAAACGACCAGTTTTTGTCTTGAACAAATGCTAATAACGGAGGCGAAGTATCATGCTAGTGGAAGTGATTGCGACTTCAGTTGAGGATGCAAAACGTGCAGAGCAGGGTGGAGCTGACAGGCTGGAGCTCATCTCGGGAATTTTGGAGGGAGGCATTACTCCGAGCTGGGGATTGATTGACGCAGTGGTCAAGGCGGTTTCCATCCCGGTAAACGTCATGGTGCGACCGCATAGCCAATCGTTTTGCTATACAGCAGAAGAACTTGCGGTCATGCGGCAGGATGTACGTATCATCCGTGAGCTTGGGGCAGCAGGTGTCGTATTTGGCATGCTGACTCCAGAAAATAGACTCGATCAGCGGGGAGTGGAGCTGTTACTTGGAGAGTCAGGTACTTTGAATGTGACGTTCCACCGTGCTTTTGATGATGCTGTAGATCAAATCGAAGCAGCGCGTATTCTCCTGGAATATCCCCAAGTTCGTACCATTCTGACCTCTGGCGGCAAAAAAACGGCCATCGAAGGAGCTGATTGCATCGAGCAGCTCGTCAAGCTGACGGAGAACACACAGCTCACGATTTTGGCAGGAAGCGGATTGTCGCTGGCTAACGTTGGAGACCTCGCGAAACGTACGGGTGTCAAAGAGGTTCATTTTGGATCGGCAGTACGAGAAGAAGGACAGGCTCTCCGATACGTCGATGCAGAGCGAGTGGCAGCCATCAAACAACTACTATAAGCAAAAACAAGCCGACATCTTATTTCTGGAAGGATGCCGGCTTGTTTTTTATTTGCTTCCGTATCCAATAACCGACGATGAGAATCAGCGGATACAGGAAGCCTTTTGTTAAATCAAAGAATGGCCAATACGTATACGTTTCGTATAAAAAAGCTCCGTTTGGAACGATGATAATCGCGATGGCGACAAATAAGATACAAATGGGCATGGTGAGCGACTGATGCTCCTTTAAATGGAGAAGCTGCTTTATACCCACGCAGAAACCATACATATACAGTACGACTTTGAAATAAATGGAGACAAACCACATGAGAGCCATCATTGCTTCCTGCCTTTGAAAGAACTCTCCTACATGGACTCGTTTGGCGAGGGAGTAGCTCGGAAATGTCTCACGGGAAACCAATTCCGGGCCGAGCACCAAAAGCGATGAGAAGATGACGGCAAGTAGACAAAGACTACCGTAAATGGCTCCGCGCAAAAAAGCAGACGTGAGCTTTTGTTTTGCATCGAGGAGCGGAGTGATCATGAGAAAAATAACCAGCTCCGAGAAGGGAAAAGCCGTGACTGCAAATACTCCTCTTATGACGGGCTTTATGCCATTTTCCATGAAGGGGAAAAGGTTCTCGAATTGGAACTGAGGGCTTAACAAAAGTAAAAACATAACGAACGTAAGGACAAACCAGAGGAAAAAAATTTCGCTGGTCCGTGCAAAAGCTTCAAGGCCTAATCGAACAGCGTATATGGCGGAGGCAACGAATAGAAACATGACAGCATGGATGGGTGTTGCTTTCATGATGTGCGTGGTCATGAATTCCCCAATCGTCCGTATATAGACAGCGCCGTTGATTAAAATAGCTCCCAAAAAGAAGAGAGAAAAGAACGTGCCGAGCCAACGCCCAAATATGAGCTTGCTCTTTTCAATCAGCGTTTGTTCGGGGTAGATGCGACCGACTACACAAAACAAGTATACGATGGCTAGCCCCAGTACCATGCCGATCAATCCTGATAGCCATCCATCGTGACTTGCTTCAGTCGCAGGTACGGAAGGTAAGATCAGGATGGAATCTCCTATGGTGATGAATGTGACGAGGATGACAAATTGACGGCTGCCAATCTTATCGGAGTTCTGCATGAAGTCTCACCTTGTCCGTAGGTTTATCTTACGTATTATTTCCAAGTTCAGGATGGATAAACGAAACGTAAGCAGGTGTAGTCTCTTGTCTGATTCGTTTTCGGAATAGTATGATAAAAAGAAAGCGGCAAGAAACGATAAGCCAACAGGAGAAAGGAAGAAAAGCTGTGGAGCTGGAAATAAGGTTGTCGGCCATTATCGGACAAGCGGAGGGGACTTGGGGCGTCGTTGTGGAGGAGCAAGGCTCAGCTAAAGGAACCCGTTTTGAACATGTACCGGACGAGCTGTTTATTGCGGAGAGTGTGATCAAAGTGCCGATCATGGCAGCCGTTTTCGCGGCAAGTGAGCAAGGGCATTTTCGATTGGATGATCCGCTTGTTCTACGCCAAGAGGATTTGGTTGGGGGATCGGGGATTTTGTACGCGCTATCTCCAGGCTTGAAGCTTACGATTCGCGACTTGGTGACCCTCATGATTATTCAGAGCGACAATACGGCGACAAATATGCTGATTGATTTGGTAGGAAAAGCGAAGATCGACCAGACTATGATCGATCTGGGAATGCGCCAAAGCTGTTATTCACGCAAGCTGATGATTTATCCACTCGACATCACAGAAAACAATAAGATAACGGCTGGAGATGTTGCGAGTATGCTAGGTCAAATGGCAACGGGCAGTTATTTGTCTGAGCATGCCTGTAAAGAGATGATCGCCATTATGAAAAAGCAGCAAGTCCGTAATGGTCTGCCGTCCCAATTGCCAAGCGAGGAAGAATCCAATTATCCTGCATGGGAACTGCCGTGTAAATCGGGCTGGGATACCGGTAGACAGCATGATGTAGGCTTGCTGTATACGAACAATCGCTGCTTTTCCATTACGGCCTTATCCAAAGATGTAACCGCTCAGTCCGCTCTGAACACACTAGGCTTACTGGGAAGAGCTGTGTATGACTACGCCATTTTGGCTGTCGATTAGATCGGCAGCTTTTTCATTTGTTGATAGCTAAAACTTGCTTGGAGGCTGCATCGATCTCTTGCAATTCAGACGATGTCAAAGAAAAGCGCATGGCCTTGACATTTTCCTCCGCATGATGGACTTTGGAAGCGCCTGGAATCGCAAAGACCGTTTCACCATGAGCGTGAATCAACCAGTTCAAGGCGATTTGTGTAGCGGATGCATCGTATCTGTGTGCCAGCTCCTCGAGGACCGTGATGAGGGGCTGAGACTTTTTTAGCCCGGCAGAACGAAAGGCGGATGTCCATTTTCGGGGGCCTGTAATGGACTGGACAAGGGCTGGATTCTTATGAAATTTGCCGCTTAGAATCCCTTGCTCAAGCGGAGAATAGGCGATAATCGCAATGCCCAACTCTTTTGCCGTATCCAGGATCTCGTTTTGTTCGATCCTTCTGTCCAGCAGGCTGTATTTCACTTGATTGGAGATAAGACGCAGACCGTGCTCGCGCAATACGCGATCGGCTTCTCGCATACTTTTGGCGGAAAAGTTACTTACGCCCACGTTCTGAATCTTGCCTTGCTTGACGAGCTTGGCCATTTCATTCATTTCGCTTGCAACAGAAGACAAGGAGTAGGGCTGGTGGACTTGATGCAAATGGATGGTGCGGTTATCGAGCAAACGAATGCGTTCGTCGATTGTATTCCCGATACTTTTGGCGGTACGCAGGACAGGCCACCATTTCGTCGCAATATGAGCGGAATCCGCTAGTGGCCCGGCGTCGTTTAAGGCTTTTGCCAGCATCTGTTCTGATTGACCTTTGCCGTATACTTCCGCAGTATCAAACCAGTTTATGCCCCCACGCAAACTCGTCTGCACAATTTGTAAAACATCGTGAGGTCCAATGACAGGCCAAAACTTCCCCACCATTCCCTGTCCATTGCTGAACTGCCAGCAGCCTAGGCCTAGAGGAGAAAGCATCAGGTCTGAGCTGCCCAATTTACGTAATACAGGCGTTTCGATTGCTCCCAAGCCACTTCACCTACTCCCATTCTATTATTGATTTAAGATACTTTCTTCCAATACAGCATACTTGTCGCCGTATTCCTTAATGATATGCTTTTCGCCCCATAAGCAGAGCGAATCGAGAATACTTTTCAAGGTCCAGCCGTACTCACTGAGCTCATACTCCACTTTTGGCGGAACCTGATTGTAAATAATCCGGTTGATGATGCCATCGTCTTCAAGCTCTCTCAGTTGCTGCGTCAGCATCTTCTGCGTAATACCCGGCATCAGTCTTTTCAACTCACTCGTACGTTTTTTTCCGTGAGTCAGGTGACACAAAATAACACATTTCCATTTACCGCCGATGACTTCGAGTGTGGCTTCCACTGATATGTTATACTTCTTCTTCACAGTTGATTTCCTCCTGAATGATAGGTACTTTTTGGTGCCTATCACACAAAAAAGTGCGTACTTTTTCTTTTGGTTAGTTTCTCTCATAATAACACTTGTCAAACGACATGAAGCACATTGGGTGACTGGAAACAGTCATACTAACATAGAGAACATGGATGGAGGAGACAAGTTATGCCAAAACATTTGCAAGATACGACTACGCTGTACAACGGAGTAAAAATGCCTTGGGTAGGTCTAGGTGTTTTTAAAGTAGAGGAAGGTCAGGAGCTCGAGCAAGCTGTAAAAACAGCAATCAAGCACGGCTACCGCAGTATCGACACAGCCGCTATTTATAACAACGAAGAAGGTGTTGGCCGTGGAATCCGTGCAGGCTTGCAGGAAGCGGGCATCACGCGAGAAGATCTTTTTGTTACCTCGAAAGTATGGAATTCGGATTTGGGGTATGAGTCCACGTTGGAAGCATATGAGACGAGCCTGAAAAAACTCGGGCTGGAATATCTGGACTTGTACCTCATTCACTGGCCGGTAGAAGGAAAGTTCAAAGAAGCATGGAGAGCATTAGAGACGCTATACAAAAAAGGGTTGGTAAAAGCCATCGGGGTAAGCAATTTCCACGTTCATCATTTAGAGGAACTGCTTAAAGACGCTGAGATTAAGCCGATGGTGAACCAAGTGGAATTCCATCCGCGCCTGTCCCAAGATGAACTGCGTGCCTACTGCAAGGAGCAAGGAATTCAATTTGAAGCATGGTCTCCGCTGATGCAAGGACAACTATTGGACAATCCAGTACTAAAGGGTATGGCAGAAAAATACGGGAAGTCCATTGCTCAAGTCATTATACGCTGGGATTTGCAAAATGGCGTTGTGACCATTCCAAAGTCGACTAAGGAGCATCGAATCGTCGAGAATGCATCCGTATTTGATTTCGAACTGTCGAAAGAAGACATGGAAATGATTCATGCGCTGAACCAAAATCACCGAGTTGGTCCAGACCCGGATAACTTTGATTTTTAATAGCTGACAGCATACAAAAAAACTCCTGATGATTTCAGGAGTTTTTTCGTTGAGGAAAAGGAGTAGGAATCAAATGACTTCTGGCAACTGAATGTCGTCCATGGTTACCACACATTCAAATTGATTGGGGGAGTCGTGGTGAACATGCTCCTTGAGAATACCCATTTTCACGAAAAAGCGCAGGCTGGTGTAAACGGTTGAGAGTGTGATGTTTGGCATCTCGTTTTTTAAAGCATGGTAAACGTCTTTGGCTGTATAGTATTTCCGATTGCTAAGCATAAGAAGGAGTACGGCTCTTCTTTGGATGGTTAATCTTTTTCCTAGATGCTTTACTTGTTGTGTGACACTGACAATATGTTGATCCATTACAGGTCACCCCGTTCTTAGATTATAATAATTACTATATTATAATTATCCTTTTTATTTTGTGTACAGTCAACTTTTTCTTTCCATATCTTATCCAGCTCTTGGCATGAGCGTGCATGTTTCTGAGGGATGCGTAAATCTTACATAAGAGGGATGAGGAAATAGGGGTTTTCTTTTCGACCAAAACATGGTAGTGTATGTGCGGATTTTTCTTACGTGATAATGTCAGGAGTGGAACCATGTGGCACGAAAAAGACGAACCGCAATCCAGATGAACAGTCCGCAGCGAAAAATACTCGAATACGGCATGCTGGTTCTAGGATCGCTAGTATTGGCAACAAGTTTCAATCTGTTTCTGAATCCAAACCAAATTGCTTCTGGAGGCGTTTCTGGGCTGTCTACGATTTTGCATAACTTGTTTGGCTTTTCTCCAGCAGTCGTGCAATGGGCAATGAATATTCCTTTGTTTCTATTAGGATTTAAACTACTCGATCGGCAATACAGTATGAAGGCGGCGGTTGGTTCGATTGTTCTCCCGTTGTGTGTCATGCTGACCAGTCACCTACAGCCGTTAACGACGAACCTCCTGCTGGCAAGTATTTATGGGGGAATCGGGGTAGGGCTTGGGATTGGTATCGTGTTTCGGGGGAGAGGATCGACGGGCGGTTTTTCCATTGCATCACAAATCCTCCACAAATATTCAGGGTTTAGCTTGGGTGCATGTGTAGCTGTATTTGATGGACTAGTGATCTTGTTTGCGGGGATTGTATTCGATCCGGAAAAAGCATTGTATGCACTTATCGCGTTGTTTGTGACCAGCAAGACGATTGATATTGTTCAGATGGGCTGGAATACTTCCAAGGTCGCTTATATCATTTCGAATGAAACAGATACGCTGAGAGAAACCATCTTGTATGATTTGGATCGTGGCGTCACTTTGTTGGATGGTGCTGGTGGATATACCGGCGACGCGCGTAAGGTGCTCATGGCAGTGGTTAGCCAAAGTGAAGTGAGTAAGCTGAAAATCATGGTGCGTTCCGTGGACCCGGATGCCTTCATTATTTTGTGCCCTGCTCAGGAAGTGTTGGGAGAGGGCTTTCGAGCGGGTTAATATTATATATAGAAGAAAAGAGCGGTGGGGGAGTCGTTCCACTGCTCTTTTTTTGTTCGATTTTTATTCTGAATGAAATTATTTTAGATTTTCTATTGCATTTAAAATTTATACGTGCTATATTAAATCTCGTGAGCGGGACACACACGAAACGCACACAACGAAAACAAACAAATGCCGGTGTAGCTCAATTGGTAGAGCACCTGACTTGTAATCAGGGGGTTGTGGGTTCAAGTCCTATCGCCGGCACCACTACATAATCTGTAGTAGGGAAATGAAGCGGAGCGCTTGATAGCGCGAA